>DASQSE010000034.1:0-24173 GCA_035642535.1 Jatrophihabitans sp. | reverse complement strand
CGTTCGCCCAGCTGTGATCCCCGCCGAGCTGCGTCGTGGTCCGGCCGTCGGCGACATGCTCGGCTGCGTAGCCCGGGTAGGTCGAGGACGCGGTGACGCTTGCCCGCAGAGCCAGATCCGGTCCAAGCGGTCCAGCGGGCGCGCGGCCTCGACACCCTCGAACAGTTCGGCGTGTGGGTCGCATCGCCAGCTGCGCAGATAGCCGCCTACGCAATCGGCCGCTCACGGGCGGTCGCGAAGGTGTCCATCGCCAAGCACGAAACGTCGCCCCAAGCTGCGTCGCTCGGTCGCCCGGCGCAAGATGTCTCTGCTCCGCGATCGGAGCTGCCCCCACATTCCCCGGAACGCCAGCCGTGCGCACTAATGCCAGAAACGAGTACTAACCCCCAACCTGCCAGTGCAAGATCAACTCTGGGAAGGGGAGAAAACCGGCGCATTTACTGGGATCGACTGGCAGCAAATACCGCACCGTTGGCGGGACTGGAGATCAGTTAGGGGCCAAAGTTAGGGGCCAGCCGTCTCACGGCGCGCGCCATCGCCGCATGGTCATCGGCTATGGATGCGTCGGTTACTGAGCAGTGAGCAGTGTCGGGCGCTGGAAGGATCATCGAGATCGTGCGACACCGCGGTAAGCAGCTAAACGATCAGGTCATTGCCCGGCGAAGATCATCGACTCGGACGCCCTGGCGACGGCGCCTCTGGATTATCGCGGCGAGCCGAAGCCAGTAGAAGCCGTACGGGCCGAGGGTGATGAGGTACGGGCGTCTGCCGATACGTGGGAAGGCGTGCCCTCCCGCGAGTTCCACCGGCGTGTAACCGGCCCATGCACCGAGGTCGAGGTAGGTCGTCTGTGCATGGCGGGACAGATTGTTGACGCAGAGGACGAGATCGTCTCGGTGCTCCCGCAGGAAGGCGAGCACTGCCACGTTCGTGCCGCCGAGATCGCGATAGCCGCCGAGCTTGAGGGCCGTGCTCTGCTTGCGCAGACCGATCATCCGCCGGGTCCAGTGCAGAAGGCTGGACGGGTTGCGCTGCTGCGCTTCGACGTTGACGGCCTGGTACCCGTGTACCGGGTCCATGTTGACCGGCAGCAGAAGGCGGCTCGGCTCGGCCTGCGAGAAACCACCATTGCGATCTGACGTCCACTGCATCGGCGTACGGACGCCGTCGCGATCGGGCAACCAGATGTTGTCTCCCATCCCGATCTCGTCGCCGTAGTAGAGGACCGGCGAGCCAGGAAGAGACAGCAAGAGTGCGGTGGCTAGCTGCGTGCGGTCCAGGTCGTGCTCGAGCAGCGGCGCGAGGCGCCGGCGGATGCCCAGGTTCGCGCGCATCCGCGGGTCGGCGGCGTACTGATCCCAGAGGTAGGTCCGCTCCTCGGGGTCGACCGTCTCCAGAGTGAGCTCGTCGTGGTTGCGCAGGAAGATGCCCCATTGGCAGCCCACCGGCGTCGGCGGCGTCTGCTCGATCACCCGGGCGATCGGAGCGTGCTCTTCGCGGCGCAGCGCCGAGAAGATGCGGGGCATGAGCGGGAAGTTGAACGTCATGTGGCACTCGTCGCCGAGGCCGTAGTACTGCGCGACCTCGTCCGGCAGTCCGTTCGCCTCCGCCAGCAGGATCCGGTTCGGGTACTCGGCGTCGAGCAACGCGCGGAGGTCGCGCAGGAACGCGTGCGTCTCCGGCAGGTGCGCGCACCCCGTCCCTTCGCGCGCGTAGAGGTAGGGCACGGCGTCGAGCCGGAATCCGTCCACACCGAGATCGAGCCAGAACCGCAACGCGCGCAGGACTGCCATGCGCACAGCGGGATTGGCGTAGTTCAGGTCGGGCTGGTGCGAGTAGAAGCGATGCCAGTAGTACTGCTTGCGGACAGTGTCGAACGCCCAGTTCGAGGCCTCGCTGTGCGGGAAGATGATGGGCACACCCGGTAGCCGGTGTCGTCGTCGGCCCAGACGCAGAAGTCGCCGTAGGGCCCGCCCGGATCATGACGGGATGCCCGGAACCAGGTGTGCTGGTCGCTGGTGTGATTGAGGACGAAGTCGATGATTACCTTGATCTGGCGCGCGTGTGCTGCGCCGAGGAAGTCGGCGAAGTCGTCGAGCGTGCCGACCGCAGGGTCGACATCGGTGTAGTCGGCCACGTCGTACCCGCCGTCGCGCAGCGGCGACGGATAGAACGGCGGCAGCCAGAGGCAGTCCACGCCGAGCCACTGCAGATAGTCCAGCTTCTCGGTCAGCCCGGCCAGATCGCCGATCCCGTCGCGGTTGGAGTCGGTGAACGAGCGAACGATCACCTCGTAGAACACCGCGGCCTCGTGCCAGCCGTGACTCGCGTCCGTCGCCGGATTGTGCTCGGCCTCCGGCCTGATCAGCGTCCGGTCGTCGGCGAATCCGGGTTGCAATAGATCACCGCCTTGATGAACCCCTCGGGCTTGCGGTGCAGGTCGGTGTACGCGTGATCGATCTCGGACAACGCGTAACGATGGGTGAACAGCGAGCGGTAGTCGATCCGGCCGCTCGCCACCACGGCAAGACCGCGCCGGATGCTGTCGGTCAGCCGGCGGGGGTCACGCACGTGGCCGTTGACGACCTCGAGTCCCTTCCAGTTCCACGCCTGCATGTCGACCGTCCGGTGGCTTTGGTGGTAGCCGACGATGTCGAGTGTTCCGTGCGGTGCCGCCAGCGAGGTGGCGACGTCGAGGCCGGCCTGGACCCCGGTGACCTCGAAGACGACGTCGAAGCCGTCGCGCATCTCGGCGGTGTCGAGGACCTCGGCAGGGCTGAACGCGGCCATGGCTCCGTGCACCATGGCCGTCCGGCGGGCGTCTTCTCGCGTGTCGACGGCGACCAGCTGGCCGATGTCACTGGTGGCGAGCAGCTGCAGCAGCGTCAACCCCATGAAGCCGAGCCCGACCACCGCAACGCGCTCACCGGTGTCGAGGCAGGCGCGGCGCAGCGCCTCGACGACACAGCCCAGCGGCTCGCCGACGGCCGACTCGTGGTGCAGCCCAGGCGGGACGACTACGGCATCCGACGCGCGGACCGTGATCAGCTCGGCGAAGGATTCGACAAGGCGGCCGGTGACGAGGTCACCGATGGCGATCGCGTCCACGCCGCCACCGACCTCGACGACGCGACCCACGGGTTCGTGGCCGAGGCGCAGGGGCGTGCCGTTCGCAGGGCCGTCGAGCCAGCTCGGCAGATCGCTCGCGCACAATCCGTTCACGAGTACCTGCACGACGATCTCGCCCGTGCTGGCGGGCCGGACGTCGACCTGCTCGACGCGCGAGGTTCGCGGCGCAACGACGACGCTGCGCCGCGCGCCCACATGTTCCTCCGTCACTTGCTCGCCCCCGCTGTGATGCCGTCGATGAACTGGCGGTTCAGAGCGAGATAGACCGCGAGCACCGGAAGCACCGCCATGCTGGTGCCGGCGGCCACGATCGCAGGGTCGGCGCCGAACCGACCCTGGAAGAAGCTCAGCCCGATCGGCAGCGTGCGGACGCTGTCGGTCTGCAGGAAGAACAACGGCACGACCAGCTCGTTCCAGGACCACATGAACTCGAAGACGATCAAGGCCTTGATCGTCGGCATGCACAGTGGTACGACGACCGATCGCAGCATGCGCAGATGTCCGGCCCCGTCGATGACGGCCGCTTCGACGACGTCGCGCGGCAGATCGCGAAGCGCCGCCCGCAGCATGAAGACCGCGAACGGTAGACCGACCGCCGCCTCGATGAGCACCGCGCCGGACCTGGTGTTGATCAGCCCGAGGCTGCGCATCTCGTAGAACAGCGGGATGACGATCGACCAGACCGGGATCATCAGACCGAGCAGGATCACGTAGAAGACCGCCCGCGAGTAGCGCACACGCACGACGGCTATGGCGTAGGCGGCCGGGATCGTGCAGAGCAGGACGACACCAACCGTCGCGACTGCGACCACGACGCTGTTGAGGAAGTAGGAGGAGAACCGCGCCTGGGTCCAGGCCTCGCGGTAGTTGGACCAATGTGGCGGCCAGGTCACCCCGAGCGGATGAGCGTCGATGTCGGCCTCGGTGCGCACCGAGGAGTTCAGCACCCACATCAGCGGCAGTAGGGAGACGAGCGTCATGAAGATGAGCGCGGCGTAGCTGGCCCCTCGCGACACGCGGTGGCTTGTCATGCCTCTCTCTCCCGCAGACGTAGGAACAGGACCGTCACGACCAGCACGACGACGGTCAGCGCGACGGCGACCGAGGCGCCGTAGCCGACCTGCTGGGTGACGAAGGCCAGCGAGTAGATGTAGTAGGCGGCCACTTCCGTGCTGCGACCGGGACCGCCGTTGGTCATCACGTACACCAGGTCGAAGGTGCGCAGCGTGTTGATGAACGACACCAGCAGCAGCAGGGTGATCTGGTTGCGCAACCCGGGGATCGCGACGTACCAGAACTGTCGGATCGGGCCGCAGCCGTCGATGGCGGCGGCCTCGTACAGGCTGCGGTCGATGGACTGCAGCCCGCCGAGGAAGATCACCATGGCGAAGCCGTAATACGTCCAGTTCGCGGTGGCGATGACGGCCGGCATCGCGGTGTGCTGATCGGCGAGCCAGCCGTGGTCGAGGCGGTGCAGCCCCATGCCGTCCAGGCCGGTGTTGAGCAGCCCGCGGTTGGGGTCGTAGATCTGGTCCCACACGATGCCGACCACGACGAGCGACATCGTGGCCGGAATGAAGATCACGGTTCGGAAGAACGTCCGCCCGCGAATCCACTGCGCGGACAGCAACGCCGCGACGAGCAGTCCCAGGCCCTGCGCGAGCCAGCTGCCGACCACCCATTCGAGGTTGTGCTCCAGCGCGTGCAGGAAGCGGGCGTCCCCGACCAGGCGGCGGTAGTTGTCGAGCCCGTGCCAGGTCGGGGATCCGGTGATGCCGTCCCAGTTCGTGAAGCTGAGCCAGATGGTCTGCCCGATCGGCCACACCATGAATGCGCCGTATAGGGCAATGGCCGGCAGCAGGAAGTAGCCGGCCCGCCCGCCCCACAGCGCGCCACGCGCGCGGCGTGCAGGAGTGGTGGCGCCGGTCGGTGGCGCGTGCGCCTCCGACCGGTTCCACTGCACCACCGTTGTCATTACTTGCCGCCGGATCGCGCTTGGTCAAGGGCGTCCTGCAGGTTGTTCGCGAAGGCGGCTGCGCTCTGTTGCCCGCTCAGCACGACCTGGGCTCCCGAGTTCCATGCGTCGGTCACCAGCGGGCTGCTGGCGTAGCCGGTCCAGAAGCCGACGCCGCCGTCCGCCTGCGCGGCCTGGGTCACCTGCAGGCTGTCCTTGATGAGCGCGCTGAGTCCGCTCGGTGTGCTCGAGGTGGAGGTGGTCGGCAGGACGCCCGCAGCCAGCCAGGCCCGTTGGGCCTCCGGCGAGAAGTGGACGAAGTTGATCCAGTCGGCGGCCACGGCCGGCGCGTTCGACGCGGTGGTGATCGCCCATGCCCCGCCCAGGCCACCCTCCATCTGCTGCTTGGCCGATGGGTCCTTCATCGGGAACGGCAGGAATCGCACGTCGACGTGCGCCATGTTGGCCTCGAGGTCCGGGACGACGCCGGTGCCCTCGACGAACATGCCGGCCTTGCCCGTGTAGAACTCGCCCTCGGCCTGCGCGAAGCTGACGCCGTTGAAGTCGGGCGTGACGTAGCCGTCCTTGACCCAGCCGGCGGCCGTCGCGATGGCCGACACGATCGCCGGGTCGGTCCATCGTCCGTGCCCGGCCAGGGTCTCCACGGCCTTGATCGTGTTCACCGGCACCATCGAGTGGATGGCCGCACCGATGAGGTGCGAGGACGGCCACTGGTCCTTGTCGCCGAAGGCGAACGGAATCACCCCATGCGATTTCAGCTGCTGGGCCGCGGCGATCATGGCGGCGTAGCTGGTCGGCGCTGCGATGCCGAGCCGGCGGAAGAGATCGGCGTTGTAGAACAGGCCGACACCCTCGCTCGAGCGTCCGACGCCGTACAGGTGGCCGTCGTAGGTGAGCCGGGTGACGGTCGAAGGGGTCAGTTTCGCGTGCCAGCCGTAGGAGTTCGCGTAGGTGTCCAGCGGCACCAGCAGATGCGCGTTGGCGAGGCTACCGATCGTGGATTCGTTGGCGTCGTAGTCGATGACGTCCGGCCCGCTCCCGGACGCGAGTGTGCTGGGCACTGTCTTGGTCAACTCGTCGAGGGTGAGGTACTGGATCGTCACCTTCGTCTTCGGGTGGCTCTTCATGTAGGCCGCGTTGAGCCTGTTGAGCACAGGCTGCAGCGCCGGGTTGTCGCCGAGCTGGCTGAGCACGGTGAGATGTGCCGAGTCGCCGGGCTGTGGCCCGCCCGTCGGCGCGCTGGTGCCACTGCTGCCCTGCCCGCTGACGCAGCCGGCGAGCGCGAGGATGCCGGCAACGACGAGCGCCGTCAGCGCGGCCGCCGGTCGCGCGGGCCCGGGCAGGTGGAGACGGTTCGCCGCGTTTCTCATCGCTGAACTCCTTCGCTCGGAGGAAGCGTCCGGCGACGCCCGCGCTGTTTGCGGGCGTACCGGGCTGGCGCCGTCTCTCTTCGCGAGGCGGCGGGTCGAGTGGTGTATGGGGTCTAGACGGTGTGGATCAGCTCGACGTGGCGCAGGCCGTCGTCGAACGTGGGCAACGGCACCGCCTGGTGCGCGGCAGGCGGTCCGTGGTCGGTGAGTCCGGCATAAGCGTGCGCGAACAGCGGGAACAGCAGGAGGTCCGGGTCTGTCGTCCGGCGCCAGTGCCGGCCAGCGGTGGCGTGCTTGGTGTTGCCGTCGAGTCGCAGCCGGGCGTTGTCTCCGGCACCGGTCACCGACAACGACTCGACATCGGCCAGCGACCAGCGCGCGGATCCGCTGCTTCCGTCGACGGCCAGGCTGATCTGGTGCGTGTGGGCCGCCGAGACCTGAGACACGGCGGCGACGCCGCACGCACCCTCGTCGAAGCGGGCAAGCAGGTGGGCACCGTCGCCGATCGCCTCGTCGGATGCGTTGAAGAGCTGGCCCTGGAGAGTCACCAGTTGCTGACCGAGCACCGTCTCCATCAGATCGAGGAGGTGAGTTCCGATGTCGAGGAGCACGCGGTGGGCGCCGCCTTGCCGGGTGTCGTGGCGCCAGCCGTGCTGCTCGGGCTCGAGCATCCAGTTCTGCAGGTAGCTCGCGCGGATCTCGTGGACGCGGCCAAGCTCCCCGCCGCCGACATATTCGCGTAGCACCTGCAGAAGCGGCGCGTAGCGGTACTTGTAGCCGAGCACACTCAGTTGGTCGGAGTACTTGCGGGCGAGCTCGACCAGGTGCCCGGCCTCCTCGACCTCGGCCGTGAGCGGCTTCTCGCAGATCACGTGCTTACCTGCGGCCAGCGCCGCGGCGGCGATCGGATAGTGCAGGTTGTTCGGGGTGCAGATATGGACGGCCGAGATCCTGTCGGTCTCGACCGCGTCGTTCCAGTCGGCAGACCAGCGCGGCACATCCAGCGCGCGAGCGACCCGTTCTGCGGTGGTCGGCGTGGAGCCGACGATCATGCCGACACGTACGCCGGCGACCTCGCGCAACGCGGCGACGTGATTGGCGCCCACGCCCCGCGCGCCGATGACGGCGACCTGCGGCTCGGGCGTCATGTCGACCCGCCCGCGTCGGCGTCGACCCCGATGCGGGTCAGCGTCGCGGCGAGCGCCTCCGCTGAGAACAGCCCGTCGAGAGCCATCATCGCCGCGCCGGTCGCCGCCGACTCGTCGTCGAGCGAGGACCGGACGATCTGCAGGTCACGGGCGGCCAGCGAGATCGCCGAGCCGTAGATCGTCTCCCGGATGCGCGACAGGAATGCCTCGCCGCCGTGCGTCATGCTGCCGGCGATCACGACCAGCGACGGGTTGAAGAAGTCGACGAGCACGCTCAACACCCGGCCGACATCGACGGCTGCCTCGTCGAGCAGCCGCGCGGCTTCGGCGTCCCCGGCCTCGGCGACCTTGGTGATCGTTAGGACGGTGAGGCCGCCGAAGTCGGCCAGCGCCGCGGCGAGCCCGGGCGATGCGCCGCTTTCGGCGAGTTGCGTGGCGGATCGCTCCAGTGCCTCGCCGCCGGCACGGGTGGCGAGGCTACCCGCGCAACCCTGCGCGCCGCGATGCAACCTTCCGTTGGAGACCAAGCCGGCGCCGATCCACGACCCGAGCTTGAAGGTGAGCGTGTTGTCGTGGCCGACCGCCGCGCCGACGCGGGACTCCGCGAGTGCCATCAGGTTGACCTCGTTGTCCGCCCACGCCGGGACGGCCAACGCGGAGGAGAAGAAGTCCCGCACCGGGAACGAATGCCAGTTCGGGCTTACCGGCGGATGAACGGTTCGACCGGTCGCGTGTTCCACGGGAGCGGCGACCCCGACGCCCAGCCCGATCAAGGAGCCGTGTCGGGTCGGTTCCGTTGCGCTTTCCAGGCCGTGCAGCAACTCGACCGCCGCGGCGCAGACCTCCGAGGGCCCGGCCTTGATGTCGATGCCCACCGACGCCCTGCTCTGCGGCCGGCCGCCGAGATCGGCGACGCACCCGGTGAGGTGCCGCATCCCGATCTCGAGCGCCAGGACGTGCGCGCGCTCGGCGGCGATCGACAGCCGATGCGCCGGTCGCCCGCCGCTGCTGGCGAGCACGCCGCCCTCCTGGATCAGGCCCCACTCCAGCAAGCTGCGCAGCCGCTCCGCGACCAGCGCCTTCGCCAGTCCGGTCGCTGCGGTCACCTCGGCACGGGTCGTGCAGCCGCCGACGCGCACCGCGTCGAGAACGCGTGCCGTGCTCGCCACGCTCTCGCGCGATTGCAGCCCGTCGACCATGGCCTATCCCTTCGACTGCTCACCGTTCTAAGTGCAACGTTCTACGCTGATGACTTTGGCTTGTCAACAGTCGAAGTCATTTAATCGCGCCTTGGAGCAGGGCCTTCACGAAGCTGCGCTGGAAGATCAGGAAGACGACCAGCGACGGCGCGATGATCAACAGCGATCCCGCACAGAGCAGCACGATGTCGGTTCCGTACTGCCCTTGGAAGGCGCCGAGCCCACCTGCGACGGTTCGCTTCGTCGGATCGTCGACTAGGACGAGCGGCAGCAGGTACTGATTCCACGTCGCGAGGAAGAACAGGACCGACAGCGCGGACCACGCCGGCGCCGCGAGTGGCAGGTGAATCCGGCGAAAGGTCTGCCACGCGTTCGCGCCGTCGATCTCGGCCGCTTCGGTGAGCGCCGCCTCCGCATGGAGGAAGTGCGCGCGCATCCAGAACACCCCGAACGGCATGAGCAGCCCGATCAGTGGCAGGATGATCGCCCACCGTGAGCCGAGCAATCCCATGCTTCGGACGTCGTAGTACAGCGGCGTGATCAGTGCCTCGAACGGCAGCGTGACACCGACGATCAGCACGCCGTAGATCGCCTTGCCGAACGGAACTTCGAGGTGGGCCAGCGCGTATCCGGCCGCGGTCGCCATCGCGACGGTCACAGGCACCACACCGAGCACGATGAGGATGCTCGAGCGGAACAGTGCTAGGAAGTTGGCGGCCGTCCACGCGTCGACGAAGTTGTGCCAGTGCGGATGCGACGGCCAGCTGATGCCCTGCGGTGTGCTGCCCGGAGCCGCCAGCGCAGTCGTGAACATGCTGACGAACGGAACGATCGCGAACAGCATCAGCGCGAGCAGGATGCCACTGCGGGTGAGGCCCGCGCGCGCCCGGGCGACGCTCACTCGGACCTCCCCAGCCGCTGGATGGGCCAGATGAGCAGGAGCACCAGCGTGGCCAGGAAGACCGCCAGCGCCGATGCCTGCCCGACGTGCTGTTGCAGGAACGTCAGACGATATATCTCCACGCCGGGCACCATCGTCTGGTAGCCCGGGCCGCCCTGCGTCGAGATCTGCACGACGTCGAAGCTCGCCAGCGCGGCGATCATGGTGAATGTCGTGCACACCACGAGTTCCTGCCGCAGCCCGGGCAGCGTGATCGCGAGGAACTCGCGGATCCGTCCCGCACCGTCCAGCCGCGCCGCCTCGTAGAGCGCGGGATCGATGCGGCCGATGCCGGCGAGCAGCAACACCGTGCAGAAACCGAGCATGACCCACACGCCTATGACGCCGACCGCAGGCAGCGCGAAGGTGAAGTCGCCGAGCCACGCGCGGGCGTGAGACCCGAGCCCGACCGCGCGCAGGACCTGGTTGACCAACCCGTCCGACGAGTACATCCACGTCCATGCGATGCCGGCCGCCACCAGCGGCAGCACCTGCGGGACGAACAGCACGACGCGGGCTGTGGTGTTGAACGGGCCCGGCCGCATCTCGCGGATCAGCGCGGCCGAGACGAGCCCGAGCGCCACCGGCACCACGGTGTAGAAGACGATCAGAACGAACGCGTGCTCCACCGAGTGCAGCAGCTCGGGCTGAGTGAAGATCGCCCGCCAGTTGCTCAGCCCGGCCGGCGTCGCCGCGCCGATGCCGTCCCAGTTGTAGAAGGAGTACTGCACCGACTGCAGCATCGGGTACAGCACGAACACCGCGTACGGCGCGAAGGCCGGCGCCACCCACAGCAGCGCGCTCCATCGCCGTCGGCCCACAGGCCGAGGTCGCCCGCCGACGGCCGGTCGTGCATCGACGGGCGTCCTCGGTGGTGCCGGCATGGTCGAAGCCTGCCGCACGCTGCGAACGGTCAGCGGCCGAGATCCTGTTCGTAATCGGACTGCACCTTCGCCGCAAGGGCCTGCGGCGAGGTCTTCCCGCCGAGCAGCAGCTGTACCTGCGGGATCAGCGTGTTGACGTGGATGGACGCCGTCGCGTCGGCCATGAAGCCGACGAGGCCGTCCGCCGTGAGCAGTTGGCGGAACGCCGAGACGGTCGCGGCAACGGCCGAGCCGGCCGGCGCCGACGGGATGGACGCGTTCGCCGGGCCGGCCGGCACGATGCCGCCGAGCGTCACCGTGTCCTGTCGCGCCTGCGGATCGGTCTGGATGAAGTTGAGGAACGCAGCGGCGACGTCGGCATGCGGTGACTTCGCCGGGATCGCGAGGTTGTCGGTGGCGGTCATCGCCCACTCCTTCCCGCCGGCCGTATCAGGCGGAAACAGGAAGAAGCCGAACTTGCCCGGCGCAGCCTTGTCGAGCCCGGGGGCCTGCCAGTTGCCGCTCGGGAAGAACACACTGTCGCGCTTGAGGAAGTCGGCCGGCGCCTGAGTCTGGTCGATGTTGTTGACGTCGGCTGGCAGGTAACCGGCCCGGCTCCACCGTTGCAACGTGGTGGCTGCCTTGACCAGGGCGGGCGTGTCGATATTCGCGCCGGGTTTGTCGAAGTTCCAGTCCTGGACGGCCTGCGCGTCGCCCGCGTAGTCCATGGTGAGGTTCTGCAGCGGATACACCGTGCCGCCGTCCTTGCCGTTGATCGTCATCGGCTGCAGCCCGGCGTCCTTGGCCTTGCCGAGCAACTGCTCGAACTCGGCAACGGTGGCCGGTGGCTGCGTCATACCGATTCGATGGGTGAGGATCTTGTTGTAGTACACGCCAGTGAGACCGAAGCCGGGGCCAGCTCCGTAGAGCGTTCCGGTGCCGCGCTCGGTGCCGTCCGGGCCGACCCGCGTCGCGGCGAACTGCGACTGCGGCCAGCTGTCCCATCCGTAGGCCTTCGCGTACGGGTCGAGGCTGGCGAGCAGATGATCCTTGATCAGGTTGCCGAACTGCGAGACGCGCACCAGATCCGGTACGTCGCTGCCGGAGAGGATGTGCGCGATGTTCGTGGTCAGTGCCTGATAGTCCTGGTTGTCGACCTTGACGGTGACCGTCGGGTGCTTCGCGTGGAACAGCTTCCCGAGCGCGGTGAAGTACGAGACGTCGACGCCGCTGTTGACCAGCAGGGTGAGCGTCACCGGCTTGGCCCCGACGTCCGTCCTCACCGCACCGGACGGCTGCCCGGCGGAGTTCGAGTTGGAGCCAGGGGCGCAGGCGGAGATCAGCAACGCGCCCGCAGCAACTGCGGCGAACGCGCGCGTCCGGATCAGTGATCGCACGATTGCTCCTCGGGAGTGAGTGGGTGGACGTGGTCGAAGGCGCGCCGAAGCGCATCGCCGCTGGTGCCGACCGCGTGATGCGCATCGACCATGACGGCGAACATCTCGAAGAAGCCGTGGATCTGTCCGGCGTAGTCGTGCTGTTCGACCGGCACACAGACGCGACGCAGCCGCTCGGCGTACTGCTCTGCTTCGCCGCGCAGGAAGTCGTGCTCGGCGGTGATCAGGATCGCCGGCGCCACGCTGCGCAGATCCTTCGCATGCAACGGAGCAGCGAGCGGATCGCGCCGCTGCTCGGGGTCAGGGACGTAGCTGGCCCAGAAGTGCTGCAGGCGGCGACAGGCGTTCGCCCCCATCCCCCGCAGGCCGGCGAAGCGTTCGTACCGCCGTGCGAAGGCGCGCTTGTAGTCGGTGTCCGGCGTGCAGTCGAGCACTGGGTAGACGAGCAGCTGGCCCGCCAGCTCGAGCCTGGCGTCCCGGGCGCGCAGCGCTGTTGACGCGGCGAGGTTGCCACCCGAGCTGTCCCCGCCGACCGCGACGCGAGCGAAGTTCCGGGCGGCCCACTGCGTCGCCGTCCATACGTCGTCGAGACCGGCCGGGAATGGGTGTTCGGGCGCCAGTCGGTAGTCAACGGAGGCGACCGCACAGCCGGCCCTGGTCGCCAGGGCGCGGGCGACCGCCTCGGCGGTGTCGAGGTCGCCGTGCACCCAGCCGCCGCCGTGCGCCCAGACGAGGACGTCGGACTCGACGTCGGCCGGCCGATACAGCCGCGCTCGGACGCGGCCGATCTCGATGTCCTCGATCGACGCGACCGGGGCCAGTTCGCCGCGAACGGCTAGCGCGCGCCTGCGGACGTCCGCACGCAGTGTCGCCACGTCGATCGTCCACGGGTCGGGCGCGGGCGACGTTGTCGCCAGGAACGCGCGCACCTGCTCGTGCGGACGCGGCTCGCACCGCCGGCTCGGCTCCACGTGCTGCCTTCCAGTTGTCTCGAATACTGACCGATCAGTCAGTCTGTTTTGGAGAGGTTACTGAATACTCAGTCGGTTGTCTATGCTGAGCGGCAGTTGTTTCCGCCAATTCCAGGGAGCCCGCCGTGGCGCCAGCACCCAAGCCCAAGACCTCGTCGGCCAAGGGCCTCGAGACGCGCGAGCGCATCGTCGATGTCGCGGTGCGCTTCATCGCCCGCAACGGCGCCCGGGGCACCAGCCTCGGCGACATCGCGGCCGAGGCCGGCGTCTCGCAGGCCGGGCTGCTCTATCACTTCGGCACGAAAGAAGCGCTGCTCAACGCCGTCCTCGACCGGCATCTGGCCTTCACCGAGGAATGGCTGTGGAGCGACCCGGACCCGGGTCTGGACATCTACTGGGCGATTTCGAAGCACATGTCAAGCTGGCCGAGCGAACCGCAGGACGACGGCGTCTACGCCTTGCTCGGCATGAACACGGTCGTCCTCGGCGAAAACGTCAGCGAGGACACGGACCTGCATCCTCGGCTCGTCGAGGGCTACCGGAACACGATCGACCGCGTTGCCGCGACCCTGCGAAACGCCCAGGAGCGAGGCGAGATGCGCGCCGACGTCCACCCGCGCCTCAAGGCGATGGAGATCATCGCGTTTTGCTACGGCCTGGAAGCTGCTTGGCTCGTCAACCCGACGATCCCAGTGGGCGAGGCCGCCAGTCAGTGGGCGAGGGAACAGACCACGCACCTTGGCACCTAGCCACCCGGCGCGTCGTCGGGAGCGATGGGCACGCCACACGGGCGTAGCGCATCATCGATCCGCCGACGGGCGGAGCTGGGCGCCTGGCTACGAACCCGATCCGACTTGCGCTTGCGGCAGTACGCAATCCGGCCCACGATGTTGGTGCTTCGCCCCGGGAGCGGACCCCCACATCCCCCGTGATCACCAACCGTGCCCGCTAATGCCAGCAATGCGCACTACCCCAACCTGCCAGCACACCCGGGCGTTATTCGCGGCAGTCCGGAGACGTCCGAAACCCTTATGCCATAAGGGATTCCGGACTTATGTGAACGCCTCCGGACGGGCGCGTATGGGTGCAAACGGCTGCCTAGCTGGTAGCCCGATGATCTTGCAATTATCGGTATCCCTCGGGACCAATGAACACCCTCGTTGAGCATAATGCCGGTCCGGCGTAGGCCAGGTCAGCACGTGAGCTACGCGGCCGAGCTGGACCGCATCCATGTCCGATCGGTGGGATTCCATCGAGTCCCGGCCGGAAGTGCATCGCGGAGTATCGGGTCGACGAAGGCGGCGACGAGGTTCAAGCACCTCCTCGAAGCGCTCAGGCAAGCGGTCCGCGTAGGACTGGTTGCGGCGCCAGCGTGCCCACCTCGGTTGCCCGATGGACGGCATTACTGCCAGCTCCGGTAGCAGCGCTCGAAGCTCGACGCCGCGGAAGTCGGCCACTGCCTCGAGCGATGCGCGGAGGTCGCCGGCCGTCAGTTCCTGGGCACGGCTGATTGTGAGGATGTCTGCGAAGTCGCGCCACCGGGTGTTCACCTCGCCGCGTTCCACGGCCTCACTGTCTTCTCTGCGATGAGCATGTGCAGCGGATGACCGAGCAGCCGCACCGGATCTTGTCCGAGCTGCACCAGCCGCGGCAGCACAATCTCGGACGGTGCCGGCCAGATCGGATCTCCGAAATTCACATCGATGCCCACAGTCAGCCGCGCCCTGCCGAGCATGGCGGTGAGCCGAACTCTTACGCCAGGATAGCCGCCGTCCTCGCGGATCGTGTGGGCTCGGATCTGCGTGGGGTCGAAGTCCAAGCCGTCGCCGGCATCGATGCTTGCCAGTTCGCGGACTCGCTCAAGCACATCCTCGACATCGTTGGGCAGGCCTGTCGCTTGCAGATCGATGTCCTTGGTGGGCCTGCGCAGATTGAAGGCTGCCAGCAGCACGCCGCCTTTGAGAACGAACTGACTGCGATAGCGGGACGCGGCGATGCGGGCGAGCAAGCCTTCGAGCGCGTACAGCGTCAGCAGCTCCTGCACGTCGGCATGCGTGCGGCGGGCGAGACTCTGGATTGCCAGGAACGCGTCGCCAGCCGGTTCGCCGTGCCGGGGAGCCGGTGTCACAGCAAGATCTCCATCGTTGTTCGCAATGCCGGTAGCGCCCTCGGGAACGAGCGGGCGAGCTCAAGCAGGGCGGCCGGGTTGTTGCCGCGTCGTCGAAGCCATCGCTTGAGCGCCTCGTTCGCAACCTCGGCGCCGACGTCGTGTCGTAGCCGGAACGCATCGACGATGCTCCGCTCCGGTGAGAACAGGCCGATACTCAATTCCGTGTCGAGCAAGCGGTGTTCGCCTCGCCCGAGATCGAACGTCGCCCCGTCGAAGGAGTGCCAGCGGATGGGGCCGAACCTCGTAGCCAGGGTCCGTTCACCACGGGGCAGGGCAATATCGGTCTGGCGCGGGATCTCGTCGGTCAGCTCGTGCAAAGACAGCGCGCTGAGCAGGCAGATCGTCGCCGAGGGGTTCCGCAAGCCGATCGACGCCCAGGTGGCGGTCGTGTCATCCAACTCGCCGCGACGCAGGTAGTAGCCCGGCGCAATCTGCTCGAGCTCACCAGCTCGAACCAGCGCGTAGAAGCGATGCTTCGACATGCCCAACCCGGGCAGGTCGGCGCGGCTGACGACCGCCGGCAACGCTGGAGTAGTCACGCTCACCACCTCGGACCAATCGCTTACACTAGCCTATCATCTGTAAGCAATTCGTCCGAACCTCGCTGGAGGTGCGGCGCATTCGCGTAACTGTCGCCCACCTCGCCTAGCCTGGCCGCGTGGAATCGGTTGACCACGACTCGTCTCTCCACGAGGCGCGCCGACGCGATCTGTTCCGCTATCTTGCGGCTGACGAGCCCGGCGACTACCTGGCGATCATGGACCTGTTCGCGTCCACCCTTCTCACCGACTTGTCGGCCGTTGACGTCGCCGGGCAACTGGCCGACCGCGGCCACTCGCTCGAACGTGATACGGCCGAGGCGCGCTGCAAGCAGCTCGTCGACTGGGGCAATCTTGTCCCGTCCGTCCGCGATGCGCGGGTCAGTACGGTCGCGGAGTACATCCGGTCCCGGTCGCGCTACCAGGTTTCCAAGCTCGGCGGACGCGTGCACCGCGACGCCGTCGAGATCCTGCACGCAACTGATGGTGCTCGTGAGGTGGCCCGCGAACTGCTCGGCCAGATCGTGCAGAGCCTCGACCGCATCCTCACGCACTTGCGCCGCGCCGAGATCGACGCCGAAGGTCTCGCCGGTGAGGTCACCACCGTCTTCAGCAACCAGCGGCTGTTCACCGACAGCGTTCGCGACTTCTACGCCTACCTCGCCGGCGTCCTGAGCCGCTACGACCTCGGCGGCGAGGAGTACGCGCAGTTCAAGGAGCTGCTGCTCGTCTACATCGACCTCATCACCGCCGACGTCAACCGGCACGCCCCCGCCGTCGCGGCACGCGCCCGCCAGGTGATCGACAACGTTGATTCGCTGCTGGCGGCGCTCGATCGTCTGCCCGGTCTCGCGCTCCCGGACGGCACACCGATCGAGCGCGCGCAGGGCCGCACCCGCGCCGACTGGGTTGAGTTCGCGTCTTGGTACGACGCGGAGCACGGCCGGTCGGGCCCCGAGCAACTGCGCGCCGCGGCAGCCCAAGCGCTCACCCAGCTGATCACCAACGCGAAGCGGCTGCTCGACTCGTCCGGCACCGGCTTCTCTCGACGCGCCGACTTTCTGCGCCTGGCCCGCTGGTTCCACGGCTGTAGCGAGGACGACGCGCACCGGTTGTTCGCCGCCACCGTCGGCGCGTACCCGTCCCGACATCTGTCGTTCGGCCCGGACGAGCCGGATCCCCGGATCGGGCCCACGACGTCTTGGTGGCGCGACGAACCCGTCCAGGTACCCGTTTCGCTGCGCGAGCGCGGCGACCGGGCGATCCGCGGCCGCACGTCGCGGGTTCCCGATCCGACCGCCGATCGGCTGCGGCTGATCGCCGAGGCTCGCCGTGAAGCCGAACAGCGGCGGGCCGCCGCCTCGGAGCTCGCCGCTGCCGGAGCGCTGCACGGCACCACCATCACCCCCGCCGCTCGCGACCTGCTGCTCGACCTGCTTGGTGACCTGCTTGCCCGCGGCGACACCGATGCGGTCGATCACGACCTTGGGCTCCGATTGGCTGCGGAGCCAGGGGCAGACACTGTGATCGCCAGCTCGGACGGTGCCACGACCGTCCACGGCCTACGGCTGGCGGTCGACACCACAGCGGCCTGGACGCAGGAGGCCGTGCCGTGAGCGTTGTGTCGACTGCGGGATTGGATGCGGGCGAGCGGCGCACCGCCGCGCGTCATTTACTGGCACAGCCGATCCTCACTGCCGCCCGGCAGCCGGCAGAGCTGGATCTCGTGCGCCGACATGCGCGAGCACTCCAGTCGCTGTTCAGTACGCAACTCGGCTACGCGCTGATCGTCGAATCGAGCTTTGCGCGCCTGGTCAAGGCACCGCTCCCGCAGCAAGCGCCGGCGCGTCCGGCCCGCCGGCCCAGCGACGGCACGCCGTTCACGCCCGGCATGTATGTACACCTCGCGCTCGTCTGTGCGGCGCTGCTTGCGCCGGGCGTCGGCGATCAAGTGCTGATCTCCGCGCTCGTCGATCAGATCCGCGCCGACGCCGCGGAGCAGTCGATCACGATCACCGACGGGCTCAGTGACCGGCGCCAGCTGGTCACCGCGCTCGGTCTATTCGTTAGCTGGGGCGTCCTCGCCGAGACCGACGGCTCGCTCACTGCGTGGGGCGAGCGACGTGAGGACGAAGCGCTGCTCAGCATCAACCGAGCTCTGCTGCTCTACCTTCTGCCGACTCCGCTGCACGAGTACGACGTCGCCGCAGCCACCTGGACGCAGCACCAGCTGGACAACCCCCGGCGGCGGCTGCGCAGACGGCTCGTCGAAAGCCCTGCCGTCTTCCGCGCCGAGCTCCCGGAGGACGAGCTGGATGTGCTCTCCCGTGAGCGCACCGAGCTGGCGCGGCACCTCGAGGAGAACTTCGGCCTCGTTCTCGAGGTACGCGCCGAAGGCGTCCTTGCCTACGACCCCACCGGCACGCTCACCGACGTCGACTTCCCCGGAGCCGGCAGCGCGAAGCAGGCGGCGCTGCTCTTGCTGGCCGAGCTGGTGACGGCGGTCGCGCCCGCATCCGATTCGACGGTCACGGTGGACGGCGTGGCGCTGCCGGCCGTGCTGGCGCCGTGGCCGCAGGTCGACACCGTCCTCGCCAACCTGACGACTCGCTACCGCAGGGCGTGGAGGGGTGCCTACGTCGAGTCGGTCGACACGCTGCGCACTGACGTGGTCGCGGTCCTTACGGCGACGCGGCTCGCCGCGGCCACCGAGAACGGACTAGCGATCTTCCCGTTCGCCGCCCGCTACCAGCCACAAGTGACGACGCGGCTGGCCGCGCAAGCCTCGCTGTTCGAGGAGGAGATATGACCCATCCACCTCGCCGCTTCGACGAGCGGTGGAGGCTGTCTCGCGCGGGCATCGTCAACGTCTGGCACTACCTCGACAACGAGTTCGACCTCGGCGGCGGCCGGATGATCCTGCGCGGCACGAACGGATCCGGCAAGTCGCGCGCGCTCGAGATGCTGCTGCCGTTTCTGCTCGACGCCGACCGCCGCCGGATGGACGCCACTGGCACGGCCCGCGTCAGTCTCGACGAACTGATGCGCACCGGCGCGCGCGAGCAGGCAAACCGCACCGGCTACCTCTGGCTGGAGCTGGCCCGCCCTGGCGAGTACCTCACTGTTGGCGCGCTCGTCCGGCACAGCCAGTCGGCGAGCACGACGAAGGTCTGGTACTTCACCACTCCGCTGCGTGTCGGCGACCAGCTGCAGCTGCTTTCCGACTCGCGGGAGCCGCTGACACGCGAGGCGCTCACCGATCTGGTCGGCGCCGACCGGATCACCGACAGTCCGGCGGCTCATCGCGAGCGGGTCCGCGGAGAGGTCTTCGGACTGGATGGTGACGCAGGCCGCGATCGGTACGCCGGGCTGCTGCAACTGTTGCACACACTGCGTGCACCCGATGTCGGCAACCGCATCGACGAGGGACGGCTGCCGCCGATCCTGCTCGAATCGCTGCCGCCACTCGGCGAGCAGGCCCTCACTCGCGCCGGCGAACAGCTCGACGGCCTCACCGAGACGCGCGCCGCGCTGCAGCGTCTGGAACAGTCGGCCGACCAGGTGGACAAATTCCTTGGCGTCTACCGCCGGTACGCAGCCGGCGTACTGCGCAGCACGGCCGGTGAGACGCTGGCCGCCGCCGACGCCGTCCAAGCGGCCGAAACGAACGCCGCGCAACGGGCACAGCAATTCGCTGCGCTGCAACGCGAACACGGCGCGCTGCAGGAGAGGGAGCGCGAACTCGCTGAGGAGCTCGCCGAACTCGATCACGCGCTCAAGGCGATCGAGGCGCGCGACATCTTCAAGACCGCCGACGACCTCCTCCAACGAGACACCGCCGTCCAGGCGCTCGCGACGACCGTCGATCAGGCAATCGCGAGCGCACAGCGCGAGCGGGCCAGTCACGCTCGCGACGTCAATGATGCCGACGGCGCGCTGGACGATCTCCGACACGAGGCAGACGATGCTGCCCAGGCCCTCGCGGCTACGCGCGAGGCGCTCGTCGACGCCGGCCTACCGACGAGCGGGCTGCCCGACGCCATTCGAGTGATCAGCGAGACGGAGGCAAGCGAAACGGCCCTCATCCGGACGAGCCGGCACGACCCGCCGCGCTCGGTTCGCCGACCGGCGCCAGCGATGAGCGAGCTAGTCCCGGAAGACCCGGCCGCCGCCAGCCATCTCGCCGAGGCTGCCGCCGTGAGCGCAGCCGACCGGCTCGGCCTCGCCCAGCGGCGCCTCGCCGAGGCACGCCGGCTCGACCAGCTGTCCTCCCAGGTCGCGCAGGCCGAAGCCGAAGCCGGACGGCTAGCCGCCGCGGCCGACGACGATCGCGCAACTGCCGAGCTACGCGCCGATGACCGCGATGCCGCCGCGCTCGCCCTCGCCCACGATTGGCGTGCGTGGACGGCCGATCACGTCACGGTCGAACTGCTGGGCGGTATCGACTGGGCGACGCATCCGGCGATTGGTCCGCTGCTCATCGACGCAGCAACGCTGGCCGGCGACGAGGGACCGCAACTCGGCGACCTCGAGGCGGCCGCCGAGACAGCCGCCCGCCCTGCGCGCACCGCGATCGCCGCGGAGCAGGCACGCCTCGACGACGCCGAGCGCGAGGCAACCGAGCGGGAGGTCGAGCTGCGTGGCGAGCGCGACGGGCTCGTTGCGGCCCGCGACCCGCTACCGCAGGACGCTCCATGGCTCGCCCCCGACCGTCCGGGCGAGCCGCTATGGCAGTGCGTCGACTTCGCAGAGGATGTCGCGGACGTCGTTCGCGCCGGCCTCGAGGGCGCACTGCTCGCCGCCGGGCTGCTCACCGCAGTCGTGGCCCCGGACGGCTCCGTGCGCGCCGCGGACGGCGAACTGCTGCTCCGCCCGGGAGCGGCACGGCCCGAGCGCCCACTGAGCGGGCTGATCACGGCCGATCCGGCAGCGACCCTGCCTGCCGAGACGATCAACGCGGTGCTCGACAGCATCGGCGCCGAGGACCCGCGCGCCGCAACCGGCGTCTTCGCCGACGGCAGCTGGCGCAACGGCCCGCTACACGGTCGGCACGTCGTCGATCGGGCGCGCTACATCGGCGCCGCCGCGCGTGCCTCGAATCGTGCCGAACGAATCGCCGCCATCGACGCGGAGCTGGGCGCGCTGGCCGCAGCTGCCGAGCAGCGAATGCACCGTCGCGCGCAGCTCGATACGACGACCGCACACATCGACGAGCACATCCGTGCCGCGCCTGGCATCCGCGAGTTGTTCGCCGCCCGCAGCGTCGCCGCCGAAGCGGCCCGACGCGCCGAGAACAGCGCTCGCATCGCCGCTCGAGAGGCCGAGCGAGCTCGCGCGCTGCGCGCCGCGTGGGCGGCCGAGCTCGCCAGCCACCAGGCGGCGTGCGCCCATTACGCGCTTCCCGTCGAGGCCGATGCGCTGCAGAACGCCGTCGACGCCGCCCGCCACGCCCGCGAGCACAGCGTCCTACTGGCCCGGAGCCTGACCCGGCTCGCCGACCGCCTACAGCGGCACCGTGAACGGCTGCGACGCGTCACCGATGCGGCCGCCCGGCGCGACGACGCGGAAGGCGAGGCCGAGCGGCACTGGCACGAATGGCACGCGGCGGGCAGCGAGGTCGCGGCGCAGCATGAGGCGCTCGACCTGTCGATCGAACAGGCGACGGCGGAGCTCGAGCGTACGAAGACGGCCCGGGCGAACACGGACGAGGCACGAGTCGGCGCGTTCAACGCCATGACCGAACTTGGTCCACAACTCGGCGAGGCCAAGACCGAGAGCGCCAACGCCACTGCCCTCGTCCAGCAGCGGCTGGAGGAAATGTTTGTCGCAGCCCAGCAGTTCACCGCCCGTCTAGCTCTGCCGGGCTTGCTTGCCGCAGCAACTGACGAAGCGCTCGCAGGCATCGTGCGCCCCGAACAGGTCGACGAGGCCCGCGCGGCAGCGGACACGCTTCTCACCAGGATCACCGAACCGCGGCAGCCGGCGTCGCTCAATGTCGTTTACGACAGGTTCCGGGAGTTCGACCGTGAGGTGTCCGGACAGCTCGACGTGAAACACACGCTCGACGGCGACCGCATACTGCTCGTCGCGGTGGCTGGCGCCGGCGACGACCACACCCTCGCAGGGGCCGCACGCGCTCTTGCTATTCGCGTCGAGCAAGGCCGCACGGCCCTCAGCGACCGCGAGCGCGAGGTGTTCACCCGCTTCGTCCTCGGCGGTGTGGCCGAGGAACTGCGCCGCCGCGTCAACCAGGCGGGCCAGCTGATCCACGCCATGAACAACAGCCTGCGCGGCATCGAGACGAGCAACGGTATCGGTGTGCGGCTCGGATGGGGCCTGCGCGAGGAACACGCTGCGCTCGGCCGGGTACTCGAGCTGGTTGCCACCTCGGACGCAGTGCGCTCCGAGGCGCAGAACGCCGAGCTGACCGAGCTGCTCCGTCGGCGAGTGGAAGCCAGCCACGCCGCGGATCCGAGCAGCGGGTATGCGACACATCTTGCGACAGCGCTCGACTATCGCCAGTGGCACGAGGTACGCGTGACGATCACCGGCCCGGAGCCCGGACAGCAGCGCCGGCTGTCGAAACGGGCGAAGCTCTCGCAGGGCGAGACCCGGTTCGTCTCCTACATGACACTATTTGCCGCCGCCGACGGCTATCTCACCAGCCTCGGCGACGACGGCCGCGCACTGCGGCTCATCCTGCTCGACGACGCATTCGCCAAGGTCGACGACGGCACGGTCGCCGAGCTCATGGGATTGCTGGTCACCCTCGACCTCGACTTCGTGATGACCGGGCACGCATTGTGGGGCTGCTTCCCGCAAGTGCCGCGACTCGACGTGTATGAGGTGCGCCGCCGCGACGGCAGCTCCGCGATCACTACACACATTCATTGGGACGGCCGGAACCGACACCTACGCAGCACCGCATGAGCGAGCTACCGGAGGCGCTGCGCGAGTACCTTTCCGCGGATTCCCTGCAGCCGGTGTGGGCCGCCTTGCGCGAGCGCCTCGAACGCACCGGACACTCGCTAAACGGCAAACTCACTATTGAGGTGGGCCATGACGGGGCCGACCGGCTCGGTGGCCTACTCGGCCGAAGCGTTCGGCCAGGCTCCCTGACTGTCGTACTCGCCGAGCTCGACGCCGCGCTGCGTCGTAGCGCTGCTGGCCGCGGGCTCGTACCCGTAGTGGCCGAACTGACCGGGGCGCCACTCCGGGACCGTCCCGCCGAACGGGCCGCCGTCGCGACCGTGCGCCACCAATTGTGGGCCGAACTCGACGCGATGCTGGTCGAGGCCGGGATTGCCGACCGCGACTGGGTGCCGGCCTGGACGCAGTCACTGCGCCGCAGCAGGCTGGTTTCCCGGCTGCCCGCCGAGACCGGCGCAATAGAGCTCGCCTCCGGCGTCCGCGCGATCGCCGCCGTTCTCGCCAGGGAACCGTCGCCCCGTAGCCTCGGCGAACTCGCCACCGAGACCACCGCCGACGCACACGGACTCAACCCGGGCACCCCTGCCGGGGAGATCACACTGCGCGCGGTCGCGTGTGCGTTCGACCTCGCTCGACCCGAGTCATCAGCCGAGCGGCGCGCAATGTGGGAGCGCGTCGGAATCAGCACCGACGAGATCTCCGGAACAGTGCTGGTCTCGTCGTTGCGGCCACCGGGCGCGGACCGCTGGTCAGCAATGATGCGCGACCGCGCCGACCTAGGCCTCATCACGCACCTCACCACGCACGAGTTACGCCGCGCCGGCGAGCTCACCGCACGCAACGAGGTCGTGCACGCCTGCGAGAACCCGCAGGTCCTGCAACAACTCGCGGCGGCCGGGGTCGACCGGCCGATCGTATGCACGTCCGGCAATCCATCGGCGGCCGGCACGTTGCTACTCGATCGCGTCTCCGTGCGCTACCACGGCGATTTCGACTGGCCTGGAATCGCCATTGCCCGCCGGTTGGTCAGGCGAGGCGCGACACCGTGGCGCCTCGCGAGTTCTGACTACCTGGCGGCCATCGAGCGACTGCCAGTGACTAACCGGCTGCCGCTGACCGGCCGCGCCGAGGCGACGCCGTGGGACGACGAGCTGAAGAAAGCCATGACAGCGAGCGATGTCGCCGTCCACGAAGAAGCCGTCATCGACATACTGCTGGCCGATCTCATCTCGACCTGAATGTCTCAGCCGAGTCATCTCTGATCGGGGACGGCGAGACTCCCGCGGGAATCGATACCCGGCCGGCGCGGACGACGACGACAACCTCGAGATGACCACCAGATCAGTGTCTCGCCACAGGCACCGCGGCCAACGCTACAGTGCCGCCGCACCCAGTCGAAGGGCGCCCACCGACCGTCCTGCCAGGCGGGGAGGTCGTGGTGCTCACGAAATACGGGAGCTTGTTCTTCGCGTTCGCGCAGTCACCGACGCTCAGCTGCCCGGGTCGTGACGGAGTCGGCTGGCGCCGTTGTCGTCTTCAGAC
>DASQSE010000033.1:0-24742 GCA_035642535.1 Jatrophihabitans sp. | reverse complement strand
TGCCGGGCGCGGCGAAGAACCGGAAGTCGCCGGTCGCGGAGGTGACCACCTCGGCGGTGAATTCGCCGGTGCCGTCCAAGAGACGCACGTATGCGCCCGGCACCGGCGCGTCGTCCTTGCTGACGACGCCGTAGATCACGGTCTCCTTCTCGACGTCGATGCCCGCCGGCAACGTCGGGCTCTGCTCAGGTGCACCGCACATGTCAGACGTCCTTCTCGATCGGCACGCCGACCAGTGAGCCGTATTCGGTCCACGAGCCGTCGTAGTTCTTCACATCGGACTGGCCGAGCAGCTCGTGCAGCGCGAACCAGGTGTGGCTGGAGCGCTCGCCGATGCGGCAGTAGGCGATGGTCGGACGCGACTCGTCCAGCCCCTGCTCGTCGACGTACAGCGCGCGCAGGTCGTCGTCGGACTTGAACGTGCCGTCCTCGTTGGCCGCCTTCGACCACGGGACGTTGAGCGCGGTCGGGATGTGGCCGCCACGCTGGCTCTGTTCCTGCGGCAGGTGCGCCGGGGCGAGCAGCTTGCCGGAGAACTCGTCCGGCGAGCGGACGTCGACGAGGTTCTTCCGGCCGATCGCTTCGACGACCTCGTCGCGGAATGCACGGATCGAGGTGTCCTGATCCTTCGCTGTGTAGGACGTCTGATCGCGGGTAACCGTGTCCTTGGAGAGCTCGCGGCCGTCGAGCTCCCACTTCTTGCGGCCGCCGTCGAGCAGCTTCACCTCGTCGTGGCCGTACAGCTTGAAGTACCAGTAGGCGTAAGCGGCGAACCAGTTGTTGTTGCCGCCGTAGAGGACGACCGTGTCGTCGTTGCTGATGCCCTTGCTCGCGAGCAGCGCCTCGAACTGCTCCTTGTTGACGAAGTCGCGGCGGATCTGATCCTGCAGTTCGCTCTTCCAGTCGAGCTTGACGGCGCCGGCGATGTGGCCGCCGTCGTAGGCGGCGGTGTCCTCGTCGACCTCGACGAAGACGACCCCGGGGGTGTTCAGGTTCTCCTCGGCCCAGTCGGCCGAGACGAGCACGTCTGCACGGCTCATGGTTTCTCCTCGATGGATTGGGTCGGCGCTCACCCAGAGCAGTGGCACCGAGTGCCGGAGGGATGGCAGCGGGCGCGGGGCGGCGCGATGCGCCAGGCGCTCAGGCGGTCGTGCAACACAGGCAGCTGCGCACGCGACACAAATCGACCGCGCGGCGCGAGGTGAGCAGCCAGATGCCCATGGACGGCAAGCCTAGCCGCCCGTTTCAAGCAGCCGCCACCGGCCGCCGGTGGAACACCACGGCCTCGGCGGAGCCGTCCACTGCGAGTCCGTCTTCGGTCGGGCGCAACTCGTCGAAGCGCAACCCGTACGGGAGGGCAGGCAGTGGGATCGGCACGCTGAGCGTAGGCAGCAGCTGGCGAAGCACGCCGTTCGGCAGCGAGATGCCGGCCATGGAGACTCCGCGCATCGAAAGCCACGCACCGCCGGAGCCGGTGAGGGAAATGACGGCTTCGCCGGTTACGCGCGCAACCTGGCTGAGGGCCGGGACGGGCAGCGCGGCGGTGGCGAGCAGGCGATCGCCGTCGAACGCCAGGCTCAGGCCGGGGATCCGCGCCACGCGCGACAACTCCGGATAGGGCACCAGCAGCCGGCCCTGGACCCGCTCGCAAGGCAGCTCGGTCGCGCGTCTGCCGAGCAGTTCACGCAGCGGCAGATACGCATTCGTGAGCCGGGCGATCAGGATGGCGCCGCTGATGTCACCGATGCGCAATCCACCGCGGACTTCGACGTCGCTGTAGCGCCCGCGCAGCGCCTGCGTGAGGAACGGCCGGGTGTGCACCCGGACGGTCGCCGGGTGACCGAACGGCGCGGACAGGTACTCCGACGCCTTGCGCTCGGCCTGCACTGCCACGACCCGATCGACGAGCGGCGCCACGATCGCGAGCACGACCAGCACCGCTGCGACGACGATCAGCGCGATCAGCATCGGTTCCTAAGATCTGATCGCGAGGCACAGCAGGAACGCAGCCGGTGCGATCAGCGCGATCGGCAGCAACGCGCTCAGCACCGGCCGCAGTCGGCGCCCGGCGGCGGTGGGCGGCCGCGGCGTCGTGTGCAGGATGAAGGCGGTGCCCACCGCGAGCAGCCCGGCGAGGGCACCCAGCGCGGAGCCGGCGAAGGTCGACCGGCCGGCCCCGAACTCGGACTCCTGCTTGAGCATGAGGTAGCCGATCGAGCCGCCCAGCCCCGCCGACGCGATCAGTCCGAGCAGCCCGCGCGCCACCGCAGGGTCCAAGCGCGGTGCGGGCAGCACCAGGTCGACCAGGCACCCGACGACCAGCGCGCCGGCCATCGCGGCGATCGCGGTCGAGCTCACCGTGCCCCCGTGCGACGTGCCGAACTCGTGCCGCAGCTGCAGCAGTGCAGGCAGTGAGACCTCGGCGAAGACGAGCAACGCGACCGCGGACAACGAAGAGACGACGTGCACGCGCGCGGCGCCGCGCAGCAGCTGGTGCACGAACATCACCGGGATCGCAAGCCCGAGGACGGCGAGCAGCGTGCCGAGCCGACCGTCCGGCCACACCGAGGTCGTGACGTCTGCGCCGGCGGCGGCGAGCGCGGCGATCACGAGCGCACCGCGGCGGCCGGGCATCACGGTGCCGAAGGTCCAGGCCAGCGCGAACACCGCCTGGACGACGGCGACCGCGCCGAGCAACGCCACCGCGCTCTGCCGGGCCGCGAGCACCAGCCCGCCGCCCAGGATGAGTGCGGCCGCGAGCGTCGTGAACAGCGACAGCTCGACCTCTTGCTCGCGTTGCTCGCGGGCCGCTTCAGTCACGCCGGTCATCGTCGCAGACCACTGCGGCGCGCTGATGGGCAGCGAGGACCCAGGTGGCGATGCGCTCCAGCAGCGCGGCCGTGGTGGCGACCTCTGCGTGCCCCATCTGCGCCTCGCGCCACACGTCGGCGAGCGGCGCGGCAGCGGCGAGCGCCTCGACATGGTGGCTGGGGAAGTAGTTGTCGGCGTCGCCGTGCACGATCAGCAGCGGGCGTGGGGCGATCGCGCCGGCCACCTCGGCGGGCGCCTCGGGCACAGTCGCCCACCCGGCCGCCGAGAGCCGGGTGCGCCGGAACATCCGGGTTGCGGCACGGCCCGTCCGGCTCAGGAACATCCAGTGGACGAGCCGCATGGCGCGGGTGCCGCGCTCGAACCAGACGCCCGGCGCGCTGACGCTGACCACCGCATCGGCGTCACCGCCGAGCCCCGCATAGCGCAGCACGGCCGTCCCGCCCATCGACCAGCCGAGCACCGCGACGAATCGGTAGCCAGAGGCGCGCAACCACTGCACGGCGGCCGCGACGTCGTGAATCTCCTCGGCGCCGGCGGTGCCCAGCCCGCCGGAGCGGCCGTGCCCGCGAAAATCGGGTGCCAGCACCGTGATGCCCTGCGCAGCCACCGTCCGGCAGATGCGCCGGACGTGCCGATTGCGAGACGAGCCGGTGAATCCGTGCGCGACCACGCAGCCGACCTCGGCGGGCGATGCGTCCCACAGCGCAGCGGCGAGCCGCACCCCGTCCGAGGTGCGCAGTGGGACGTATCGCGGCTCGGTCATCGCGACATTCTCACCCGGCCGCCCATCGCGTGGTCACTTACCCGGCGCGTGGACAGCTATAGATGACCACGGGACGGATAAGTGACCACGCATCGGGGGTGTCGTCCGAAACGTTGCCGAAATCTGCGCAGGTAGCCTGTATCCAACCCTGGGCAGCGCCGCCCGCTGGACAATCTGACCCGCCCGGAGGCGCGCGTGGAGCTCATCCTCCTCACCGGCGCACTGCAGCCGACCGCAGAAGTGCTGCCCGCCCTCGGCCTGCTCCCGCATCAGGTGAGCGTCCTGCCGCAGGACGCGGGCGTGCTCGTCGACCGCAGCCTCGGCGACGCCATTCTCGTCGATGCGCGCCGTGAACTCGCGGCCGCGCGCGCGTTCACCCGAGTGCTCACCGCGATGGGCGCCAACGTGCCGGTCCTCGTTGTGCTGACCGAGGGCGGACTGATC
The DNA here is from genome assembly GCA_035642535.1 of Jatrophihabitans sp. Lineage (GTDB taxonomy): Bacteria > Actinomycetota > Actinomycetes > Mycobacteriales > Jatrophihabitantaceae > Jatrophihabitans. The sequence continues at coordinate 20,703 of DASQSE010000033.1, read as the reverse complement.
GCAGTATCCAGCGAATGGGCCGTCGACGACTTCGTCCTCGACACCGCCGGCCCGGCCGAGCTCGACGCCCGGCTCCGGCTGGCCGTCGAGCGGTATGCCGCAGCGAGCGACGACACCCGCGGCCGCCTCGAGTTCGGTGAGCTCACCATCGACGAGAACACCTACACGGCGCGCCTCGCCGGCACCGCGCTCGACCTCACCTACAAGGAGTTCGAGCTGCTGAAGTTCCTCGCGCTGCACCCCGGCCGGGTGTTCACCCGCTCGCATCTCGTGCAGGAGGTGTGGGGCTACGACTACTTCGGCGGCACCCGCACCGTGGACGTGCACGTGCGGCGGCTGCGTGCCAAGCTCGGCGCCGAGCACGAGTCGATGATCGGGACGGTCCGCAACGTGGGCTACAAGTTCGTCCGACCGGCCGAATCGCGGCGCGACGAGGCCCGGGCCGAGGCACTGCGCCCCGAGCGCGTGCAGACGTCCCGCTAACGTCACGGGATGCCGTCCGTCTCGACCGAGGTTCCGGACGAGTCGACCCGCGACGCGGTGCGCCGGCTCGCGGATCGGATCGAGGCCGAGGATGGCGCGCCGCCGCTCAGCGACGAGGCACTGACCCAGCTGCGCTCGCCCGACGTGGATCACGTGACGGCACGCGATGGCGGAAAGCTGGTCGTCGGCTACGCACAGCGGCACGACGGCAGCGCGGAGATAGCGGCCGAGCCCGCCGCCGTCGAGCCGCTGCTCGACGCCGTCACCCAGCCCGGGCTCCTGGTGTGGTCGCACGGGCGGCACAGCCGGCTCGGGCGAATACTCGCCGCGCGCGGCTTCGAACAGGTCCGCAAGTTGCACCAGTTGCGCCGGTCGCTGACCGCGCTGCCCGACGAGCCGCCGCTCCCGCCTGGCGTGCAAGTGCGGGCGTTCCGGCCCGGCACCGACGAGGACGCCTGGCTGGCCGTCAACGCGGCCGCGTTCCGCACCCATCCGGAGCAGGGCCACGTCCGGCGGGCCGATCTCGAAGCCCGGATGGCCGAGCCGTGGTTCGACGCGGCCGGCTTCCTGCTCGCCGAAAGCGGCGGTGAGCTGTTGGGCTTTCACTGGACGAAGGTTCATCCGGACGGGCTCGGCGAGGTATACGTACTCGGCATCGGGCCCGCCGCGCAGGGACTCGGCCTGGGCAAGGGCCTGCTCGCGCGCGGCCTGCGACATCTCGCCGATCGCGGCTGTCCGGCCGTCCTGCTGTACGTGGAGGACGACAACGCGGGCGCCCGCCAGCTCTATGCGCACGCCGGTTTCGACGAGTACGACCGGGACGTGCAGTGGCGCGCGCCCTGAACTGCACCTGACTCAGTTCACCCGATAGCCACTCTCGGCAAATCCTCTCGTCACCTATCCGCGCGGCGCCATTCACCGCTCGTTCACCGACGCTCCCCCGCAGCGCCATGTGGCGCTCCTAGCGTCCGATCGGAAGGACAACCGACGAAGGGGAACGACCGTGAAGCTCTACCGAGCAGGGCTTGTCGCCGGCTTGCTGGCGGGCGCACTCGCTCTCGGCGCGTGCAGCAGTTCTGGCGGAGGGACCCAGACGACACCGCCGGCGGACAGCGGGGGCGGCGGCTCCAGCAGCTCCGACTCCGGCGGGGGCGGAGGCGGAATCGCCTGCTCGAGCGGCCAGTTGAACGGCTCTGGCTCGACGGCACAGACCAACGCCATGGACGCCTGGCGGAAGGCGTACCAGCAGGCGTGCTCGGGCGCTCAGATCAACTACGACGATGTCGGCTCGGGTGACGGCATCGCCGCATTCAGCGACGGCAGCGCCGACTGGGCCGGCTCGGACGCCGCCCTCAACCCACAGGACGAAGCGCCCGCCGCGCAAAAGCAGTGCGGCAGCACGCCGCTCGATCTGCCGATGGTCGTCGGCCCCGTCGCGATCATCTACAAGGTCGGAGACCTGCAGGACCTTACGCTGAACGGCGCGACGATCGCCAAGATCTTCACCGGCAAGATCACCAAGTGGAACGACCCGGCGATCAAGGCGCTGAACAGCGGTGTCGATCTGCCGTCGACCACGATCACGCCGTTCTACCGCTCGGACGACTCGGGCACGACGTTCAACTTCGCCAGCTACCTCTCGGCCGTCGACAAGAAGGACTTCCCGGCGACGCCGGACAAGGTGTCGGCGGGGCTCGGCTTCAAGGGCCAGGGTCGCGAAGGCTCGCAGGGCATCGCCGATGCGGTCACCCAGACCGACGGCGGGATCGGCTACGCCGAGTTCTCCTACGCAGTCAAGGCGAGCCTGCCGACAGCGAAGATCGACAGCGGCAGCGGCCCGGTCGAGCTTTCGAAGGACACGGCGAGCAAGGCGGTCAGCACGGCGAAGGTCGTCGGCACGGGTGACGACTTGAGTCTGTCGATCGACTACGGGCAGAACACGCCGGGCGCGTACCCGCTCGTGCTGGTCACGTACGAGATCGTCTGCACGAAGTACAAGGATTCCGCCACCGGGACGTTCGTGAAGAACTTCCTCAACTACACGATCTCCGATCAAGGTCAGGGGATTCTGCCGGGCCTCGGGTACGCACCGGTGCCGACCAACATCGCCGCACAGGTGAAGGCCTCGATCGCGAAGGTCGGCTGACACATTGAAAGACGTGCCGCCCGCCGGTCATCGCCATCGCGCGATGACCGGCGGGCGCACGATGCGGTAAGCGGCGCGACGCCGAACGCGCACCAGGGACGGTGGAACGACATGGCTGATGGACCGACCGAGCAGCAGACCCGCCGGGATCCTCCGACGTTCGGCCAAGTCCTCGACGACGCGCGGCCCGGGCGCGGGCCGAAGCACGCGGCCGCCGATGCGACACCGCCCGAGGAGGCGACGCAACCGGAGGAAGAGACGGAGTCGGAGGAAGACCTGACGACCGCGCAAGCCGCGGGCTTCGAGCCGGTCGAGCCTGGCCCCGGTGCCACCACGCTGACCGGTGGTGGAGGCACCCGACACCTCGGCGACCGCATCTTTGCAAGCGCGGCGGGCGGAGCCTCGGGGCTGGTCATCCTCATTGTCGTGCTCGTCGCGGTGTTTCTGCTCGACAAGGCGCTGCCGTCGATCGCCGACGACAAGGCCAACTTCATCACGTCGACGCAGTTCAGCGTCGCCAAGGGACAACTCAGGTTCGGTGTCGCCGGGCTCCTCTACACGACGGTGCTGAGCTCGGTCTTCGCCTTACTGCTGGCCGTGCCGCTCGCCATCGGCATCGCTTTATACATCACGCAATACGCGACCCAGCGCATCTCGCGGCCCGTGGCGCACACGATCGACCTGCTCGCCGCGATCCCGTCGATCATCTACGGCCTCTGGGGAATCCGGATCCTCGCGCCCAAGCTGACACCGATCCAGGACGCTCTCTCGCACATCGGCCTCGGATTGTTCGCCAACCAGAACGTCGACGTGGGCACCGTCTTCGACGCCGGAGTCGTCCTCGCGATCATGATCTTGCCGATCATCACCGCGATCAGCCGCGACGTGTTCGACCGCACCCCGAGCGCGAACAAGGAGGCAGCGCTCGCGCTCGGTGCGACGAAGTGGGAGATGATCCGGATGGCGGTGTTGCCGTATGGCCGCCCCGGTGTGATCAGCGGCGCGATGCTCGGCCTGGGGCGCGCCCTCGGCGAGACGATTGCCGTGCTGCTCATCCTTTCCGTCGTTCCCGGCTTCTCGTTCTCGATCTTCGACGGCGGCGCGACATTCGCGACGAAGATCACGCAAGGCTCCGGTGAGTTCGGTAAGCACCCCGGTCCGTACATCGCGGCCGGGCTGGTGCTCTTCGTCCTTACCTTCCTCGTGAACGCCATCGCGCGCACGATCGTCGCCCGGCGCAAGGAGTTCGTGTGAGCACCGCAACCGTCGACCTGACACCGCCGAGCCCACTCGTCGGGCATTCGCGACCGCGCGTCCTGAAGAACCGCATCGCGACAGTGCTCGTCACCTCCAGCTTCCTGGTCGCGCTGATTCCGCTCGTCTGGGTGCTGTGGACCGTCGTCAGCAAGGGCCTCAGCACGATCGTGCACGCCGGATGGTGGACGGGCACGACACGCAACATCACCTACAAGGACCCCGGCGGCGGCGCGTGGGCGGCAATCGTCGGAACGCTGGAACAGGTCGCGCTGTGCACCGCCATCTCGGTCCCACTTGCGCTGATGGTCGGCGTCTACCTCGTCGAGTACGGCGGCAACGCCTTCGCGCGCGTTACCACCTTCATGGTCGACATCCTCACCGGTATTCCGTCCATCGTGGCGGCGCTGTTCATCTTCGCGCTGATGCACGAGACGCTGCACGTTTCGCTGTCCGGCTGGCTGGTGTCGCTCGCGTTGGTGATCCTGATGGTGCCGGTGGTCGTCCGCTCCACCGAAGAGATGCTGCGGCTGGTGCCCAACGAGTTGCGCGAGGCCTCGTACGCCCTCGGCATCCCCAAGTGGCGGACGATCGTCAAGGTCGTCATCCCGACCGCCCTCACCGGGTTGATCACCGGCATCGTGCTCGGCATCGCCCGAGTAGCAGGCGAGACCGCTCCGCTGCTCATCCTGCTCAGCTTTTCCGACAGCATGAACGGCAACCTGTTCGGCGGCGCGCAGGCAGCGCTGCCGACATTGATCCGGAAACAGTTCGGCGACGCGGGCCAGACGTCCGGCGTCGTTCAGTACCACCTCGACAAGAACGGCAACCGTGTGCCGGGCGCCGTTGCCAACTACGCCGAGGGTCGGCTTTGGGCAGCCGCCCTCACCCTGATCCTGATCATCTTGCTGCTCACTCTCATCGCTCGGATCATCGGGCGCTTCAACAAGCTCGAGAAGTAGGTTCGCCATGGCCAAGCGCATCGACGCCCACGACCTCAACATCTACTACGGCAAGTTCCTCGCCGTGAGTGACGTCAGCTTCACCGTCAACCCGCGAGCGGTCACCGCGTTCATCGGGCCGTCCGGGTGCGGGAAGTCGACGGTGCTGCGCACGATCAACCGGATGCACGAGGTCATCGCGGGCGCGCACGTCGAGGGTCATGTCAAGCTCGACGGCGAGAACATCTACGCCGCCGGCATCGATCCGGTGCGGGTGCGGCGCACGATCGGCATGGTGTTTCAGCGCCCGAATCCGTTCCCGACGATGTCGATCTACGACAACGTCGTCGCGGGTTACAAGCTGGACGGCGGCCGGCGAACCAAGGCCGAGCTGGACAACGTCGTCGAGAAGAGCCTGCGGCACGCGAACCTCTGGGAAGAGGTCAAGGATCGGCTGAACAAGCCGGGCGCCGGGTTGTCGGGCGGCCAGCAGCAGCGGCTGTGCATCGCGCGCGCCATCGCCGTCGAGCCGCAGGTGCTGCTGATGGACGAGCCGTGCTCGGCGCTGGACCCGATCTCCACGCTCGCGATCGAGGACCTCATTCAGCAGCTCAAAGAGGACTACACGATCGTGATCGTCACGCACAACATGCAGCAGGCGGCGCGGGTGTCCGACCGCACTGCGTTCTTCAACCTCGCCGGCGTGGGCAAGCCCGGTCAGCTCGTCGAGATGGACGACACCGAGAAGATCTTCTCCAACCCGTCCGACCGGCGCACCGAGGATTACATTTCCGGCCGCTTCGGGTGACACTTCACTCGATGATCAAGCACCAAAGTGGGTCATAGGCCCGATTTCTGCTTGATCATCGGGCGGTGAGGGTGATGACGGGGGTGAACGGGGATACCGTGCTGTCATGGCGCAGCACTACGACGTGGTCGTCATCGGGTCGGGATTCGGCGGCAGCGTCACGGCCCTGCGGCTGACCGAGAAGGGGTACCGCGTCGGGGTGCTCGAAGCCGGACGCCGCTTCACGCCGGAGACGCTGCCGAAGAACTCGTGGCATGTGCGCGATTACATCTGGGCGCCGAAGCTGGGCTGCACGGGCATCCAACGCATTCACGTGCTGAAGGACTGCGTCATCCTCGCCGGCGCGGGCGTTGGCGGCGGCTCGCTCAACTACGCGAACACGCTCTACGAGCCGCCACAGCCGTTCTATGACGACCCGCAGTGGGCGCACATCACCGACTGGCGCGCCGAACTCGCCCCGCACTACGACCAGGCGAAGCGGATGCTCGGCGTCGTTCCCAACCCGACCACGACGGCGAGCGATGTCGAGATGCACCGGCTCGCAGCGGAGTTCGGCAAGGGCGACACCTACCGCCCCACACCGGTGGGCGTCTTCTTCGGACGCGACGGTGCCCTCGAACCCGGCACGACCGTCCCGGACCCGTACTTCGGCGGCGCGGGGCCGGAGCGCACCGGCTGCACCCAGTGCGGCGAATGCATGACGGGCTGCCGGCACGGCGCGAAGAACATGCTCACCACGAACTACCTCTACCTCGCCGAGAAGAACGGCGCCGAGATCCACCCGCTGACGACGGTCACCGACGTCCGGCCACGCTCGGGCGGCGGCTATGAGGTGCGCACCGCGCGGACCGGCGGCTGGCTGCGTTCGTCCGGTGCGAGCTTCACGGCCGACGAGGTGGTGTTCGCGGCGGGCACCTACAACACGCAGAAGCTGCTGCACAAGCTGAAGCAGTCGAGCCTGCCGCACATCTCCGACCGGCTCGGCTACCTGACGCGGACGAACTCCGAGGCACTGCTCGGCGTCCGCATGTGGAACCCGCAGCAGGACTACACGCAGGGCGTGGCGATCACGTCGTCGTGGCACCCGGACGAGAACACGCACATCGAGCCGGTGCGCTATGGCAAGGGCAGCAACGCGATGGGGCTGCTCAACACGATCATGACCGAGGGCGGCACGCGCCGGCACCGCTGGTGGCAGTTCCTGCTCGCGCTGCTGCGCAACCCGCTGCGCCTGTGGCTGCTGATCCCGCGCCGGTGGTCGGAGCGGGTGATCATCCTGCTGGTGATGCAGACGCTGAACAACTCGATCACCGTGAAGCGCGTCCGCTCCCGATTCGGGCGCCGGAAGCTCACGTCCGAGCAGGGCGAGGGCGAGCCGAACCCGACGTGGATCCCGGTGGCGAACCAGGCCGCGACGCAACTCGCCGAGAACACCGGCGGCATCGCCGGCGGTACCTGGGGCGACCTGATGAACATCCCGATGACGGCGCATTTCATCGGCGGCTGCGCGATCGGTGAATCGCCTGCGCGCGGCGTGGTCGACGCTTACCACCGGCTGTACGGACATCCCGGCCTGCATGTCGTCGACGGCTCCACGCTGTCGGCGAACCTCGGCGTGAATCCATCACTTTCGATCACCGCGCAGGCCGAACGCGCGATGTCGCTGTGGCCGAACGCCGGTGAAACCGATCAGCGTCCACCACTCGGCGCCGACTACAAAAGGATCAATTCGGTCACGCCACGCAACCCTGCCGTTCCGGACAATGCGCCCGGAACGCTAAGGTCTGGCGCGGTGCCGCTGGGCATGCCCGGGGCGCGCACCGCGTAGGGCGGGTTGGGGCGGCTCGACACCTGATCAACACAAGGGCGTTTCGCTCTTGTGTTGCCTTTTGTCGTGCCGGTCGTTGTCCGTGATGAGCCCGGTAAAGGATCACCGCGCCGGCTAATGAGTGAGAGGGATCGATGACGGTCAAGGACAGCACGCTCCGGCACCGCCGACCAGGCTTCGGCATCGGCCGTCGACGCTGGATTCCGGTTGCAGCGGGCATCACGGCAGCCGCCCTGACCGCCGCCGCCATCGCGACCGCCGGCGGTGGTTCTGCGGGCGCGGCGGCCGCGCCGAACGCGCAGTCCGCCGGCAACTTCCTTGACGCGACGATCGCGGGCAAGCCGATCGACGGCCTTGCCAAGCTGGCGTTCGCGCGGGCGCAGAACCCTGGTTCGGTCACCGATCAGAACCCGCTGGACGTCACGCTGCTCAACACGGTCAACCTGCCTCTGACGGGCGCCCTCCAGCTGCCCAAGCTGCTCGGCATCGACCTCGGCGCCGCGAACCAGACCGCGCTCGCCAAGAGCGACGGGCGAGCCCGCGGCTCCGCGGGCGCCGTGCTCAATTCCGGCGGCGTGTCGGTGGGCGGCGACCACGGCGCATCACCGGCCAACGCGAGCATCGACCTGTGCGGCTCCGCGATCAGCGGCGGCCGATGCGGCACCGACCCGGCCGACGCACTGGGCGAGCTCAAGCTCAGCGTCGGAGCCGTCGCATCGGTGGCCCGCACGCCGCAGTTCGGCCCGGCGCTCGCCGGCGGCTGGCCCGCGGCCTGCGCGCAGTCCAAGCCCACCTGCTACGAGATCGCGGCCCTGAACCTGCAGCTCGGTTCGCCGGCGCTCGGCGATCTGCTGGGCAGTGTGAACTCGACCGTCAGCGGCGTGCTCGGCCAGCTCGGCACCGCGCTGGCTCCGGTCCTGAACGCGCTGAACAACTCGAACCTCGACCTGCCGGGGAGCTGCGTCCTCAGCCCGACGGCGGTTAAGAAGACGCTGCACCTCGATGGTGGCGCGGTGACGATCGACATCGCGAAGGCGCAGCTCGGCGTCGACGTCGCGAAGCTCCTCGCCCGGGCCGGTCTCGACCTGAACAACCTGCCGCCGAACACCGACCTGATCGCGTGGCTGCTCAAGCATCTCGGCGACGTCCTGACCTCGACGCTCAGCAGCCTGATCGACGGCATCGTCAATCCACTCGTGAACACGCTCGACAAGTGCGTGCCGGCGCTGAACGCGCTCACCAACACGGTCAGCAACCTGCTGGCTGCGCTGCGGAGCAACATCAACGATTTGCAGGACACACTCAACGGCATCCTCGACCCGATCCTGAAGGCGCTCGGCGATCTGACCGATGCGATCACCGGTCTGGTCGATGTCGGCGTCAACGTGCAACCCCAGGTCAAGACCGGCGCCTTCCACACGAGCCTGGACACCAACCCGAAGCAGGGCATGACCGCGCCGCCGGTGCCGTATCAGCACACCGTTCGGGCTATCGAGATCCAGGCGCTCGGCTCCAACGGCATCACGGTCGCACTCGCGAACTCGGCGGCCGGCCCGAGCAACCCCACCGTCGCACCACCGGTCGCGTCGACGCCCGCCGGGGTCGCGCCGACCAGCCTGCCGACCGGGGTGCCGGCCGGTGCGGGCGCGCACGGCGGCAACCCGGTGCTCCCGATCGTGCTGCTCGCGATGGGCCTGATGTTCGCCGCCGGCGGCGTCGCGGCCTATCGGATGCGCGGCAGCCTGAACTAGCAGCCTCGGCGCGCGGCCCGTCGTTCGTACCCGACCGCGGGCTGCACTAGTTACTATCGAAGCGCCGGGGGCTGGTGTCAGGGGGACCGAGAAGTGTCGCATTCCGAATCATGGCGCGGACGCGCGGCCGACTCGCTCGGTCATCGCGCGCCAGAAGTCCTGATCGTTTCGATCGTCGCGTTCGTGCTGCTCGGTCTGAAACCCGACCCAGGCGGGCTTGCCATCACGGCGTCGGCGGCCCTGTTCGTCACAGTCGTCACGGCGTGGCTCTTGATGCGCCAGCACGACCGCCGACTGTGCGAGCAGTGCATGCTCACGATGCCGCTGAACCCGGCCCAGACAGCCGCCCGCCTCCAGCGCCGATTCTGGATGGCGCACACCGGCTCCGAACCGCGGTTCATGGCGCCGTACTGCGTCGTGCTGCTCGCCTCGAACTTCGCCACGTCGACGATCGGACGGCTCTGCTGGGCCGCGATATACCTGTCCACCGTCTACCTGGTCATGTCCTACCAAACGCACCGCAAGCTGCAGCCGTGGTGCCCGTGGTGCAGCGAGGGCGGCGGCGGCGACCATGTCGAGGACGTGCCGCCGGTGCTTTCGCCGGACGACCGGCAGCACGCCTGACGGTCGCGGATACGCCATGGTCGAGATCCGTCACGAGGGCCAGTGCGCGGCGCCGCTCGAGATCGCGTTCGCCTACCTGGACGACTACCGCAACGCGACGAGCTGGATGTTCGGGTTGGAGCATTTCCAGCCGGCCGGCGCGAAGGACCGAGGTCTCGGTGCCCAGTTCGACAGCACGTTTCACGTTCGGCCGGTGAAGCTGCACTCGACGATCGAGATCACCGAGTGGGAGCAGGACACCGTCATCGCCTTCGAGTCGATCAGGGGGTTCCGGAACTGGTCGACGTGGAACTTCCTCGCCGCAGGCAGCGCGACAACCAGGGTGCACGTGTCCTTCAACTATGAACTCCCTGGCGGACTGGCCGGCCGCGCGATGGGCCGCGCACTGGAGCCGATCGTCGCGATGTCTGTTCGACACAGCGATCATGCGCTGCGCCGCGAGATCGAGGCACGCTACCGGGACGCGTCCGGCTGAGCCTCCGGGCTCCCGCCGACCGCCGCGTGGTGGCGGGCGTGCGCGCTCGCAATTTCGTCCGCGGTCGCCGGCCGGCTGCCGGGGTGGACGGGATGGTGCTTGCGGCAGGTGACATACGGCGTGCCGTCCACGTGGTGCAGCCCAATCCGCCAGCAGCCGCGTGCGTGACAATTGATCTTGCGCCAGATGACGAACAGAATCGCGAACTCGGGCAGGTCGGCACCGAAGGCTGACCACCAGTTGTACCAATAGCTGGTCGTGTCATTGGTGCCGGTGACCGTCAGGAACCAGTGCCAGATGCCCATGCCGGAAGTTTCGCACCGGCCAGCAATCGTCGCTGGCGCGGATGCGGTCAGCCCTGCACCGGGAAGTTGGCGCGGAACACGCGCTGCGGGTCGCGCGCCGTCTTGAGCTCGCGCAGTCGTGCCAGCGTCGGCGCGGAGAACGCTGACGCAACTGTGTCGCCGCGGCCGAGGAACGTGTACGGCTTGCGCCCGCTGACCCGCGCGCCGACGGCCTCGACGATCTCGCGCTGCCGGGCGCCCACCGCCGCGGCCAGCTCCGGGTTGGCGGCCGGTCCGAGCGTGTAGAGCAGATACGGCTCGGCCAGTGCGTCCGCGGCGCCCGCGGCCTCGGTCAGCGCGCCGCCGAGGTGCCGCACCTGCACGCTGAGCAGCGGCTCGGTGGGCGCGGCGAGCAGGGTGGCCGCGGTCGCGTCGTCCAGCTCGGTGAGCAGTTCGGTGCGCGAGCGCGTCGGCACCGGATCGGTGGGCTCGGCGGTGATGGTGCCCAGGTCGGCGACGGCCACGGTGCCGCGCTTGTCCGCGATGGCGTCGCTGATCGTGTCGAACGCGGCGAGCAGCTCGCGACCGTCGGCAGCAGTGCCCAGGTAGGCGGCGTCGACAGCGACCATCGGTGGCGCCTGCGGGAACTGCAACCGGCTGACCCAGATGCTCAGCTCGTCCGATGCTGACACGGTGACGTCGCGGAATGCGGCGAACACGTCCTCGGCACGCGCGGCGGGCCACATCATCCGACCGCCGTAGAGGTCGGGCGCCGGCAGCAGGTCGAACTCGACGGCGGTGACCAGCGCGAAGTCCCCGCCGCCGCCGCGCAACGCCCAGAACAGCTCCGAATCGGAGTCGGCAGTCACGGTGGTCGGCTCGCCGTCGCTGTCGACGACGTCGAGAGCGCGGACGGTGCCCGCCGCCCAGCCGAACTTGCGGCCGAACCAGGACAGGCCGCCGCCGAGCAGGTAGCCGACGACGCTGACTGCCGGAGAGCTGCCGGACAGCCCGGTCAGCCCGTGTGGTCCGGACGCGGCCAGCACCGCGCCCCACTTCGCGCCCGCACCCACCCGGGCGCGTCGCTGCTCGGGGTGGACCTCGACGGCATCAAGCTGCCGGGTGCGCAGCAGGATCGCGTCCGCCACGTCTCCAGAGGCACCATGCCCACTCACCTGGGCGGCCACCGTCAGCCCGGCGCGCCGCGCGTAACGGACCACGGCAGCCACGTCTGAAGCATCACGCGCCTCGACCACCGCCGCCACCGGCTGGTCGACCGAAAGGTTCCACGGCTTGCCGGCGTCGGTGAATCCGTCGTCGCCGGGCAGCAGTACGCGGCCGGTCACACTGCCGCGCAGATCGTTCGACATAGCTCGTCCTGTCACGCGTCGATCATCTCTGGGGACTCGGCAGTCTTCTCGTGGCGGGTGGCTTGCGGTGCCGGCTTGGTCTTGCCGGGCAGCGCGACGGCCAGCCCAGCGCCGATGCCTGTCGCGGCGGCGGCGATCCAGAACGCGCGACCGTAACCGGCCGTCCCGCTGCTCGTCGCGGCCGTCGCCATCACGGCCAGGCCGACCGCACCGCCGATCTGGCGCGTCGTGTTGATCAACCCGGACGCCAGCCCGGCCTGGTGCATCGGCACGTCCGCAGTCGCCGCGATGGTCAGCGGCACGAACGACAGGCCGACGCCCAGCCCGGCGAGCACGAGGGCGCCGAACACGTGGCCGAAGTAGCTGTCGCCGGTCGAGAGTTGACCCAGCAGCACGAGTCCGCCCGCCACCAGGACCAGCCCGGTGATCAGCTGACCGCGCACGCCGAGGTAGGGCACCAACCGGGCCGCGCACAGCGCACCGATCAGCGTTGCCAGGCCGACCGGCAGGAACGCCAGCCCGGCCTGCAGCGGGCTGTATCCGTTGGTCTGCTGCAGGTAGAGCGAGACGAAGTAGTACGTCCCGAACAGCGCCGCGCCGATCATCACCGCGATGCCGTTCGCGGCCGCGAGCGAGCGCAGCCGGAACACGCTCAGCGGAACCAGCGGTTGGGCGGAGAGCCGCGACTCGATCAACACGAACACGGCGAGCAACGCCGTCGCGCCCAGCAGCGTGCCGATCGTGGCCGCGGAGCCCCATGCGCGGGAGTCGGTGCTGACGATGCCGTAGACGAGCAGCGCGAGCCCACCGGTGACGGTGGCGGCGCCGCCGACGTCGAGGCGGGGGCGGTTGTCGGACCGGGACTCGGTCAGCGAGACGAGCGCGGCCGCGATCAGCGCAGTGCCGATGGGCACGTTGACGAACAGCACCCAACGCCAGTCGAGCACGTCGGTCAGGACGCCGCCGGCCAGCACGCCGGCCGCGGCCGCGCTTGCCTGGGTGGCTGACCAGGCACCCAGCGCGCGGCGCCGCGCACCGGGCTCGGTGAACGTCGTGGTGATCAGGCTCAGCGTGGCCGGCGCCAGGATCGCGGCGCCGACGCCCTGCACGGCGCGGGCCGCGATTAGCTCGCCGCCGATCTCGGCGAGGCCACCGAGCAAGCTGCATATCGTGAAGACGCTCAGCCCCAGGACGAACACGCGACGACGTCCGAACAGGTCGGCGGCCCGTCCGCCGAGCAACATGAAGCCGGCGAAGGTGAGTGTGTAGGCATTGATGATCCACTGCTGGCCGGTGGCCGACAGGTCGAGGTCGGCTCGCATCCCCGGCAGCGCCACGTTCACGATCGACACGTCCAGCACGACCATGAACTGGGCGACGCAGCACACTGCCAGCACCGCCCACGTCGGTATCACACGTTTCGATGTCTGAATGAAGTTTTCGCTCATACCCAGGCGACGAACCGCGCCCGGCGGAGGGGACAGCCCGGGTCAGAGTTCTTCGAGCCGTCGGGTCAGGAAGCGCTGCTCCGGGGTCGAGGTGGCCAGTTCGAGCGCACGTCGATACGCCGCCCGGGCCGCGTCGGTGCGGCCGAGCCGGCGGAGCAACTCACCGCGGGTGGAGTGGAAGTACAGGTAGCTATCCAGGTCGAGATCGTCGACGGCGCGCAGCGCTGCCGCCGGGTCGCCGGCCTGGGCGAGCGCCACGGCGCGGTTGAGCTCGACGACCGGGGAGTCGGTGAGCTCGACCAGCCGCTGGTACAGCTCGGCGATCTGCGGCCAGTCGATCAGCTCGGCCGCCTGCAGTGACGCGATCGCGGCCTGCACGACGTAGGCGCAGCGCCCGCCGAGCGCGATCGCCCGATCGAGCACCGTCCGGCCCGCCGCGATTTGCGCGTGGTCCCACAGCGAGCGGTCCTGATCCTCGAGCAGCACCAGGTCCTCGCCGGCGAATCGGGCCTGTCGTCGCGCGTGATGGATCATCATCAACGCAAGCAGCCCGTGCGCTTCCGGCTCGTCCGGCATGAGCGCGGCGAGGACGCGACCCAGCCGGATTGCTTCGGCGCCCAGGTCGACGCGGCCGCTGTAGCCCTCGTTGAAGATCAGATACAGGACGGCCAGCACCGCGTCGAGGCGCTCCGGAAGGCGGTTCGCGTCAGGCACTGCGAACGGGATCCGGGTCGCCTTGATCTTTGCCTTGGCGCGGGACAGGCGGCGCTTCATGGTCTCCTCCGAGACCAGGAAGGCCCGGGCGATCTCGGCGGTCTGGAGGCCACCGAGGGCGCGCAGCGTGAGTGCTACCTGCCCCTCCAGCGGCAGTGCCGGGTGGCAACAGGTGAAGATCAGTTCGAGTCGTTCGTCCTTGATCGCAACGTCCGCGCTTGCGGTGTCGTCCATCGTCGCCTCCGGGACATGCAGGAGCGGGAGCTTCTCGGCGAGGGTGCGTTCTCGCCGGATCCGGTCGATCGCCCGGTTGCGAGCCGTCGTCACGAGCCACGCCCCGGGGTTGTCCGGCATGCCCGCCTCGGGCCAGCGCTCGGCGGCGATCGCGAACGCCTCCTGCGCCGCCTCTTCGGCCTTGTCGAAGTCGCCGAGGTAGCTGACGAGCGAGGCCAGCACCCGGCCCCACTCGTCGCGGAAGACGTCCTCCAGCACCACTCAGCCCTGTACCGCCGGCCGGATCTCGACGACGCCGCCGAGCCGCGCGGCCGGGATACGCGCGGCCAGTTCGATCGCCTCGTCCAGGTCGGCAGCCTCGACCAGGTACACGCCGCCGAGCACCTCCTTGGTGTCCGCGAACGGGCCGTCGGTCATCAGCGTCCGGCCGCCGACCAGGCGCAGGCAGGTCGCCGTCTCGGGCGGCTGTAGATGTGCGTGGGCGACGGACCGCGGGTCGTCGGTCAACGCCGAGTAGTCCGCATACGCCCCCTGTCGCTCGTCGTCGGACAGCGCGTCGACATAGCCGGGCTCGGCGTAGATCATCAGCGCGTACTGCATCGCAAACCTCCCGGAATTGCGGGCTCTCACCAAGGCGACGAACGAAGGGCGCCCCAGGGGACAGCTCAGCCGAGACGCTAGTCGCGCAGCCGCGCCTGAGTCCTCAGCGGTGGCGCAACGACGCCGACGCCACCGGCCGTGATCAACAGGGTCGAACCGCTCTGTGTCGACGGTTCGGCCCTGTTGATCACCCGGAGAGGTGGTGGGCGCGGTTGCGCAACCGCGCGGCTTGCTTGGTGAGGTGATCGCGCTCGGCGGTGCTGCGCGCCTGCGCGGCTGCCCGCGCATAGTGCTCGGCAGCCGTGTCGAGGTTGCCGGCTCGTTCGTGCAGATGTGCGCGTACCGCGTCGAGTCGGTGGTGCTCGCCGAGCCGCGCGTCGAGGCCGTCGGTCGCGCGCAACCCAGCGAGCGGCCCGTCCACCTCGCCGACTGCGACCGCACGGCTGAGGGCGGCGGCCGGGTTGTCGGTGAGCGCAACCAGCTCGTCGTACCAGGCCAGGATCTGCGGCCAATCGGTCTCGTGGGCGTTCGCGGCGTCGTCGTGCAGGGCCGCGATCGCGGCCTGGAGCTGGTACTCGCCGCGTTGGTCACGTGCCAGGGCGGCCTGCAGGATCTGCACACCCTCGGCGATCTCGGCGCGGTTCCAGAGCGCCCGATCCTGCTTGTCGAGCGGCACCAGCGCCCCGTGCGGATCCGTGCGCGCGGCCCGGCGCGCGTCGTGCAGCAGCATCAGCGCGAGCAGGCCGGACACCTCCGGCTCGTCGCAGGCGCGCAGCAGCTGGCGGGTGAGGCGAATGGCTTCGGCGGCCAGGTCGACCCGGCCGGCGTAGCCCTCGTTGAAGATCAGATAGAGCACCCGCAGCACGACCGCGACGTCGGCGGGCGCTGCGAACGGCTGCCCGCTGACCGTCCGCTTCGCGCGGCTGATGCGCTGCGCCATCGTCGCTTCGGGGACGAGGAACGCGTCGGCGATCTCCTTCGTCGTCAGCCCGCCTACGGCCCGCAGCGTCAGGGCAACTGCGGAAGGCGGGCTGAGCGACGGATGGCAGCACAGAAACAGCAACAGCAGCGTGTCGTCCGCCTGCTCGGCCGGGCCGGGCTCGGGCTCGTGCAGCTGCGCCTCCTCGCGCCGCCGCCGCGCCGCATCGGAGCGGTACGCGTCGATCAGCTTGCGCTGCGCGACGGTGAGCAGCCAGCCCTTCGCTTCGTGCGGCGGGTGCTCGGCCCAGCGCTGGTGCGCTTCGAGCAGGGCCTCCTGGACTGCATCCTCGGCCGCCGCGAAGTCTGTTCCGCGGCGGACGAGGATGCTCAGGACCTGCGGTGCGAGGACGCGCACGATGTGATCGTTAGCGTCCTCGGCCACGACGTTCACTCCGTGACGGCCGGCGCGTCGCCCAGGAGCGGACGGACCTCGATCCACTCGTAGATCGGCTGACCGTCCTTGCCCGGCGCCGCCGAGACGTAGGCCGCGATCTCGTGCGCGCGCTGCTCGGACTCGACGTCGATCATGAACCAGCCGGCGACCAGCTCCTTGGCTTCGGGGAACGGGCCGTCGGTGGTGACCGGCGCAGCGTCCGGCCCGCCGTAGCGGACGTACGCGCCCTCCGGGCTCAGCGCCTGGGCATCGACGAACTCGCCGCGCTCGCGAAGCAGATCACCGACGTGCCGCTGGAACGCGATGTGCGCGTTGATCTCGTCCTCGGTCCACTCATCCATCGTCGAAAAGTCGGAGTGCGGCTCCGGCCCGCCGGCGTAGTGCTTGAGCAGTAGGTACTTCGGCATGATCTCTCCCGGTACTCTCCGTGGCAGCCATCTTGCTGCCTGCACACCTGGAACGGAACCGGCCGCCGGTTCTCGACATGACGGAGGCGACTTGCCGGACGAGAGCGCTGACGAGATCTGGCTCGATACGCTCTGGACGTTCGTCAGCGCCCACCTGCCCCCCGCGCCCGCGCGGGTCATCGAGCTTGGCTGCGGGCGGCGCGGCGGGTTCGTCCCGTTCATGGCGGCCGCCGGATACCAGCCGATCGGCGTCGATCCCGAGGCACCGGAGGGTTCGCACTATCGGCAAGCGCCGTTCGAAGACGTCGACCTCGGCCCCGATTTCGACGCCGTCGTCGCATCGGTGTCGCTGCACCACGTCGCCGATCTGGACGAGGCGATCGGCAAGGTGGCGTCGATCCTGCGTCCCGGCGGCCGGCTGATCGTCATCGAGTGGGCGTGGGAGCACTTCGACGAAGCCACCGCCCGGTGGGCATTCGACCGGCTACGCAACGAAGAGGGCTGGCTGCACGGGCATCGGGACCAGTGGCGCGAGTCCGGGGCGAGCTGGGCTACCTGTTTGCACGACTGGGCAGCCGAGGAGGGATTGCACCGCGGCACCGCGGTGCGGCAGGCGATCGAGCGCCGCTTCCGCACCGACGTCCTCGTGCACGACGCCTACCTGTTCCCCGAACTGGATCCACCCGACGTCGAGGTCGAGCGCGCTGCGATCGCGGCCGGCGAGATTCACGCCGTCGGCATCCGCTGCGTCGCCACGCTCGCCTAGGCGCGGCGTCGACCGGGACGCCGCCGCCGCGCGCTGAGCAGGGCAAGGACTCCGCCGCCGAGCAGCAGGCCGGCCAGCCGGATCTCGCCCGCGACGTCGGAGCCGGTTTCCGCGACCGGGCCCGGCTGCGCGGCCGGCACGCGGACGCCGGCCGTGTCCGGATCGCTCGTGACACTTACCCCGGCCACGCCGTGCCCCCTCGCAGTGGCGGTGTTGGTAATGGCATGACCCGCGTCCGCGGCGCTGACCGCGTGCGCGGCGACGGTGCAGGTCATCAACCGGCCCGGCGCAAGGCTCGTGTGCGGGCAGCGCACGGGACCGGCGGTCGGGTCGCTGACCGATACGTGGTGGACGGTGGCAGCGCCGGTGTTGGTCACGATCAACGCCCAGACGATGCGGTCACCGGGGTCGACTCGTCCGTCGTGGTTGGCGTCGACGGCGGTCGCCGTCTTCGTCAGGGCGAGCGCGCCACTCGCGTCGATCGACACCTCGGCCGTCGAGGGATCGGACGAGACAGGGTCGCCGTTCGGCGCGGTGCCGCTGCCGGTGGCTGTGTTGCGGATCGTCCCGGAATCCACGTCGGCCTGGGTCACCTTGTAGGCGGCGGTGCAGTCGACGTGCGCCCCCGGCGCCAGGACCGCCGTGGGGCAGGTGGTGGCCGAGAGTGCTCCGGTGCCGCTGAACGCGCCCTCCTGGACGGCAAGGTCGCGAATCGTCACGTTCCCGGTGTTCGTGAACGTGAAGGTGTAGGTGATCGCCTCGCCGGCCTTGTGCACAGTGTCGGGTGCAGCCCGCTTCACCAGCGTCAGCGCCGGTTGTTGATCGGCCGGAATCGTCACCTGCGACGGTGGCGAGTCGACCGGATCGCCGGTCGGCGGCGTGCCGGCGGCCGTCGCGGTGTTGCTGACCTGCCCGGCATCCAGATCGTCCTGGGTGAGGGTGTACATCGCGGTACAGGCGGTCTGCTCGGTGGGCGCCAGCGTCGTGACCGGGCAGGCGATGGCGGACATGCTGCCGCTGCCGGTGAAGGTGGCGTCGTCGACCGAGATGCCGGACAGCGTCACGTTGCCGGTGTTGGTGACGACGAACGTGTAGGTGATCACCTGACCAACCGTGAAGTGCGCAGCGTCCGACGGGTCGGCGCTCTTGATCACCGTCAGCGCCGGGGCGGCCGGCACGTCGATGGTCGCCGTGGCTGGGTCGGAGGTGATCGGATCCCCGCTCGGCGGGCTGCCGGCCGCGGTGCCGGTGTTGGTGACCGACCCGGCGTCCACGTCTGCCTGGGTCAGCGTGTAGGTCGCAGTACAGGTCAGATCGTCATCCGGTGCGAGGGTGATCGGACCGGTGGGGCAGTCCAGGGCGGACAGCGTCCCGGTGCCGGAGAACGCGCCTTCGTCGATGTGCACGTCGGACAGCGTCACGTTGCCGGTGTTCGTCGCGACGTACGTGTAGGTCACCGTCGCGCCGGCAGCTGTCACGCTCGTGGGATCCGCACTCTTCGTCAAGCTCATCGCGGGGTCGGCCTCAGCTGTCACGCGGACGCTGGACGGGTCGGAGGAGACAGCCGAGTCGTCCGGGGCGCTCGCGGCGGCGACGGCGGTGTTCGTGATGACGCCCGCGTCGATGTCGGCCTGGGTCGCGGTGTAGATCGCCGTGCAGACCCGCTGCTGTTGAGGTGGAAGCGGACCGGACGGGCAGGACACCACCGGAGCCGCACCACTACCGCTGAACGCGGTCTCGTCCACGTTGACGTCGTGCAGCGTGACTTTCCCGGTGTTGGTGACGGTGAAGGTGTAGCCGATCGTCTCGCCCGCGCCCTGCACCGCGTTCGTCGACGCGCTCTTGATCAGCGTCAGCTCCGGCTCCTGGTCAGCGGGAATCGTCACCTGCGACGGCGTCGAGCCGACCGGCTGGCCGGTGGGCGGCGTGCCGGTGGCCGTCGCGGTGTTACTGACCTGCCCGCTGTCCAGATCGTCCTGGGTGATCGTGTAGGTCGCGGCGCAGGTCATCTGACCAGCCGGGGCCAGCGTGTCGGCGGGACAGTCGATCGGCGACAGGACGCCGCTGCCGGTGAAGTCACCGTCCTGGACGGCGACGTCAGACAGCGGCACGTTGCCGGCATTGGTGACTTCGAACGAATAGGTGATCTGCTGGCCCACGTTGAAGTGCGCCGCATCGGACGGATCGGCCGACTTCAGCACGGTGATCGCGGGGTTCGGGGTGGTAACCGGCGTGTGGGTCGACGACGGGCCCGAGGTGACGGTCGCGGTCTCGCCGGCCGGCACGGCGCTTGCGGTCGCCGTGTTGTCGACCGCGCCCGCGGTCTGGTCTGCGCCGGTGATGACGTACGAGGCGGTGCAGGTTTCGACGTCGTTCGGTGCCAAGGTGGCCTGCGGACAGCTCACCGCGCCGACCTTGGCGTCCTGCACGGCGATCGAATCGAGCGTGAGCGAGCCGGTATTGGTGACCGTGAACGTGCAGTTGATCGTGTCGCCGGCGTCGATGATCCCGTCATTGTTGGTGTCGGTTGGGTCGGCGTTCTTGGCCACGCTGATCGAGGCCGGGATCGCCGTGTTCGTGATCACGCAGCTTTCGAAGTCGCCGATGCCGAGGTTCACGACGCTCGACGTGCCCGAGCCGACGTTGTCGGGTGCGCCGTGGCGCGTACAGGTCCAGGACTGGGTGTAGTTCGCGAGGTCTCCGTGCGTCGCGGCCTCGCTCAGCGTGAAGTCTTCCGTTCGATCCGGTGAGGACCGTGAGCTCGCCGGTGGACGCGGTGGCGCCGTCGGGACCTGTGGTGGCGGTGCCGACTGTGTTGCTGTCGGCATCCGCGACGTTGACGGTGAAGTCGTCGCCGGCGTAGCCGTTCACCACGCTCTTGGCGAGCTGGACCTTCGAGACCAGCACGCCGAACGCGAAGCCCTGGAGCCCGCCACCCACCATCTGCTGCGTGAGGAACGACGGGTTCTCGGCCGCGAGCATCGCGTCGCCGGTCTTGCCCTGGGTCTTGCCGACGCACGTGACGGTTGTGGTGCCGACACCGGTGAAGCCGTTGCCACATGCAGTGCCCACCGGGTTGATCGACTCCAGGTTGACGTCGGAGGTCCACGTCAGGGACTCGCCGTTGTCAGTGGACTCGGCGTCCGCGCCGACCAGCGCGAAGCCTGTCACGCCGTTTCCCCCGACGTCGGTGAC
>DASQSE010000032.1:0-54519 GCA_035642535.1 Jatrophihabitans sp. | reverse complement strand
CACCTGCCGGGCGTAGGCGTCCTCGAAGCTCAGCGGGGGTTGCCGCCCACCCCAGGACAGCGCCACATAGCGGGCGTCGCCTTCTTTGAGCAGCGTGCGCGCGGCAGCGCGGCCACCCTCGAACCCCAGCCGCAGATCCGTGGTGAGCAGCAACTCCCGGTCCCAGCCCTCCGCGCTGGCCCGGCCCTGGTGATACACCTTGTCGGTGTAGTCCCAGCGCAGCCTGGTGCGCCCATAATCGGGGATCGGTTCGCACTCGACGATCACCTGCACTTCGCCCTTCACGCAGCGGATCGTGCGCAGCAGCACGTGCTCGGCCTCATAGTCGGTCGGCGTGCGCCGCTGCTGCTTGCCGAAGCCCGCCTCGTGCCGCCACGGCCCCATCAGCAGCGTGTCCCGCACGATGATCCAACCCGTGTCGGTGCCCCAACTGGTCTCCAACACCATCGTGCCCGGCAGGTACCGGCGAGCGCTCGGCACCGACACATCCGCCGGCGCCACCCGAAACGTCCCGGCATGCCCACCCAGAATCGCCCCGAACACACTCGGCGAATCCATCCGCGGCAGGCACATCCAATCGATCGAACCCCCCGGCGCCACCAACGCGTTCACTTCACCATCGGAAAGGAACCCGTAGTCGCCGATCGGCACGACCCGCTGCTTGACGCTGGGGTTGGCGGCCGTTGTCTCCATCAGCGAAGGATGACTCGCTTTGCCGCCATCATCAACTGATTGCGCCCGCCTCGGCCATTGCGGGGGACGGCTCGGTGCGTACCCGCAGGCGGGCGAGGACCCGGTATGCGGTGTCCTCGAGCGCGGCGCAGATCGCCAGCACCGCGACCGCGACGATGCCGTCCGCCCACCAATGGTTGGCGGTAATGACGATGATCAGCGTGGTGAGGACCGCATGTGCGGCGCCCAGCCAACGCCACGGGCCATGCGCGATGCGGGCCACCGCCCAGCCGATCAGCACGGCCCAGGCGACGTGGACGGACGGCATCGCCGACAGCTGGTCGGCATTGAACCCGGCCCCGTACACGGACTGACCGAATTGGGCCGCGGTGTCCACATAGCCGGGCAGCATCCGGGGCGGCGCCACCGGGATGAGTTGCAGCAAGAGGCACACGAGCGTCGTCAGGGCGAGAACGCGGCGCACCTTCGGGTAGCGATCGCGATGCCAGACGAACAGCCAGATCAGGAAGACGAACAGCACGCCGAAGTGCATCGTCGCGTAGTAGAGATTCGCCGCCTGGGTGAATGTCGAGCTGCCGGTAAGGGCCCGCTGCATGCCGGCCTCGGACGGGAGATGCAACGTGCGCTCGGTGCGTTCGATCCACTCGGCGCGCGAGAGCGCACGGCTCGTGCCCGTGACGGAGAGCGTGCCGGCCAACTGCCACAGGGCGTACAGACCGCTGATCAGCGTCGCCTCGCGGGCGAACGGGGCCAGCAGCGTCGCCCGGGTCGCCGGCGCGAAGGTCAACGCGGTCGCAAGCACGGCGAGCACCGCAGTGAGGACAGCGGCCTGCTGCCAGCTCAGCGCGACGTCATGCACCCGACCACTATGCACAACGAATAAGGAATCGGCGGCGTCGGTATTGACCTTTACAGTGCAGGACACGACCGAAGGAGCTGCATGACTCGGCGAAGTTGGGCCCTGTTCGCGGCGATGTGCGTCATCTGGGGCGTGCCATACCTGCTGATCCGGGTCGCGGTTCGCGATTTCGCGCCGGGAACGCTGGTGTTCGCGCGCACCGCGATCGGCGGGCTCGTGCTGCTCCCCTTCGCGTTCGCTAACGGTGGGTTCGGCGATGTCCTGCGGCGCTGGCGCTGGCTCGTGGCGTTCACCGTCATCGAGATCGGCATCCCGTGGCTGATGATCTCGGACGCCGAGCGGGTGCTCTCGAGCTCGCTCACCGGGCTGCTCGTCGCCGCGGTGCCGCTGGTCGGGGTGGTCGTCGCGCGGCTGGCCGGCGTCGACGAGCGCGGTGGTGGGTGGCTGCGCTACCTCGGCCTGCTGCTCGGCCTGGCCGGCGTCGCCGTGCTCCTCGGTCTCGACGTCGGGCAGGTGCACGTCGGCGCGCTGATCGAGATGGGGCTCGTCGCCATCGGTTACGCGTCCGCGCCGGTGATCATGGCCCGCCGCTTGGCGGACCTGCCGAGCATCCCGGTCATCGCCGCGTCGTTGCTGCTCTCCGCGGTGGGTTATCTGCCGTACGCGATCCTCAACTGGCCGGACTCCATTAGCGCGAAGGTGGCTTGGTCCGTCGCCGGGCTCGGCATCATCTGCACCGCGCTCGCGTTCGTGGTCTTCTTCGCCCTCATCGCAGCCATCGGGCCGGCTCGCTCGACGGTGATCACCTACGTCAACCCGGCAGTCGCGGTGCTGCTCGGCGTGCTACTCCTGGACGAGGATCTCACGCTGGGTATCGCGATCGGCTTCCCGCTGATCCTGGTGGGATCGGTGCTCGCCACCCGGCGCGTCATCGGGGCGCCGGAGACCGCGGGATGCGAGGCCGGGCCGGAAGCGGTGCTTGCCGAGACCGTCGCGCCCAGTCAGTCGACGCGCACCTCACCGCGCGGCGTCTCGAATGTCGCGGCGACGACTCCGGTGTCGCCGTCATATGACGAGAGCCACTCCACTTCGACACCGTCCAACGGCTGGCGCGCGGACGTCCCAAGATAGGCGTCCACCGTCTCCTCGTCGCCCGCGATCTCGAGGCGGCGCAACGCGATCCGCGAGCCTGGTCGGCTGGGGTGGTGCTGGGCGTCGCTGTCCCATTGCACGAAGAACGGCAGCTGCGGATCCTCGCTCGTGTCGTTGACGCCGATCTGGCGCCAGCGCAGGTCGAAGCCGTCCGGCCTGCGGCGATGCCCGTCCGCCGCGCGGCGCCCCAGCCGCCGCTCGAAGACGGCGATGTCGGGAACCGCGACGGCCCAAGCCAGCCAGCCGCCACCGGCGAGCCCGCGAGCCTTTACCGCGCGACCGAACGGAGCGCGGTCGACGGCAGGATGGTCGAGCACTGCGACGACCTCGAGGTAGCACCCTTCGGCAAGGGCGAGGACGAAATTGCGCGTTCCGAACGACGGGTGCAGCCCGCCGTCCATGAACGCCGCGCCGAGCTTCGCGCCGATCCGCTGCACACACGCTCCGAGCCCCGCAGCTCCGGCCGCATACGAGAGGTGGTCAAGGTGCACGAGGCCATCGTGACCCACGGCGCTCGCTGTCGAACACCGGGGTCGCTGCTCGGCGCGGGGATCGGGGTGGTAGAAGCAGGCGCGTATTGCGCAGCGGGATGCGTGCCTACTGCAGCAGTGCGCGCAGCTTCGGCCAGCTGGCGGCGAAGCCGCGGTGCAGCGGCAACTTGTCGACCTCGCCGATCGTGCACCATCGGATTGCGGCGCTCTCCGGGTTTCCCGGGATGACCTCGAGCCCGGGTGCGGTGCGCGCGACGATCGTGACGTAGGACCAGCCGCCGTGGTCGTCTACCCACTCGCAGAACGGAGCGATCGACGTCGCGTCGAGCGACGTCTCTTCACCTGCCTCGCGCAGGGCGGCGACGATGGGCGCCTCGTCGCTGTTGCGGGCACCGCCGGGCACCGCCCAGGTATCGCCCTCGTGCGTCCACGCCGCGCGATGCTGCAGTAGCACGCGCTCGCCGTCGAAGATCAGCAGCCCGGCCGCCCCGAAACGCCCCCAGTGCCGGTGCCCGAGTGAACACCGCGCCCACCCGTTGCCGTCGTTCACGCGAGCTCTCATTCCGATGATGACGCCGGCCTGCCAGGTCGCCTCTCGGCGCAAGGCCGCTCGCGGCGGCTGTTGTGGGACCGGGGGCCATGGAGCAGGCCGACGTCGCGCTCCACGGTACCGGCTCCCCGACGCGCATGACGACCATCAGGTTTACTCACAGCAAACCCGTTCTGGGGCCGTATCGTGGAGCGATGCGCGCACGCGAGGAGGTGAGCTGATGGCCGAGGAGCACCTGCGGCCACACCGTCCCGCGCTGTTCGCCGACCTCACCGAGATGATCGATGCGGCCGGTGGATCGTCGGCACGTTCGCGCGCCGAGGTTGCGTCCACGACCGCGGCGGTCCTCGTGCAGGCCGGTCGCTCCCCGGGCGAAGGCGCCCGCTTCGTGGCGTTGGCCGACCGCGTAGGGATCGACACGCTGGCCGCGCTCTGGCAGGACGCGGATCCTGTTAGCCTCCCGGGTTCGCTGTGGGCTCTCTATCTGCTGCGGCAGTGGTGTCAGTCGGCCGGCGAAGAGGTCACCCGGTTGTGGCGCGCCGGCGAGGCGCTCGCACCCGCTGATGCGGTCGTGGCCGGTGTGGCCGAGTACGCGGATCCGACCGCGGTGCAGCAGACCGCCGACGCGGTGCTCACCGGCGTGTACCAGGGCGATCTCGCGGTAGCCCTCGAGCGGGCGGCCTCGTTCTTCCGTGT
The DNA here is from genome assembly GCA_035642535.1 of Jatrophihabitans sp. Classification (GTDB taxonomy): domain Bacteria; phylum Actinomycetota; class Actinomycetes; order Mycobacteriales; family Jatrophihabitantaceae; genus Jatrophihabitans. The sequence continues at coordinate 50,078 of DASQSE010000032.1, read as the reverse complement.
CGTCGCCGCCGGCCGGCGGTGTCTCGGCGAGGCTGCGCAGTTCGCCGACGACGGCGTCGATCTCGCCGAGCGCAACGAACGGGTCGCGAAGTCTCTGGTCACGGCCGCCGGACGCTGGCGGGCCGGCACGCTCGTCTAGGAGGGGCGGCCGGCGCTGCTACCACACGCCACGGTCTGTTCCCGCCCGCGTTGTGCACAGGCTGGGGTGCCGTCCACAGGAGAATCGATTCGCCGCAACGGCACGCCGCGATCCGGCCAGGCTCGCGGGTATGGACACCGAACAGCAGTCCCGGGCGCGGCGCGCGCAGCGGATCTCCGGCCCGGCTGAGCTCGTGCAGGCGATCCCTTATCTGCTCGGCTTCCGCCCGGATCGCAGCCTCGTGCTCGTCGGGCTGCACGACGGGCAGTTGGTCGTGACGGCGCGCATCGATCTATGCGACGCCGAGATCGACGCGCTTCCGTACACCCTTGAGGCGATGGCTCGCGGCGGCACCACGTCCGTCGTCGCGGTGATCTACGACGAGTGCGGTGCCGACGGCGATCGGCGGCGCCTGCTCGGCGCGCTGGACCGCGATGCGGAGCACAGCGGATGCGTGGTCGTCGACGTGCTGTTGGTCAGCGCCGGCCGCTGGTGGTCATTGCGCTGCGACCGACCGGAATGCTGCCCGCCCGAGGGAACCGAGCTGCCGGATTCGCCGTCGCCGTTCGCCGTCGCCGCCGCGTACGACGGAGTGGTCGCGCTGCCCGACCGCGCCGCGCTCGCGGCGCAGTTGGACCCGCTGCCGCCGCCGGAGCCGGACGCGCTCGCTGCTGCGATCGAATCCGCCGAGCACGCCGCTGTGCAGGCCACCCTTGACGCGCATGCGCGGCGCTGGGAGCGCTCGATCAAGCGCGCGATCTTCGCCGCGGCGCGGACATCCGGCGGGCTGCGATGGGCCGGAGCCGACGAGGCCGACGTGCCGCGGTTCGGCGCGGCGCTCGGCGTCGACTCGGTCCGCGATGCGGTGTGGATCGCCGTCGACGACGGCCGGCTCGACGGTCGAGCATTGTGGCGCGATCTCGCGCGCAGGTTGCCCAGTCCGTACGACGTGCCTGCGCTGTTCCTGTTCGGTTGGGCGTCGTGGCGCGCGGGCGACGGCGCGATGGCCGGCGTCGCGGCCGAGCGCGCGGTCGCGAGCGACCCGAACTACACGCACGCCGACCTGTTGCTGGCGACGGTCGCGCACGGTCTCGATCCGCGGCGGGTACCGAAGTTGCGGATGCCGAGATCGGCGTGACGGGCAGTCCTACAGCGCCACGGCGTGCGGGCGGACGGGCTGGGGGAGCTCGGTGATGCCGGTGAGTGCGTCGTCCACCGCGGCTGCGCAGGCGCGGCCCTCGGCGATCGCCCAGACGACGAGCGACGCGCCCCGGGTCGCATCCCCGCACGCGTACACGCCGGCTGCTGAGGTCTGCCAGTTGTCGTCGATGCCCACCAAGCCGCCCCCGGGCGCCTTGTCGACACCGAGCGCCGCGAGCAACTCCGGCACGTCCGTGCCGACGAAGCCGGCGGCCAGCAGCACGAGGTCGGCGGGCAGCTCGGTGCGTGAGCCCGGCACCGGACGGAACTCCCGGCGACCCTCCACCCGGACGATCTCCACCTCTTCGACGACCACCGCGCGTACCGCTCCCGAGTCGTCGCCGATGAAGGACACGACTTCGCGCGCCCAGGCCTCGTGCACGCCCTCGTCGTGGGCCGGCGAGACACCGCGGGTGCTCGGCGCCGACGGCCACACCGGGTTGACGAGCCCGGCACGCGGCTGCGGGCGCGGATTGTGATCGAGGACGGTGACGGACAGCGCACCCTGGCGGTTCGCGGTGCCGAGGCAGTCCGCCGCGGTGTCACCGCCGCCGATGATGATGACGTGCTTGCCGTGCGCGTCGATCGCGGGCGCGGCGATGTCTCCGGCCTGGACCCGGTTGCCCAGCGGCAGGTACTGCATCGCCTGGTGCACGCCGGACAGGCGCCGTCCCGGCGTCGTCAGCTCCCGCTGCGCGAGAGCGCCCACCGCGAGGATCACCGCGTCGAACTCCGCGCGCAGCGTGGTCACGTCGTCGGGTCCGATCGGGCAGCTCACTCGGAACACGGTGCCTTCGGCCCGCATCTGGTCGATACGGCGATCGATGATGTCCTTGGGCATCTTGAAGTCCGGGATGCCGTAGCGGAGCAATCCGCCGAGGCGGTCGTCGCGCTCGAAGACGGTGACGTCGTGCCCTGCCCTGGTGAGCTGCTGGGCAGCCGCCAGTCCGGCGGGTCCGGAGCCGACGACTGCCACGGTCGCGCCGGTGCGCTCCGCGGGCGGCTGCGGCTCGACGAAGCCGTCGTCGAACGCACGCTCGGCGATCGACACCTCGACCTGCTTGATCGTCACCGGGTCGGTGTTCAGGGCGAGCACGCACGCCGCCTCGCACGGCGCCGGGCAGATCCAGCCGGTGAACTCGGGAAAGTTGTTCGTGGCGTGCAGCCGCTCGCTCGCCGTCGCCCAGTCGTCGCGCGCGACGAACTCGTTCCACTCCGGGATGAGGTTGCCTAGCGGGCACCCGCTGTGACAGAACGCGACACCGCAGTCCATGCACCGGCCGGCCTGCTCGCGGACGACCTCGCTCTTCGAGCGCAGGTAGATGGGCTGCCAATCGCGAACGCGCTCTGCGGCGGGGCGCTTGGGCGTGTCCACGCGGTCATGCTTCAGAAAGCCTTGCGGGTCGTAAGCCAAGCGATGCCGCCTCACCGTGCCGCCACTCCGGCACTTCACTGCTGTTGTCCGGTTCGAATCTCGGCCGGCGGCGCTGCCGTTGCCTCTGACTTCCGGCGTCAGCGTACCTAGGCGACGCGGACGAAGACGTGATCGGCCACGGCTCGGTCGAACACCGCGCGCGCGCCGTCGCCGGTCCAGACCTCCACGCCCTTAGGCACACCGGCGACGCACACCCGGTGGCCGGGCCGCATGCCGGCCAGATCCAGGCGGTGCATCAGGTCGGCGTCGGGCTGCAGCTGCTCACTGATCCGGTTGATGACCACCTCGCGCTGCTCGCCTGCCACTGCCTCGGTCAGGCTCAGCAGTGGACCGCTCTGCTCGGTGGCGAACGGCAGCCCGAGCTGGTCGAGGCCCGGAATCGGGTTCCCGTGCGGGCAGACCAGCGGCTTGTCCAGCAAGGCGAGAATGCGTCGCTCGACCTTGTCGCTCATGACGTGCTCCCAGCGGCACGCCTCGATGTGCAGGTCCTCCCAGTCGAGCCCGATGACGTCGGCGAGCAGCCGCTCGGCGAGCCGGTGCTTGCGCATCACGGCGATGGCCTCACGCCGGCCGAGGTCGGTGAGCTCGAGGTGCCGATCGCCCATCACGTGGAGCAGCCCGTCACGCTCCATGCGGGCAACCGTCTGACTGACCGTCGGTCCACTCTGGTTGAGCCGTTCGGCGATGCGGGCGCGCAGGGGCACGACGCCCTCTTCCTCGAGCTCGTAGACAGTGCGGAGATACATCTCGATCGTGTCGATGAGCTCGCTGTGATGACTCACGGCCCAATCCTAGGATCGCGGGGCTACTGCAGCGGCCCCAAAGACATGCAGATGGCCCGGTGCGGCGGCCCACTGGGCCGGCACCGGGCCATCGAACGGGTAACTCAGCTGAGGTAGTCCCTCAACACCTGCGAGCGGGACGGGTGGCGCAGCTTGGCCATCGTCTCCCGCTCGATCTGGCGGATGCGCTCACGGGACAGCTTGAACGCCCGGCCGATCTCGTCCAGCGTCTTGGGCTGCCCGCCGTCGAGGCCGTACCGCATCCGGACGACCGCGGCCTCGCGGGCGTCCAAGGTGTCGAGCACGCCCTGCAACTGCGCGCGCATCAGGCCGCTCTCGACCACGCTCTCGGCTGCCGCCGACGTCCGCTCGTCGGCGATGAAATCGCCCAGCGAGGCGTCGTCGTCGGTGCCGACCGTCTGATCGAGGCTGACGAGGTCGCGGGACAGGTCGATCAGCTCGCGGACCCGCTCCTCGGTGATGTCCAGCTCGTGCGCCAACTCGGCGTGATTGGCCTCGCGGCCCAGCTCCTGATTCATCTCGCGACGGATCCGCTGCAGCTTGTTCACCTGCTCGACGAGGTGCACCGGTAGCCGGATCGTCCGGGACTGGTCGGCCATCGCCCGGCTGATCGCCTGCCGGATCCACCAGGTGGCGTAGGTCGAGAACTTGAATCCCTTGGTGTAGTCGAACTTCTCGACCGCCCGGATCAGGCCCAGATTGCCCTCCTGGATCAGGTCCAGGAACGGCATCCCGTGGCCCGTGTAGCGCTTGGCGAGCGAGACCACCAGTCGGAGGTTGGCGCGCAGCAGGTGATCCTTGGCCCGATCGCCGTCGAGCACCAGTGCGCGCATTTCGCGCTTGCGTGCCGCGCTGAAGTCGTTGCCCGACGTCAACAGATGACTCGCGTACAGGCCGGCCTCAATGCGCTTGGCCAGTTCCACCTCGTCCGCGGCCGTGAGCAGCGCGACCTTGCCGATCTCGTTCAGGTAGACCCGAACCAGATCCGCGGAGGTAGCAGCCTCGTCGAGGTCGGGGTCGGCGTACGTCGCGACCGGCGGGGTCGCCTCGGCGACGTCGAGAGCGTCGGGAGTACGGAGGTCGATCGCCTCTTCGATCGGCGCCGAAGCCTCGGTCGTCGGGGTGCGGCGCTTGGTGCGCGTCGACCGGGTGGGAGCGGCCTGCTCAACCTTGCCGGTCTCGACCGGAGCTGGGGTAGCGGCACTCCTGGCGCTGCGGTGTCCGCGGGTGGTCACCCGCGACTCGGCCGACGACGTGCGCGACGCACTACCACCTGCACGACGTGCGGTGGAGCGAGAGGTTGCGTTGCGGGACGTTGCCACGATTTACCAGACCACCTTGCCTGTGATTGCGTTGCGAGCGATTCGAGCGCTTGGGGCGTTCACCACTTCTTCGTGGATCCATGCCTTCCGGGTTCACTCTGACAAACGTTGAACCCTCGTTCGGTGTTCCCGTGACGCAAAGCCCCCGGTTCGGTGCTCAGACCGCACTCATACTTCTGCTCAGACCTCGACGAGCACGGTCACGGGGCCGTCATTCACCAGTGATACCCGCATCTGGGCACCGAATATGCCGGTTTCCACCGCGGCTCCCAACTCGCGAAGCGCGGCGACGAACGCATCGAACAAAGGTTCGGCCACCGGCGCGGGCGCGGCCGCGGCCCAGCTCGGCCGGCGGCCCTTGCGGGCGTCGCCGTAAAGCGTGAATTGGCTCACGGCGAGGACTGCCGTGTCGGGCGAGTCGGCGATGCTGCGTTCGTCGCGCAGGATCCGCAGCCCGTGCACCTTGCGCGCCAGCGCGCTCGCCTGGACGGCCGTGTCGCTGTGGGTCACGCCGACGAGCACGACGAGCCCGGCCCCGATCGTCCCCACTGTCGTGTCGTCCACGTCGACCGATGCATTCAAGACCCGTTGGACGACCGCTCTCATCGAGGTACGGCTCCTGACACCGCGCCATCGTCGCGCACGGCGCACGAGCGGACATACCGGGGGAGCAATTCCGGTGCCGAGGTGACACGATGAACTAATGCGTCGTTCCCAGTCCGACCAGCCGGTGGTCATCACCACCGCGGCGGAAGGAAATGACGACGAGTTCGACCGGCGGCGCCTGAAGTACGCGATCATGATGGCCCTGCGCGCAGTGTGCGTCGTCGCGGCCGCGGTGACCTACCGGGTGTCCATACCGCTCGCGCTGGCGTTCGTCTTCGGAGGCATGGTGCTGCCGTGGTGTGCCGTGATCATCGCGAACGACCGTCCGGCGAAGAAGCGGCAGAGCGGGCTCACGCAACGCCACGACCTGCGCTCGGAGCGTGCCCTGCCGGCAGGTGACGACGGCCGCACCGTCGACGGCTGACCGCGAGGGGAGGCAATCCACGCCATGGACACCACGACAAAGGTTCTGGAGAAGCCGAGTACCTCGGATACCGACACCGGTCCGGAACTGTTCCACTACGTCCGAAAGAAGAAGATCGCTGAAAGCGCCGTCATGGGCACCTTCGTCGAGGCGTTGTGCGGCGAGGTGTTCCCGGTGACGAAGGCGCCGAAGCCGGGCTCGCCGGTATGCCCGGCCTGCAAGGAGATCTACGAGAGCTTGCGCGACTGATCGGAGTCGTCGCCGAGCGGTTGCGACGCCTCGTCGGCCGGCCGGCCGTTGCCTGCGTCGTTCTCCTGAGGGGTGAATGTCTGCCAGCTCCGCGGGTCGAGTACGCGCGGTGGCCGCACCTTGGCAGGTTGGTTCTCCTGGATCGCGGCGTTGAACTCCGCGCCGAGCAGCACCCCGAGCGCCAGCACGAAGAAGAACAGCAGCGCCGCGATCGGCGCCGCAAGCTTCGTGTACGCGTGGTTCTTGTCGAGGATGAAGCTGATGTAGGTGCGCATGCCGACCGAGCCGGCGAGGAAGATCGAGATGGCGAGCGTGGCGCCTGGCAGGCCGCGGTGCCACGGCAGTCTGCGCGGCGGCGCGAGCTTGTAAAACGTCGTCAGCCCCACCATCAGCAACAGGATGAGGACGGGGTAGTAGCCCGCAGCGATCACGTCGGAGGCGGTCGGTCGGACTCTGTCCGGCAGCGTGCGCCGCAGTAGATCGGGGCCGAGGACGAGCATCGGCAGCAGGAACACGCCCAGGACGATCGTGCCGAGGAAGAGCCAGAGCGCGAGCAGTCGGCTGTGCACCGGCCCGCGCAGATCGCGCATGCCGTAGGCGATCGTGATCGTGTTGACGAACGTCGCGGTCGCCGAGGAGCCGGCCCACAACGCGAGCACGAAGGCGATGCTGATGATGTCGGCGCGCTGCCCGTGCAGCACCTCGTTCAGGATGGGGTGCACCACGTCGTTGACGACCTGATCGCTGAACGCCTTGCTGAGTGCGTCCTCGATCCTGCGCTGGGTCCGGTCGACAGTCCCCTCGCCGAACCAGCGCGATACGTAACCGAGGGTGGCGAGCAGCGCCAGGAACAGCGAGGGCAGGCTCAGCAACTGCCAGAAGGCCGCTTCCGCCGACAACCCGAGAACCCGGTCGTGCCAGCCCTTGACGGCCGCCTGCTTCAGCAGTCCGGGCAGCAGGCGAAGCCCGTGCAGCACTGCTCGGACCGGGTTCACGGCTAACAGTGTGCCCATCAGCGTGTTCAGCGCCGATTCGGCGCGCGGGCGAGTGACCTGCACCGGACACCCGGCGAGCCTTCGCCATCCGCCCGAGCCCGCACCAGTAGGTTGGTCGTTCCGATGCCCTGCGGATGCCGCCGCGGGGCATCGGTCGCGTCGGTCGAGCAGCGAAGGAGCAGGCGTGGCGGCACCTCGGGAGCAGCAAGACGCGCGTCTGCCCCGGCTGCGGACGTGGCAGCGGGACGCGCTCGCCCGCTATCTCGAGGCGCCGCGGCGGGACTTCCTCGTGACCGCCACGCCCGGTTCGGGCAAGACAACCTTCGCGCTCACGCTGGCGCGGATGCTGCTCGCCGAGCGGGTCGTCGACCGGGTCATCGTGGTCTGTCCCACCGACCACCTGCGCACCCAGTGGGCGGACGCCGCCGACGCCGCGGGCATCCCGCTGGACGCCGCGCTGAGCAACGGGGTCGGCCCGGTCCGTCCGGACCTGCGCGGCTACGTGACGACCTACGCCCAGGTGGCCGCGAAGCCTGCTTTGCATGCCGCTCGAACGACGGCGAAGCGTTCGCTGGTGGTCCTGGACGAGGTGCACCACGCCGGGGACGGATTGTCCTGGGGCGAGGCGGTCGCCACCGCGTTCGAGCGCGCGGCGCGGCGCGTCTGCCTGACCGGAACGCCGTTCCGCACCCGCCCGGACGAACGGATCCCGTTCGTGCGCTACGAGTCGGACGTCGAGGGCGGTTGGCGCAGCGCGGCAGATTTCACCTATGGCTACCGCGAAGCGCTGCGCGACCGTGTCGTGCGGCCGGTGGTGTTCGCCGCGTACACCGGCACGTCGCGGTGGCGCAACAGCGCGGGCGAGGTGATCGCCGCGTCGCTGTCCGAGCAGAACACCAAGCGCACCGAGGCGAGCGCCTGGCGCACCGCCCTGAACCCGAAAGGCAGGTGGGTCCCGCACGTGATCGCGGCGATGGACGAGCGGATCACCCACCTGCGCTCGGCCGGTATGCCGGACGCGGCCGGGCTGGTGCTCGCCAGCGACCAGGACGATGCCCGCGCGTACGCGGCAATCGTCGAGCAGGTCACCGGCGAGCCGCCGGTGGTCATCGTGTCCGACGACCCGCGGGCCACCGACAGGATCGCCGCGTTCACGCGCGGCATGCAGCGCATCGCGGTGTGCGTGCGAATGGTGTCGGAAGGGGTCGACATCCCGCGCGCGGCCTGCCTGGCCTGGATGACGTCCTACCGAACCCCGCTGTTCTTCGCGCAGGGCGTCGGTCGCGTCGTCCGGGCGCGGTCAACCGGGGAGTCGGCAACCGTGTTCCTCCCTGCGGTGCGACCGCTGCTTGCGCTGGCCGCCGAACTGGAGGAGGAGCGCAACCACGTCATCCCGCCGCGGAGCGGTGATGCCGACGACCTCCTGGACCTCATACCGGCCGAGGTGGCAGGGGCGTCCGACGCCGACCGGATCGAGCTCGTCGACGCGGAGGCGTCGTTCGCACACGTCCTGCATGGCGGCCGGGCGGTCGTGGCGGCCCCGCTGAGCGAGGAGGACGAGGACTACCTGGGGCTGCCCGGGATCCTCACACCGGAGCAGACCGCCGCCCTGCTCGCGCGTCGCGACTCCGCCGCCAAGGACCGGGCCGCCCGGCACCGCACCGCCGGCGCCGATCCGGCACCGCCGCGGGCCGAAACGGCCGCCTGGCGGGCCGGGGCGGAACTGCGCCGCGAGGTCAACCGGCTGGTCGGCGTCCTCGCGGCCCGCACCGGCACGTCACACCGCCAGATCCACGGCGAAGTACGCCGTGCCGTGCCCGGCCCGGCATCTGCTGCGGCCGATGTCGAGGTCCTCGAGCAGCGCCGGGACCACCTGATGGAGCGCCTGGGCGGCCACTTGTGACGGCGCGTGGCCGAACTCACGACAACGGGATCCGGGAATCTCCAGCCCCGCTCAGGTCGTTTGACTTGCTGTAACACCGCGGGTCACGAACCGGTCCAGCCCGATTTCGGCTTATCCGAGCGCGAGACCTGCCGATGTTGCAGTCAGGTGACCTCCGGGTGTCGCCGGCACGGTCCGGCGGTTCGGTGGTTATCTGAATGGACGAAACGTGAAGGATTAGAAGCAGTACGGAATTGCAGCGCAGAGAGGGGTGCAGGCGTGACAACGGCATTCGCTAGTCCGCTCACCGCGGCCGACCGGTGCGACCGGTGCGGCGCCCAGGCATATGTCCGCGCAACGATGGAGTCCGGCTTCGACCTGTTGCTCTGTGCGCACCACTTCCGCGCGAACGAGGCACGGCTGCGCGAGGTCGCCGCAGACATCTACGACGAATCCGAGCGGCTGACGAACATCCCACACACGGCGACCCTCGACGAGCGCTGACCGCCGCCCAAATACGCCCAAACGGCCCGCCCCGATCGGGGCGGGCCGTTTCGCGTCTGCGGCGCAGCACGCGATTCGGGCCGGTGCAAGGACCGGGCGGCCCGGATCCACCGCGATATGGCCGTTCGCCCGACTTTCCCGTCCTCGCAGAGCCTGTCATCGTTGATCTCGTGACATTGGGGGGATTCGGGCAGCTCATCGCTGCGGCCCGGCGCGGCGATGCGCACGCGTTCGGGCTGCTGTGGCAGCAGACCAACCCCGGACTGCGGCGCTACCTGCGCGTCGTGGCGCGCGATCAGGTCGATCTGGTCGCGGCACTGACCTGGCAGGAGTTGGTCCGCACGCTGCCCCGATTCCGCGGCGGCGAGGCGCAATGGCAGACGCGGGTCTTCGCGACCGCGCGGGCGAGCCAACGGCGGGCCGGCGCGATGCTGGCGCCCGCGCCCGCTCCGGTGCCGTTGGGCCGGCGTGGCCTCGGCGACGTGATGACGGGCCTGGCATTGGACCTGCTCGCGGGTTTGGAGCCGGTCGAGCGCGAGGTGCTCGTGCTGCGAGCCTCGGCACGCATGTCGGTCGCCCAGATCGCCGAGATCACGCGGCTCAACCAGCCCAGCGTCCGGACGGCGGCCCGCAACGCCCTGGCGCGGGCGAGCATCCTCGCATCCGACCCCGCCGTCCGCCGACGCCTCGTCCGCGGCGCCCCGTCGCTCATAGACGACGACACCCACAACCGAGCCGCGCTGCCCGGCCCGATGCCGTCCGAGACGGTGCTGGAGGACCTGCTCGCCGGCCGGCCGGCGAGTCCGGGTGCCGGTGCGCGGACCAGGCTGATGGCGGGCCTTGTCGCGGCCCTCGCGGCCCCGCCGACGCTCGAGGAACTGCGCGGACTGGGACCGCCGTACCCGGAGTTCCGGCGGCAGTTCGACACCGCGCCGCGGCATCGGCGCGTAACGGTGCGATTCGGTTCCCGGGTGGCGGTCGCAGCCGGGATCGTGAGCATCGCGATGTCCGGCACGGTCGTCGCCGCGTACGGTGGCGCGCTGCCGGACCGGCTACAGGACGTGGCCCACGACTGGCTCAACGCACCGCCGGCCAACGGCGGCGAGGACGGCGCCCCCGCACCCGACACGACGTCTGCCCCGACTCGGCAACGACCGCGCCGGAGAGCTCCCGGTAGCGGCAGCGCACCGGGCGGCGGCAGCACCCGGCACGGGCACCGCGGGGCCGGGCCGACCGCCCATCCGACCAGCGCCAGCAAGCCGCCGGGCGCCGCAAACCAGCCACCGGGCGGCGGCGCAGCACACACCCCACCGGGAAGCTCCGGGACGCCGCCCGCGGGTGGCGCCACTCCGCCCGGCCCGCCGTCGCCGCCGGACAGCACCACCCCGCCCGGGCCGACGAAGACGCCGCCCAAGGGGGGCAAGACCCCGCCCGGCTCGACCAAATCGCCGCCCAAGGGCGGGAAGACACCACCCGGCCACGGCACGACCAAGACGCAGGCGCTGCCGACGACAGCCACGAAGACCAAGACCCCCGGATCACACGTTCGCGCGCCCTGACGCACTCCTAAGGGCGCGCGAACGGGGCGTCAGGCGACCTCGACCGACGCGCCACCGCTGAGGTCCAGCACGAGCGCAACCGTCTCGGCCGCCGACAGCGGGCGGGCCCAGAGGTAGCCCTGCGCCAGGTCGCAGCGGTGCCGGGAGAGCACGGCCGCCTGAGTGACATCCTCGACACCCTCGGCGATCGTCTGCAGGCCGAGTGTCTGGGCGAGCTTGATGATGGCGCCGAGCATGCGGTGGCCCTCCGCGTCGTCCGAACCCTGACCGGACACGAACGAGCGGTCCACCTTGAGGATGTCGATCGGCAGTCCCTGAAGGTAGGACAGCGACGAGTAACCGGTGCCGAAGTCGTCGATCGCGAGCCGGATGCCCTGCTTCTTGATCGTGTGCAGGATCTTTGCGACCTCTCGCGGGTTCTGCACGAGAACCGATTCGGTTATCTCGAGCACGACCTGGTGCGGGTCGATGCCGGCCCCGACGATCGCCGCGCCGAGTCGGTCGGCGAGCTGCGGGTCGAGGATCTGCCGGGCCGAGACGTTCACGGCCATCTTCATTCCGTCGAACTCCGGGTATTGCCGCTGCCACTCCGCCAGCTGTCGGGTGGCCTCCTCGATGACCCACATGCCGAGCGGAACGATCATTCCGCTCTCCTCGGCAACCGGAATGAACCGGTCCGGGGGCACGCGGCCCAGCGTCGGATGATCCCAGCGCACAAGTGCCTCGAAGCCGACGAGCCGTTCGCTGGCCACCGACCAGCACGGCTGATAGTGGAGGACGAACTCGCCGCGCTCCAGCCCGCCGGCCAGCTCGTTCTGGATCCGGAACCGCTCGGCGGCGCGGTCGTGCATCCAGCGCTCGAAGCGCTGCACAGCGTTCTTTCCGTTCGACTTCGCGACGTACATCGCGATGTCCGCGTCGCGGACGAGTTGCTCGATCGAGGGCGTGTCGCTGTCGCTGACCGTGACGCCGATGCTGGCCGTCACCGTCCGAACGGGCTGCTGCTCCGACGGTTGCTGGTCGGCGAGCGAGACCCGCACCCGGTCGGCGATGTCCAGCGCTTCGGTCACGTCCTCGACATCCTCGACGAGCATCGCGAACTCGTCGCCGCCGAGCCGCGCCAGCGTGTCGCCAGGGCGCACGGCAGCCGCGAGTCGCCCACTCGTCTCGCGCAGCACGTCGTCGCCGGTGTGGTGGCCGAGGCTGTCGTTGACGTGTTTGAACCCGTCGAGGTCGATGAGGATCACGGCCACGTGCGAGCCGTTGCGCGATGCCCGGGCAAGGGCGTGCTCGCCGCGGTCACGGAACAGCGCGCGGTTCGCCAGACCGGTGAGGCTGTCGTGGAACGCCTGGTGCCGGATCTCGCGCTCCAGTTGGACGCGCTCGGTCACGTCCCGTGTGTTGATCACGTGGCCGTTGACGTCCGGATCGTCGAGCAGGTTGGTGATGTGTGAGTCCAGCACCCGCTGATGCCGGTCCCTGGTGCGGGGCTGCCAGGTCACGTGGCGCACGTAGCCCGGCGCGCCGCTCGCGGTGCGAAGGTTCGCCAGCAACTCGGCGAAGTAGCCGTCGAACTCATCGAGCGACCTGCCGACGAGTTGCGCCGCGGGTCGCCCGAACACCACGTCGGCGGACTGGGTCGCGGAGTAGATGACGTGGTCGGCCGTGACCACCAAGGTGGCGTCGGAGGAGTGCTCGACGAGGGCCTCGAAATGGCGCTCCCGCTGGGCCAACTCCGCGGTGCGCTGTGCGATCCGCTCTTCGAGCCGGGTGGTCAGCGCGTTGTTCTCGACGAGGACGGACAGCCCGTGCAGCAGCGCGACGGCGGCGAGTCCGGTGAGCACCTGCCGATAGGTGCCGTCCGTCGGAGAACCGACGATGAGGTGATCGGCCGTGGCGATGGCGAGCCCGCCTAAGGCGATGAGCTCCGGAACGATGACGGCGAGCCAGCGACGCCGGGCAAGCCACGTCGCGGGCGAGCCGGCGCTCGCAGCGTCGGCGCGCAGCCGGGCTGCGACCCGGTGCGACTGCCGCGCTCCGAAGGCGATGAGCAGGAAGCCGATGAACCAGCCGCTCTCGCTCGGGTTGATCGCTTCGTAGTTCTTGACCGACGTCAGGTACCAGAACACCGAGTCGGCCACGGCGAACCCGGCGACGCCGGCTCCGACGAGGCCCAATCGGCCCGACCGGTTCACCCGCGCGCGCGTCGCGGTGAAGACCAGAACCGCGAGCGTGACGGTGTCGAGGATCGGGTAGGCCAAGGTCAACAGTTGCTCGCTCAAACTCGCGTGCGACGCGGCCACCTCCGGTTGCAGCCACACCACCCACGCCGCGACGAACAGCCCGCCGGTGATCAGCGCCGCCTCGAAGAGCCCGCGGACCCGCGAGTGCCGCGCGGCCGGCGTCTCGACGAACAGCAGCAACCCGCACACGGTCAAGACCGGGCTCAACAGGAAGCCGGCGTCGCACACCGAGGGGGAGAGCGGTGCGTGGCCCATCCCGACCTCGACGATCGTCCACCACAACTGGCCGACGCCCCAGGAGGCGGCGCCGATCCCGATCAGTGCCCAGCCCACTCGTTCGCGTGAGGCGCAACGGCGCGCGGTGAGCCAGCAGCATGCGGCCGCGACGAACGGCGTGCCCGACTCCCCGATGTCCACGAACGCCGTCCAGAAGGCCCCGCTGCCGGGGTGGACGAACGTCGCCAGGACGAAGACGACCGACACCGAAACCGCCACCCAGCCCATGCGCGAGGGCATGGTCGGCCGACGGAGTTGGTACGTCGTCATCAGAGGGGACCGATCTGGTAGAAGCCAATCGCGTCCCCGATCGGCGGCAATCGCCGACTCGAAGGGTGTCCGTGGTCCTGCCGGCCGAGTCGAAGGTCCTACCCGGGCGCGGACGATCTACCCACAGGCCAAACCGGGGCGAACTCGGCGCGCCCGCTTCGTGGAGGCGCCTCAGTCGAGGTAGTCGCGCAGGACCTGCGACCTCGAGGGGTGGCGCAGCTTGGACATCGTCTTGGACTCGATCTGGCGGATCCGTTCGCGCGTGACGCCGTAGACCTGGCCGATCTCGTCCAGGGTGCGCGGCTGGCCGTCGGTCAGCCCGAAGCGCAGCTTCACCACGCCCGCCTCGCGCTCGGACAGCGTCTGCAGCACGGACTGCAGCTGATCCTGTAGCAGGGTGAACGAGACGGCGTCGACGGCCACGACCGCCTCCGAGTCCTCGATGAAGTCGCCCAGCTGACTGTCGCCCTCGTCGCCGATCGTCTGGTCGAGCGAGATCGGCTCGCGCGCGTACTGCTGGATCTCGAGCACCTTGTCCGGCGTGATGTCCATTTCCTTCGCGAGCTCCTCGGGCGTCGGCTCGCGGCCGAGATCCTGGAGCAGCTCGCGCTGGATACGGCCGAGCTTGTTGATGACCTCGACCATGTGCACCGGGATGCGGATGGTGCGGGCCTGGTCGGCCATCGCGCGGGTGATCGCCTGCCGGATCCACCAGGTGGCGTATGTCGAGAACTTGTAGCCCTTGGTGTAGTCGAACTTCTCGACGGCGCGGATGAGCCCGAGGTTGCCCTCTTGGATGAGGTCGAGGAATGCCATGCCGCGCCCGGTGTAGCGCTTGGCCAGCGAGACGACGAGCCGTAGGTTCGCCTCGAGCAGGTGGTTCTTGGCGCGCTCGCCGTCGCGAACGATCCAGCGCAGGTCGCGGCGTATCTGGAGCACCAGCTTCTCGTTGGCCTCCTCGGCCTGGCGCAGCCGCTCGGCGGCGTACAGGCCTGCCTCGATGCGCTTGGCGAGGTCGACCTCCTCCTCGGCGTTGAGCAGCGCGACCTTGCCGATCTGCTTGAGGTAGGCGCGGACCGAGTCGGCCGACGCCGTCATCTCGGCGTCCTTGCGCGCCTGGCGCAGTGCCTCGGACTCCTCTTCCTCGTCCCAGGTGAACTCCCTGGCTTCTTCCTCGCCCTCGGCGAGCACGACCTCCGCGTCGGCCTCGTCGATCACCGCCTCGAGCTCTTCCTCGACGACCTCTGGTGCCTCGCCGGCGGGCTGCTCCGCGGCCTTCTTCGTCGCGGCCGCCTTGTGCGCGGGCTTCGAACTCGCGTCCTTGGCCGGCTTGGCAGCGCTCTTGCTCGCCGATTTCGCGGCCGGGCGGGTCGGCGCCTTCGCGGCCGGCCTGACGGGCGCCGACGCGGTGCGCTTCGCGGTGCTTGCCGCGGGGACCGAACGGGTGCTGCGGGCGGTGGATTCGTCGGCTACGACGGGGTGCTTGCTGGCTGCCACTTATGACCTTTCACCACGAGTGCGTGCGAACTCGTTCTCGACGCTTCGGTTGCTAGCCGCGAAGGATGCGGACTGGGTGGGGTCGCAGGCCGTCTGTTTGTTGGCTCAGAACTCGAGTCCAGTACGTGCGCAGTTCCCTGTGGCAATTGTAATACCCGATGCGAGTCTCGCCAGGCGCCTGCCGTTCGGGGTCATTCCTCGTGTCGCTCGGCGGCGGCGATCGCGGCACCGACGATGCCCGCGTTGTTGAGCAGCTGGGCCGGCTCGACCGGCGTGTGCAGATGCAGGTGCGGCACCCACTTGTCCGCGTTCTTGCTGACCCCGCCGCCGACTACGAACAGGTCCGGCGTGAACAGCCGCTCGACGTGCTTCATGTAGTGATCGACGCGCTGCGCCCAGACCTTGTAGGACATGCCGTGCTCGTCGCGCACCGATGCGGCCGCGCGGCTCTCGGCATCGTGTCCGTCGAGCTCCAGGTGGCCCAGCTCGGTGTTCGGGACGAGGACGCCGTTCATCAGCAGCGCGCTGCCGATGCCGGTGCCGAAGGTCAGCATGATCACGACGCCCGCGACGCCCTTCGCCGCGCCGAAGCGCGCCTCGGCGATGCCCGCCGCGTCGGCATCGTTGAGCACGATGACCTTGCTGCCTCCGCCGACCGCCTCGGTGAAGACCTTGTCGACGTCGGTGCCGACCCAGCTCGGGTCGACGTTCGCGGCCGACTGCGCGACGCCGTGCTTGATGACCGCGGGGAAGGTGGCTCCGATGCCGCCGCGCCAGCCGGAGTCGGACACGAGCTGCGCCACGACCGCGGCGACGGCCGCCGGCGTGGACGGTTGCGGCGTGGCGATCCGGCGGCGCTCGGTCGCCAGCTCGCCCGTGGCGATGTCGACGATCGCGCCCTTGATGCCGCTACCGCCGATGTCGATGCCGAATGCCCTGTCATAGGCATGGCCTGGGCGCTTCGCCGCCGTCATCGCTCGCTACCTCCTCGATCCGTCGCGCCCGCACCGGCGACCTTATCCAAGACCGCGGCTCATGATGCGATTACCGGCATGATCGAGGGCGTGGAGGACGGTGTAATGGACCTTGAGCGGCTGGCCGTCGAGCTCGCGGAAGGAGCAGCGGTTCTCGTGCGCGAGGGCCGGCGGGGCAGTTTTGAGGCGAGTGCGAAGAGCACCGCCACGGACTTGGTGACCGAGGTCGACACGGCGACGGAGCGCTGGCTCGTCGACCAGTTGCGGGCCCGCCGCCCGGACGATGCGCTCCTGGGCGAGGAGGGTGGTGGCAGCGCCGGCAGCAGTGGCGTGCGCTGGCTGCTCGACCCGATCGACGGCACGGTCAACTTCGTCCTCGGAATTCCGCTGTTCGCCGTGTCCGTCGCGGCCGAGGTGGACGGCGAGGTGGTGGCGGGAGCGGTCTGCAATCCGACGTCCGGCGAGACGTTCCACGCCCGGGTGGGCGGCGGCGCCTACCTCGGCGAACAGCGGCTGAGCGGCGGCCGTGACATCCCGCTCGCGCGGGCGGTCGTCGGCACCGGGTTCGGCTACGACGCCGGGCGGCGCGCCAGGCAGGCCGCGGTGGTCGCCCGCATGATGGGCCAGGTCGCGGACATCAGGCGGCTCGGCGCCGCGTCGCTCGACCTGTGCTTCGTCGGTGCCGGGCGCATCGACGCGTACTTCGAGGCCGGGTTGAACCGGTGGGACCACGCGGCGGGCGGATTGATCGCGACCGAGGCGGGATGTGTGCTCGGCGGGCTCCGCGGCCGGCCTGCGTCGGATCGAATGTGCGCCGCAGCGGGGCCGCGCTTGGCGTCGGAGTTCTTCGCGCTGCTCGAAACGCTCGCCGCGGACGACGTGTAGCGCTCGCGGGCTCAGCAGCTCGGGGTGGGTGTCGGCTCGCCGGGCGCCGAGGTCTTGAGCGCGATGTTCTGGCGGCGCAGCTCCGCCGCGACCGAGCTGGGGGAGGCGACCCCTCGGTACTTCTCGCCGAGCGAGACGACCACCGTTGCGGACTTGGACTTCGTGGAGACCATGCGAGCGTTCGGGAAGTAGTAGTGCAGCACCTTCGCGCCGTCGTGCCCGGACTCGCCGTACCGGATTTCCGCCACGCCCCGGATCTTGACCTTGGGCTTGTCGTTGGCGGCCTCGGTCGGGCTCTTGAAGCCATCGGCGACGAGGGTCGTCCGGGCGTCCGCGGCGATTCCGGTGCGGTCAGTGGCGTTGAGCACCGTGACGGTGATCAGGTTGGGTCCGGGCAGTGTCGCTGACGGGGTGGGTTGAGTGCTGGTGCAATTCCCGGAAGCCTCGGTCCCTGAGTTGCGATTGAGCACCCGCCACCACACCAGCGCCGTGAGCAGCAGGAGGGCGAGGAGCGCGATGAGCGCCGGCACCGGACGCCGCAGCGGCATCGTCACGGCCCTCGACCTCCCTGGCTGTGCCGCACACGGGCGCGCGGCGCGGTGCCAAATCGTAACGGCGCGGGCATGGGAATGCTGGCGGCAACCCGGTGCGTTTCCCCGAAACGTCGCCGCGGTACGGTTCCGCGGCGCAGACTTGAGCGGGCCGGGGAATTCGTTGTAAGAAGCGGGCACAAAATGCTGGTCCCGAACGTTGCAGCGCCGAGCGGACCTGAACACACGGCACCGCGTAAGCAGGTAACTGGACACTAGTGGGGACGCCACCGAGGAGTTGACGGCACAAATGGCGACTGACTACGACGCTCCGCGTCGCGGAGATGTCGACGAATTGAACGAGGATTCGATCGAGGAACTGAAGGCTCGGCGCGCCGAGGCGCAGTCCGGAACGATCGATGTGGACGAAACCGAGCTTGCCGAATCGCTCGAGCTGCCGGGCGCCGACCTCTCGAGCGTGTCGGGCGAGGAACTGACGGTGCGGGTACTGCCCAAGCAGAGCGACGAGTTCACCTGTTCGGTCTGCTTCCTGGTACACCACCGAAGTAGACTCGCCCGCGAGCGGAAGGGGCAGCCCATCTGCCGGGACTGCGCCTGACGAAAAGCCTTGAATACCCCTTCTGTCACGTATTCGCGTGACGGGAGGGGTATTCGCGTCTAGGGGTGCGTGCCGCACCGCCCACGGGCGCGCGCTTCGGGCATGGGCGGACCATCGAAGGCCGGTGATTCTGGTTCGGACATGCCCGAAGCGCGGCTAGAGCGCCGCGCGCAGGCTCGCGCCACCGTCGACCACCAGCGTTTGGCCGGTGATCCAGGCCGCATCGGACGAGGCGAGGAACGCCGCGGCGGCTCCGATGTCGGCGGGCTCGCCCAGCCGGCCGAGCGGGTAGCCGGCGGCGGCACCCGCCTCGTCCGCCGCATACAGCGCCTCGGCGAAGCGGGTCTTGACCACGGCGGGCGCGATGGCGTTCACCCGGACCCGCGGCGCGAGCTCGGCCGCCAGCTGGACGGTCAGTCCGATGAGGGCCGCCTTGCTGACGCCGTAGTAGCCGATCCCGGGGGATGGCGCGAGGCCGGCCACCGATGCCATGTTCACCACCGCGCCCGGGCGCTGCTGGCCGAGGCCCGCGGCGACGGCGCGCCGGGTCCAGTGCAGGGCGGCCAGGACGTTGACCTCCATGATCTTGCGGGCGGCCGAGTCCTCGAGGTCGGTCAGCGCGCCGTAGGCGGGGTTGATGCCGGTGTTGTTGACGAGCACGTCGAGCCGGCCGAACTCGCGCATCGCCGTAGCGACGGCCGCGTCCTGATGCTCCGGATCGTCGGCGCGCCCCGCGACCGAGATGGCGCGGGACGGGTCGCCCAACGCGTCAAGTGCGCTCGCCAGACCGTCCGGCTTGCGGGCGGTGATGACCACCTGCGCCCCTTCGTCGAGCAGACGCCGGGCCACCGCCAGCCCGATGCCGCGGCTGGCGCCGGTGACCAGCGCGACCTGACCGTCGAATCGTCGACCGAACGTCGGCTCCGCCATGCCCGGCAACCTATCGGCCGGGGCGCACTGCCTTTACGACGCGGTCGGGATGCCGGGTGCTGAGCACCCAGTAAGGGGTGGGATCGTCCTCGTCGTCGATCCACAGCTGGACGCCCGGCCCGATCCACGGGCGCACCGAGACGAACGCGGCCGGATCTCCCTCGCGACCCACGACGCGGCGCAGGGTGAGCGGGTCGAGGGTCACTGCGCCGCTGACGTAGCGCAGCGGCAGGTGCGCGCCGCGCACCCGCAGTTCGCCGGCCGCGATCTCGAGCCGGCTGCGGCCGAGCAGCCACACGAGCAGGATCGACAGCGGAACCAGCGTGCCGAACGGGATCCAGTCGGTGAGGCTGAGCCCGGCGATGTGGAACTCCGCGGCGAACAGACAGGCCACGCCGATCGCGATCGGGTACCACCACCACGGCGTGCGCAGCGTCTCGCGGTAGCTCGCCGCCGGCGTCGCACCGGACGCACTCGTGTCGGTGCCGGGGCTCACGCCGACGAGGGTAGCCTCGTGCCCCGTGGAACCTGCCGGAGAGTTGTCGCTGCCGCCGAAGGTGCTGGTGCAGCGCATCGACTCCGGGGTGCCGCTGCCCGCCTACGCGCTGCCCGGCGACGCAGGGGCCGACATCGTCACGGCGATCGACATCACGCTCGCGCCGGGTGAGCGGGCGGTGCTGCCCACCGGCCTGGCGATCGCCCTGCCGGAGGGGTTCGCCGCCTTCGTCCATCCGCGCTCGGGGCTGGCTGCCCGGGCCGGGCTGGGTGTCGTCAACGCGCCTGGGACGATCGATGCGGGATATCGCGGCGAGATCAAGGTGATCGTGATCAATCATGATCGCAGCGAGCCGTTGCACCTGACGCGCGGCGAGCGGGTCGCCCAGGTCGTGGTGCAGCGGGTGGAGCGCGCGGCGTTCGTCGAAGTCGACGAGCTGCCCGTGTCGGAGCGCGGCGTCGGCGGCCACGGCTCCACCGGTGGTGCGGCCGTCCTCGCGCGCATGCTCGAGGTGAGCTCCGAGGTTGGCGCGGACGCCCATGAGGGAGGACGGAAGTAGTGCCCGGACGACGACGGCAGAAGCGAACGGAACGTTCCAAGCTGGACGCCACGCCGCCGTGGGAGGGGCGGATGCGCGACGAGCCGGCGACCACGACCGGGCCGTTCGACGAGCGGGACGCTCCCGACGACGAGATCGAGCGGATCGACCTGGGCGCGCTGCGTGTCCCAGGGGGCCGTGGCTACGACATCCGCGTCGACCTCAACGAGGCGCAGCAGGTGATCTCCGCGACGCTCGCCGGGCCGGACGGCACGATGCAGCTGGGCGTGTTCGCCGCGCCCCGCAACGAGGGAATCTGGGACGAGGTCCGAGCCGAGATCGCGGCGTCGTTGAACGCGCAGCGCAGGGCGTCGGCGACCGAGGCGGAGGGACCGTTCGGCACGGAGTTGCGCGGCAGCCTGCCGGCGGACAGCGGCAAGGGCACCGTCCCGGTCCGGTTCCTCGGCGTGGACGGACCGCGCTGGTTCCTCCGGGCGCTGCTGGCCGGCCCCGTAGCTGCGGACGCGGTGAAGGCGAAGCCGTTCGAGGACGCGTTCCGCCGGGTGATCGTGGTGCGTGGCACGGATCCGCTGCCGGTGCGCGAGCCCGTCCCGCTTCGGCTACCCGGCGACGTCGAACTGCCGACGACAGAGGGCAGCGCGGATTAGGCTTATGTCGTGGGCAAGCGTCCGTCTCTGTTGCGCCGGCTGACGGCGAGTGCGTCGTCGTTCGACGCCGAGGAGCTGCAGGAACAGGTCGAACTGCGTGCCTGCGTGCCGTTGCACGACCTGCGCCTGGGTAGCCGCGCCCAGGTCGTGGGGCGGCTCCGCGCGGTCGTCTACACGCCGAGTGAGACGGTGCCGACCTTGGAGGCCGAGCTTTTCGACGGCTCCGATTCGATCGACCTCGTCTGGTTGGGCCGGCGCCGCATCGCCGGTCTGGAGCCGGGCCGCCGCGTCGTGGCGCGCGGCCGGATCGGCGTGCACAACGGGCGCAAGGCGATCTACAACCCGTGGTACGAGCTCCTGCAGTCCGGCACATGAGCGAGCCAGCCGGCGCCGCGGGAGAGGAGAGCGGGCGTCCGACCCGCGAAGAGATTCGCGAGACGTTTCGTCAGCAGCTGATCTCCTCGATCGGCGGCTGGTCCGGTGCGCTCATCACGGCGATCCCCACCGCGGTCTTCATCATCGTGAACGTGGCCGCGTCGCTGCGGGTCGCGATCGTGGCCGCGGTGGGCTCCGCGGTGCTGCTGGCGGTCTATCGCTTGGTGCGGCGGCAGTCGATCCAGCAGGCACTGTCCGGGCTGTTCGGCGTCGTCATCGCGGCGATCATCGCGGCGCGCACCGGCCAGGCGCGCGGCTACTTCCTGTTCGGCATCTGGACGAGCTTCCTGTACGCGGTGCCGTTCGCGGTCTCGATGGTGGTCCGCCGGCCACTCGTCGGGGTGTTCTGGGAGTTCGTCGACCCCACGCCGGTGACCGAGGGCGGCCCGGCGTGGCACAAGCGGCGGCGCCTGCTGTTCGCCTACACCTGGGCGACCCTCGCCGGCACCCTGGTGTTCCTATCCCGGGGCATCGTCCAGGCCGCCCTCTACCACCGCAACGCCACCGGCTGGCTCGCCGTCGCGCGCATCGCGATGAGCTACCCGCTGTTCATCGCCGCCGTCGGATTCAGCTTCTGGGTGGTCGGCCGTGCGCGGCGCAGGGAGTTGGCGGCCTCAGCTGGGGAGCATGGAGCGGCGTAACGGCTCCTCGGCCTCCGGTAGCGCGACGAACAGCAGTTCGTCACCCGCCTCGAGCGGCTCCTCGGGTGTCGGGGTGATCACCCGGCGGCCGCGGACGATAGCGACCAACGATGCGTCCTTGGGCAGCTGCAAATCGCGGACCGGCCGGCCGGAGCACGGCGCGTTCTCGGGGAGGGTGAGCTCGACGAGATTCGCCTGACCCTCGCGCACGCCGAACAGCCGGACCACGTCGCCGACCTCGACCGCCTCCTCGACGAGCGAGGCCAGCACGCGCGGCGTCGACACCGCGACGTCGACCCCCCAGGCGTCCGTGAACAGCCACTCGTTGGCCGGGTGGTTGATCCGGGCCACCACGCGCTTGACCGCGAACTCGGTCTTGGCGAGCAGCGACACGACGAGGTTGACCTTGTCGTCACCTGTCGCGCCGACCACGACGTCGCATTCCTCGAGGCTGGCCTTCTCGAGGTTGGCGACCTCGCACGCATCGCCGAGGAACCACTCGGCGCCCTTGATGCGATCGGGCTGCACCTTGCCGGGCTCCTTGTCGATGAGGAGCACCTCGTGCTTCTTCTCGATCAGCTCGCGCGCGATGGAGCGCCCGACCGCGCCGGCGCCTGCGATGGCGATTCTCATCCGTGCCCCCCTGCGGGCGGGCGGGAGGCGACTTCATGCAGCGTCTCGCGCCGTTCGTCGGTCGCGAGTACGTGCAGGATGTCGCCGGACTGGATCAGGGTGGACGGCATCGGAAGCTGGCCCGAGCCGAATCGGTTGAACAGTGCGGTGCGGGTGCCGGTGGCGACCTCGAAGTCGGTGATCGACCTGCCGATCCAGCCCTCGTGGGGCGTGACGGCGAGCAGGGCGACCGTCCCGGAGGGATCACGCCAGTCTTCGGCCGTGGTTTCGCCGAGCAGTGTCTTGAGCAACCGCGCGGAGGTCCACGGCACCGTCGCCACGGTCGGGATGCCGAGCCGCTCGTACACCTCGGCGCGCTTCGGGTCGTAGATGCGAGCAACCACGCGCTGCACGCCGAACGTCTCGCGGGCCACCCGGGCAGAGATGATGTTCGAGTTGTCCCCACTGCTGACCGCTGCGAACGCGCCGGCCTGTTCGATGCCCGCCTCGATGAGCGTGTCGCGGTCGAAGCCGACGCCGGTCACCCGGGCACCGGGAAAGTCGTCGCCCAACCGGCGGAACGCCAGCTGGTTCTGGTCGATCACCGAAATCGTGTGGTTGAGCGGCGCCAGTTCCAGCGCGAGGGCAGCGCCGACCCGGCCGCAGCCCATGATGACGATGTGCACAGGCCCGGATAGTACGGTGCTCCGCCGCCGCGCGGAGCCGCGCAGTACCGTTCCCACGTGGCTCTCGTAACGCGGGTGATCAAGCGGGTCATCATCGGTCGCCCGATGTCGTCCGAGCACGCTGGCCATGCCCTGTTGCCCAAGCGCCTCGCGCTGCCGATCTTCGCGAGCGACCCACTGTCCAGCGTCGCGTACGCGACGCAGGAGATCCTGCTCGTACTGACCCTCGGCGGCACCGCGTTCCTCTACCTGGCCCCGTGGGTTGCGGCGGCAGTGGTCGTGCTCCTGACGGCGGTGGTGTTGTCCTACCGCCAGTTGGTGCGCGCGTATCCGACCGGTGGCGGCGACTACGAGGTTGCGACCAAGAACATCGGCCGCCCGGCGGGCCTCGTTGTCGCAAGCGCGCTGCTCGTCGACTACGTGATGACGGTGGCGGTGTCCGTTTCGTCCGGCGTCGACAACATCATCTCCGCGGCCCCGGCCCTGCATCCGCACAGGTTGCTGCTGGCGCTGCTCTTCGTCGCCGTCCTGGCCGCGATCAACCTGCGCGGCGTCAAGGAGGCGGGCCTGGCGTTCGCGACACCGACGTACCTGTTCACGGTCGGCGTGTTCATCATGATCATCACCGGACTATTCCGGGTCGCCTTCGGTGACCGGCCGGTCTCCGAGAGCGCGCACTACGACGTCAGCCACGCGCCGGGATACGGCTCGCTCGGGTTGCTGGCCCTGATCTTCCTGGCGCTGCGGGCGTTCTCTTCGGGCTGTACGGCGCTCACCGGCGTGGAGGCGATCGCCAACGGCGTGCCGGCCTTCCGGGAGCCCAAGGCACGCAATGCGCAGAAGACGCTGGTGCTCATGGGCACCATGTCGATCTCGATGTTCGTCGGTGTCACCGCGCTCGCGTTGATCTCCAAAGTGCACTACACCGAAAACACCTGCGACCTCCGCGGGTTCGCCAACTGCAACACCGAGCCGCAACGCACCGTCATCGCGCAGGTCGCCAGTGCCGTGTTCGGCGGACCGCACTCCGTCGGGTTCTTCTACCTGCAGGCGACAACCGCGTTGATCCTCGTGCTTGCCGCGAATACCGCGTTCAACGGCTTCCCGCTGTTGGGGTCGATCCTCGCGCGGGACCGGAACCTCCCGTCGCAGTTGAACAACCGCGGCGACCGGCTCGCATACAGCAACGGGATCCTGATGCTCGCTATCGTCGCCGGGGCACTGATCGCGATCTACGACGCGAACACCACAAAACTGATCCAGCTGTACATCATCGGGGTGTTCACGTCGTTCACGCTCGGTCAGTCGGGCATGGTGCGGCACTGGAACGAGCTCATCCGCGCCGAGCGGGACCCGAAGGAGCGCAGCCGGATCCGCGGGTCGCGGGCGATCAACGCCTTCGGCGCGAGCTTCACCGGGCTCGTTCTCGTCATCGTGATCATCACGAAGTTCACCAAGGGCGCCTATCTCGTACTGATCGCGATGCCGATCCTGTACGCGCTGATGCGCGGCATCAATCGCCACTACACGCGGGTGGCGCAGGAGTTGGCCACCGACGACACCGGGCTGACGCTGCCGGCGCGCAACCACGTGATCGTGCTCGTGTCGAAGGTGCACCGGCCGGCGCTGCGCGCACTCGCCTTCGCCAAGGCGACGCGCCCGGACACGCTGACTGCGCTCACTATCAACGTGGACGATGAGGCGACCCGCGCGGTGCAGGCGGAGTGGGAGCGCCGCGACCTGCCGGTGCCGCTGACGATCCTCGAATCGCCCTATCGCGAGATCACCAGGCCGCTGATCGAGTACATCAAGAAGCTGCGCGCCGACCGGCCGCGCGACCTGGTGACGGTCTTCATCCCCGAGTACGTCGTCGGGCGCTGGTGGGAGCACCTGCTGCACAACCAGCAGGCGCTCCGCTTCAAGACCCGGCTGCTGTTCCAACCGGGTGTGATGGTCACCAGCGTGCCGTGGCAGCTGCCGTCGAGCGCCGGGCTGGCGCACCGCGCCTACCGGCCGGACGGACCGAACGTGCCACCG
Source organism: Jatrophihabitans sp. (assembly GCA_035642535.1). Lineage (GTDB taxonomy): Bacteria > Actinomycetota > Actinomycetes > Mycobacteriales > Jatrophihabitantaceae > Jatrophihabitans. Next base: position 24,623 of record DASQSE010000032.1, on the reverse strand, counting down.
GTTCCGTCGTCACCGGCCACGCCGGTCGAACGCTCCGACGAGATGCCCATCCGGAGTGCCTGACGCAGCCGGCCTGATCGAGGTCGAGGTCGGTCCGCCCGCGCACGGCGGCGGGTGCGTGGCCCGGCACGAGGGCCGGGTGGTGTTCGTCCGGCACGCGCTGCCCGGCGAGCGGGTGCGGGCACGGATCACCGAAGACCGCGGCGGCAGCTACTGCCGCGCGGACGCCGTCGAGATCCTGACGGCGTCGCCGGATCGGGTGGCACCGCCGTGCCCCTACGCCGGGCCGGGCCGGTGCGGCGGCTGCGACTGGCAGCACGCCTCCGGCGCCGCGCAGCGGGCGATGAAGGCCCACGTGATTCGCGAGCAGTTCCGGCGGGTGGCAGGCCTCGATGTGGGCGAGTTGCTGCCCGCCGTCGAGGAGCTGCCCGGTGGCCTGCTCGGCTGGCGCACCCGCGTGACGTACGCCGTCGACGGCGCGGGCCGAGCCGGTCTGCACCGGCATCGTTCCACCGAGATCGAGCACGTCGAGCGTTGCCTGCTCGGGGCTCCCGGCGTGGGCGATGCCGCCGCGCTCGGCGAGCGCTGGCCGGGCTTCATCGCGGTCGAGGCCGCGCGAGGCGACGACGGCGAGGTCGCCGTGCTCGGCCACCGTCCGGGGCCCGGTCGGCGGCCGCGGGGGCGGCGGCCACCCGATCGCGTGGCGCTCGTCTCGGGCCCCGAGGTCCTGCATCACGAGGTGCGCGGCCGCTCCTTCCGGGTGTCGCCCGGCGGATTCTGGCAGGTGCATCCGGCGGCCGCCGCGACGTTCGCGCAGGCGTTGCTCGATGCGCTGCGGCCGATGCCGGGGGATCGGGTGCTCGAGCTCTACTCGGGTGCCGGTTCCTTGACGGCCGTGCTCGCGCAGGCTGTCGGCGCGCGCGGCGCGGTGATCGGCATCGAGGGCTCCGCAGCGGCGGTGCAGGACGCCGCGGCCAATCTCGCTGACCTGCCCTGGGCGACGGTGCGGCACGGCCGCGTCACCGCCGCTACTGTCGGCGACGCGATCGCTGCGCCGGACCTCGTCGTGCTCGACCCGCCGCGCGCGGGTGCGGGTCGCGACGTCATGAGCGCGATATGTGCCCTGCGCCCCCGGTTCGTGGGCTATGTCTCCTGCGATCCCGCGACCCTGGCCCGGGACGTGGCGCTCGCGGCTGAGGGCGGCTGGCGGCTGCACAGGCTGCGCGCCTTCGACGCATTTCCCATGACGCAGCACGTCGAGTGTGTTGCCGCCCTGGCGCCAGACAACACGCTCACCCGGCCGTAACATCGTCCCCATGGCTCGCGTCCTCGATAACGTCGTTGCTCCTGCCGACATCCGCGCGCTGAGTGCTGATGACCTCGCCACCTTGGCAACCGAGATCCGCGACGTGCTGGTACAGACGATCTCGCGCACCGGTGGCCACCTCGGCCCGAACCTCGGCATCGTCGAGTTGACGATCGCCCTGCACCGGGTGTTCGACTCGCCGTCCGAGCCGATCCTCTTCGACGTCGGGCACCAGGCGTACGTACACAAGCTGCTCACCGGCCGCGCCGGGCAGATGCCGACGCTGCGGCAGAGCGGCGGGCTGTCCGGCTACCCGAGCCAGGAGGAGAGCGCGCACGACTGGATCGAGAACTCGCATGCGTCCACCGCGCTGTCCTACGCCGACGGTCTGGCCAAGGCCTACGAGGTGCGCGGCGAGCGCCGGCCGGTGATCGCCGTCGTCGGCGACGGGGCGCTGACCGGCGGCATGTGTTGGGAGGCGTTGAACAACATCGCGGCCTCCGACCGTCCGGTGATCATCGTGGTGAACGACAACGGCCGTTCCTACTCGCCGACGACGGGTGGACTGGCGGAGCATCTCGCGGGGCTGCGGCTGCGGCCCGGCTACGAGCGGGTGCTCGGTCAGGTGAAGGACGCGCTCGGCCGCACCCCGGTGGTCGGGCAGCCGATCTACGGCGCACTGCACGGCGTGAAGCGCGGCCTGAAGGACATGCTGCAACCGCAGGGCATGTTCGAGGATCTGGGCCTGAAGTACTTCGGCCCGGTCGACGGACACGACGTCGGCGCGGTCGAGTACGCGCTGCGTCTGGCGCGTCGATTCGACGGGCCGGTGGTCGTCCACTGCGTCACGCGTAAGGGCTACGGGTACGCGCCGGCCGAGAACGACGAGGCCGACCAGATGCACCAGTCGGGCGGCTTCGATCCCGCGACAGGGCTGGCCCGGCCGAGCAGTGGCAAGACCTGGACGAAGATCGTCAGCGAGGAACTGGTCGCGCTCGGTGAGGAGCGCGACGACATCGTGGCGATCACCGCCGCCATGTGCGAGCCGACCGGCCTCGGCGCCTTCATGCGCCGCTTCCCCGACCGCGCCTACGACGTGGGCATCGCCGAACAGCACGCCCTCACCTCTGCCGCCGGGCTGGCGTTCGGCGGCCTGCATCCGGTGGTGTGCCTCTACGCCACCTTCCTCAACCGCGCGTTCGACCAGCTGCTCATGGACGTCGCGCTGCACCGCTTGCCCGTGACCATCACGCTCGATCGCGCCGGCATCACCGGCAACGACGGGCCCAGCCACCACGGCATGTGGGATCTCGCCATCCTCGGTGTCGTTCCCGGCCTGCGCATCGCCGCGCCGCGTGACGAGACCAGCTTGCGAGAGCTGCTGCGCGAGGCGGTCGCGGTCTCCGACGGGCCGACGGTCGTGCGTTACCCGAAGACGCCGATCGGCGCGGAGCTGCCTGCCAGCCGCCGAGTGGGCACCGTCGACGTGGTCGCCGAACCGGACGCGGATGCCGACGTAGACGTGCTGCTCGTCGCGGTGGGCTCGCTCGCCGAGACCGTCGTCGAAGCGGCTGCGGGCGTGCGCCGGGCCGGTTATTCGACTCGGGTGATTGCGCCGCGCTGGGTAACTCCGGTCGATCCGGCTATCGTCGCCCTGGCAGATCAGGCGCGGCTCGTCGTAACCGTCGAGGACGGTGTCGTCAGCGGCGGGGTCGGCTCGCGGATCGCGCAGACACTGCGCGAGGCAGGCCGGGACGTTCCCACACGCGAGATCGGCGTACCGGTACGGTTCGTCGAGCACGGAAATGTCTCGGATGTGCACGCAGCCGTCGGCCTCACCGTCCAGGACATCGCCCGGCGCATCGTCGAGTGGTCGGCGAAGGTGTCCGGAGGCGGGGGCGATGACACCGCAGGCGACGTCCCGGCCGCAGAGCGTGCAGGCGGGACTCCCGGGTTCGGCGGAGATTGACGGAGGCAGAGGATGCGGATCCTCGTCGTAGAGGATGAAGTTCAGCTCGCGGAAGCAGTGGCTCGCGGCCTGCGCCGCGAGGGCATGGCGGTCGACGTCGCCACAGACGGCGACGAGGGATACCGCAAGGCGGCTCTCACCCGATACGACGTGGTCGTACTCGACCGCGACCTACCCGGCATGTCCGGTGACGAGATATGCCGACGGCTGACCGACGAAGGTGTCCTGACGAGGGTCATGATGCTCACCGCGAGCGGGACGGTGGAGGACAAGGTCACCGGTTTGGCACTCGGCGCCGACGACTATCTCGCGAAGCCGTTCGCGTTCGCCGAGCTCGTGGCCCGGGTGCGCGCGCTCGGCCGTCGCACCACGCCGGCCGCCCCGCCCGTCCTCACCGCGGGTGACATCGAACTCGACTCCGCCAAACGCACCGTCGCGCGCGCCGGTGAGTTGATCGACCTGACGCGAAAGGAGTTCGGCGTCCTGGAGACGCTGCTCATGGCGCAGGGCGCGGTGGTCAGCAGTGAGGAGCTGCTCGACCGCGTCTGGGACGAGAACGCCGACCCGTTCACGACGACGGTGCGGGTCACGATGATGACGCTGCGCCGCAAACTTGGCGAGCCGCCGATCATCGACACCGTCGTCGGCTCCGGGTATCGCATCGATCCCGGCGCGCTCGTCGCGGCCGAAGGGGCAGAGTCGGCGCAGTGAGCGGGCAGCACGTGCGGAGCCGGGGAACTCCATGAGGTTCTTCCGCCCCACGCTGCGTGCACGCATGGCGTTGCTCTATGGCGGACTTGTCCTGTTGGTGGGCGTGTCCCTGCTGTTCACGTGCGTCATCCTGCTCAACCGCGCGATCGGCCAGGCACCGCTCTACGACCTGAAGGACGGTGCGCACGTTGTCAACAGCCAGGGGGAGCCGCTCCCGTTCGACAAGGCGAGTGCGACCCAGAAGGCGCAGGACAGCGCCATCCACTACCTGTTCACGACAGGGGCGATCTACTTCGCGATCATCGTCATCATCGCGGCGACGGGCGGTTACCTGCTGGCCAAGCAGGCGCTGCGGCCGATCTCGCGACTGACGCAGACCGCCCAGGCGCTGTCCACCGAGACGCTGGACCAGCGCATCAATCTGGGCGGTCCGGACGATGAGCTGCGCGAGCTGGCGGACACGTTCGACGACATGCTGGGCCGGCTCGACCAAGCCTTCGACAGCCAGCGGTTGTTCGTCGCGAACGCCAGCCATGAGCTGCGCACGCCATTGTCGGTGATCGCCACCGAGCTCGAGGTGACGCTCAGCGACCCGGACGCGACGGTGGAGGAGCTGCGCCGGATGGCCGCAGTCGTGGCAAATGCCGCGGAGCGCGCGCAGCGGCTGGTGAACTCGTTGCTCACGCTGGCCCGGCTGCAGGCCGTCGGCGGTGGCGAGCTGGAAGTCACCGAACCCGTCGACCTCGCCCGCCTCGTCCCGGGTGCCCTGCACGCAGTGGCCACCGAAGCGGAGGAGAAGAGCGTCCGGGTCGAGACCGAGATCGAAGAGGCCGTCACCGGCGGCGACCCGCGGCTGCTCGAGCGGCTGATCGGCAATCTCGTCGAGAACGCGATCCGGCACAACGTCCCCAATGGCTGGCTGCGGATCACGACCGGGCAGACCGCCGACAAGGTGTGGCTGCACGTGGCCAACGGCGGTGCCGTGATTCCCGGCAGCGATGTCGACACGCTCTTCGAGCCGTTCCGGCGCGGCTCGGGCAAGGTGCGCACGGCCACGAGGGGCGCCGGGCTGGGTCTCGCGATCGTGCGGTTGATCGTCGAGGCGCACCACGGTCGGCTCCAGGCCGCGGCGCCGCCGTTCGGCGGGCTCGCGGTACGCGTCGAGTTGCCGCGCGAGAAGCGGCGGCCGGCGCCGATGCCGCGCAACGCCGCCATGGACGCGACCGTCTGATCCGCCGATCTCGGCTCAAATGAGACTTGTCCGCCCTTCGGCACGCCATGACGTGCCGAAGGGCGGACAACTCGTGGAAGTTGCTACGGCAGGAAGTACATCGGGTTCGGCAGCTTGAACGTGTTGACGGCGAACCCGCCGCTCAGGTCGCTGAACTGGTCACCGAAGTTCCCGACGATGTTGAAGCCGAGCGACTCGATGTGCTCTCGGGTGAGCGACTTGTACTGGATCGTCGTGCACGTCGGCGCGCACGGGGACAGCCACGGCTCGGTCGCGCCGCTGGCGTCCTTCAAGTAGAGGTTGGCGCCGTTCAAGTCGTAACCGGCGTCGGTCAGGTTCGCCACCGTCCCGTCACGCTGCGTGATGGGCCGGCCGGTCAGGAAGAAGACCGAGTAGCCCTCGGCCTCGGCGTAGTGCTCGAGATCGACCATGTGCGGGACGGCCGGGAACACGCAGCCGGTGGCGCCCAGGCAAGCGTTGACGAACGCCGCGTTCGTCGCCGGGTTGAAGACGAAGTTGCTGTAGATCTCGTAGCTGAACGTGTTCAGCGTGGTGTCGTCGACGTCGAACAGCACGGCCTTCTGCGGGATGCGGACCGACTTCGGCTTGCCGAGCACCTTCTCGGCACCGGCGACGACGCCGGCCATCTCGTTCGCATACGAACCGGTTGGTGAGTATTGGTGCAATGCGACGGTTCCGGTGACCGGGTCGAGCTGGCTCGTCGGCGTATCGCCGTAATACCCCTTGATCGCGGTTCTGACCTGGTCGATGTTTTGAATCTGGTCGGCGCTGGTCGGTACGGCGGGCGGCGGCGGTACCGCAAGCCCTCCGTCGGCGCCTGCTGCGCCTGATGCCACGAGCGCGAACGCGCCGAGTGCGGCTGTGGCGATTGCGACGGACAGGACGCGTGGCCTGTGCAGCGCGAGGTGGATCCGGGTCATCGAGACCTACCTTTCGAGGTCTGGGGTGAATCGGGGTTGACGATGCACACACCTTTCCTGACGGACAACGCCGCGCCAAGAGGCAGTTGCGGATCGGTTGCGCGTTGCTACGCCCGCAGCGCCACCGCGAGGTCGGCGGCGGTGAGATCCACCTGCCAGGGCCGCGCGCCGAGGGCGGCGAGGCGAGTCCGGACGACCTGTTCGTCCGGCGGGCGAGGCGGCGCCCAGCACAGCCGCCGCAGCACGTCCGAAGCCAGCAGGTTCTGCGCGAGCACGTTGTGTTCCGCGGCCAGCCGGGTGACCGCCGCCCGCGCGGCCGCGAGCCGGGTGGCCGCGGCGGGATCCCGATCGCGCCAGCGCGCGGTCGCCGGGATGCCGTCGCCGCCACCGCCGGTGAGCGAGGGCAGCTCTTCGTCGCGCAACGCGCGCGCGGACTCTAGGGCGCCGAACCAGCGGTCCAACCGGCGTCGCTGGCGGGGTCCGCCGAAGATCGGCAACGCGGCGAGGTCGGCGGGTCGCTTCGGGTCGGCGCGCGCCGCATCCACGATCGCCGAGTCGGGCAGCACCCGGCCCGGCGCGATGTCCTGCGCGGCCGCGTACCCGTCCCGGGCGGTCCACAGGGCTCGGACGGCGGCGAGTTGCCTGCGGGTGCGCAGCCGATGGATGCCGGACGTCCGCCGCCATGGATCGACGCGCAACGCCGGTGCCACCGCCAGCCGGACGGCCTCGAACTCCTGCATCGCCCACTCGGTCTTGCCGGCCCGCTCGAGCTCGTCGGCCAGCGCGGCGCGCAGGTCAACGAGCAACTCCACGTCGAGGGCGGCGTAGGCGAGCCAGTCGTAGTGGAGCGGGCGGACCGACCAGTCGACCGCCGAGTGGCCCTTCTCCAGCCGCACGCCCAGGTGCTGCTCGACCATCGTTCCGAGCGCGACGCGCTCATAGCCGAGCAGCCGGCCGGCCAGCTCCGTGTCGAAGAGCCGGGCCGGACGCAGGCCCAGCTCGTCGAGGCAAGGCAGATCCTGGGCGGCGGCGTGCAGGATCCACTCGGCATCGCCGATCGCCGCGTTGATCTGGGTGAGGTCGGGCAGCGCGATCGGGTCGATCAACGCGGTGCCGGCGCCGGCGCGGCGCAGCTGCACCAGGTAGGCCCGCTGCGTATAGCGGTAACCGGAGGCACGTTCGGCGTCGAGGGCGACCGAGCCGGTGCCCGCGCGCAGTGCTGCAGCCAGCGTCGCGAGCGGCTCCGGCTGGACGAGCGGCGCGGGAACGCCGTCCCGCGGCTCTCTCAGCAGAGGGACGGACGGCTCGGCCGCCGAGTCGTCCGTCGCCACGTCACTCAGAGCGGCGCAGCGCGGTGACACCCTCGGGCGGCAGGCCGGCGGCCGCGCACAGCAGGTCGACGAAGGCGAGCAGGTGCGGTGCGAGATCGGGATGGTCGGCCGTCCACGACGCGCGCAGCTCGATGGACACGGTGGTGCGTGGGCCGTGCAGATCGCCGAACCGGGTGGACGTGGTCTGCGTGACCGTGCCGCCCGCGGCCCGGAACGCGGCGTCCCGCTGATCCAGCGAATCGGTGAGCCAGCTCCAGCCGACGGCGGGCAGCATCGGGTCGACGCCCATCTCGTCGTCCAGCTCCGCAGAGGCGTATGCGACGAGCCGGAGCACGCCGTCCCACGCCTCGTGACCGTCCGGGTCGTGCAGCAGCACCAGCCGGCCGGTCGCGAGATCCTTGCCGTCGTTGTCGATGATCTCGGCGCTCACCGCGTAGCTGTACGGGGCGAGGCGCTGCGGCGGGCGCAGCGGCTCGACCCGGACCTCGGACCGGACCTGGGTGCCGGTCAGGCTCGCGACCGCTGTCTGGAACACCGGCGGCGGCGAACCGGCCGCCGCCGCTGCGTCGCCCGGCGGGGTTCCGTCGCCCTCGGACACCGGTGTCACCGTCATGCGGCTGACCGGCCACGAGCGGACGCGGCCCGCCGCACCGGCAGCGTCGCGAACAGGGGAGCGTCGAGCACTAGCGCCGTACCGCACTCGACGCAGGCGCGATCGGGGCAGTCGTCACCGTGCCCGTCCGAACACGGCGGCGTTTCGGCGAGGCATTCGCGTGCGCACGTCGGGCAGTACAGGAGGAGCAACTCAGCGCTCACGGCAGACTCCCTTCCGTCGAGCGCGCGAACTCGAACGAATGTCCGGTCCAACCTCGCACGTACCGGCGCGGAACGACAGCAGGCGCGCCGATGATGGGTGCGTGCGACGATGGCCGCAATGAGCGATCTCGCCGAGTCTCTGCTGGTGCGCGCCGCGACGGGCCGACCAGGCCCGCGGCCACCCGTGTGGTTCATGCGCCAGGCCGGGCGGTCGCTGCCCGAGTACCGTGCGCTGCGGGTCGGCACCGCGATGCTCGACGCGTGCCGGGATCCCGATCTGGTCACCGAAATCACCCTCCAGCCGGTGCGCCGCCACCGGGTCGACGCGGCGATCCTCTTCTCCGACATCGTCCTCCCTCTTGCGGCGGTCGGCGTCGGGATCGACATCGTCGCCGGGGTCGGGCCGGTCGTGGACAAGCCGGTCGCGGAGCCGGCCGACATCGACCGGCTGCGGCCGCTCGACGCCGACGACGTGCCGTACGTGACCGCGGCGGTGCGCGCGCTCGTCGGCGAGTTGGCCGGCACGCCGCTGATCGGGTTCGCCGGCGCGCCGTTCACGCTCGCCAGTTACCTGGTCGAGGGCGGGCCGTCGCGCGACCACGCGCGGACGAAGGCCCTGATGCACGGCCGGCCCGAGCTGTGGCACGCCTTGCTGTCCCGGCTCGCGGTTATCGCGTCGGAATTCCTGCGCGTGCAGGTCGAGGCGGGCGCGGCGGCCGTGCAGTTGTTCGACTCGTGGGCGGGTTCGCTGTCGCTGGCCGACTACAACCATTTCGTGCTGCCGCACAGCCGGGCGGTCCTCGAGCCGCTCGCCGGCATCGTTGCGCGAATCCATTTCGGCGTGGGCACCGGGGAGCTGCTCGCCGCGATGCGCACCGCCGGCGCCGAGGTCGTCGGCGTCGACTGGCGGGTGCCGCTGGACCAGGCGGCGCGGCGACTCGGCCCCGGCGCTGTCGTCCAGGGCAATCTCGATCCCGCGCTACTGCGCGCCGACTGGCCGGTGATCGAGCGCGAGGTGCGCCGCATCGTCGACGAGGGGCGGGCGGCCGCCGGGCACATCTTCAATCTCGGCCACGGCGTGCCGCCACAAACCGATCCGGACGTCCTGACCCGGATCGTCGACCTCGTAAGGTCGCTCGGGTGAGGGGTTTGGTCGTCGTCGGCGGCGGAATCTCCGGGCTGGCGGCAGCCTGGTTCGCGGCAGATGCCGGGTACGCCGTCACCGTGCTGGAGGCTGCGCCGGCGATCGGCGGCAAGCTGCGCGTCGATGAGCTCGCCGGCATCCCGATCGACGTCGGGGCGGAGGCGCTGCTCACCGCGCGGCCCGAGGGCGTCGAGCTGCTCGCAGCGGCCGGCCTGGACGCGGAGCGGATCGGACCCCGAACCACCGCCGCCCAGGTGCGCGCGAACGGCCACAATCACCCGTTGCCGGCCAAGACCATGCTCGGCATCCCCGCGTCGGTGGCGGCCGTCCGCGAATCCGGCGTGCTGAGCGATGCCGGGCTCGCGGCAGTCGAGGCCGAGCCCACGCTTGCGCCGTTGCCGCCGTTTGCCGAGGACGTCTCGGTCGGCCGGCTGGTGCGCGACCGGATGGGCGACGAGGTGCTCGACCGGCTCGTCGAGCCACTGCTCGGCGGTGTGTACGCGGGGCGCGTCGACGACCTGTCGCTGCGCGCGACGATGCCCGCACTCGCGGCGCGGCTCGAAGCAGGCGGATCGCTCACCGCTGCGGCGCAGGCCGTGACGGACACCGGTGCGCGCGCGCCGTCGACCGGGCCGATCTTCACCTCGGTGCGGGGCGGACTCGGCCGGCTCCCGGGCGTGCTGGCGCGCGCGGGGCGGTTTGACGTGCGTACCGGCATCACGGTCCGCGACATCCGCCGCACCGCCGCCGGTTTCGCCCTGGACTGCGCAGTCGGCGCCACCGCCGAGGTGGTCGAGGCCGACGCCGTCGTCGTCGCCGCGCCGCCGGCCAAGGCCGGGCGGCTGCTGCAGTCGCTCGCGCCGGCAGCTGCGGCGGAGCTGTCCGGCATCGAGTCGGCGAGCATGGCGATCGTCTCGTTCGCGTTCGAGGGCGTGTCGCCGCCGCCGGGCAGCGGCCTGCTCGTCGGCGCGGGGGAGCGGCTGGCGACGAAGGCGATCACTCTCACGTCGCAGAAGTGGCCGGTCGAAACCGGCCGGCTGGTCATGCTGCGCGCTTCGGTGGGGCGCATCGGCGAGGCACGGGCGTTGCAGCTCGACGACGACGAGTTGGTCGCGCTGGTACAGCGTGAGTTGGCGCCGCTGCTCGGGGTCGACGCCCGGCCTGTGGAGGTCCGGGTCACGCGGTGGGGCGGCGGATTGCCGCAGTACGCGGTGGGTCACGTCGAGCGGATCGCCCGGGTGCGGGCGGCAGTGGCCGCGGTGCCCGGTTTGGCGGTGTGCGGCGCGGCGTTCGACGGCGTGGGGATTCCGGCGTGCATCGGCAGCGCACGAGCCGCGATCGAACGGCTCACCGCCGCCGCTCCCGTGCCCCTGGGACAATGAGACGCATGGCAACCAGATCGGCGCGCGAGATCAACGAGCTTATCCGGTACACCGCGTGGTCGGTCTTCAAGGTCACCCGCCCGCTCGGGGACATCGACCGGCAGCCGCTCGCGGGCGAGGTCGCAGAACTGTTCGACCAGTTGGCTGCAAAGGACGTCGTCGTACGCGGCGCCTACGACGTCGCCGCGCTGCGCGCCGACGCCGACGTCATGGTCTGGTGGCACGCCTCAACCGCGGACGCGCTGCAGGACGCGTACTCGCGGCTGCGCCGCACCCGGCTCGGCACGCACCTCGAGCCGGTGTGGTCGAACATGGCGCTGCACCGGCCCGCCGAGTTCAACAAGAGCCACGTGCCGGCGTTCCTCGCGGAGGAGGAGCCGCGCGCGTACGTGTGCGTATACCCGTTCGTGCGCTCCTACGACTGGTATCTGCTCCCCGACCCGGAGCGGCGCGCGCTGCTTGCCGAGCACGGTCAGATGGCGCGCGAATACCCGGACGTGCGCGCAAACACGGTCGCGTCGTTCGCGCTCGGCGACTACGAGTGGCTGCTGTGCTTCGAGGCCGACGAACTGCACCGCATCGTCGACCTGATGCGGCACCTGCGCGGCTCGGAGACGCGGCGCCACGTTCGGCTGGAGGTGCCCTTCTACACCGGCCGACGGCGCTCGGTGGCCGAGTTGGTGGACGCGCTTCCGTAACCGCCCGCTACTCGGCGCTCTCCTCCTCGAAGGTGAGCGAGATCGAGTTGATGCAGTAGCGCAGGTCGGTCGGGGTGCCGTATCCCTCGCCCTCGAACACGTGGCCGAGGTGGCTGTGGCAGTTCGCGCAGACGACCTCGGTGCGCGCCATGCCCCAACTGCGGTCCGTCCGCTCGATGACCCGCTCACCTGCGAGCGGCGTGAAGAAGCTGGGCCAGCCGCAGTGCGAGTCGAACTTGTGCTCGCTGCGGAACAACTCGGCGCCGCACGCGCGGCAGCGATAGACGCCGACCTGGTGGTTGTCGGTGTACTCGCCCGTGAAAGCCCGCTCGGTGCCCGCCTTGCGCAGTACCTCGTACTCCTGCGGTGTCAGCTGGGCGCGCCACTCCGCGTCGGACTTCACGACTTTTGCCGGCGATTCCTCGGTGCGCTTCACGACCTCGACGGTACCGACCCGGCGTCCGGGTGGACTTACGAAGCGAGGACGTTCACCACGCCTGGAAGATGCCCACGATGCCGTAGATGATCGACAGCCCCACGCCGATCAGGATCAGCCACACGACGACCCGCGCAGCGGTGCGCCGCGGCCCGGTGAGGCGGGCCAGTCCGGCGCCGAATGCGGCCAGATTCTGCAACTCGCCGTCGGCGGTATTGGGATTTGCGGTGCGGCCCCAGGCGCCGTCGACGTAGGGTGCGCGCGGCCGCGGCTCCTGCTCGCCGTCGTCGCGATCCTGCGTCCACATACCGACAGGGTAGGCCGCTCGCGCTACCGTGCGGTCATGGTCGATAGCGTCGAGGTGGAGGTCGGTTCGCGCACGGTCCGGATCTCCAGTCCCGATCGCGTCTACTTCTCCACCCGCGGCGAGACGAAGCTGGACCTGGCGAATTACTACATATCGGTCGGTCCGGGTATCGTCCGCGCGCTGCGCGAGCGACCGTGCATGCTGCACCGCTACCCGGACGGCGTCGACGGCCAGAAGATCTACCAGAAGCGGCTGCCGAAGGGCGCCCCGGAATGGGTCGAGACGGTCGAGGTGCGCTTCCCGTCGGGGCGCACCGCCGACGAGCTGTGCGTCACCGAGCTCGCGTCGGTCGTCTGGGGCGTGCAGATGTCGACCGTCGAGTTCCACCCGTGGCACTCGCGGCGCGCCGACACCGAGCGCCCCGACGAGTGGCGGATCGACCTCGACCCCGGGCCGGGCGCCGGGTTCGCCGACTGCCAGCAGGTGGCGACCGTCGTGCACGAGGTGCTCACCGAGCTCGGCGCGACGGGGTGGCCGAAGACGTCGGGCAGCAAGGGCGTGCATGTCTACGTCCGGATCGAGCCGCGCTTCGGCTTCCGCGAGGTGCGGCGCGGGGCGTTGGCCTTCGCGCGCGAGGTCGAGCGGCGCATGCCCGAGTTGGTGACGACCGCGTGGTGGAAGGAGGAGCGCGGCGACGGGAAGGTGTTCCTCGACTACAACCAGAACGCCCGCGACCGGACGATCGCGGCCGCCTACTCGGTGCGCGGCAAGCCGTGGGGGCCGGTGTCGGCGCCGGTCACGTGGGACGAGTTACCGGACGTGGCGATCGAGGACTTCACGATCGCGACGATGCCGGCCCGCTTCGCGGAGCTTGGCGATCTTCAGGAGGGCATCGACGACGCGGTGTGGGACATCGAGCCGCTGCTCGAGTGGGCCGACCGGGACGAGCAGGACCACGGCCTCGGCGACGCCCCGTATCCGCCGAACTACCCCAAGCAGGAAGGCGAGCCGCCGCGCGTCCAGCCTTCCAAGAAGGTTGCCGCTCACTGGGACGACCACGGCAATCGAATTGACGGGTGAAGCCCGGCAAGAAGCCAGGGGCAGGCGACCTCCTTGATCAGAGTTGGGCGCGGCGTTGAGTGCGGCAGGAGCGCATCAGGGTTCGTGGCACTAGCGATCGGCGTCTCGGGACGGTGTTGCCTCCGGCGTGGCTAGCTGGTCGAAGCAGTAGTAGAGCGCCAGCGCGCCGTGTACCGACAGGGTGGCGATCGCGCTGACGAACGACAGCCCGACCGTGGCCAGGTAGGCGAGATTGCCGACGCCGGACCGGCGCAGGGCCGCGCGGCTGGCAGCCGGGTCGACGCGTTCATGCAGCAACCCCACGTCGCGGGTGACTGCGACCCACAGCGCGCTGAAGGCGAGGCCCATCGCGAGCATCGTGCCGCTGTAGACGGCCGCAGCCAGGTGGGCGTCCGTGCCGGCGGTCAGGTACTCGGCCAGCAGCCGGGTCGGAAACGGGAGCGCCGAAACGAAAGCAGCACTGCGAGGTTGGCGAACAGCACTGGCCGGTCAACCAGGTTGACCTTACTGAACATCGTGTGGTGGTTGACCCAGATGATGCCGATGACCAGGAAGCTGACCAGGTAGGCGAAGTATGACGGCCATTGGTCCGCCAGGGCAGAGCCGAGCCCGCCGGCGCGCAGCTGGTTACGTGGCGGCACCGCGAGGTCGAGTACGAGCAGCGTGATAGCGATGGCGAACACTCCGTCGCTGAACGTTTCGAGCCGTCCGCCCGAGATGAGCCCGGGCGGGTAGTCGTTGCGTTGCTCGGTCACGCGACCCCCCGTAATCGGCAGTCAAGGCCTTGCGAATCGTCGCATGGCCGGGCCGGAGATCGTCGTCGCGAACCGAGGACATTCGCATCTCGCGTCGCCGAGTAATCGCATCCCCATCGACGGCTGGAACACGCGCGTCGAACGGATAGCTGTGGTGAACCACGCGGGGTCGCAGCCCACCCCACGGTGATCAGTGATCGCCGAATACCTCGCCGGCGTCGGACCGTTCGGGCGGGTTGGCGGGGTGCTGTTATGTGCGGTGCCGTATCCGCCTTCATTTCTTAGCCCCCGACTTCGCAGGTGGGGATGCCGTAGGCGGCGGTGAGGTGGTCGAAGTGACCGAAGGGCGCGGGTGAGGCGGGCGAGAGTAGCCGCGGGTTGTTCCGCGCGGCGGTGATGGCCGAGCGGCCGGCATTGAGGATGGCCGCGAGGGTTGATGGGGTGCTGTCCGGCTGGGGCAGCGCGGCTAGGGCGTCGAGCCGCTGCGTGATGATCGGCAGCGCAGTGTTGATTATGAACGCGCGCCACGTGGTCGGGGTTGGGCTCTACGGCGGCTCGCTCGAAGCCGGGTCTCTGGCCGACGACAGCTTCCGAGTCCACGCCCGGCTGCCGGCGGCCTCGGCATGAGCGTCCGGGTAATCGTGGGCGACGATCAGCAGCTGATGCGCGCCGGCCTGGTCCAGCTGCTGGACGCCGAACCCGACATCGACGTCGTCGCCCAAGCCGGCGAAGGCGCGCAGGCGGTCGAACTCGTGGCCCCGGCTCCGACCCCACGTCGCGCTGCTCGACATCCGCATGCCGAACATGGACGGCATCCAGGCCACCCGCCGCATCGTCGGCTGCGGCGAGACCCGCGTCGTCATCCTCACCACCTTCGACCTGGACGACGTCTACGACGCGCTACGCGCCGGCGCCAGCGGGTTCCTGCTCAAGGACGCCCCACCCGAGCAAATGATCACCGCGATCCACGCCGCGGCCCACGGCGACGCCTTGATCGCCCCACCCGTCACCCGGCGGCTGCTCGACGAATTCGTGCGCCGCCCCCGCCCGCCGCGGCAGCCGATGCCCTCCGGCCACTCACCGAGCGCGAACGTGACGTGTTCAACTGCCTGGCGCGCGGCATGTCGAATACCGAGATCGCCGCCAAACTGTTCCTCGGCCAGGCCACCGTCAAGGCGCACGTCGGCAACACCCTGGCCAAGCTCGGGCTGCGCGACCGCATCCACGCCGTCGTCTACGCCTACGAACACGGCCTGGTCACCCCCGGGTCGAAACCGAACACCTAGCCCTCCAACAAACGACCCGCGCTCCACCCATCCGGGGAGTCCCGTGACCCATGAGGAGGATTGACGCCGAGCCGGGTCGCCACCAGAATCGCCGTGTCCGTTAGGTCCGGAGCGCGACCGCGAAGCGAGCGCACACGTGCAAAGGGGTACGTGGATGAGTGGACTGTCTCGAATGCCGTTCGGACGCCGATTGCCAGCACTGGCGGCGGCCGTTCTTTCTGTTGCGATGTGGGCGTCTGCGCCGGTCCAGAACGCCGTCACGGCGGTGCCGCGGCCGATGGCGATCGACTTTCAGCAGGTCGGTGCCGCTCTCGTGCCACCCAGCGAAGCCCAGTGCGTCGCTCAGGGCCGGCGCTGCTTCGCGCCGGCGGCGCTGGAAAACGCGTACAACTTGAGCGCTCTGTATGCCGCCGGAAATCAGGGTCAGGGCGTGACGGTGGCGCTGGTGGACTCGTTCGGCAGTAGCACGATCCGCACGGACCTCAACAACTTCGATACGCAGTTCGGCCTGCCGCACATGTGCGGCGAGGACAACTACACCTGCGCCCCGGGTGATCCCACGTTCGACATCCTGTGCCTCCAGGCATGCACGGACACGAAGTCTCCGCCGCCCACCGCCAACAGCGTGGGCAAGGAGGACCGGAGCGGCTGGGTCGTGGAGGTCTCCCTGGACGTCGAATGGCTCCACGCCGTGGCGCCGAGAGCAAACGTGCTGCTGGTGACCACGCCAACGGCAGAGACCCTCGGCGTCCAGGGTTTCCCGCAGATGATGAACTCCGAGCAGTACGTCGTCGATCACGGGCTTGCCCAGGTCATCAGCCAGAGCTTCGGCGCCTCGGAGGAGACGTTCAACGGCGGCATCGCTGCTCTCGAGAACCTGCGTGGTGCCTTCAAGTCAGCCGCGGCGCACAACGTCAGTGTCCTCGCCTCGACCGGCGACTTCGGCAACACAAACGTGGCCAAGACCCCGGCGGGCGGATCGAATGCCAACCCCCTCATCTCGTCCCCGAACGTGGCTTGGCCGGCCTCCGACCCACTGGTGACCGCGGTCGGCGGGACGTACCTCTGCATGGACGCCGCCACCGGTACGCACGTCGACTCGTCGGCGCCGTCCGGGCAATGCCCCGACCATCCGGGAGAGCGTGAGGTCGGCTGGATCGACGCCGGAGGCGGTTACAGCAGCGTCTTCGCCAAGCCCGCCTACCAGAGCGCCCTACCGCCGGGCAGCAATACCGCCGCCAACATCGGCAACACGCGCGCCATCCCCGACGTGGCCATGGAAGCGAGCTCGCGAACCGGCGTCCTCGTCTACGCCGATGGCAGCTGGTTCGTTGTCGGCGGCACCAGCGTCTCCTCGCCGTGTTTCGCGGGCGTGGTGGCTATCGCCGACCAGGTCAACGGCGCACCGCTCGGCTTCCTGAACAACGCGCTGTACAAGATCGGAGCAGACCCGGTCCGCTACGCCAGCGACTTCTTCGACATCACGACTGGTAACAACGACCTGCTCGAGAGCCCACAGGACCCCAACTACGCGGCGACGTCCGGTTGGGACCCGGTCACGGGCCTTGGCACACCGAATGCGGCCAGCCTGGTGCCGGATCTGATCGCGGCAGTCCACGGGAACTGACTCAGGCGGGGGCCGGGCGCCTGCCCGGCCCTCACTTGATCGACAAAGGCCCGCCGGCCACGCGGCGATCTTCCTGCGAGTACGGGCATGCCCATGCCAGGCGATGATCGCGGAACCCTCTTGCGATCAAGGCGTGGATCAGCTGGTACTTGGCGACCCGAGCACGTCATGGCCGGCCAGGCGTAGCAGGTCGGCGATCTGCGGTGCCAGTTGGTCGTCCACCATGCCACCCGGATCCCTCTGATCCCCGCAGCCGCCATCGGCATTGGCACTGCGCCCGAACTTGGGTCGTCGTCCAACCGTATTCCAATCGTGCCGATACATGGACGCGGTTCAGGCCGCTCGCTGGCTCGTTTCGACCGGTCTGGCGCGGTCATCCTGGTCGCGGCCAGCGTCGCACTGGTGCTGCGCGGTTACCGCCTCACCCGCCCGGGAGTGTTGTTCGGTGAAGGCGCAGATGACGGTGTCTACTTCCTTGCCGCCGTCCGGCTGGTGCACGGGGCAGTGCCGTACCGGGACTACGTGCTGGTGCACCCGCCTCTGATCACGGTGCTGCTCGCGCCGTTCGCCCTGCTTGGCAAACTTGTCGGGACGGCCGACGCGTTCGCGGTGGCTCGATTGGCCACGGCGGCTGTCGGCGCGGCCGATGTAGCACTGATCGGCCTGCTCCTGCGTCGATTCGGGACCGGTGCGGTGGTCGTCGGATGCACCGTCCTCGCCCTGCACGGATCGGCGGTCGTCAGCGCGGAGACGATCTATCTTGAGCCGTACCTGGTGCTGCTGGTGCTGGCTGCCCTGCTGGTGCTCTTCGACGGGACGGAGCTCGCGGGCCCGAGACGACAGCTTGGCGGCAGTGTGCTGATCGGTCTCGCGTGCGCGACCAAGATCTGGGCGGTCGTTCCGGCGCTGGTCCTCGCCTTGATCGCGGTCCTGTTTCCGGCGCGCGGCTGCCGCCGTCGAGGCCAACTCGGCCGCGTGGCCTCGGGTGCCACCGCCGGTTTTGTGCTGCCCGTCCTGCCGTTCGCTGTGCTGGCACCAACCCGATTCGTCCAGGACGTCTTCGTCGCGCAGCTGCAACGGCGCGGACCGCGCTCGTCGGTGGCCGTGCGCGTCGCGAGCCTGCTCGGGCTGGGCTCGGACCAGTCCCGGCCTGCCATTCTTGTGCTGGTTGCCGGTGTCGCCCTCGCAGTGGGGGTGATCGGAGCCTATGGCCGGTATGTGCGTCGCTGCCGCGGCCGGTTGGACGCGTTCACGGTCTTCGTGGTCGTGAGCGCGGCCCTGGTGGCGGTCATGTTCTTCATCCCCGTCGCCTATTTCTGGCACTACGGGGGATTCTTCGCTCCATTTCTGGGCTTGTCCTTGGCTCGTCCCATGTCGGCGGGGGCCGCGGCGACATGGTTGCCTGCGCGGAGAGCCATCACGGTGGTCGCGGCCGGGTTTGCCGTCGTCTTCGCCTTCGGTTCGGTCGCGGCGCTGTCACCGGTCGAGGGCACGACAATTCCGGTGACGCGGATCGATGCCCACATCCCGCCCGGCTCTTGCGTGGTGACCAACAACAGCTCGATTGCCTTAATAGTGGACCGCGTCAACAGTGCGTCGCGGTGTCCACAGGTGGTCGACCCGTTTGGCGTCGGCCTGGTCTATGCGCACGTCGGCACGCAGGCGCCGCGCGACGCTGACCGGCTCGTCGCCTATTGGGACGCCGTACTGGCCCGGAGTCAGTATCTGCTTCTGATCTCGAACCGCCGGGACCGGCTGCCGTGGCATTCACTGCGGCCGGTGGTGGAATGCAACTTCCACCGTGTGCCCCTGCACCTGAGCTCACCGCAATTCGTGTTGTGGCTGCGCAACGCCGGCCCGCGCGGGCAGGCATGCCGCGCCTGATTGACCGCCGATGAACCGAACCGGCCTTGTGGATCGTAATGAGCAACAGGGGCATGCCGCCTAACGGGCGGCGACCTCTCCAGCGCACCGCGAAGGGCGATGATGTCGTGATGAACCACCGACAGTGGTTGCCGTTGCGCACCGGCCTGATTCTGGTCACTGTCGCAGGCCTGGCCGTCGATGCCATCGTTCATCTGGCCAAGGCGTCCACGTACGAAGCGAATAAGACCAGCGCGCTCAGTCAGGGCGACTTGTTCCGCGTCGAGGCGGCGCTGGCGATCCTCGCCGGGCTGGCGCTGTTGGTACGTCCGCGCCGCTATACCGCGTTCATCGCCTTCCTGGTCAGTGCCGGCGGCGCGATCCTCGTGACGATCTACCGGTATGTGGATGTCGGCAAGCTCGGTCCGATACCACAGATGTAGGAGAGCACCTAGTCCCCGCCGTACGCAAACCCGTGGAAGTTACTCAGTCTGTGGGCCGAGGTGGCAGCGGCAGTTGCCGCCCTTATCCTGCTCGCGGTCCTGCAGATGCAAGCGCGCGGCGGGATCGACGTAGCCGGCGACTCGCGGACGAGCGATTCCGTTCGTTAGTAAGCCAGCGCGTGTTCAGTGTCTCGCCTGGCTGGCGGGCGCGGTGGTGATCGCGCGGCTCGACCTTGCGTTGAACGCGTCGAGGAACTGATTGCGGAAGGCGTCCATCTGCTCGAGTGGGGCGGTCCTACCGGGCCGCAGCCCGCCCTGCCAGTGCCACGAGGCGATGTGTCGAAAAACGGATGGGTCGCGCGCCACGATCGAGATCGGCACGGAGTGAGTGGGGGTGTTCCCGCTGACCACAGTGGCGGGTTGGTGGTCGCCGAGCATGACCATCACCAGGTTCGGGTCGTTCAGCCTGGCGACCCAGGACGTGAGTGCCTGCAGGCTGTACCGGATCGACTTCCCGTAGAGCCGTTGCACGGTCGCATCGCTGCGAAAGGCCACGGCCGGCCGCAGTCCCTGCGTCGCCATCGGACTGTAGATCGATCCGTTGCCGAGGCGGTTCCAGGGCACCATGTGTGGCAGCGGCGTCCATGGTTCGTGCGACGAGTCCAGGTCGATCTCGGCCATCACCGGGCTGTGTCCGGAACCGAGTGCGAGCTGCCCGAACTTGTTCAGCGTGTACTGGTCTGGAACCTTCGCGTAGCTGAACTTCGGGCCCAGGTATCCGACGTTGAGGCTGTTGTAGAGCGCGTCGTAGTGATAGAACGTCCTGCCCTGTGGCCAGGGTTCGTCGTCGGAGGGGATGTCGCTCACCGTATGCCAACCCGCCCTATTGAAGGCGTCGCTGAGGGTGAACCGGTTGCTGGCGACGAGCTGGTCGTAGCGCTGCTGGTTGTCGATCCATAACCCGGATTGCAGCGTGGAGTGGGCGAGCCAGCTGATGCCGCCGAAGGTCGGGGAACTCAGCCACGCGCTCTGTGTGCGCCAGCCGGCTCGTGCCAACGACGCGTTGTCGCTGCGCAGGGCTGCGTCGACGCTTGGGGAGAAGCTGGAGCCTTGGACCGCGACCTGTCCGTAGCTTTCGACGAAGACGATCAGCACGTCCTTGCCGCGCAGTCCGGTGAGCAAGTCCGCACCGGGGACCTGCGCTTCGGGGTCGGCAGAGTGGATCGCGGTCTCGAACCGCTGCTGGTCCTGGATCGCCGCGGCGGCGTCGCGGACCTGCGATACTGCGACGTCGGCGGTGGTCGTCGAGGCGAATGCGTCTCCCGGGACGAGTTGAACCGCCAGCGGCGCGCTGACGGCGCACACCACGCCGAGCGCGGCGACTCCGCGGAGCGACCTGTTTCGGTAACGGGCGGTCGCCGAGCAGACCCGGACCGTCGCGGCGGTGATCAGCACGAGCGTCAGCACAGCTAGTAACGCGAGGACGGCAAGGAAGATGTCGGTGGCCCTGTCGCCGATCGAGTCGCGCACCACGCCGATTGCCGGTTGCAGGTTCGACCAGTCCACGACTGGGTCGAACGGCCGGTCGAGTTCGACATAGAAACCGATGTCGAGCACCTTGATGATGGTGATCAGTCCGATCAGGCTGCCGGCCACCGCCGCCATCACATTTCGTGCCCGCGCCGGCAGGAACAAACCCAGGGCGACCAGTACCAGTCCTTCGATCGGAATGCGCACGAACGCGGTCGGGCTGAGCCGACCAAGTCGGTCCGGGGCGACCAGGGCACCCCAGACGATCACGGCGGACAACAACGACATCGCGGCCGCCGTGACGCGACGGGTCACCGGGCGGGCGCCGGTGCGGAACAGCCACACGACGTCGCGTCCGAACGATTCGAGCAGTAGCGCCAAGGCGCCGCCGACCGCGATCAGCGCGGCGAAGGCGTTGACCAGCCCGGACACGGCCACCGCGAGCGTGATCCCCTGCACTGCGGCCACGACTTTGCGCCAGTACCGGGGCGGCAGCGGCGCGGCGAGCCAGGGAACCAGCCAACCGCCCAGCAAGAAGAGATAGCGCGCGGCGCCGATGGCCAGCACCCAGCAGGCCAGGCTGCCGTAGCGCAGGTAGACCTCGATGCTGAGCAGCAGGATGAGGAACGCGTCGACCTCGCCGTCGATGCGGGCGCCGAGCGGCGTGGCCGTGTCAGTCCGGCGCGCCACCGGTCCGTCCACCGCGTCGAGGGCCATCGCGACGGCGGCAAGTGTGATCAGCGCGGTGATGGACACCGACCGCTGGAAGGAATCGGCGACCAGCCCCGCGACGCCGGCACCGAGCAGCGCGCGGCATAGGGTGACCCAATCGGCCGGGAAGATCGCAGGTTTCGCGCTGCGCAATCGAGCGACGGCTAGCAGCGCCGTCGCTGTCCAGCCGACGAGCAATCCGACGATCCAGCCGGTTACGCCGAGACCAGCGGCAGAGCTCACTATGCCCAGCAAGACCGGTGGCGCGAGGGTCCCGAAGATCGCGGAGAGTCGAATCGTGCGCACCTGTCCTCCGTCCGCGCCTGCTACTGAGGAGTACGGGACTGCGGTGACATCAGTTCACCGTCGCTCCGGCGACGCGTCGGTCGGCAGGTCTGCGTGATCGGCTGCGGCCAGACATTGGACACGACTTCAGGCAGCCACTTCAGCCCGTCACAGACGACGAAGAAGCCGTCCTTGACCCCGCGGTTGCGCAGGTCGGTGAGCACCGCCATCCAGAACTTCGCACCCTCACCACCGGTGCCGGCGCAGAGCCTGAGGATGTCCCGCTCGCCGGCCAGCGTGACCCCGATGGCCGCGTAGCGGGCGGTTGGCGACCTGCCCATCGCGGACCTTGACCACGATCGCGTCCACGAAGATCGCCGCGTAGGTCTCATCCAACGGGCGGGCAGCCCAATCGTTCACCTGCTCGATCACCTCGTCGGTGATCCGGCTGATCGTCTCCTTGCCCACCGAGGCGCCGTAGATCTCGGCGAAGTGCGCGCTGATCTCCCCGGTGGTCAAACCCTTGGCATAAAGCGACAGCACGATCTCATCGACACCGTTCAGGCGCCGCTGCCGCTTGTTCACGATCTGCGGTTCGAACGTCCCGGCCCGATCCCGCGGCACCTCGATCTCGACATCGCCCGACGCTTCGGTGAGCACCGTCTTCGTCAGCTGCTTGAGCAGCCCATCCGGACCCGTCAACGACAGCCCTGCTCCTTAGCCAGGCGAACCAGCTCGGCCGCAGCCTGCTGCTCAGCCGACTGCCCGGTGCCCTTCCTCTTCGCCACATCGTTCAGTGTCGCCGTCATCAGACGCCAAACCTTCCCGCCAAGCTCCCGCTCGGCGCGTCAGGCCCGAAACACCGTGAACCGGACCACCTCGCACCGCGATACGGCGCCGACGGTCTACGGAGTCGCCGGTGAGACACCCGAGACGAGACCCGCGGTCACGGTCGCCGAGCGCATGCGCGTTTGCACCCGGCGGCGCTGGATGTAAGCGATGAGCGCCTGCGGGCTCCGGCAGGCTCGCCGCCCGCGCGACCCGGCTTCCCACGCCCGCCGGCTGCACCGAGGGGAGAACACCATGAGCCGATCGGTTCAGGCCACCACCGCCGTCGGCCGGTGGGCGTGCTGGCGCTGCGGCCACACCAAGATCACCTTGGGGCTACGACGTAGGCGTGCGAGACGGTCTTGGTTATCGAGCCGCCGACGGCGTCGGTGCCGGTTACCCGAACCGACACAGCCTTGCCACGCAGCGAGGTAGGCGTAATCAGGGTTGCGCGGTACCGGCCGTGGCCGACGTTGGTTGCTGGCAGCCTGGTGAAGTGCACGCCGTCCACGCTGACTGACAGTGCGGCGCTGGTCACCGCGGTTCTCCGCGCACCGGCGATGTGGCCGACTCGGAAGATAACGGCCGTCCCGCCGACGCGCACGGAATTGTCAAGGCCGGTCGGCAGGAACACGCGCGCTGTCATCAACGGCAGTATCGTGCAGGTGCCGCGAATCAGGCAGGAAGCCGTAATGGTCGAAGGTGGTATCGGCGACCGGCGCGAGCTCGATCGAAAGGTCGCCTGTCCTCCGGCAGGCCGAG
Organism: Jatrophihabitans sp.; assembly: GCA_035642535.1. Classification (GTDB taxonomy): domain Bacteria; phylum Actinomycetota; class Actinomycetes; order Mycobacteriales; family Jatrophihabitantaceae; genus Jatrophihabitans. The sequence goes on along the minus strand of DASQSE010000032.1, from coordinate 1,181 downwards.
CAGCCCACCGGACCGGCCGCAATCCGCTGAGAGTCGGGGCCGAGCGGTCCACGCAGCCAATCCTCGTGATAGCGGTGACCCGCGGCGTAGCTGCGTGCGGAATTCTCGGCATCGACAGTCTGCCCAGCTGCATCGTGCATCAGGGTCGCGTGCCATAAGACACGCGCAGGTGCGTTGACGTATTCGGTCCGCCGGCCCGGAACAGGTATGGCTAACGGTATTGAGGCTGCGTAGCTCTGGAACGGGAAGTAGGAGATGCGTGAGAACGCAGCGGCGCGCTGCGGCCTGCTGAAGTAGCGGGCCGCGATGGTGGCCAGCTGGCTGCGGCCACCGATTTGTGCAGGTCGGCCGGGATGTCGCCTGCGTAGTCGAAGGCGAGGTCGTAGGTGTAAGGCGTTCCGCGCGAAGGCTGCCCGGCCAGACTGAAGGTCGTCGCGAGATCTGCCCGACCGATGCGCGGGAACTGACCGGCGTCAGCCGAATGCTGTCTCCGGGCGTTAGGCCGATGATGTCGGTCAGACCTGCTCCGTCGAGCCGGTTGTACTGGTCGCGGATCTCGAGATCCGTGCTTCCGAACATGAATCGGTCCGGCCGCGGGGTTTGCACTGCGGGACTCGCCGAGGCGTCTCGTTCGTCGAGCGCCGGCTGCTGGGCGGCCTGGCTGACCAGATAGTCGTTCACGACCGCGCTGTAAACCGTCTGGTGACCAGTGGCCGGGTCGATGGACGTGTAGTCGCCGATCAAGCTGTAATGCCCCATCGGCACACTTACGCTGACCGAGCCGCCGACGGTCGGGACGAACGTGCTGTAACGGCTGGCGTCGTCCGTGTTGAGTATGCCGATCTGTCCGTCCACCGGCACGCCGTCGGGCCCAACCAGGCTCACGGTCAGCGCGGGCTCGGTCGAAGCCGCTGTTGCCCGGTGACCGTTCGCGAATCCCGCAACCATTCCGTCAAGCCCAACGGCGCGACGCGTAGTCCGGTGGCCGCCGTCCTCCGCCACCTTGCCGCCAACGCCGTGCCGAACGGGATAGCCGAGGCTGCGGTCAAGTACCCCCTGGTTGTGCTGCCGACCTCGTGCGTGCTGATCGCGACGCCTGGCACCGCTTGACCCGTGCCCGTGAACGTCACCGGGATCGTCTGCAGGGGATCCGGCAATCGATCGATGTCGAACAACGACTC
>DASQSE010000031.1:0-49777 GCA_035642535.1 Jatrophihabitans sp. | reverse complement strand
GCCGCCGTCGCCGCCGTAGATGCGGTCGTGCCCGCCGCCGCCGACGAGCAGCTTCTCCTGCGGAGTGGTCGTGGTCGGCGAGTGCTGCACCGTGCGCGCCGAACCCAGCACGTCGGTCGCCGAATCCGCTGCGCCGACCGTCGACGGCTCGGCAATCAGGTAGTCGTCGCCTTGCCCGCCCCAGAGCTCGTCCTTGCCGTACCCGCCCATGAGCACGTCGTCGGCCGGCCCGCCGTACAAGAGATCCTTCGTCGATCCGGCGCTGTGCCCGGTGACGAAGTCCGCGCCGTCGCCGCCGTAGACGGTGTCCGTCTCGGTGCCGGTGTCCCTTGCGGTCCCGGTGTCGACGGTGTTGGTGGTGCCGGCGTCGCCGGCGGCATTGCGATCTGCGATCACGTCCTGATCCGAGCCGGGGGTGAACGTGTCGCCGGTGAAGATCGTGTCGTTGCCCGAGCCGGTCGAGATCAGATCGCTGCCGGGCCCGCCGTGCGCGGTCACGCCTGCCGACAGGTAGTGGCTGTCGCCCGCGTGCGTCGCCGCAAGCGGACTGTCGGCCGCAACGCCGACAGTGTCGTCGCCGCTGCCGCCCCAGACGTCGTCCTGGCCCAGGCCGACGGCGATCCGGTCGTTGCCGCCGCCGGGCGCATCCGGGTCGCCCGGTGGGTGGATCGCGCTCGTGTCGCTGACGTCGAGCGAATCCAGCGAGGCGTCGCCGCGGTCGTTGTTGCGGTGCACGTTGATCCCGTTCAACGTCGGGATCTGCAGGCTGCCGTCGCCGTACGCCGCGTCGTTCGCGCTGCCGACGGTGATCGAGTCGTCACTGCCGCCGCCCGTGACGAGCGCGGTGTTCGAGGCCGCGTCAGCGCTGAGATCTGGCCGGTCGCCGCTGACGATCAGATCCTTGCCGCCGCCGCCGTCGATCCAGACCGGGCCGCTGCCGGTCTTGAAGGTGTCGTCGTTGTCGCCGCCGACGATGACGGTCGGCCGGTCGTATACCGCGCCTTGCGAGTCGCCCTGGAACAGCGCGTTGATCTTGCCGCCGTAGTTGCGGCCGTCCAGGACGACCTTGTTCACACCGGTGAAGTCCTCGCTGATGCCGAGCATCTGCACCGTGACGGTCTGCGCGTCGTCCTTGTGCTGGCGCACCACGACCTTCTCGTCGTCGCTGCCGTGGTTGTCCCACGCCTGGTCCCCGCGCAACGCCTCAGTACCGAGGTGCCCCGCGAACAGGTACAGCGTGCCGCCGTCCATGCCGCCGAGTTCGGGCGGCGGCGGTGTGCAGTCAGGTTTCAGCGAGAAGTCCAGCAACTTGATGTTGACGAGCGTGAAGTCGAACGTGACCGAGAACGGACTGAACCCGATCGTGACGAACACCTTGAGGAACAGGTCGAGCTCGCCGCCGACATTGAACAGACAGATCGGATTGGACAGAGCTGTGGTTAAGAACTCGCTGAAGCGGAACTTGCCGTCGTTGTCCGGGTCGTTCCAGTAGAAGCTCACGGTCAGGCTTATGCCGCCTTCGACGCCGACGCTGATGATCACAGCGCTCACCTCGGCCCCGGCCGCGATGCTGCCTTGGAACTGCAGGACGGGGATCGGGTTGCCGTCGGTGTCGGTGGTCTTGAAGTACAGGCTGTCGAGGACATCCACGGCCCGGCTGAGCACGCCGGCGTCGCTGTCCTCCACGGCCTTGCGGAAGCCGTACGTGTCGAAGCCCGCGGCGATGCGAACGCTCACCGACGCGCTGCCGCTGAGCACGATCAGCACCGGTGGCGGCGCGTACACCGGACCGAAAGCCTCGCTCATCGTGAAGCCGAGGGACAGCGGCCCGGAGTCGAAGCACACCAGCTCGACGTCCTTGCCCATCAACAACCCGAACAGCGACGTCGGCTGCTTCAGCGCCGGGAACGTGAAGCCGCGGTCGTCCTTTGCCGCGCCGCACGCGTTCTTCTCCCCGCTGCCCGCGGCATCGTTGGCGGCCGTGCCCAGCTTGCCGCTGGTCTTGTCGTCGAGCTGGTCGAACAGCGACTGTGACGACGGCTGCGGGTTCGTGATGCCGCCGTCCGCGGTGTCCGGCGTCAGCGTGGTGTTGAACGTGAAGCCGTTGTCGAGGTCGAACGAGCCGAGGTGGATGCAGAAGTTCGCGTCGTTGTCGTAGTCGTCCGGATTCGCGGTGCTGCACGCATTGCTGATGTTGTTGATGACGTCCAGCACCGACTTGACCGTGTTGAAGATCTTGATGAAGTCGTCGAACGTCTGGGTGTCACCGTTCCCGTTTGCGAACGCCGCGGCGAGCGTGAGGATGCTGACGTCGCCGCCGCCGGCCAGATGGGACAGATCGCTGAGCACCGGTAGCGGTGCGGACACGGTGTCGAGGATCGGCTTGATGGGGCCGTATACCGCGTTGATCTGCTTGAAGATCGGCCCCAGCACCTTCAGCAGGAACGAACCCGGGTTGATCCGGATGTCGTCGAACCCGAGTTGGAGGCCGGACGTCTTGTCCGGACTGTCTCCGGTCTGCCAGCCCCAGTCGAGGTGGAAGTCGGCCCGGATGCCGGGCAGTGCGGCGTCCGCGAGCACCGTGACCTGGTAATGCAGCGACACGCTCGCTTCGAGCTTGGCAGTGACGAGGCTCGACAGGTCGTTCGACGCGAAGTCGTCCGGCGTGAGCACCTTGTTCGTGTCGACGGCACACCCGCCGACCGGACACGGCTGATCCCCGGCACCGTGCAGGTCGACGGAGAACGCACCCGCGAACTGCCGGTGGGCGGTGCTACTGCCCTGGTCCTCGGTGTCCTGCGCCTGCATGCTGAGGAACGCCAAGCGGCCGTTGAACTGCTTGGGTGCGACGAGCGCAGCACCGATCGCGAGCTCAGGGGTGGACTGAGTCTGGTTCGGGCTGCTCGGGTCGCTGTCGTTGTCCTGCGTGAAGACGACGAATCCCTTGTCCTTGGTCAGGCCGAACGACAGGTGCAGCTCCCAGCCGACCGAGACGTGGACCTGGTTGTTCGGGTCGTCGTTCGGGTTGTCCGGGTCGTTCGTCGACAGCGAGAGTCCGGGCAGTCCGAGATCGAGCGGACGGGTGCCGGCGGTGACGCAGTCGTTGCCGGAACATCCGTCGGCGCCCACGGTGCCCTGTCCGATGACGACCTTGACCTTGAAGCCGGTGATCGCCGAACCGGGGCAGGGGTTCAGCGTCGGGTCGCTCGTGACGTTGCTGCTGTCGACCGTGCCCGGCGCGACTGTCCCGTCGTCGGTGAACGAGGTGTCGGTGATCGTGTCGAGGACCTTCCAGGTACCGCCCACCTGCACCTCGACCTGGTAGCCGGTCGCCCACGTGCTCGGGTCCCACTTGAACTTGTTGAAGTGCGAGCTGTCGAGCGTCGCGGCATTGTGCAGCGTGAGCGGATCACTCGGCCGGGAGTCTCCAGTGGTGTTGCCCGAGTGCACGGCGATCACGCGGTACGTGTAGTCCGTCGAGGTGTCGCCGCCGTTCACCGATCCGTCGTCGGCGAGGTTCTGCACGTGGTCGAGAGTCGCGGTGCACGTGGTCGAGACGTAGAAGTGCGGAGTCGTCGGGAGGTGCAGGCTCGTCTGCAGCTGGGTGGCGACGTCGTCGAGCTTGCTCTGCAGGAAGTCGCTGTCGGTGAGCTGCTGGGCGCCGCCGTTGGCGTCGACCGGGATGACGGTCTCGATCGCGTTCTTGATGCCGTTGATGAAGTCGAGGCCCTGCTGGACGTCCTTGCCGACGACCGGCAGCTTGCCCGCGGTGTCAGCGAGCGCCAACGCGGTGTTGAGCAGCTGGAGATACCCGTCCAGGCCGTTGCCGAGCGAGGAGAGGTCGATCAGCTGCGAGGCCAGCGCGCTCGCGATCGTCCCGGCATCCGGCAGATCGACGTAGTCGCCGAGATTGCCGAAATCGACAGACTGCGGCACATGCACCTTGACGCCGGTGCCGAGTGCGGTCCAGGTGCTGCCGTCCTTGTAGTAGAGCGGCAGGTTCGCGCAGAGCGCGAGGTTGTTGCCGGTGACGCCGGTGCACGTGACGTCGTCGTTGCGGTCGGCACTGACGTCGAGCCCGCTGAAGAAGTCGGAGAGGCTCTGCGGCTGGCTGCCGGTGCCGGTCAGGTTGAAGCCGAGCTTGCCGTTGATCTCGGTGCCCGGATCCTGCGCGGTCGGGTCACCGACGGACAGCGCGAGCGGGCCGAGATTCGCCGCGAGCGTGACGCCCTCGCTGTGCAGGTCGACCTTCAGGTGTGCGCCGCTGCTCGGATCGATCAGGAGGCTCCCGACCGGGTCGGCGATCGCCGCGGTGGTGAGCGGGAACAGCAGCGTCACGTTGATGTTGCCGGTCGCTGTGATGTCGATCGTGCCCTTGCCACTGGTGCCGAGAATCGAGCTCGGCACGTTCGGGACGGACAGGTCGAACTTCAGCGGGACGCGCAGCGGCAGCGTGCGGCCCCAGTCGACCTTGAACTTCAGATAGGCCGGGTTGCCGTTGGCGGCGGGCTGCACGTCGAACGACACGGGGTCGCCGAGGGCGGTGTCGAGCGCGCCGGCGAGCTCGTTGAGGCTGTCGGACGGGTTGGCGGCGAGCTTGTCGAGCGCGGCAAGCAACGCGTCGCCGATCGTGTAGGACGTGCCGTCGGCAGGCACGGTGGTGAAGGCCGGTGAGACCTGCACGGTGTGCGAGTCGATGACGTTGGTGATCACCTCGGTGGCGCTGCCGACGAGCAGCCGGCGGCCTTCGTATCCGGTGAAGTCGTGGTCGCCGCTGTTGTCGGCGAGCGTGTCGGTTGTGTAGTGCGTGCTCGGGCCACCCTGCTCGACCGAGCCGAGCAGGTCGTGCACCGACTTGCCGATGAGCGGCAGCTTGGTGTCGAGCGATCCGCTGCCCGATCCTCCGGTGTGCAGCGACGAGTCGAGCGTCTGCAGCGCCTTGATCAGCGCGCCGAACAGCTTCGTCGGATCGTCCAGGTTGGAGATGTCGAACGACAGCAGCTTCGACAGGTCGGGGCCCGTGAACGACAGGGTGTTCGGATCACTGATGTCGGTCCACTTCAGCATCGCGGTCGTCTCGCCGCCGGTGAAGAAGCCGTTCTCACCCGGCACCGACAGCTTGAGCTCGCCGTAGGCGCGGCCGTTGAACGAGCCGGTGAGCAGATCCCCGGGGTTGTGCGCGAGGTCGTCGAACAGGTCCGGCAGGGCGATGTCGTGGTCTGCGTCGCCGGTCTGCTTGGTGCTGATGTTGACGAAGGTGGTGTCGTCGCTGGCCGAGCCGGAGCAGTCGTCGCCCACGCCTGGCGCATTCGTGCACAGCTGCAGGCTGCCGCCGACATGCACCTGCAGGAAGCCGACCTTTGCCGTCGCGTCGACCTTCGTGTGGATCGGGAGATCACCGGCGAGCAACGTCTCACCGGTGTGCATCATGATCCGGTCGATGAGCGTCGGGGTCGCCGTGATGATCGACTGGGTACCGTCCGGGTTGTTCACCGTCTGCGGCGTGGCGAGTTGTGTCGACGGCTCGAGGTCGAGGACGAGCGGCAGCGTCGCGTCATAGTGCGGCGTGATCGTGGCCTGTGGCACCGAAGCGTTGACGCTGAGGATGCCGCTGTCGGCCTTGAGGGCGTCGGCCATCTGCACCTGGCCGGTGCGCGGGTCCGCGCCGGAGATCGAGTAGGCGGTGCCGCCGGCCGGAATGCCGCCCTTCCAGAGCACGGTCGGGACCGGCGTGGGTGGGTCGGTGACGAACGGCGTCGTGGACAGGAACAGCATCTGGCCGTCCGCCGAAACGTGGTCGATCACCGCCGTCGAGGTGCCGGCGGTCACCTGTCGACCGGCGAGATCCGCGGTGAACTTCGTCTGCGCAGTCGTGCGCGACGCATCGGTCAGCGTGCAGTCGCTGTGGTCGCTCTGCGTGCACGCGCCGTAGCTGACGTCTGGCCCCGAGCCGGTGAGTGCCGGGCCGACGACGTCGAGGGCGGTTGCCGCGCTCGCGTGATTGCTCAGGTGCAGCGTGAGCCGGACTTTCGGCTGCGCGCCACTGGTGTCGTACTGCGCGTCGAGGGCGCCGATCGAGATCGACGCGCCACTCTTCGGGTCGGTGTAGTTGCTCAACTTGTCGATGAGGTCCTGCAGCGATGAGAACTTCGGGTGGCCGGTGCCGATGTACTTCGCCGGATCGGACGCGTCGGCGCCGGCCGGCGGCTGCTCGACGTACTTGTTCAAGAACGCCTCGATGGCCTGTCCGGCCTGGATCGCGTCCGCCGCGGTGCCCTTGAGCAGCGGCAGCGGCAGGTCGTTCGTGCGCTGCGCCGTCTGCAGCGCGGACGCCAGCTGGGCGAGCGCCGTGGCGAGGTCCTTCGTCTCCATCGTCTGGAACGGTTTGATCGCGTCGAACGCGTTGCTGTCGAAGGTCGCGGTGATGTGGCCCGATGCGATGTCCGACGAGCTCACATGCACGGTTGCGGACAGGTCCGGCAGGTTGTCCAGGAGCGTGCTGCTCTGCCCGGCTAGCGTTAGGTCGCCGTCGAGGCTGCCGCCCGGCGCGACGCTCGGCGTCGCCACGCCGCCGGCCGAACCCTTCGCCGACAGTTCGCCGTCGCTGCCGTCGGCCTCGGTGAAGTCGAGCTTGCCGTCGCCGTTCGGGTCGGCGAACGAGACGTCGATGGAACCGGTGAGCTGGAAGTCGGTGTTCGAGACGCTCACGCCGAGGATGCCGAGTGCGGCATTGATCTGGCTGCCGTCCGGGATGTTCGCGCTGACCCCGGCCGTGAAGGTCGGCGTGCTCGTTCCGTGGTCGATCCAGAAGTGGGCGGGATCGCTGTCGTCCCGCTCTGCAGTGAAGACGAGGTGGGCGGTAAGTGTGGCGCGCACGCCGGTCGGCGAGCTGAGCGCGAAGCTCTTGGCCGGGTCATCGAGCGACAGGCCGACGTCGACGGTGCGGGTGATCTGCATGTCGACTGCGACGCCGTGCCCGTTCGCGGCCGTGTTCGCGCTGGTGCTCAGCTGCCAAGCGCCGTGCGTGCCGTCCAGTCCGTCGAGTGCGCCGGCTATCGCGTCGACCGAGGAAGCGGTCGACCACGACTCGGAGTTCAGCTGGCCGGCCAGTCCGGCCAGGTCCAGGCCGTTGGTGCCACCGACGTCCAGCGTCGTGCCGGTGAGGTCGGTGCCGAGGGCGCCCTTGTCGGCCAGTCCGCCCAGATACGAGAACCACTGCACCAGTCCGGTCGCGAGCGGATCGACGGGACCGGCGGACGCCACCGCCGGCCTGATGGCGGCGATCGCGACGCTCATCCCGAGCGCTGTGGCGAACGCCGTAATTCCTGCGGCAATGCGACGACCAGACATGGTGCGCTCCCCCCGTGGGACGGCGGGGTGCGCCAAACCAGCCCAGCCTGCGCTGGGCCGCGATCCGGCTAATCCCCCCCGAAGACGGCGGAAACATACCGCGATCTAGGAAACCTGTAAAACGGAAGCAGTCGTCCTTCCGATCAGCATCGGATGGCCAGGCCGGACGGCATCCGTCCGGCCTGGCCATGGCTCATGCCAACGACGGAGCCGGCTCGGCAACCGGGGCGACGACGGCGGCCTCCGGCTCGACCGTGACCATTTTGCGCTCGGCCGAAAACGCGTACGGCAACCCGACGACCAGCGCTCCGCCGAGTAGGTTGCCGGGCACCGTGAACAGCAGGTTGTGCGCGAGATCGCTCCAGCTCGCGGCACCGCTGAAGATCGCCAACGAGAAGGTCGTCATGTTCGCCACCGAATGCTCGAAGCCGCTGGCGACGAAGGCGAGCAACACCCAGAACAGCACCAGCACCTTGGCCGCGTCACTGCGCGTGCGCGTCGCCATCCACAACCCGAGGCAGACCAACGCGTTGCACAGCACCGCGCGCCAGAACAGTTGCCCGTCCGAGGCCTGCATCTTGCCGGCGACCAGGCTCGAGACCATGCCGTCGCCCGGCGCGGGCTGTCCCGGCGTGTGGACGCTGAGCACGCCGCTCGCGTGCACTGCCGCCGCGAACGCGACCGCGCCGACGAAGTTCCCGGCCAGTGTGGCGACGTTGACCACCAGCGCCGCGCCGGCGCTCACCCCGCCACGCACCCAACCGATCAGCATCACCATGTTGTTGCCGGTGAACAGGTCCGCCCCGGCGAACACCACCAGGGTGAGGGCGATGCCGAATACGCAGCCTCCAACGAGCTTGGTGGCCGGGTTGCCGGCCGCCGCGAGGGGCCCGGCAATGCTGGCCAGCAACACCACCCCGACACCCACATAGGCACCGGCCAGAGCGGCGAACGCAGCGTAACGAAGCGGCACCCGCAACGTCGCAACTTTGTCCTTCGCCTGACCACAGACTTCATCGAGTGCATCGGCATACGAGACAGGCATGGCAGAACCTCCACGCTTTTCGGAACCCGGCGTTGCTGACGCTAGTCACTAAATGTTTCAAGTAGTGACATTGCGTGACATAAAATCGAGGTAAGCCTGCAGTCTGCCTTAGTGACGCTCAGCGCACATGACCTATTCGCTGCCGCCAGTGGTCACTTCAGACCTACGTGGCCACTTATAGCTGACCACTCGGCGCGTAACTGACCACTCGCGTTGCGCGCGGGGAGGTTGGGCACGAGGCGCCTACATCAACACCCGCTGCCGTGGTTAGGTCGCGACGAGCGCGGCGAGTCGCTCCGGCGCTTGGGCCAGAACGAGCGCAGCGGCGCCGCGCACACAAGCACTGTCGCCGAGGGCGCCCGCGACGATCTTCAGGTTCGCCGCGTGTGGGCTCATTGCAGAGCGGTCGATGGCGCGGCGCATCGGCGTGAACAATGTTTCGCCGGCGGCGGCCAGCTCACCGCCGACGACGACAAGCTGCGGGTTCAGCAGCGTAGCGGTGACTGCCAGCGCGCGTCCGACGGCGTCGCCGGCGTCCTGGACTGCGCGGATCGCACCGCGATGACCTTGGCGCACGAACTCGAGCAGTTCGTCCACGTTCACGACATGGCCGAGACTCGGCGCGAGCATCTCGGCGATCGCGGTGGGGCTGGCCACGGTCTCGAGACAGCCGCGGTTGCCGCACCGGCAGATCGCGCCCGCCTCCTCCACGGCGACGTGCCCGATCTCGCCGGCGAGCCCGGCCGCGCCCAGCAGCAGGCGTCCGTCGCAGACGACGCCGGCACCGATGCCGGCCGACAGCCGGATATAGATGACGTCTGCGCAGTCCTTTGCCGCGCCGTAGCGCAGTTCGGCGAGCACGCCGGCGTTCGCGTCGTTCGTACTCCGCACCGTTAGCCCGGTGCGCTGCGCCAACTCGTCGTTGATCCGCAACCCCACCCAGCTCGGCATGATCGCCTCGGCGTGCAGGTTCCCGGTGCGCGGGTCGATCGGGCTGGCGATGTCGACGCCGAGACCAAGAATCCGGCCACGAGGTCTGCGAGCGGTCGCCTCGGCAACCAATTGGGTGGCGACGGTGAGCGCCGCATTCCGCTCCCGGTCGACGGCCAACTCGACGCTCCGGTCGTAGATCGGTTCTCCGCCCAGGTCGCACAGCATGCAACGGACGTGATCGTGGCCGATGTCGAGGCCGACTGCGTAGGCGGCGGTCGGAAGTAAGCCGATGAAGCGAGCCGGACGGCCGGTCCGCTGCAGCTGGGCGGCGCGACTTGTGCCGTATTCGCTCACGATCCCGGCAGCCATCAGGTCGGCGATCACCGAGCCCACCGTGGCTCGGGCCAGGCCGGTCCGCCGGGTCAGATCGGGTCGGGAAAGCCGACCCCATTCGTGCAGCGCATCGAGGACGCGGATCCGGCCCAGCGCGCGCAGGCTGGCCGGCGAACCGGCCGGTTCCTCCGCGGCCCGCGGCGCGTCGGTCACGCGGCGACGGTATCACCGACTCGCGCTCCCTTTGAACGAAAGACAGCACGAAGCTCCGATCCAATCCATTGACTAATGCCTAAAATCGGCGAAAGCTCATCGGACAAACCGACTGACACGTTGTAAAAGGGGCGCACCAGGCCCCGCCCGTCTTCTCGGAGGCATTCGATATGGCCGCCCTGCGATCGATCCGCATCGTTGTGACAACGTTGTCAACCGGGCTTCTCGGCATGCTCAGCTGCGTGGCCGGCACCGCATTTGCGGCAGCGGCGTCGACCGCTGCAGCGGCGACGACGCCGATCTACCTGGACACCGGGTACAGCTTCGCCGAGCGTGCGGCAGATCTCGTCTCACGCATGACGCTCGGCGAGAAGGTGCAGCAGTTGCACACCAACAACGCGCCGGCGATCCCGCGCCTCGGCGTAGAGCAGTACACCTACTGGAGCGAGGGCCAGCACGGCCTCAACCGGTTGGGCGCGGACGCGGGTGAGGGCGGGCAGGGCGCGGTCGACGACGTGCGCGCGACGAGCTTCCCGGTGAACTTCGCCTCGACGATGTCGTGGGATCCGAAGCTGATGTACCAGGAGACGACAGCGATCTCGGACGAGGCGCGCGGTTTCCTGGACAAGTCGCTGTTCAACACCGGCCAGAACAACATCGGCCCTGACGTGCACGACTACGGCGACCTCACGTTCTGGGCGCCGACCGTGAACCTGGACCGCGACCCGCGCTGGGGCCGCACCGACGAGGCGTTCGGCGAGGACCCGTACCTCGTCGGTCAGATGGCCGGCGCGTTCGTGAACGGCTACCAGGGCAACACGATTTCCGGCACGCCCATGACGAGCTATCTCAAGGTTGCGTCCACCGCGAAGCACTACGCGCTGAACAACGTGGAGAACAACCGGCTCACCGGCGACTCGGTCGCCACCGATGCGAACGTCCGCGACTACTACACCAAGCAATTCCAGACCTTGATCGAGAACGACCACATCTCCGGACTGATGACCTCGTACAACGCCATCAACGGCACGCCCGGTGCGGTCAACACCTACACGGTCAACCAACTCGCGCAGCGCACCTATGGCTTCGGTGGCTACGTCACCTCCGACTGCGACGCGATCGACACTGCGTGGGACAACCACAACTGGGCGGCGCCGGGCTGGACCTCGTCGGTCGTCAACGGCCAGAAACTCTGGACCAAGAACAGTGACCCGAGCGTGACGATCCCGGCGGCCGCAGGTGGGCTCGCGTACGCGCTGCGTGCCGGCACGCAACTCGAGTGCACCGGTGACTCGGCCACGCTGCCCAACGTCCAGGCCGCCATCGACGCCGGCATCCTCTCCGTCGGCGTCATCGATACCGACCTGACGAAGCTGTTCACGATGCGCATGTCCACCGGCGAGTTCGACCCGCCGGCCGACAACCCGTACACGAAGATCACCAAGTCGGTGATCGAGAGCTCGGCGCACCAGCAGCTGGCTCGCAGGGTGGCCGCCAACGACCTCGTGCTGCTCCAGAACAACGCACCGGCCGGCGGCAGCGCGCCGCTGCTGCCCGTCGACCCCAGCAAGCTGAACAGCGTCGTGATCCTCGGCGACCTCGCGAACACCGTCACGCTCGGCGGCTACTCCGGCAGGCCGGACTACACGAGCAACGCGGTGCAGGGCATCACCTCCGCCGTCAAGGCGGCAAACCCGAACGCGACGATCACCTTCGACGCCGCTGGTACCTCGTCGACCTCGAGTTCGCCTGCCACCCTGAGCGACGCCACCAAGACGGCGATCCAGAACGCCGATCTGGTCGTCATGGTCGCCGGCACGACGCTGAACAACGCGAGCGAAGGCCGGGACCGCAGCAGCCTTGCGATGCCAGGCAACTACGACTCGCTGATCAACCAGGTGGCCGCGCTCGGCAACCCCAACACGGTGCTGGCCTTACAGACTGATGGACCGGTGAACGTCGAAGACGTCCGGTCCGAGGTGCCGTCCATCGTGTTCAGCGGGTACAACGGCCAGGACCAGGGCGACGGGCTGGCCGACGTGCTGTTCGGCAAGCAGAACCCGGACGGGCACCTCGACTTCACCTGGTACAAGGACGATTCGCAGCTGCCGGACATGCAGAACTACGGCCTCGATGCGTCGAGCACCGGCGGCCTCGGTCGCACGTACCAGTACTTCACCGGCACGCCGACCTACCCGTTCGGCTACGGGCTCAGCTACTCGACGTTCCGGATCTCGAACGTCACGACGAGCACCGACGAGGTGGCGGCCAACGGCGCTGTGACCGTCGGCCTCACCGTGACAAATACCGGCAAGGTCGCCGGCAGCACCGTGCCGCAGCTCTACGTGTCCACCCCGGACGCCGGTCAGGGCGCGGTGCCCATCGAGCGGCTCGCCGGGTTCGTCAAGACCGACGTGCTGCCGCCCGGGCGATCACAGCACCTGAACATCAAGGTGCAGATCAGCGATCTGTCGAGGTGGGACCCCGTGCAGTTGCGCGAGACCGTCACGCCCGGCGCGTACACGTTCAAGGTCGGCACGGACGCGACGGACTTCGCCGCGAGCAGAAGCGTGCAACTCACCGGCGCGCTCGCACCGCACGTGCGGTACGTGACGGTGCAGCCGCCCGCAGTGGTGTACCAAGCCGGGCAATCGGTCAACCTCAGCGGCACCAACCCGTGGCTGGCGGACGACACCAACCCCGCTGAGGAGACCGACCGCAACCTCTCCGTCGGCGCCGACGGGGACGTCGAAGCTGTCAACAATGACGAGTCGTTCGTCGACCTCAGCAGCGCGCAGGTCGTCTACAAGAGCAACAACCCGTCCGTTGCGAGCGTCGACAACAATGGCGTCGTCCACGCGATCAAGGACGGCGTCGCGACGATCTCGGCCACCGTGAACGGCGTCTCGGGCAGTACGCCGATCGTCGTGCAGGGCACGATCACCAACACCATGCCGCCGATCCTGGCGGCCGGCTCGTCCGGCACTGCGTCGGCGACGTTCACCAACGGTGACTCCGCTGCGGTGCGTGGCCTCAATCTGCAGATCAGCGTGCCGGACGGCTGGAGCGCCACGGCCACCACGCCGACCAGTTTCAGCCAGGTCGCGGCCGGCGCCTCGGTGACCGCGAAGTGGACGATCACGCCAGGTTCGTCCGTTGCACCGGATGACTACACGATCACCTTCACCGCTGCCTCGAGCGCCGGCACGTTCACGTCGAGCGGTCATATCAAGGTGCCGTACGCGTCGGTCGCCGATGCGTACAACAACGCGGGCATCAGCAACGACAACAGCTCGGTGACCAGCTTCTTCGACGGCAGCGGGCTGACCTACTCGGCTCAGGCGCTCGCCGCGGCCGGCTTCCAGTCGGGCTCGACGGTGTCCGTTGCCGGCATCAACTACAACTGGCCCGAGCCGAACGTGCCGGACAACATCGTCGCCCACGGGCAGGTGTTGCCGGTGAGCGGCTCCGGGCAACTGCTCGGCATCCTCGGCGCCAGCGCGTTCGGCACTACGTCCGGCACCGGCACGGTCGTCTACACCGATGGCAGCACCCGGTCGTACAACCTCAACTTCGCAGACTGGTGGTCGACGAACCCGGTTCAGGGTTCGTCGATCGCAGCGACTCTCCCGTACATCAACACCGGCCCGAACGCGAGCCGGCAGAACCAGAACGTCCACGTGTACCAGGCGTGGGTGCCCCTGGATCCGAGCAAGACGGTCCAGTACGTGATCCTGCCGGACGTCTCGGCCGGCCAGGTCGGCGGCCAGCCGGCTATGCACATCTTCGCGCTCGGCCTGGCCCAGTCGAACGACCAGACGGCCGTGGTCTGCGACGCGCTCGGCAACCCCGACACGCCCAACGGCGCGACCAACGTGGCCGACGGCGACGGGCACACGACCGCAACCACGGCGGGCGGCCTACCGGCGCGCACCACCGCCGGCTCGGGGCAGCTCTACATGTACTTCAATCTCGACGACAACATCGTCCCCGGCGGCACGTATCAGGCCACCGCCTACGTCACCTACTTCGACCAGGGCACAAGTAGCTGGGACATCCAATACGACTCGTTCGCCAACGTGAACAACAACGCCTTCCGCGACTCGGCCCGGGTCACCGACACCGACACGGGCACGTGGAAGACCGCCGAGATACCGCTGCCGGATTCCGACTTCCGCAACCGTGAGAACGGCGGTAGCGACCTGCGACTGAACATCGGCGTCGGCGGCCAGGCCATCGCCCGCGTCGCGGTCGCGGTGACCGGCGACGGGCTCACCCCGGTGCGCGTGTGCTCGACCAATCCGACGGCACCGACGGTGACACGGCAGCCGCAGGACGTCACCGTCGCGGCCGGCGGCAACGCAACCTTCACCGCATTCGCGATCGGTGATCCCGCGCCGCTCGTTCAGTGGCAGTCTCAGGCACCCGGCGGCACCTGGGCCGATGTCCAGGGCGCCACGTCGACGACCTTGACCATCAGCAGTGTCTCCTCGTCGGACGACGGCGCCCAGTACCGCGCCGTCTTCATCAACGCGGCGGATACCACTTCGTCGGACCCAGCGACCCTGCACGTGACTTAGGAGCGCCTTCATGTCCAACAGGCTCACCCGCCCAGCGGTCGTAGCGGCACTCGGTTGTGCCGCTCTCATCGGCGGCATCACGCAAGCCGCGACCGCGGCGGCCGCGCCGTCCGTTCAGTTGGTTTCCGACCCGACGCAATACGTCGATCCGATGATCGGCACGGGCAACGGCGGCGACGTCGTCGGGGACATCAACGACTTCCCCGGCGTCGACACGCCGTTCGGGATGATGCAGCTCAGCCCGGACACGGTCGGCTCCGGCGTGGGTTACGGCTACCACAAGACGTCGATACGCGGCTTCAGCCTGGACCACGCATCGGCGGGATGCGGCGTGTTCGGCGACGTTCCCATCCTGCCGGCCGTCGGCCCGATCGGCTCGGATCCGAACAACGCCTCCTCGACCTTTTCGCACGACCAGGAGCAGGCGACGCTCGGCTCCTACGACGTGCTGCTCACCGACTCGGGCGTGCACGTCGATTTGACCGCCACCACCCGGACCGGTCTGCTCTCCTTCGACTATCCCGCAGGCAGCGCCGCACAAGTGCTGGTCAAGTCGGGCACGAACCTGGGCGGCATCAGTGCGGCGTCGGTCGCGGTCGACGGCAACGACGAGGTGTCCGGCTCGGCGACGGCGAACGGGCTCTGCGGATTGGGCAGCTACAACGTCTACTTCGACATCCGCTTCTCGCAGCCGTTCACCGCGCACGGCACGTGGCAGGGCGCGAACGTCACCGCCGGCTCGTCGAGCGCGACGGGTCGCGGGTCCGGCGCGTACCTGACG
The DNA here is from genome assembly GCA_035642535.1 of Jatrophihabitans sp. GTDB lineage: Bacteria > Actinomycetota > Actinomycetes > Mycobacteriales > Jatrophihabitantaceae > Jatrophihabitans. Next base: position 34,542 of record DASQSE010000031.1, on the reverse strand, counting down.
TTCGACACGACCAACTCGACGACGGTGCGCGCCAAGGTCGCGATGTCCTACGTAAGCGCCGCCGGGGCGCGTAACAACATGGCGCAGGAGATGTCCGGATGGAATCCCGCGCCAGTGGCGGCCAAGACCCGTGCGGAGTGGCGCCAGGCGTTGAACGCCGTCCAGGTCGGTGGCGGATCCGACGCTGACCTGACGACCTTCTACACCGCGCTCTACCACTCGGTGCAGTTCCCGAGCGTCTACAACGACGTCGACGGCCGCTACATGGGCTTCGACAACCAGATCCACCAGGTGCCGGCCGGGCAGACGCAGTACTCGACGTTCTCCGACTGGGACACCTACCGGGCTGTCGCGCCGCTACAAGCCATGCTCTTCCCGAAGCAGGCCGGCGACATGGCGAACTCACTGATCCGCGACGCGCACCAGCAAGGCGACTGGATGCCGAAGTGGCCGGTCGCGAACGTCAGCACGACGGGGACGATGAACGGCGACAACTCCGTGCCGCTGATCGCGAACACGGTCGCCTTCGGCGGCCGTGACGTCAACATCGCCGACGGGCTGCCCATCATGTTGAAGGGCGCCAACCACTCGCAGGTGCTCGGCTGGGGCTGGCAGGAGCGGCAGTGCGTCGAGGAGTACGTGCAACTCGGCTACGCCCCGAACGATGCATGCTCGCAGGGCGCGCACGGCCGGCAGGGCGTCTCCGAGACGCTCGAGTGGTCGATCGACGACTTCGCGATCTCGCAGCTGGCTGCCGCGATCGGCGACAAGGCAACCGCAGCGCAGTACCAGCAGCGCAGCCAGAACTGGCAGAACACCTTCAACCCGACCACCGGGTACCTGCAGCCGCGCGACGAGCGCGGCGCGTTCCCGAACGGCCCGGCTTTCGTCCCGCCGCCTGCCAATGCCTTCGGCCAGGACGCCTACGACGAAGGCAACGCGGCCGACTACGGCTGGGAGGTGCCGCAGAACATGGCGGGGCTGATCGCCGCGATGGGCGGGAAGGACGTCGCGATCCCGCGCCTGGACACGTTCTTCAGCCAGGACAACGCAGGACCGAACCAGCCCTACATGTGGGCCGGCAACGAGGTCGACCTCTCCGACCCCTACGTCTACGACTACCTCGGCCAGCCGTGGAAGGCGCAGGCGCAGGTGCGCAAGCAGGAGCAGGAGCTCTACCCGCCAACGCCGGACGGGTTGCCCGGCAACGACGACCTCGGCGCGATGTCGTCCTGGTACGTGTGGTCGGCGCTCGGCATGTACCCGGTCACGCCGGGCCGGGCCGACCTTGCCCTCGGCAGCCCGCTGTTCCGGGAAGCGGTCGTCCGGCTCGGCAATGGCGGGACTATCCAGATCGACGCCCCGGCCGCCGGCGACAACGCGCCGTACGTCAAAGGCGTGCAACTGAACGGACGGCCGCACGCCGGCACCGCGCTGCCCGAGTCCTTCGCGTCCCGCGGTGGAGAACTCGACTTCAGCCTGTCCGGCACGCCGGACACGAACTGGGGCACCGGCTCTGCCGACACGCCGCCGTCGTACCAGACCGGCCAGGACCCGGCGATCGGGTTCACCGATCCGTCCGGCCCGTTGGTCGTGACCGCAGGCGATTCGCCGAGCGTCACGGTGGGCGCGCAGGGCACTGGGCTGCGCAGTACGACCGTGCACTGGTCGGCGGACGCCGGCAACACTGGTATCGCGGTGACGCCGGCGTCCGGCACGCTCGCCGTCGCTGCGGACGGGCGGGCCAGTATCCAGGCCACCGTGTCCGTTCCCGACTCGATCGCGTCCGGCTTCTACCCAGTGTCGTTCGACTTCACCACCAGTGACGGGCAGCGGCTGCCGGGCGGGGTGATCGTGCTGACCGTGCAGGCCGCCGATCACACCGCGATCGTCGCCGACAACCTCGGCGACCCGGACGTCCCGAACGGGGTACACGTCGTCGAGCAGGGCGACGGGCACACCACCGCCACCACAGCAGGCGGGCTGCCCGGCCGCACCACGACCGGCACCGGGTCGTTCTACATGTACCTCAACATCGACAACTCGCTGGTGCCCGGCGGCCAGTACGACGCGACCGCCTATGTCAGCTACTTCGACCACGGCACCGGCAGTTGGGACATCCAGTACGACTCCTACGGCGCGGTGAACAACCCCCACTACCGCGATTCGGTGCGGGTGACCGACACCGATACGGACACGTGGAAGACCGCACAGATCCCGCTGCCGGAGGCCGAATTCAGCGGCAGCGAGAACGGCGGCAGCGACATGCGGCTGAACATCGGCGCCGGCGCGCAGGTGATCGGCCGGGTGGCGTTCACCGTCACCGGCGACAACGTCCTCGCGATGCACCTCGCATCCGCCATTCCTGTTGCGCCGACCGTGACCACCCAGCCGCAGGACGCTTCGGCCGGCGGTGGCACCGTGTCGTTCACCGCCGCCGCAACCGGAGACCCGCAACCGGCCGTGCAGTGGCAGTCGATGGCACCCGCCGCCGACTGGACCGACGTCACCGGCGCCACGAGTAACACGCTCACTCTCAGCAACCCGGGCGGCTATCCCGTCGGCACCCAGTTCCGGGCCGTGTTCACGAACCTGGCGGGCAGCGCGACCTCTGACCCGGCGGCATTGCAAGCGTGAGGCCGACGCCAGACCACCTCCGCGGTGCTCGAGCATTGGACACCAGGCACGTCGAAACGCATCGTCTGGACCAACACCGCCGATCAGATCGTCGACAGCATCGCCCGCTACTGCACCAGATTCAGTGACTCACGACCGCAGCTAGCCCTCGACAGCGATCCGCAGCAGCGCGCTGCCGTGCGCCGGCAGCGCGGCGCCAACCAGCCCCTGCGTCCGCGTTGCGCGGTGCGTCCACAGGTTGGTGACCTGGTAGCCAGCTCGCTGGTCCAGCGTGTCGCCGACCGCGGCAGCGACGGCCTGCACCGTGGTCTCGATGGTGGCCGCGGCGTCGCCGAGATTGAACAGGCCTACGGCGATGTCGCCGTTCGCCAGCCGCCGCGCCACGACGTAGGACGAGCCGGCCTGGCTGACCAGCGTCAGCGTCGCACCGAGCGGATCCTGATCGATCGCCAGCACGTCGCGATTCGTGGCGAGCGAGAGCCCGTACGAATCCAGCTGGGTCAGGTCGTCGCCCAGGTAGAGCGGCGCCGCGGCGATCGACCAGATGCTCATCGCGCTCTGCCGCTCGGTCTGCGTGATGCCGTCCAGCGCCCCACTGCCCACCTCGAGGGAGTCCAGGTTGCTCCAGCCCTTCGTCGGCCCGGCGTAGCGAGCCCACTGCAGCGCGTTGGGCAGCCGGCTGCTGACCGCACTCCAGTTGGTCAGGTTCGTGCAGTAGCACTCGACGTCGTTACTGGTGCGCCATGAGTCGGCGTACCGCTGCCAGTCGGCCGCGTAGTTGATGTTCAGCGCCCACGAGACCTGTACCTCGACGTGCCGGTGCGTGGCTTGGAATGCGCGGTCGTACTCGGCGAGTTCGGGCCGGTTGTCGTAGCGGGCATTGGTTCCGCTGATGTCGTTGTGCCCCGAGCCGGGGCCGACGCCGTCGAGCTTGAGCAGGTCCACGCCGCCCCAGCTCCAGAACAGCGACACCATCGAATCGACATAGGCCTTGGCGCACCCGGTGCCGTTGTCGAAGTCGAGTGCGTACGCGCTGTCCCATCCGTTGGTGGTCCGCTGGTCGGGATAGATCGCGTCGGCGAGCGTGCACTGTGGCGCGCCGTAGATGTGCTTGCGGAGGTCCTGCCCGACGGTGCCGTTGTCGCCCTCCTTGCCGGTTTCCATTCCGGCGGGCAGGTAGATGCCGACCTTGAGGCCGAGACTGTGGATGTAGTCCACGACGTGCGCCATACCGTCCGGTATGCGCGGCTGCCACACTGCAGGACGGCCGTACTGGTCGTACACGGGCGTCCAGTTCCAGGTCCGCCACCAGCCCGCGTCGATGTTGATGTACCGGTAGCCGTACTGCTTCAGGTGCGCTGCCATGTAGTCGGCCTGCTGGAGGATGTGCTGCTCGGTCTGCCAGCTGAAGTTGCCCTGCGGGTTGACGCCCGGGCGCGTGGTGGCCTGCATGCTCCAACTGCTCCAGCCGAGGTACGGCGTCGGCGAGCGATCCCAGACCGCGCCCGGGTCGTACCCGCCGCCGGTGCCGGCCTGCGCCGGTTGACCGGCTGCGGCCGCGAACGCGACCACCCCGACCAGGGAGACGAGCACTCGGGTGATGCGCATTGAGATCAGCTCCCTGGAGTGAGGGTGACGGAACGACCGCGCGCGACGGTGATGTCCTTGCTCCATGAACCGAAGCGAACCGTCGTCGACCGGCCGCCGATGCTGTGCACGGTCGCGCTGGTCACCTCGCCGTGCGCCCACTTGACGTCGACGACGAATCCGCCGCGTGCGCCGACGCCCTTGACCTGGCCGGAATCGGCCCACGCGGCCGGCAGCGCAGGGAGCAACTCGATGACACCCGGACGGGAGTAGACGAGCATCTCCACCATCGCGCTCGGTGCGCCGAAGTTCGCGTCGATCTGGAATGTCGAGCTGCTACCGAAGCTGTACATGTCGAAGAAGTTGATCGCCGAGCCGTTGCTGTAGTTCACGGATGGCTTCATCACCTTCGTGACGGCCAGGTAGGCGTTGTCGGCGTTCTTGAGTCGCGCCCAGCACGCGCCGCGCCACGCCAGCCCCCATCCGAAGCTGTCCATGCCTCGGGCGGTGAGCAGGTTGCGGACCCCGTCGATCAACTCCGGCGGGCTGGTGTCGACGTTGATGCGGTCGCCGGGGAAGAAGCCGATCAACGGAGACAGGTGCCGGTGTGTCGTTTCGCCGAGGTTGTCAGGCGTCATCCACTCCTCGAGCCAGCCCGTCTTCTGGCTGACGACCGGGAGATACAGCCGGCTCTGCAGGTCGGCGATCTTCCCGGCGTATTCGGCGTCGACGCCGAGCAGCGCGGCCGTCTCGACGTAGTTGGCGAACAGCTGCCATACCAGTTCCTGGGCGTAGGTGATGCCCTTCGCGGTGGTGGGTCCCTGTTCGGGCGACCAGTCGCTGTCGTCGACGAGGACCTCGCGCATGGTTCCGTCCGCGTCGGTCACCGTGGTCGTGATCAGCCGCACCTGCCAGAACTCGCACGCGCCCTTCAGCATCTGGTAGATCTTGCGCACGAAGTCGAGGTCCTGGGTGTACTGGTAGTGCTCGTAGAGCGAGTTGCACAGCCACGCGTTGCCTGCCGGGTGCCACCACCAGCCCATGCCGCCGAAGACGTTTGTGGAGATCGCGGTCGTCCAGCCGGCTACCTGCCCGGAGCTGTTGTGGAACCAGTTGCGCGGGTCGTTGAACAGCCGTTGGGTCTGTTCCGTCCAGGACGAGAGCTGGGACAGCAGGTAGTCGGCGTAGGCGTCGAAGCACTCGCCGAGGCCCGTGCGGTCGGACGGCCAGTAGTTCATCTGGACGTTGATGTCGGTGTGATAGTCGGCCATCCACGCCGGGTCGTTGCGGTCGAGCCAGAGGCCCTGCAGGTTCAGCGGCACGCTGGTGCGCGAGCCGCTGATCATCAGGTAGCGGCCGAACTGGAGGTAGCTCGCTTCCAGTTCCGGGTCGGGGGGTGCGCCCGTCGCCGCCCGCGCGGCCAGCCTGGACGGGGTGTCCAGCGCTTGTTGCGCGCGCGAGGACGTTCCCAGGTCGACGGTGAACCGTTCGTAGCGCGCCCGGTAGTCGGCGACGTGCGTGCGCAGCAACTGATCCGGATCGACTCCGGCAGCCGCCAAAGCCTTCGTCCGGGCACGCGCGGTCGGGTCGAGCGTGTTGTCGCGGAAGTTCGTCGCCGCGTCCGGAACGTAGTTGGTTCCACCGCAGATCACGATGAGCACCTCGCGACAACCGGTGAAGGTCACGTCGCCGCCATGGGTGCCCACCGTGCCCCCGCTCGCGGCGGCGGTGGCGACCGCTCCGTAGGTCAATCCGCTCGGCAACGTGCCACTGAACGACGCCACCTTGCCCGACGCCGCCGTGCTGTCGCCGTGCGTACTCGTCAGCGAGACCCGGCCGGTGTACGTGCCGCCATCCGTCTGCGTGAGCCGCACGATTACGACGTCGTCCGGGTGGCTGGCGTACACCTCGCGGCGGTACTTGGCGCTGCCGATTCGATACGTCGCCGAGACGACGCCGTTGCTCAGGTCGAGTTCGCGCCGGTAGTCGGTGACGCCGGTGTGGTCGGGCAGCTGCACGTACGCCTTGGCGAGCAGCGACAGCGTGCCGAAGTTGGTGGCGTCGTAGGGGAACTGCCCGTCGTCGCCGAGTTCGGCGTTGAGCCCGCCCGTCCACAACGTGGAGTCGGTGAGGTAGAGCGCGTCCCGGGTCGGGTCACCGGTGGCCAGGGCGCCGAGCCGGCCGTTGCCGATCGGCAGCCCTTCTTCGATGATCTTTGCCTCGGCGCCGGGCACCCGATACCAGAGCGTCGTCGCGTCCGAGGGCGGCACGAGGGTCGAGGCCGTCGGTCGGACCACTTCGGCCTGTGCGGAGAACTTGGGCAGTGCGCCGAGCGCGAGCAGCGCACCGCCTGCGCGGAGGAAGTTGCGGCGCGACGTGAGGTGCGACCGTCGCCGGTCGGGCGACGCGGGGAAGTCGGGCATCGAGCTTCCATCCCTCCAGCTAGCCATCCGATGCATTGGCGTCATTCTTAGGCGAAATCGTCCTATTTTAGACAGAAAGTATCTGATACATCGGATGTATGTGCAAGCCCGTATCGGTCAGTCGAGCAGGCCGAGGTCCACCGCGTTGGCCATCGCTTGCATGCCCGTCGCGTTCGGGTGCAGATGATCGCCGGAGTCATAGGTGGGGTTGAGCGACTTCGGATCGGCCGGATCGCGCATCACCGTGTCGAAGTCGATGACGCCGTCGAACGCACCACTCGTCCGGATCCAGTCGTTCACGGCCTGCCGGATGGCCTCGGCGGAGGCCGTGTAATAGCCGTTGCCGTAGTCGGGGAGCATGGTGGCGCCGATGATCCGCACGCCCGCGGCGTGTGCCTGGGCGATCAGGTTCTGGTAGCCGTCGATGAGCTCCTGGGTGGTGAGTGGTCCTCCGTCCGGGCCGGCGTTGTTGCCGATGTCGTTGATGCCCTCGAGCAGGATCACGTCTCGCACGCCCGGCTCACCGAGCGCGTCGTGCCCGAACCGCTTGATCGCGCTGATGCCCTGCCAGATGTTGGGCACGTCGGTGAGCACCCGATTGCCGCCGATGCCCGCATTGACCACCGCCATCGGAGCTGCTCCGTCGTCGAGCCGGCGGGCGAGGTCTTCCGGCCAGGTGGCGTAGGCGCCGATCGGCGTGTTGTAGCCGTCGGTGATCGAGTCGCCGAAGGTGACGACGGTGCCGGTCGCCTTGGTGGACATGACGTCCAGCCCGGACACGAAATACCAGGACGTAGTCGCGGTCGGGTAGTTGGTCGCGCTGTCCTCGGCGGTGTGGTCGCCTGGTACCGAGATGTAGCTCTGGTCGAACGCGTCGGAGTGCCAGGTGGCCGACGTCGTGGCCTGCGGCAGATCGACGCTGACCAGCAGGTTCTCATCGGCGCCGACCGTCATCTCGATCGGGTCGCTGAGCACTTCTGCTCCGGTCGAGATGGTGAAGGTCCGCGCGTGCCCGAACGTCACTGGATGATGCGTGCCCGGCACCGCAGTCGCGCCATTCGCCTGCTCGGCGATGTCGACGGCGCCCACCGCAAGTGGCGAGGTGCTGCGCAGGTTGGAGAGCTTCACGCGCAGCGCCCGGCCGCCGATGCTCGTGTGCACCACCGCGCGAATCGTCTGGTTGTCGAAGGTGGGGCCGCCGATCGTCATGCTCGGTCCCCAGCTGGCGAACAGGTGCGCGGTGCCCGGAGCGGCCCCGGCCGCCGGCGCGCATGTCATCGTGGCCGCGGCGACTGCCGCCGCAAGAACCGCCCTAAGCGCGCTGCTTCTGATCAACGGATCCTCCGCTTGGTAGTCGGAACGAGGACGGCTTACGGCTGCGGGAACACCTGCACCTCGGCGAGCGCGAGGTAGTTCGTGCCGGCAAGCTGCACCATGACGTAGCGCCCCTCGGTGCCGACCGGCAGCTGGGTGGGCCGCCCGATCGTGCCCGGCTGATGGCTTGACCAGACGCCCGGCTGGGCGGCCTGCTGATCGGGTGTGAGCGAGTGGTCGAACGGCGCGTCCGAGACGAAGACCCAGTAGTCGGTGCCGCGATCGGCGCAGCAGTCGGTGCGGTTCCAGAGGCTGATGCTCGCGATCTGCTGCGGGGTGCCGAGGTCGACCTGCCACCAGGCGTTGGTGTCCAGATCGGTATGTGAAAGCGAGCCGGCAAAGAACGAACCGTTCGTGTCACCGTCGACGGCGTTCGCGGCCGGGCTGTCGAACGCCGTCGAGGATTGGGTGGCTGGTTTGCCCACCGCGACGTCGTTCGACAGGCCGTAGGTCCAGTTCGCGCTGGTGATCGCGCTCGTGCCGGCGGCGGTGCTGACGGTCACGTTGCCCTGATAGACCGGGTCCGGCAGCGTCGCGGCGAGCTGATTGGGCCCGATGTAGCCGACCGCGGTCGCCGCCGCGTCGTCGATGTGCACGTGCGAGTCTGGAGTGAAGCCGCGTCCCGAGATGAGGACGCGATGGTCCTGGATTGGGCTGACGGCAGCGACTTCTGGGGCGCGGGCCGTGGTCAGGGCTACCGCCGAGCCCTGCAGGCCGGCACCGGCAAGCAGGTTCGACGGGATCGCGCCGATGCCTGGGTTGGAATCCAGCTGCGTATTACCCCCGCCGTCGACGAAGTCGGTGCCGGTGTTGTCGCAGATGTAGTAGTTGAGCTGACCGACGTGGTAGCTGTTCTTCACGATGACATGGCCGGTCGCCGAGCAGCCTCCGTTGAAGTAGCCGCCGTCCGCGTACTGCACGTCCCCGTCGATGACGATGTAGGCGCCGCCCTCGTCGGTGTAATTCGCGAAGCTCGTGTGCACGTTGCCGAAGGTGACGTTGCCGCTGATCGTCAGCCCGTGTTCGAGGCTCTGACCCTGCGGCCCGTTCGTGTAGATCGGGCCGCCGTCGGACCGCACGCCCATCACGTTGTAGATGACGTTGTCGGAGATGACGTTGTCGGCCATCACGTTCGGGTTGGTTAACGGCGTCGTGCCGTTCGTGTGCCAGCCCGCCCAACCGAAGCTGATCCCGCTGTAGGGCAGATCGCCGATCTCGTTGTGGCTGATGGTGGTCCTGCGCGAGTACCCGCCCCAGATGCCGACGGCGCCGGTGTACTCCGCGCCGACGTCATGCACGTAGTTGTCGGTGATGGAGTTGCCCACCGCGATCTCGGCGCCTGATTTGACGCCGACGTCGCGCAGTGCCAGCGTGCCGTGGCCGGCCATCTGGATCATGAGGTAGCGGCCCGAAGTGTCGGTCGGCACTGTCCTGCTGCCCGGTGCGGTTGCGCTGTCGCGGCTCGACCAGACATCCGGTTGGCCCGCCTGCTGCTGCGGCGTGAGCGTGGTGTCGAACGGCGTCGAGGAGACGAAGACCCAGTAGTCGCCGAGTGGTTGCGCTGCGGTGATCTCGGTCTGCCACATCGGCCGGACGCTGCCCAGGTCGACCTGCCACCAGGGGTTGTCCTGGTCGAGCGTCTCGCTGCTGGTGCTGCTGCGGTTGTCGACGGCTAGGTCGGCGCTGCCGCTGCCTTGGGTGGACGACTCCGTGGCCGGCGCGCCGTGCGAGATGTCGGTCGCGAGCGCCGTCGGCTGCGGGTCGTCCGTCGTACCGAACTCGATGCCGTTGCCGGACACGTCGTCGATCTCGTTGCCGGTGAACACGTCGCCACGGGCACCGTGGTAGGCCCCCAGGCCTGCCGCGCCGAGGTGCTCGAAGGTGCTGTCGGCGATGGTGATGTTGCGCGTGCCGACGAGATCGACGGCGGCCGGGGGTCTGCTCCACGCGGCGAACGGGCAGCTGCCGGCGGGGCTCACATAGTTGCATAGGCCCTGGCTGTTCGACGCGTTGGTCCCCTCAAGGTACATCGTCGCCTGCATGTCGGGGAAGCCGTTGTCGCCGCTGGGCTCGAGCCAGGTGGTGTAGGCGAACGTGATGCCGCGGAACGTGACGTCGTGCAGCGGGTCGTCGGCCGTGCTCGAGGTGGTCAGCAACTGCTGCAGCACCGGAGCGACGAAGTGCATGTTCGTGACGTCCTGCCCGGGTCGCGCGTCGTAATAGACGTTGTGGCTCGATTCGTCGAGGTACCACGTTCCGGGGCTGAGCAGTTCGTACGCGTTTTCGATGCGGGACGGCGTCGCCGAGCTGTCGAGGCTGGGGAATCCGCCGGACGGGTTGTCGCCGTCAGCCGCCACCGGTGTGCTGGGCAGCTTCATGTTCGACCAGCACGGTTGGCGCATGGTGATGACGCGTCCGTCAATGCTCGCCACGTCGCAGCGAGGCTGCGTCCACGCGCCGTGCCCGCCGTCGAACACGAACTCGATATTCGACGGGTTGCGCCACGCGGCGAGCGTGTCATCCGCGGCGAGGAAGCCGTCGGCGGTCTGGGTCAGCGCGACCGGGCTCTGCCCGGACGTGCGGGGAATGCGCACGCCGTCCGCGTACAGCTGGCGGGTGCGCAGGGTCGTCGGGACGGACGCGACCCACACGTCGGGATCGCTCGACGTGGGATGCCAGCCGGTAACGGATACTCCGCCGCTCAGCACCGGCCGGCCGGTGCCCTGCGGCTCCCACACGACACGGTGGCCGGCGCGGCCCGAGTCCTGCGCGGTGAAATCGAGCGGCGCGTTGAGCTGGTAGGTCCCGCCGGCCAACTCGACGTGCACGTCGGCAGCGCTGTGCTGGATGGCCTTTGCCGCGGCCGCCTTTGCGGTGGTCAACGAGCACGGCTTGCTGAGCGAGCACATCGTCCCGGAACCGCTCGGGGCGGCGTAGATACCGGTGACGTCGGCCGCAGCCGGTGTCGCGGTCGCGGCCAGGGCGAACGCGGTGCCCAGCAAGGCGACTACCACGACCGGAGCGCCGGCTCGGCGGAAGAGATGGGAGAACATCGCAAGACCTTTCCGTCGGGAGTCCGTGCTCATGACGCGATCTCCGCGTGGATCATGCGGATGATCAGCTGACTGGCCGTTTCGTAGCGGTGGTCATTGGAAAGCTCGCCGACGATCCGGTAGTCGCTCATGACGGCGACCCGGTCGGCGAGCGCGATCATCTCCGGAAGATCGGAGGAGATCAGCAGGATGGCGATACCGCTGTCCGCCAGGCCGACGATCAGCTCATGGAAGGCAGCCTTGGTCCGCACGTCGATGCCGACCGTCGGTTCGTCGATGATCAGGATGTCGCAGTCGGCGGCGAGCCATTTCGAGAGACTGACCTTCTGTTGGTTGCCTCCGGAAAGCTGCCCGGCGAGCTGAGCTGGTCCGGCCACCCGGATGCCGAGCCGGTCCCGGTATCGCTCGACAACTGCCTGCTCGTCCTTGCCGCGCACGACGCCCATCCGGGCCATCCGCCGCCACACGGTGACCGCGACGTTCCGGGCGACCGATTGGTCGAGGAAGAGCCCTTCGTCCTTGCGGTTCTCGGTGACGTAGCCGAGCCGGTACCGGCCGAGCGCCTGCCCGACGCTGCGGATCGTCGCCCGCTCGCCGTGGATCCGGACGGCGCCGCCGGTGATACGGCCGAGGCCGAGCACGGCGCGCGCCAGCTCGCTACGCCCGGCGCCGACCAGACCGTAGAGACCGAGGATCTCGCCGCGCTGGACGTGCAAGCTGATGCCCACGTGACCGTGCTCGGTCGAGACGTCCGCCAGCTCCAGCGCGGGCACTGCGCGCTGGTCGACTGCGCGGGTCTCCAGGTCGAGGTCGGCGTGCGCGCGGCCGACCATCATGGTCACGACGTCGTCGCGGGTGTGCTCGGCGAGCGGCCGGGCCTCGGCGACACTGCGGCCGTCGCGCAGGACGGTCACTGTGTCGGCGACGGCGAACACCTCTTCCAGCTTGTGGCTCACCAACACGACGCTGTGCCCCTGATCGCGCAGCGAACGCACGACGCTGTAGAGCCGGTCCGCCTCCTCGCCCGTCAGTGAGGCGGTCGGCTCGTCGAGCAGCAGGACGGTGCTGTCGATCGCGAGCGCCTTGGCGATCTCGACGAGTTGCAGCTGAGCTACGGACAGTCCGCTCACCGGGCGATCGAGGTCGAGCGCGACGTCGAGGCGTGCCAGGCAGCGCCGCGCGATGACGCGCATCGCATCGCGGTCGACGAGTCCGCGACGCTGCGGCATGGCCTGCAGCGCGATGTTCTCGGCGACGGAGAAGCCAGGTATCAGGTTGCGTTCCTGGTGCACGACTCCGATGCCGGCGCGCTGCGCGTCAAGGGGTCCCGCGAACGTGAGCTCGGTCGGGTTGCCATGCTCGTCGATCCGCAGCAGCCGTCCGGCGTCCGGCCGGTAGACACCGGTGACGACCTTGATCAGCGTGCTCTTGCCGGCGCCGTTCTCACCCAGCAGCGCCTGGATGGTGCCGGGCTCGAGCCGCAGCGTCGCCTGGTCGAGCGCCCGGATTCCCGGGAAGCGTTTGACGATCTTCTCCGCGACGAACGTCATCGCTCCGGCCTTCCCTCGCGGGTTCGGAGCCGGGTGGTGAGCACCGCGCCGAGGACGACGCCGCCGATGATCAGGTCGACCCAGCTCGGATCGATCGAGTACTGGGCCTGCGCGACGTCGACCAGCCGGATGATGAATGCCGCCACGCAGGTGCCGAGCACGGCGACGACGCCGCCGGTCAGTGCGACGCCGCCGATGATGGGGGCAGCGAAGCTGGGCAGCAGGAGATCGTCGCCGATCGACGCGTTAACCGATCCGGACAGCGCCAGTTCGACGATCCCGGCGATCCCGGCGAGCAGGCCGGACAGGACGTGGGCAGCGACGATCGCGCGATTGCCGGAGATGCCGGACAGCCGGGCGGCGAGTGGATTGCCGCCCGACGCGAGCAATTGCCGGCCGAGCACGGCGCGGCCGAAGAACACGGCGACGGCGGCGGCGACGGCGAGCGCGACAAGGAAGACGTCGGGCAGGCCCAGCACCGATCCCTGGCCGAGCGAGACGAGACGGCGCGAGTAGCCCTGGAAGGTGCCGGTGCCGTTCACGCCGTAGCGCAGCCCGTCGACCACCGTCATCGTGGCCAGCGTGACGATGAACCCGTTGATCCGGGTCAGCACCACCAACAAACCGTTGACCAGTCCGATGCCACCACCGAGCAGGACCGCGGCGAGGACCGCTATCGGCGCCGGCAAGCCGGCCCGCACCATCAGCCACGCCGCGACCATCGCGGTGAATCCGGTGACGACGCCGACGCTGAGGTTCATCTGCCCAACCGCGAGCACGGCCATCTGCGCGAGGCCGATGAGGATGGGCACCGCGAGGTACTGGAACAGCGCTTTGAGCGTCTCGCCGCTGAGCATGTTGCCGTCGGTCGTGGCGGCGAGGACGCCGAACCCGACTACAGCAATCAGCAGGAGGGTGAGATCAGAGCCGCGCAGGAACGAGCGGACGCGCATCAGACTGTTGCGGTCCTCGCTCTGGACGACGGGTGTCATGCCCGCACCCCGCGCCGATCGGCGAGGACCTGCCTCAGTCGGTCCAGCGAGAGCGCCGCGAGGAGCACGAGGCCGATGAAGATGTTCAGGTCCTGCACCGAGAAGTTGAGCAGGTTGAGCCCGGTCTGGATGACCTCCGTCAACGATGCGCCCAGCGCGGTGCCGAGCACGCTGACCGAGCCGCCGGACAGCAGCGTGCCGCCCAGTACCGGCGCGAGGAACGACGGCAGCAGGAAGGAGTTGCCGATGTCGGCGGAGAACGCGCCGTTGTTGATGGCGAGCAGGAACCCGGCCAGCGCCGCCAGCGCGCCGGACAGCGCGTGCGCCTGCACGATGCGTCGCCCGGTCGGGATGCCGGACAGTCGGGCCGCCCGCAGATTCGAGCCGGTCATCAATATCTCGCGACCGATTCGCGTCGGCCGGAACAGCAAGCCGACGAGCAGCGCGGCGAGCAGCGCGATCGGCACGATGAGCGGAATCGGCGGGCCGCACGTGTTGCCGGTGCAGTAGTCGCTGAACGTGTCGTTGCGCAGCGTGTCCATCCCCGCGGGGTGGGCGGCGAACGCGACGCCGTCGCCGACGTGGCTGTAAAGCAGTGACACCAGCCCGGTCAGTGCGAAGTCGAGAGCCAGCGTGACGATGAAGGAGTTCACGCCTGTCGCCGTGATGATCAAGCCGGCGGCCGCCCCGACCAGCGCGCCCGCGGCGAGCCCGACCAGCAGGCCGAGCACGAGCGGCATCGCAAGTTGCTGGTAGCACCAGCCCATCACGAATGCGGAGACCGCAGCGATGCGCGGCACGGCAAGGTTCATGTGCCCGAGCGACAGGACGGTCAGTTGGGCGAGCCCGACGACGAGGAACACGCTGACGTCCTGCTGCATCGGCACGAGGGTGAGGTCGGTGTCGAGGAACGACGAACGCAGCGACGAAAACACCAGTACGAGCACCGCGATGACCACCAGCAGCCCGAAGCGCGGGTTCGCCCAGAACGGCAGGCCACGAGGCGGACGGGGTGCCTCGGGTTCGGCGGGGCGCTCGTCGGCGCCCGCCGCGACGGTGTGGTGCCGGGTCGGGACGCTCAAGGTTCACGCCACCCGGAGGTCGTCGATCGCATTCAGGTTCCAGTCGATGCCCAACCCGGCCGCGGTCGGCGCGACGGCCTGGCCGCCATCGAGCGCAAGGGCACTGCTGGTGAGCGCCGACAGTTGCGGGATGTACTCGAGGTAGCGGCTGTTCGGCACCGCAGCGCAGAGGCTGACGTGCAACTCCATCAGGAAATGCGGGCAGACCGGAACGTTGTGGGCCTCGGCCAGATGCGCCACCTTGAGCCATGGCGTGATGCCGCCGATGCGCGCAACGTCCACCTGGACGACGCCCGCCGCATCACGTTTGAGGTACTCGGCGAACTGCCCGATCGAGTACATCGATTCGCCCACGGCGACCGGGATGCTCGTCGCGGCGGCGAGCCGCACGTGCCCAGAGATGTCGTCTGCCGGCAGCGGCTCCTCGAACCAGTAGACATCCAGCGGCTCCAGCAGCCGAGCGCGGCGAATCGCATCGGCGGCGGTGAACGCCTGATTGGCGTCGACCATGAGATGCATGCCCGGCCCGACCGCGGAGCGCACCGCCTCCAGCCGCTCCACGTCCTCGACCGGATCCGGCTTGCCGATCTTGATCTTGACGCCGTCGCGACCTGCCGCGACCGCACCCTTCGCGCCGGCGATGAGCTCGTCCACGCCAAGATGCAGCCAGCCCATCTCGGTGTCGTAGAGGGGCACGCGATCGCGCGCACCGCCGGCCACCACCCACAGCGGCTGATCGGCGCGCCGGCAGCGCGAGTCCCACAACGCGGTGTCGATCGCCGCCAGCGCCAGTGACGTGATGGCGCCGACCGCGGTGGCGCGGGTCGAGTTGTAAACGTCGCGCCAGACCGCCTCGACTCGACGCGCATCTGCTCCGACCAGTCGCGGGATGAGATAGTCGCGCAGCATTGCGAGGACGGCGGTACCGCCCGTGCCGATGGTGTAGCTGTAGCCCCGGCCGAGGATTCCGTCATCCGTACGGATCTCGACGAACACCGTCTCCTGCTTGACGAATGATTGGACGGCATCGGAACGGACCGCCTCGACGGGCAGGTCGACGAGATACGCCTCGGCGCTCGTGATGATCGGCACGATGACTCCGCGTCCTACTGACAGCTGAGGTACTTGTTGTCGAACTCGGTCTTGAGCCGCGCCGTCTCGGCCTGCCGTTGGTTGTCGTAGGTCGCCACGTTGGATTTCGTGACGACGAAGGATCCGGAGTTGATCGCCACGCCCGGCGTCTTCATCGCGCAGCCGCCGGCTAGTTTCATCAGGGCGTAGCCGCCGATGTACGCCTGGCCGAACGGGTTCTGCACGATCGTCGCGGTGACAGAGCCGCCCTTGATCCCGTCGAGGATCGTCGGGTCGTCGTCGATGGCGATCACCTTGATCGGCAGCCCGGACTTGTGCACCGCGGCCGCCGATGCAACGGCCGGGTTGTACGCGGTGTTGACGATCGCGTCGATCTGCTTGCCCTTCGCGGCGAGCAGATCGGCCACCGCCTTCTGCGCGGTCTGCAGGTCGGTGTCGATGTCGGTGATCGTCTGGATGAGCTTGACCTTGCCGCCGGTCTCGGCGACTGCCTTCTTCACACCTGCGATGCGGCGCTGCGTGTTCGAGTCCGTCTTGTTGCCGGTGAGGTGGACAAGATTGCCCGACCCGCCCATCGCCTGGATGGCCGTCTTCGCCGCCTGGTACGCGGCCCGCTCCACATCGGTGGCGAGGCAGAAGGCCGCGTCGTCGCTTGTACCGGCCGGACACGAACCGAGCGAGGCGACCTCGAGGCCCTTGCCTTCGAGCTCTTGGAACGTCGAGTTGATGTTGTCCGGGGAGACCCCGAAGATGCCGAACGCGTTGTAGCCCTGCGCGGCCAGCGATTGCAGCACGCTGTTCTGTTTCGTCTGATCCCAACCGGATGTCTCGTTGAAGGTCACGCCCCCGAGCCCGAAATCCTGGTCGGCCTTGTTCATCGCGGACTTCCACGGCTGGAAGTACGGATGCGGCCCGCCCGGCACGTACGCGATCTTCACGCTTGCTGGCGCCAAGTCGTGGCTGTCGCCGCCGCTGCCCTGTGCGTCGCTCTTCTTCGTGCAGGCGGCCGCGCCGCACCCGAGGGCCATCACCGTAACGACGGCAAGGACGCGGTCTCGTCGTAGCGATCGAGTGATGCGCATCTGAGTACCTCTCTCGGGTGGGCGGCTGCCAGATCCGGCTACGGACCGGCTTCGACGTAGGGCTGTAGCGCGGCGGGATAGTCCAATCCGGCAGGCAGCGCGATGCCGGGCGAGGTCGGCGCGTGCACGAATCCCTCGGCATCGACCTCCGGCTTCTTGTGCACCGGGTTCGAGGTGATCAGCGACTCGAAGAACGTCGTGTTCGGTATCGCCATCGTCAGGTGGCGGCTCGGGATCTCGTCACCGAGCACCTCGGCACGCAGCCGGAACGCCTCAGCGAGGTGGGCGGTGCGGACCGCCCCGGTGATGCCGCCGCGCGTCGCCGCGCCGGTACGCACCCCGAACGTCGCTGCGCCCGCGGCGATGAAGTCGGCGGAATTCATGTGTGCGCCGTCGGAGGTCTCGGCGACCAGCAGGGGAATCGCGACGGCGCGCGCGAGCCGGCCGTACGCCGTCACGCTGAACTCGCGCATCGGCTCCTCGTACCAGAGGAAGTTCGCGGCCGAGAGCGCGTTGCCGAGGTAGATCGCGTCGGGCAGATCGAAGCCCGCCGAACCGTCGTACATCAGCGGAATTTCGTCTCCGACGTGCTCACGCAGCCGGCCCGCCAACTCCGCGTCGGCTCGGGCTTCGCCCCAGGCGTGCACCTTGAGCGCCTGGTAGCCGAGATCGAGGCATTGTGTTGCGACGTCGAGGAATTCAGCGATGCTTTCGAACGTCACGGTCGACGCGTACGCCGGGATGTGTTCGCGGTAGCCGCCGAGCAGTTGCCAAACCGGCTGGGCAGTCGTCCGCGCAGCGAGATCCCACAGTGCGACATCGGTCAGCCCGAGGACCGGCAGTGGCAGCTCCTCGGTCCGGTCGATCTCCCACACGCGGTGCCAGAGGTACTCGCGCTGCAGCGGGTCCGAACCGACGAGTTGGTCGCGCAGCACGCGGTCGACGATGTCCTCGACCGCCGCAGCCATCCCAGGCCGGCTCGCCAGCGCCACGCCGGCCGCCCCGGCGTCGGTGCCGATGCGCAGCACCGCGGCCGCCCCGTCCGATGGCGAGCCGAGCAGCCCCCGACGCCAACCGAAGGCCGGATCGGAGCCGGGTAGCGGCACCCGATGGGCCTCGACGTGGGAGATCCGCACGGCGCCACCCTCGAACCGAAGTCATCAGGACAACATGGACATTGGCGACGAACATAATTCGTCATACGAATGACGTCAACCCTTTCCTGCCCTATGATCTTGCGTAGGCGACGACGCGAACGGACGGCGATGGCTGCACCTGACGAACCGAACCCGGCCCCCACCGCCGGAGACGCTAGGTACCCGGCATGGCCACGGCGTCCCGCGCGACTTGCGACCGCCGTCGTCGAGGATCTGGTCGACCGCATCGTGTCGGGCGCGATCCCCGTCAGCAGTGCACTGCCCACCGAACCTGCCCTCTGCGAGACGTTCGGCGTCAGTCGGACCGTCGTCCGCGAAGCAGTGAAGTCGCTCGAGGGCATGCACCTGGTCCGGGTCCAGCAGGGGCTCGGCACCCGCGTTCGCGCCGCGGTGGATTGGGATCTACTGAATCCGGTGGTGCTCGCGGCGTCGGTGCGGCACGACGCCGAGCGCTCCATCCTGGAGGATCTCGTCAGCGTGCGTCGCGCCCTGGAGAGTCAGATGGCCGGCCAGGCTGCCCGCGCGGCCAGCGAGGCCCAGCTCACCGACATCGAGACCGCGCTGCGCCAGGTACAGGCTGAAGACCAGGACGGCACGCGGTTCTTCCGCGCCGACCTCGCCTTCCACGACGCGATCATGGAAGCGTCCGGCAACCGGTTCGCCCGCGCGGTGATCCGGACCGTGAACAACGAGGCGTTCCGGAGCATGCGCTACATCGGTGCGCCGACCCACGCGGACTACCAGCAGTCCAACCGCGAGCATCAGGAGATCTTCGACCAGTTGCATGCTCGGGATGCGACGAAGGCCACGCGCGCGATGGACAACCACATATACGAGTCCTGGCTCAAGCGGAAACCGCAAGACTGACGGCCCGGCTTCGTCGAGGCGAAAGACGTCGTTCGGATCATGCTCGTCGTCGGCAACGCCGAACTGTAGGGCGTGCGCGCTGTGCCGACCGAATCCGACATCGGTTTGCGCGCCCGCCGACGGCTTGACTTCGGCCTCGGTTTGCGCGAAAGATGCCTAAACACCCAAACCGGCACAAATCCCAGCGAGCAATCCGCGTTGGCGTGACAACGTTGTCGGACTCTCGCCGGCACGAGAGGATCGACGATGCCGAGGATCCGTTTCCGTTCCCGCGTCTTGGTCAGCACGGCTGTCGGCTTTGTGCTCGCCGCCGGCGCCGCAGTCGGTGTGACTTCGGCGCCTGCCGCGGCGGACGCCACCACCGACCTGACGACGCTGGTGAACCCGTTCATCGGCACGCAGAACTTCGGCAACACCTTCCCGGGAGCGAGCGCGCCCTTCGGCATGGTGCAGGTCAGCCCGGACACCGGCGGCCAGGGCGGCTATGACTACACCGCGTCGAAGGTCTACGGCTTCAGTCAGACACACCTGTCCGGCGTCGGCTGCGGCGTCATGGGCGAGTTGCCGATCATGCCGACGACCGGTGACGTCACCACCAGCGACTACAACAGCTACAGCTCGGCGTTCTCGCACAGCGCGGAGACGGCGACACCGGGCTACTACCGCGTCGGCCTGCAGCGATACAACATCAATGCCGAGCTCACCGCGACCGACCGCACCGGCTGGCAGCGCTACACCTTCCCCGCGGACACCGCGCAGAACGTCTTGTTCAACACGGGCAAGGCAAACATGGGCGTGAAGGATTCGTCGATCACCGTCGTCGGCGACCGCACGCTCGAGGGCATGGTGCACGACGGCGGGTTCTGCGCCGGCCACGATCAGCACACCGTCTACTTCAGCGCGCAGTTCGGCAAGCCGTTCGCGTCCTACGGCACGTGGACGGGAGCCACGCTGACACCCGGTTCCCGCAGCGTCGCCGACGGCAGCGGCAACCGCGGCGCATGGGTCAGCTTCGACCCGTCCTCCGGGAACCAGGTGACGCTGAAGGTCGGGCTGAGCTACACCGGCATCGCCGGCGCGGAGCAGAACCTACGGTCCGAGACCGGCGACAGCTTCGACTTCGACGCGACCAGTCAGGCGCTACACGACCGCTGGCAGAGCGAACTTGCGAAGGCGACGGTCAGCGGGGGCACACAGGACCGCCGGGTCGCGTACTACACGGCGCTCTACCACGCGCTGCTGCACCCGAACCTCGCCGGTGACGTGGACGGTTCGTACATGGGCTTCGACGGCAAGGTGCACCAGGCCGTGGGGTACACGCCGCGGCAGAACTTCTCGCTGTGGGACACGTACCGCACGCAGAACCAGTTCCTCGAACTGCTCGCGCCACAGGTGGCGCGCGACGATGCGCTGTCATTGCTCGCGATCGGCCGCGAGGGCGGTTGGTTGCCGCGGTGGGCGCTGGCGGACAGCGAGACGAACATCATGACCGGCGACCCGGTGACCGCGACCCTGGTCGAGCTGTGGTCGAAGGGCTTCCTCGCCGGCCACGAGGACGAGGCGTACCAGCTGTTGCGCGAGGACGCGACGCAGCTGCCACCGGCCAACTCCCAGTACAACGGCCGCGCGGGCGTCACCTACTACGACAAGCTCGGCTATGTCCCCTATGGGTTGAAGCGCGGCCGCGACTGCCCTGACCATGGCGGCGACAACGACTGCGATCACCCCGCGTCGGCCACGCTCGAGTACGCGGCGTCCGATGCCGCGCTGTCGACGATGGCCGCTGCCCTGGGCCACGACACCGACGCGACGATGTTCGCGCAGCGCGGCCGGTGGTATCGCAACCTGTGGGACCAGCGCATCCACCAGTTCCGTCCGCGCATGAGCGACGGCACGTTCCTCGCGCCGTACGACCCGGTGAGCGGCAACGGCGCATTCCACGAGAGCGGCGCGTACCAGTACGCGTGGCTCGTTCCGCAGGACCCAGCCGGGTTGGTCGACCTGATGGGCGGCCCGTCCGCGACGGCGCACCGGCTCGACGACTTCTTCGCCTACGACCACCTGCTGACCGACCCGGCGGGGACCGCACGCAACGACTGGGTGAACTCGGCCTACGACTACTACGCCAAGCCGACGTACAACCCAAACAACGAACCTGACCTGCTCGCGCCATACATGTACTTGTGGACCGAACAGCCGTACAAGACCGCCACGGTCATCCGCGCGGCGTACACGCTGTTCACCACGGGCGCGGACGGCATGACCGGCAACGACGACCTCGGAGAGATGTCGGCGTGGTACGTGATGAGCTCGCTCGGGGTGTACCCGACGATGAGCGGTTCCAACGACTTCGTGCTCAGCACCCCGCAGTTCCCGTCGGCGAAGGTGACGATCGGCGCGTACGGCTCGTCGCAGGGTGGCACGCTGCAGATCAGCGCGCCGGGCGTCAGCGACTCCGCGCGGTACATCGCAACTGCAGCGATCGACGGGCACTCGACCACGCGCAGTTGGCTGCCGTGGAGCACGATCAGCCACGGCGGATCGCTCAGCTACACCGTCTCCAACACGCCGGGGGCGTGGGGTACGCGCACGACCGACAAGCCGCCGTCGCTCGATCCGCACGGCACCGACGGCCGGATCAGCCTGTCCGCCGAGGCGAGTTCCGCGACGGCTCCGACCGGGTCGTCCTCGGTCGTGCTCACCGGTTCCTCGGTCGGCCAGTGGCCCGGCACCCGGCAGTTCACCCAGCAGGTGACTGTGCCCGCCGGCTGGACCGCGTCACCCGCGTCGACCACTCGCACGATCACCTCGAACGGGTTGCCGATCGGCAGCGACATCCCGGTGACGGTGCATCCACCGGCGAACACACCGGCCGGCACCTACCCGGTGACCTTCACGTTCTCGAGCACTGGCCTGCCCACGATCGTGCGAAACTCGACGGTCTCGCTCGTCGACGCCTCGTGCGCCTCGACCACGGGCGGTACGTGTGCCCTCGGGCTCTCGTACGACCTCGACGGAACTGCGACGACGTCGGCCCCGAACTCGGGCAACTTCGACAGCAGCGGCTGGTCGTTCGATGCGGCGCTCCTGCCGGCCCAGGGACCCTGGACCAACGATGGCGTCACCTACCAGGTGCCCGACCCGGCCGGCACGTCGAAGAACTTCGTAACGACCACCGGCCAGCAGCTCGCGATCCCGGCCGGCAAGTACGCCACCGCCCACGTCCTGGGCGCCGCCCACGGCGGTGACGTCGTTTCGTCGGCCACGATCACCTACACCGACGGCACCACGTCCGACGTCCAGTTCGCCCTCACCGACTGGGCCGGCAGCGCCCGTAACGGCAACACCGTCGCGATCGCCATGGACCACCGCATCAAGCAGAACCAGGGCACCGACGGCCCGCCTGTGAACATCTTCCGCGAGGACCTGCCCCTCGACCCGAACAAGACGGTGCAGTCGATCGCGTTCCCGAACAACTCCAATGCCGAGATCTACGCGATCACCCTGACGCCGTAGTCAGGCGCCGGGCCGCGCGACTTCTCCCCGTAGCGATCAATTGCATAACGGCTGAATCGAGCAAAGGAGTCGTAATGTCGCAGCCCTCCGCACTCCGGCGACGCTCCCGCGGACCGAGCCTCATCGTCGCGATCCTCGCGCTGACCGCCTCGTTCCTCACCACCTACCCTGCCCACGCGGCGCCGGTGCCGCAGGCCTCCGACCTACCGGGCCTGCGCGGCGACTACTACACCGCAAGCGGTGGCGGGACCGGCGCGACCGACTGGACCTTCGGCACGTACAAGAACACGATCGTCGACCCGAACGTCTACTTCGACGACCTGACCGGCCGGCTGGCCCTGCTCACCGGATCGTCGGACAACGCAGCGATCCGGTGGACCGGAAACATCGACGTGCCGACAACCGGCACGTACGCCTTCAACTGGTACGGCGACAACGGCTTCCGGCTCTATATCGACGGCACAGCTGTGATCGATCACTGGATCAACGACTGGAACATCAACGTTCCTGGCTCCGCAGATCTGACTGCCGGCAGGCACACCGTCAAGGTGGAGTACTTCCAGGGCAACGGCGGCGCCTTCGCGCATCTGACCTGGGCGCTGCCGGGTCAACAGCAGCAGACCCGCATCCCGGACTCCGCATTCACCTTGCCGGATGGGTACGTGCCGACCGTAACGAACGCGGTCGTGGCCACCGACGGCAAGACGGCGCGGATCACGTTCGCCAAGCCACTCGGGTCGTGGCCGGCCGGAGCGACCTCGCACCTGTCGCTCGGTTTCCCGATCAGCTCCGCCACGATCGACCGGGGTGATCCGTCCACGCTCGTCGTCACCCTCAACGGCACGGTGTACCGGAGCTGGTCGGTGTTCACTGCTGGTTACGACGGCAACGGTGGCGCCACATACGCGGACGGCTCGGCCGTGCCCGCGTTCTACGCGTCCGCGCAGAACAAGTCCACGGCAAACCTCCTGACGAAATGGGCCAAGGACGTCAACCCGGCCAACCCGCTGCCGGACTACCCCCGCCCGCAGATGACGCGGCAGGACTGGAAGAACCTCAACGGCATTTGGGACTTCCAAGGCCTCTCGTCCGCCGACGCGCTGAAGACGCCGCCGCCCGCGGGCACGAAGTTCGACAGCTCGATCGTCGTCCCCTACCCGATGGAGTCGGCGCTGTCGAAGGTGCAGAAGCACTATGACTACTCCTTCTACCGGCGCACGTTCACCGTTCCGCAGCAGTGGGTCAGCGGCCAGCAGCGGGTGATCCTCAATTTCGGCGCCGTGAACTACCAGGCGACGGTCTGGGTCAACGGGAAGCAGGTCGCGACGCACACCGGCGGATACCTGCCGTTCAGCGTCGACATTACCGACGCGCTCAATCCGACAACGGGCGCGACCCAGGAGATCGTCGTCGGCGTCGCCAACACCGGTGCGCCCCAGCAGACGCAGGGCAAGCAGCGGCTCGATCCATCCGGCATCTTCTACACCGCATCGACCGGGATCTGGCAGACCGTATGGCTCGAGCCGGCGCCGGCCGAGCGCATCGACCAGGTCACCTTCACCCCGAAGCTGCCGAACGCGCCGAGCACGACCGGAGCCTCGGTCACTGCGCTGGTCAGCAGCTCGACCGCGCAGTCCGGCGCGGTCAATGTGACGATCACGGACGGCGCCAAGGTCGTCGCCCAGGCGCAGGGCCCCGCCAATCAGCCCTTCGACATCCCGCTTCCGAACGCTCACCTGTGGAGCCCGGACCGTCCGTTCCTCTACCAGGCAACGGTCACGTTGCAGGACGGGGGCAGCTCGGACACCGTCGGCTCGTACTTCGGCGAGCGTACGGTCAGCACCGCGGAAGTGAACGGCGTGCCGAAGATCATGCTCAACGGCAAGCCGACCTTCGTCAATGCAACGCTCGACCAGGGGTTCTGGCCGGACGGCGTCTACACCGCGCCGACCGATACCGCGCTCAAGTGGGACATCTCCGAGACGAAGTCGATGGGCTTCAATGGGATCCGTAAGCACATCAAGGTGGAGCCGGCCCGCTGGTACTACTACGCCGACAAGCTCGGCATGCTCGTCCTGCAGGACATGCCGTCCATGAACGACGGCTACAGCCCGACCGCGGCGGACGATACGGCCTTCCGCGGCGAACTGCACCAGATGGTCGAGGACCTCAAGGGCACCACGTCGATCATCTCGTGGGAGCCGTACAACGAGGGCTGGGGTATGGATCGCAACAACCAGGCCAACGCGGTCAGTGAGGTCGAAACTGCAGCGGCGCAGATCGCGGCTGACGATCCGAGCCGGCTGGTGGATGCCGAGTCCGGGTTCAACTGTTGCGGCAGCGTCAACACCGACACCGGCGCCGGCAACGTCGTCGACTGGCACACCTACACCGGGCCGGCGATGCCTCAGCCAGATGCGGCGCACGGGCGCGTGGCGATCGACGGCGAACACGGCGGCTGGGGCATGTCGATTCCACAGGACAGCTGGAATTCCGGGTTCATCAACTACGCGGGGGCGAACACCACCGCGGAGCTGACCGACAGGTTCGTGCAGACCCAGACGGCGCTGAAGTTCCTCGCCGGCTGCGACCTGTCGGGTGGTGTGTACACGCAGCTCACTGACGTAGAGGGCGAGGTCAACGGGCTGTGGACGTACGACCGGAAGGTCCCGAAGATGGACATGGCCCAGGTCAAGGCGATCAACCAGGCCGTGATCAAGGCTGGTAGCAATGCCGGTGACTGCGGTTCGGACCTGACGAGCAAGCCCGGCTCGTGGCCCCTTACCGACGGCTCCGGCACCACCGCGAAGGACACCTCCGGCAGCGGGAACGACCTGACGCTTGCGAACGGTCCGGTGTGGACCACCGACGGCCCGAACGGCGGCGGGCTGCAGTTCGACAGTACGGACCAGCAGTACGCCCAGACGGCCGGTCCCGTGTTGAACGCTTCGCAGAGCTACACGGTCTCGGCGTGGGTGAAGTTGACCGACAAGAACAACTTCCACACGGCAGTTGGCCAGGACGGGCCGGTGTACAGCTCGTTCTACTTGCAGTACGTCCGAGACCAGGACCGGTTGTCGTTCAGCGCGCTGGGCACCCGGGCGACGTCCTCGTTCTCGCCGCAGACCGGGGCCTGGTACCACATGGTCGGCGTGCTCGATGCGGGCGCGAACGCGCTCACGCTCTACGTGAACGGTACGCAGGAGGGCACTGCGACCGGTGTTCAGCAGGCCGATCCGAGCACCGGGCCGCTGACAGTCGGCCGAGCCCTGTACAACGCGACCAAGACCGACTTCTGGTCCGGCTCGATCACCGACGTGCAGGTTTTCCCGAAGGCTTTGAGCGCGGCCGAGGTGGCCGCACTGACCTGATCCTGTCCGGCTGCCAAACTTCCGCATTGACGCGGCCTCAGATTGTTCGGCTGAGGCCCTCGGTGCGGACGACCCAGCCGTCGGTTGGGAATCCCGGTGCCTGCCGGTTCGGAGCGCCGTCCCATCCCGCGGCCAACATCGCCGCGGCGTACAGCAGCCCCCCGGCGCCCGGGAAGTAGGGCGACGGCACGCCGGACTTGCCTGACACCGGCAGGCCGGTGTCGGAGAAGCGGAATCTGTCGTCAACCAGGAAGCCGACCGCCCGCTCGGGGTCGCCGAGCCGGGCGGCGTTCATGGCGAGCAGCGAGAAGTCCCAGCTGTAGAGGTCGTCCATCCGCCATGACGTGTAGACCTGCTGCGCGGTGGCCCGCATGGTCGTGATCTCGACGCCGTCGCCGGGCAGCATGCCGTAGGCGGCGACTGGATCCGGGTGGTCGGTGTTCCACTGCGTCCACATGTCCTGGATGCCTTCGTAGAAAACGTAGACGCCGTCCTGGACGGGCAGTGGCGCGAGACCAGCCATCACCTTGGCATAGGTCGGGTGCGGCGGTAGGCCGAGCCGCTCCCGCCAGCTTTGCGCCGTGCGCAGTGCGAAGTGCCAGTACGACAGCTCGAACGTCGGGTTCATCGCCTGGTGCGGATCGGGTCCCTCGTTGGCGATGACCAGCGGTGGGCCAAGCACGTAGCGGCTGGTGGCCGGATCGTAGAAGGCGAACGACGCGAGATAGTCGGCGGTCGCGAAGACGATGTCGCGCCACTTGGACAGCGTCTGCGGGTTCGGGTGGGCGCGGTAGTCGAGTTCGGCGAAGAAGATCGGATGCGGTTGCTGCCATTCGAGCAGTGCATTCTGCAGACCCGGCGACTGCACCCCGTTCGGTGCGGTCATCTTCGGCCAGCGCGCGCCACGGAAGCCCTGTTCGGCGGCCCGCTGCTGCGAGGACGACAGGAAGGACCGGTAGACGTGCGTGCTGCGATCGAGCAACGGCCACCGGTTCCAAAGCGCGTAGTGGGCGCAGTGCCACCAATACATCTCCATGTGGAACTTGCCGTACCAGCCGTTGTTGACCAGGCCGGACTCCTGTGGCGGCCAGTTGCCCGACTCGTTCACGGCGAGGGCGTACTGGCTGCGCACGATGCGCCGCTCCAGCTCGAGCCACCGCGGATCGGAGCTGCCGGACAGGTCGATCGCGCCGCCGGTGTCCCAGAATTGGGGCCACCAGTCGGCTGCCGCGGCGGCCACCGCACGCGCCGAGGGTGGCGCAAGCCGGCTGTCCGGCGAGAAGGCGACTGAGAGCTCAAGCCGGGAATCGGTCGACCGCAGGACGTAGTGGTGCGAGCCCTCGGGGCGAACGTCTCCGCCACCCTCCCAGGACAGCGCCGTGTAGTACGTCGTGGCGTCGAGCGTGTGGGTGACGACAGCCCGTCCGCGACCGCGGCGCTGCAGGGTCGTCTGATGCGCATCCGGCTCGTCCCACACTCCGACGAACGGCGCGTCGAACTTGTCCGCCCCGCTTGCGTAAGGGAAGTCGAGGAACACCGCGAGCCGGCCTGCGGACACCAGCGGCGAGTCGATACGGACGGCGACCACGTCATGGTCCGGGTGGCAGGTCGTCTCGATAGTCGCCGGCACGCCATCCAGGACGAACCTGCTGCGTAGGGTGCCCGTCCAGAGATCGAGTTCCTGCTGCTTGCCGGTCAGGTCGGCCTCCGTTGCCGGCTGTCCGTCCTGACGCAGGAGCAGGAGACCGATGCGGGCGAGATTGATGCGATGCGGATTCGACCGCAGCCACGCATTCAGTTCCGGGTGTTGCGGGTCGTTCGTCCAGAAGTACACGGTGCGCCCGTGGAAGTCCCACGGCTCACCGACGTAGTCCTGCGGGCTCTGTCCCGGCGGCAGCGCGTCCTCGTGCCAACCCCAGTCCGACATAGTGGCGAACGGCAGAAATGTCTGCAGCCCCGTGACGTCGGTACCGAACGCGAGCCGGCCGTTGCCCACCTGCACCGGCAGGTCCGGATCGCTCGTGGTCCGCACGATCTTGTGGCGCGCGACTAGCGCGTGCCGATCTATCGCCTCGACACCGTCCTCCGCCGCCGCGCGCGCCGGGCGACCAAGCAACCCGGCAACGCCGACGCCACCCATCCCCTGCAGTACGGCTCGACGGCTGATCATGTTGCGCTCCGTTCCTGTTCGAAGATTGCACCAACTTATGAAACGTTTCACTACCCCTCTCTCAGAGACTAGCCGCCCTGCCAATATCGAGCAAATCACCACCAAGCGGGGCAAACCGACTGACGGATCTCGCCACCGAGCTCGGCCGGCGGCGGCCTTGACCGGCTCTCTGGACCAGAATTACGGTCGCCAAGAGCGCAGGATTTAAACCTTTCAACAAAGGAGCACGCGCATGCGGTCATCACTCGTCGGTCGGAATCGGCGGCGCTGCCGGGTGATGGTGATCGTCGCGGCCGCCGTCTGCGCCACGGCGGCTCCCGTCCTGTTCAACGGACTCCCAGCCAGCCCGCTGGCAGCGCGCGCGAGTCAGGCACCGGCCCAGCTGCCCTACCAAGACACATCACTGCCGTTCGAGGTCCGCGCTGCAGACCTGGTGTCACGGATGACGCTGCAGGAGAAGATTCAGCAGCTGCGCGCGTTCACCCAGCGGCGTCCCGGCGCCCCCGCGATTCCGCGTCTGGGCCTTGCTCCCTACTCCTACTGGAGTGAGGGCCTGCACGGCGTGGCTCGGGCTGGTGAGGGCTTCCCGCCGGTGCTGCCCAACCGCGGCGGCGAGGCAACGATGTTCCCGACGGGACTTGCGATGGGCTCGACGTGGAATCCCCCGCTGGTCCAACAGATCGGTTCGTCGATCTCGGACGAGGCGCGCGCGATGAACAACTTCGTCAGCGAGGGCATGCCGAACCCGAACAAAGGCCTGTTGTATTTCTCGCCGACGATCAACATGGGTCGTGACCCGCGCTGGGGACGGGCAGACGAGTCGTACTCCGAGGACCCGTACCTGATGACGCAGATCGCGGGCGGGTACGTCGACGGCATGCAGGGCAACAACCCCAGGTACGTGAAGGCAGGAGTGACCGCCAAACACTTCGTGGCGAACAACTCCGAGATGAACCGGCACTCCGGCTCGGCAAACGTCACCGAGGCCGAGCTGCGCGACTACTACACCCCGGCATTCGAAGCCTTGCTCGGCCCGGACCATCACGCGACGTCGTTCATGACCGCGTACTCGGCGCTCAACGGGACCCCGGTCTCTGCCGACCGCGACCTCCTGCAGAACGTCGTGCGGCGCGACTGGGGGTTCTCCGGCCCCGCGGTGTCCGACTGCGGTGCCATCAGCGACGTCTACGGCAGCCACCAGTGGACGCCGCCGGGATTCACGCGTCCGCTCACCCCGCAGGAGACCGCGGCGTGGGCTCTCAAGTCCGGCGTGGATCTCGACTGCTCCGGCGGCGACTACGGCAGCAACCTCCTGCCCGCCTACGACAGCGGACTTGTCACCGAGGCCGATATCGATCTGGCCGTCACGCGCGCGATCACGATGCGCATGAAGTTCGGCGAGTTCGACCCTGCCGATCAGGTGCCTTGGCGGGGCGCGGACTACACGCTCGACAACCAAATCGCCAACGCCGCACACCTTGCCGTTTCGGAGCGAGCCTCCGAGGAGGCACCAGTGCTGCTGAAGGACGCTGCCCCGTCCGGTTCGGATGCCAAGCTGCTCCCCCTGCCCGCCGCGGCTGCGCACAACATCGTCGTGGTCGGGCCGATGGCGCAGGTCGAGGTCAACGGCGATTACTCGCCGGAGACACTCTCGTTCGTCAAGACCCCGCTGGACGGCATCACCGAGACGATTCATTCGATCGACCCGAGCGCAAACGTCAAGTACATCCCCGGTATCACCGGCACGTTGGACGACTGGCAGCGGCGCAAGCCGAACATCGGCGCGGACATCCCACCGGCACCTGGTCAGCCGGCAACACCGGCCGCCGTGCGGTTCCTCGACGCAGCCGGCAACGAACTCGGCCGCATCACCCCTGGGCAGATCTACGACGAGGGTGACCTCGCCGGCTGGCGCAGTGGGTCGCCCGCCTCGACGGCGTTGACCATCGACCGCAGTGGGTGGGGCGGATACTTCGGCAGCACGACGACCGTGCCCGCAGGAACGGCCTCCGTCCAGGTCATCCAGCGCTACGCAGATCCCGCAACCCAGACGCTGCCCGACGGTCACGTCGACCTGCGGGTCGGATCGAAGGCGGCGCAGGTCATCGGCACCGCATCTACGGACAGCGACGCGACCATCGCCTACTCCGGGCCGGTCGGCAGGCAGGTCAAGCTGTTCTTCACCTACCGCACCGGCTTCTACAAGACCAACCTGACCGCAGCCGATCGCGCCGCCATCGCCAACGCAGACGCCGTCGTCGCGTACGTCGGCACCGTGACGACGAACTCGGTCAGCTCGCCGGGCACGTACCCGCCGATCGCCGGCCGGCCGGCCGACTCCTACGAGGAGGAGGACCGGCCCAACCTGGAGTTGCCGCGCGCGCAGGGCGAACTGGTCCGCGATATCGCGGCGCTCAACCCGCGCACCGCCGTCTACATCCAAGCGATGAGCCAGGTGGACGTCGAATCGTTCAAGGACCAGGTGCCCGCGATCGTGTGGACCTCCTACAACGGCCAATACCAGTCCGACGTCATCGGCAAGATCCTGTTCGGCCAAGTCAACCCGTCCGGCCGGCTGCCCATCACCTGGTACTCAAACGTCGATCAGCTCCCGCCCACCACCGACTACACGCTGACGCCCACCCACGGCAGGAATGGCCGGACGTACCAGTACTTCACCGACAACGTGTCATACCCGTTCGGCTACGGCCTGTCGTACTCCAAGTTCCGTTACTCGAACCTGAAGCTGGACCGCACCAACGTTGACGTCAACGGCTCCATCACGGCATCGGTCGACGTCAGCAACACCTCCTCGGCGCCGGGCAAGGACGTCGCGCAGCTCTACGTCGCTTCACCCAGAGCCGACGATCCGCTGCGTCCGGACGCTCAGCTCAAGGCATTCGAAAAGGTCAGCCTCGCGCCCGGCCAGACCAAGACCGTGACGCTGAAGGTCCCCGCCGCCAACTTGTGGTTCTGGGACTCAAATGCACACCGGCGCACCTACGACCGCGGCACGTGGCAGTTGTGGGTCGGGCCGTCCAGCGATCGCTCGAGCGCTCTCACCGCGTCGTTCCGACTCTCGGGCACTCTTACCCCTGCGATCAAGACCGTCGCGGCGCTCCCCGATGGGGTCGTCCTCAACGCGGCAGCCCCCGAGAACGTGATCCACGCGAACGTGTCCGCGACCCGCAACGACGACTCGTTCTACGCCTTGTCGCGCACCCGCGTGTCCTTCCGCAGCAGCGACCCGACTGTCGCACGAGTCGACGCCGACGGCACCGTGCACCCCGTCGGCGCGGGCGTCGCCCAGATCACCGCCACGGTCTCGGCCGATTCCACCTCGAAGTCGACGACGTTCCCCGTTGTCGTCTACGACGGGACCTACACCGCCGCTGGCGTGACACTGTTCAGCCGGTTAGCTCAGTTCGCCGATCGGCACGTCTCGCTCGCCGAAGGCCAAGCCGGCGTGCAACTCCAGGCGTCGGTGGTCCCCGCCGCCCAGGATGCGACCTACACCTTCGCCACAGCGCTCAACGAGGACAACACTGCCGACGCCACGGTGACGCCCGCCGGCGTGCTCACCGCGACCAAGCCCGGCATCGTCAGGGTCACCGTGGTGGCCGACGTCGGCGGCGAGAAGTCCACGCGAACGGCGACCATCACGATCGGTGCACCTTAGTGTCGCGCTGCTACTGCGGCTGGCGGATGAATGGATGGGCGGCCAGCAGCACCGCTTGCTCGTAGTGGTGTGCCGCGTGCTCGGGTGGTACGGGCAGCATGCGGGATAGTTCGAGGCTGACCACGCCGTGTGCGACGACCCACAGGTGTAATGCGACGCGCTCGGGATCGCCGGTGAAGACTCCTTGTTCGACGGCGGCGCGCACGCCCTCGACCAGCGGCGGGTACGTAGCGGCGGCGGCCTTGTCGAAATCGCGCCACATATGTTCGGCCGTGTCGTGAAGTGAGCCGACCGCCTCAACGCCGACTAGCTTCGCGCCGTTCGCCTGGGCGGCGTGCCGGGCGACCAGAAGAAGCTTGTGCTGTACGCGCGCCGAGGGAGCGCCGCTGACAGACGCGCTGCCCGTCGAGCTGTCGCATCCCGCGGCGAACAAAACACCGGTCGCGGCCAACACTGCAGCCATTCGCTGCCGTCGCATTGCATCTACCTCCACCCTCCAGACGCGCTCGGCATCGCCGCAAGTTCCACGCGGAAGTTCTGGCCGGCCGCACGACCGCCGCCGACCGGCGGGTTCGTGCACACGTCAAGCGACCGTGTCCGTGCGTTGACCCGGATACCCGATCACCGACGGTGATCGGTATCTCGCGCCTCGGTGGCGTGGTGACCGTACGAAGGTCCCGAGTGAACCTGTCGCCGGACAACGGACATCGGACCGCACTTGTCGGCGGTGCCGTGTCCGGCTGATTGATCAAGCCCGAATCGGTGGCGTTTCCGTGCGTTGAGGCCGCCGACGTGCACCGCGCGTCACGGCGTGGTCGTGTCGATGGCTGTGCCGACAAGCTGGTCGCCGGGGCGGATACCGCGCTGGTACTTGATGTGCGTGCCGTCGAGGTGCACGTGCCCGGAGGTGCGTGCGGTGACTGCGACGTAAACCGCAACACACCCCTGCGCTGACCCGTACGGGCACAGTCGGTAGGTGCCCGGGGTGAACGGGCGCAGGTTCGAGCACCACTCGGTCAGCGACCATGCAGCCGCGCCTGGCATGCCGTCGCTCAAACGTCGCGGCGTGCAGAGCACGATACGGACATTCGCGTGCGCGGTGTCGTCGGTGACTTCCGGTCGAAGTGACGTCACGGCGAGGGTCAGCGGGCTGTGCCCTGGAGACCAGACGGCTGGCGCATAGAAGGTGCGGCCGATGGCCATCCGGTCCGCGCCGACCTCATCGCCGACAGGGCCGAGCAGCCGCAGACCGTTGCGCCAGTGGTCAAAGATCAACCACGCCACGACCAGTGCGACGACCACCACAGACGCGGCGATGATCCACGGCCAGCCGAAACGCCGATGAGCGCGCGCCTGCCTGGTTCGAACATCCAGCGCAACGCTCACGGGCCGAGTATCGCTGACCGGCGTGCCCATACACATCCGGTCGAAGGTCCGGACATACGCAAGACCGCTCGTGACTGCGGCGGGTCCGTGCACTTCAGATCGACCGTCAAGGGGGGCCTCGGTGCCGGTTTCCTCGCCGTGACCTCATGAGAGTCACGTCCGCTTGACGGGCGGGCCCTATCGCCCCTAGGCCTTGCAACAAGCGTAAGCATGGCTCCGAAGCGGAGGTACCCCCGAATCGACAACTGACGCCCGTATACGGCCGGTCCGCCGCACCTAATCGCCGCGAGACAGTGCGATTGATCAAGGCATTGGCGGGTGATAGGTCGTGCCCTGTGTACGGATCAGGCTTGTAGTGCGGACTCGATGGTCTGCCGCGCGGGGATGTAGAACCAGGACTCGTCTCGGCCCGAGTGCGGCTCCCAGCGATCCAGCTGCGTGAGGAGGAAGACCCAATCGCTGCGGATCGCCGTGATGGGCATGTGGTAGTCGTCCTGGGGCCAGCCAAGCTCGTTCGTTTCGGGCGCGGCTTTCATGGCTGCCCAGCCCGCCTCGCGTAGGCGGTGCCCAGCCTCATAGGTGTCCGAGTCATCATCCACGCGTGCCATCGAGACCGAGTTGTCGATGGTTGCGTCGACGGGCGCCCACAGACGTGCAGGAAAGGTGACGGTCAGATTATCGTCGGGCGACGGCATGATCAGTTCTTACACCCAGCGGCGTATCGGCATCCATCCGGACATCGACTCGAGAGCGCATATGTCGGCGTGAGCGGGCACATGCGCATGCGCGGAGTGGGCGGGTCGACCGGTTAGCGTGTTTACCGTGACGATCACCCTGCGGGAGATCACTGAGGACAACGCCGAGGCCGTCCTCGCACTACGTTGCACACCCGATCAGGAACGGTTCGTCACCTCGGTGACCGAATCGCTGGCCGAAGCCGCCGAGTATCCACAGGCGAACCCATGGTTTCGAGCCGTCTATGCCGGCGGAGAGCCCGTTGGGTTCGTCATGCTGAGCTGGAACGTCGAGCCTCAGCCGCCGGAGATCATCGGACCCTGGTTCCTCTGGAAACTGCTCATCGACCACCGACATCAGCGCAAGGGCTACGGCCAGCAGGTCGTGCGACAGATCGTGGAGCTGGTGCGTGGCCAGGGTGCCACCGAACTACTCACCAGCTATGTGCCCGGCGAGGGTGGTCCGGCCGGTTTCTACGCCCGGCTCGGATTCGTTCCGACCGGAGAACTCGATCCGAACGGAGAGATCATCCTGCGCCGAATTGTGCAGGAGTGACACTGACACGGCCGTTAGTCGTCTTCCTCGTCCGCGCACGACACACGCACATCGGCACGGCGGCGTAGACCGGTCGTTTGACGCCTCTATGTTTGTCATTCCTGAAGGAGCGGGGCCGGTCAAGTGGGCTGGTTGTGTCGGTTGTCGTTGACTTTGTCTTCTCCGATGTAATGAGGGCAAGCGCCTGCGACGCGTGGGGGTCCAGGATCGGCCGTTAGGCCGACCGCGAAGCGG
>DASQSE010000030.1:0-5030 GCA_035642535.1 Jatrophihabitans sp. | reverse complement strand
GCGTACTGGGTGGCGGCGTCGAGGCCGAGGTCGGCACCAACCTTCGTGAGCTCGGTCATCCGGGTCGCGCCCAACCGCGCGGCGAGCCGATCGACGAGCTCAGCCAGCTCGGGCACGTGGTGGAAGCTCGACGGCTCGCGTGACAGCGCGCTCGTGAGCACGGCTGCGGGCTCGAGCCGGTCCAGCCGCTCGAAGAGCGCGGGGACGCTCGCCAGCGTGATGATCAGTTGCGGGACGTTGCCGGCACGGTGAAAGGCCTCGATCGCCTGCGCGAACAGCCCGAGTGCGATGTCGGGTTCGCCGTCGGTCGTGTGGAGCCGGGCCGCGTCGCGGGCCAGGAAGCCCTCGAAGAACTGGACGCGGTACTCGCGGACGACGGTGACCCCCTCCTCCCAGGCCGCCAGCGCCCGCCGGGTGTTCGTCCGCGAGAACGCCATCCCGGCGATCCACAGCGCGTACGCGACCCAGTACGGGTTGCCGAGCCGCCGTGCGGCGGCCACGGACTCCTCGGTGAGCGCCAGCGCCTCCGTGAGGCGGCCTGCGGACTGCAGCCCGTCGACGTAGGACGCGAGGCCGTAGCCGCGGTCGCTGCCGTAGCGGCGCACGATCTCGCCGGTCAGCTCGACGTAGCGGTCGAGGTCGCCGCAGTAGACCTGGCACAGGGCCTCGACGAACGTCGCGTACCCCGGCTCGCACGGGTCGTACCGGGCGTCGCCCTCCAGCTCGGTGGCGCGGTGCGCGTTCAGCCGGCCGGCCTCGGCGCGGCCGGCGAAGCAGGCGTAGCCAGCGCCGGTGCACAGCCGCGGGAGTCGCGCGACGTCCGCGACCGACGCCGCCGGGATCAGCTCCTCCGCCCACCCGAGCGCCTCGAATAGCTGCACCGAGAATCCCATCAGCGCAGCGTGCGCGGCGATGTCGGTCGCCACCGTCACCTCGCCCCGCGCCGAGCTCCACCGGAACGCGGCGCGCAGGTTCCCGAACTCGGCCTCGACCCAGTCGACGGCGTCGCGCCAGCCCGGTCCGTTCCACCGGTCCCACCGCGCGGCGGCCTCGGCCGCGAAGTGTGCGGCGTGCCGGTCGCGGGTCGTCACCAGTTCGCCCGCCGCCTCGAGCCGGTCCTGCGCGAATTGGCGGATCGTCTCGAACAACGCATAGCGCGTGCTGGCCGTCGTGTGGTCGGCGACGACAAGCGACTTGCGCACCAGGGAGTCGAGATGTGTCAGCACGTCGACGGCGTCTCCACGCGGGGCGACGCCGTGGATGCCCGCCAGCTCGGACCCGCCCGCGAACACGGACGTCGCGCGCAACAGCTCGCGCTCCTCGTCGACCAGCAGGTCGTACGACCAGGCCACCGCGTGCTGCAGCGTGTGCTGGCGATCCGGCCCCGGGGTCGATCCTGAGAGCAGGCGGAAACGGTCGGCGAGCCGCTCGCAGACCTCGACGGCGCTCATCGCTGCCATGCGCGCGGCGGCCAGCTCGATGCCCAGCGGAAGTCCGTCCAGCGTCCGGCAGATCGCTGCCACCGCGGCGGCGGTGTTCGGGTCGCCGAGCCCGAAGTCGTGGCGCACGGCCCGCGCCCGGTCGACGAACAGCGTCACGGCGTCGGACGCGGCGCCCCCCGCGATCGCCAGCGGAGTGACACGCGGGACCTCCTCGGCATCGAGGCCAAGCGGCTCGCGGGACGTAGCGAGGACGCGGACGTGGCCCGGGCGGCCGACGACCGCCCCGATCACCGACGCGGCGGCCGCCAGCAGGTGCTCGCAGTTGTCGACGATAAGCAGCAGCCGCTTGCCGGCCAGCGTGCCGGCGATCGTGGCGATGAGCGGGGTATCGCCCTGCGGCGTGATGCCGAGAACCGTCGCGACCGCTGCCGGCACCGCGTCGGGGTGACCGACCGCCGCCAGCTCAACGACCCACACCCCGTCCGGGAACTCGCCCGCCAGCTCGGCGCCGACCTCCAGGGCCATGCGCGTCTTGCCGACCCCGCCGACACCGGTCAGCGTGACGAGCCGGCGCTCGCGCACGAGCTCGGCGACGTCGCGCACCAGCTCGTCGCGGCCGACGAGCGAAGTGATCTGTCGGGGCAGGTTCCCGGCAAACTGCTCGGCGCTACGCAGCACCGGGAACTCGGTCAGCAGCCCGTCGCTCACTACCTGAAATACGGAGATCCGCCCGCGTAGCCCGCGCAGCACGTGCTCGCCGAGCGGCCGCAGCGACACGCGCGTGCGGAGCAACACCTCGGCGGTGTCGGACACGAGGATCTGTCCGCCGTGTGCGAGCGCGGTCAGCCGGACGACCCGGTCGAGCTCGGGGCCGGAGTAGTCGCCGTCCCGCTCGGCCGTCTCTCCGGTGTGCAGCGCCATCCGCACCGAGAGGCCCGTGGTCGCGTCGGCTTGTACAGCGCGCTGCGCCGCGACGGCCGCCTCGGCCGCGCTGCCCGCCGTCGCGAACGCGGCGCGGAAGCCGTCGGCGTCGGCGAGGAAGACGTGCCCGCCGTGGCTCTCGATCGCCTCCCGCACGACCCGGTCGTGGATCTGCTGGGCAGCCGCCATCTCGGCAGGCGCCTCGTCCCACCGCCGCAGCGCGTCCTGGATGGCGGTGCACAGGAACGTCACCGTTCCCGACGGTGGACGTCCGGACACACTCGAACAGTAGGCGCCGGCAGACGCGGTCCGGACGGTACTTGCCGTGTTGGCGAGCCCAGGTGTCCACTGGTCCGGGTATTCGGGCGAGCCAGGAGGGCACTCAGATGAGCGCACCGTTGGACCTCTGGCGGCAGACCGCCGACAAGTGGAATGACCTGTACGACGAGATCGGCGACGGGCAGTGGGAGAACCCGACACCGTGCGCGGGATGGACCGTCCGCGACCTCGTCGACCACACCCTGGCCTGGCAGGCGAAGGGCGGCAGCCTGCTCGGCGCGGATGTCGCGCCCGACGATTCGGACTGGGAGCGGATCCGAGCGTCCTACGCCGCCCTGCTCGCCGACCCCACGCAGCTCGCCGGCACCGTTCCCGAGTTCGCCGATATCCCGAAGTCGAATCTGGCCGGGTTCCTCATCGGCGACCTGCTGATCCACAGCTGGGATCTCGCCCGCTCGATCGGGGCCGACGACACGCTCCCGCCGGACGTCGTCTCGGCTACGACGGACGGCCTGCACCACGTTCCGCCGGATCTGCTGCGCGGCACCAACCCGCTGGGTCAGAAGATGATGGGACCGGCCGTCGAGGTGGCCGACGACGCCGCCCTCCAGGACAACATGCTGGCGTTCACCGGTCGCACTCCCTGAGAACGGCCGACGTCGGTCCCGCGCGTGTCTCTCGGAGAGACCGGCGGGACCGACCCGGGCCGTCGCGGGTCAGACGGCTGCCACCTCGCGTTGCTTCGGCTCGATGCTGCCGAGGTTCTTGACGACGGTGAAGTCGCCACCCTCGGAGCGCGCGATGTACATGTTCATCCGCACGTGGTGCTGCCCGGGGACCATCTCGGCCGGACCCCCCGGGCCCTCCGCGATGCTCGCGTGATCCAGCGCCGCGATCACGTCGTCCTGAACGAGCGATCCGGCCTCGATCACGGCGGCCTCCCACATCTTGAGCGCCCGGTACGTGCCGGTGCACGCGGAGCCCGCGGTGAACTGCGCGCTGCCCGGGTACCGCGCGTCGTAGCGGTGGAGCAGTTCGACGCTGAACGGGTCACGGACCGCCCGGTAGTAGTCGAGGCACCCGTAGAGCCCCTCGACGTGCGCCGCCGGTACGAGGTTGAGGAAGTTCTCGTCGAAGTAGGTACACACGATCGTTCCGCCGCGTGCCGTGAATCCGGCGTCGTGGAGCTGGGCGAGGAACGGGGTCAGCCCGGGCGGGACGATCGTGTTGAAGACGACCTCGGCGCCGGAGGCCATGATGTCGTCGACGACCTTGGCGTATTCGGTGTGATCGAGGGGGAAGTACTCCTCACCCACGACCTCGCCGCCGAGTGGCGTGATGACGTTGCGGACGGACTCGTTCAGCACGTGCGGCCAGATGTAGTCGGCCGAGGGCAGGTAGAACTTGCGCGCCCCCGTCTCTTCCATCAGCCACGGGATGAACGGGTCGATCTGCTGCGCCGGCACCGGGCCGGTGCAGAAGATGAGCGGGTGGCTCTCCTGGCCCTCGTACTGCTCCGGGTAGAGGTAAAGCCGCCCGGCCTCGTCGACCACGGGGCCCTTGATCGCCTGGCGGGTCGAGCTGTAGATCCCGCCGATCACGACGTCGACGTCGGCTTCGTGAACGAGGCGGCCGGCCGAGGTCCGCGCGGCGTCGTCGTCGGTCGCGCTGTCCTCGACGTACAGCTCGACCGGTCGCCCGAGCAGGCCGCCGCGTGCGTTGATGTCGTCGATGACCATGGTGGCGAGGTTGACGTTGGCGATGCCCATGAAGGACAGCGCTCCGGTCTGGTCGGTGATCAGGCCCACGCGCGCGGGCCGGTCGATGCGGGACATCTCGCCCGCCTATGCCCGATACTCGCCGAGCACCGAGGCGGCCTGCGGCTTGGACAGATGCCCGGCATCCTTGAGCACTGCGGGGACCTCGGGGTCGGACACGAAATCGGCCCAGCCCTGCTCGTCCCAGTCGAAGACGACCCACATCCGGTTGGTCTCGTTGGGGTCGCGGTAGACGACGGAGCTCTTGGAGCCGTGCAGGGCGCGCTTGTCGGCGCCCGCGGCGCCAAAGACCTTCAGGAACTGCTCGACGTCAGCGACAGTGGTGGTGGCCAGAAGCATGACGGTCTCCTCGGTTCGGGATCGCTCTGGATCTCCGTGGTCGCCGTCCGGTCGGCCGGCGCACGGGTAGATTGCGCCGACGGACCCCCTCGGAGCATCGGCAGATCTACCCATTCACCGTTGGCAGCGGCTCGTCACACCGCGCTGGCGCAATGCGTCAGCTAGCCGCCGACGTCCGCGCTGCGAAAGCGCGTGAGCCAGCGCCCGGTTCGGCCACATGGACATGCAGCGTCACGCGTTCCTACGTCCCCCTCTGACTGCGGGACGATCG
>DASQSE010000029.1:0-27545 GCA_035642535.1 Jatrophihabitans sp. | reverse complement strand
AAGCTGGCCGGCGACCTGCCGGTGTCGCGCCCGGCCGTGTCGCAGCACCTCAAGGTGCTCAAGCTGGCCGGCCTGGTCACCGACCAAGCGGTGGGCACCCGCCGCGTCTACCGCGCCGACCCGGACGGCCTGGCCGCGCTGCGCAACAACCTCGAGAGGTTCTGGAACCAGGCCCTCGCCACGTACAAACAGCTCGTCGAGCAATCGACGGAGGAGGACGCATGACCACCCATGCACAAGAGACTTCGATCAGGACGGATGTCACCGTCGACGCGCCGGCCGAACGCGCGTTCCAGGTCTTCACGAAGCAGTTCGACAAGATCAAGCCACGCGAGCACAACCTGTTGCGGGCCGAGGTCGCCGAGTCGGTGTTCGAGCCGTTCGTCGGTGGCCGCGTCTACGATCGCGGCGTCGACGGCAGCGAATGCCAATGGGCGCGCGTCATCGCATATGAACCGCCGAACCGCATCGTCTTCACCTGGGACATCAATCCCGAATGGCAGCTCGAGGCGGACACCTCCCGCACGAGCGAGGTCGAGGTGCGCTTCATCGCCGAGTCGGCCGAGCGCACCCGCGTCGAGCTGGAACACCGCCACCTCGACCGGCATGGCGACGGCTGGCAGGACATGCGCGAGGGCGTGCGCGGCAGCGGCGGTTGGCCGCTCTACCTCGCGCGGTACGCCGAGCAGGTGGCCGCCGCGCCGAGCTGACGGACGACCAACCGAACCGACGGCAGCCCGTCATCACCGGACGGCTGCGGTATGCGCCGATCGAAGCGATGCTGCCTGTTGACATTGCGTGGCGTCGTGGCAGTCGGTCAGCGCAGCCAAGCCCGCATGCAAGCTGGCGAGCCGCTGCGCGGAGAGCGTCCCGACGATGTTGTGCAGCTCGTACCGATCCCGGGACAGGTCGTAATACTCGCGCTGCCCTGTCGCGTACTCGACGTAGAGGTACTTCGCGGTGCGCATCGCCTCGTAGCTGGGCGGGTCACCGGATGAGCCTCGCTGGTAGTCGGGGTCGAAGTGGTTGGTGAGCGGCCCGCGGTGTTCGATCAGGGCGGCCTGCTGCCAGCCGGGCGGCGCGGGTTGGCCGTGCAGCAGCCCGAGCAGGCTCACCCCGTCCTGCGTCGCGGTCGGAGCCGCCCCGGCGATGTTCAGGAAGGTCGGGGCCAGGTCGATGCTCGAGCTCATCGCGTTGATCGCGCTGCCAGGCGGAACGGCGGGTCCGGCAACGACCAGTGGCACCCGGATGTCGGTGTCGAACGCGGTCTGCTTGCCGGGCTTCATCCGGTACTCGCCCATGTGGTAGCCGTTGTCGGAGCTGAACACGAAGTACGTGTCCTTAAGTTCGTGCTCGGCGGTCAGGGTCGCCTCGATCCGGCCGATCATCCGGTCCACGGATTGCACCGCCTCGACCCGGCTGCGGAACGCGGCGTCGATTTGTCGCTTCGCTGTCGGCGAGAGCTTGGGAAGCCCCGCCAGCCAGCGTGTGGCGTGGGTCGGCTGCCGATCGAAGGCCGGGCCACGGGGCGCGGTGAGGTTCGGAAAGCTGCCTACGTCTTCAGGGGCCGGGGTGTAGGGCTTGTGCGGCGCGAAGGTGGCGACCTCGAGCGCGAAGGGCTTGCCGAGCCGCGCCGAGCTCCGCACGAAGTCGCTCGCCTTGCCGGCGAGCACGTGGGTCAGGTAATCCTGCGGCTGGTGCCCGTAGTGGTGGATGGTCCCGTTCTGGTTGAGGTCGTAGTTGTATTCCGCGTACGCGCGACCCGCGCCGTCCCACACGTCCCAGCCCGGCGGTCGCTTGTCGAAGGGGTAGTAACCGTTCAGATACTTGCCCATGAATCCGGTGCGGTAGCCCGCGCGCTGAAGTGCCACGGCGAAACTCTTGGCGGCATCGCCGTGATCGTTGTAGGCGCGGTACCCGCCCTCCGGTCCGTTGTTGCCCTTCCCGCCGTTGGTGTACACGCCGTCGTCGTGCGGGTAGAGCCCGGTGAAGATCGCCGAGCGCGATGGGCAGCACAGCGAGTCGACCACGAAGTAGTTGCGGAAACTCGCGCCCGCCTGTTCCAACGCGCGTACATGCGGCATGTACGGCACGAGATTCGTGGCCAGGTCGTCGGTGAGGACGAAGACGATGTTCGGACGGGTGTCGTGGGTGACGCGGTGCTGCACCGGCGGTGGCGG
The DNA here is from genome assembly GCA_035642535.1 of Jatrophihabitans sp. GTDB lineage: Bacteria > Actinomycetota > Actinomycetes > Mycobacteriales > Jatrophihabitantaceae > Jatrophihabitans. The sequence continues at coordinate 25,365 of DASQSE010000029.1, read as the reverse complement.
CTCAGTCAGTCGGGACGAGCCGGCCGAGCAAGCTGCCAACGAAACCATGGCCACCGCCGCGACGGCTGCCGCTCCGCCCATACGCACAGATCGATCGTGCATCCGGCCGGATGACACGCGGTTGAGAGCCGATGGTGATCACTCAGCAACGGCGCCGACCGAGTGCGAACCGAAAGCAGCCTGCCAGTGAGCCGCGCGGTCGGTCACGTCGGCGTCAGCTGACGCGTCCGTCGGGGATGAGCGGCAGTGCGCGTAATCGCTTGCCGGTGGCCGCCCGGATTGCGTTCCCGATGGCGGGCGCGACCGCGATGATCGGCGTCTCGCCGGCACCGGCGGCAGGCAGATGTGAACGGTCGAGGACGAGCACGTCGACCGGCGGCACGTCGGTGAATCGAGGCACACGATAGCTACCGAGCGAGGCGTTGGTGATGCCCGTGGCGTCGAAGCGGATTTGCTCGAACAGCGCACCACCGATGCCCATGATCGTCGCGCCGGTGACCTGGGCGGTGAGGCCGTCCATGTCGATGACGGCACCGCAGTCGAACACACTGGTGAGCCCGGTGAGCGCCACCGCGCCGGCTGCATCCACCGAGACCATTGCCGAAGTAGCGACGCGGGCGTCCTTCTCGACTCCGCACGCGATCCCCACCCCGGTCCCGGAGGCGGCAGGACGCGATCGCCACCGGATGCGCTCGGTGAGTGCGTCGAGCACCTGCACCAGTCGCTCGTCGTGCAGATGGCGCCGACGCAACTCGACCGGGTCGGCGCCGAGTGCGTGTGCCAGCTCGTCCATGTGCGATTCGCGGGCGAAGTGGTTCGCGGTCGCGGCGAGACCGCGGTACGAGCCCTGGGCGAACGGTGCCACGGAGGGCCGGAACAGCTCGCTGCGGTTGGGCACGGCATACGGCGAGAGCAGGCCGGCCGCGCCCGAGTTGATGTTCGTGAACTCCCACGAGGTGATCACGCCGTCCTGCCCGACGGCGCTGCGCACGTCGATGACCGCGGCGGGCCGCAGGTAACCGAAGCGGAACTCCTCTTCCCGCGACCACTCGACCTTCACCGGCACGCCGGCGGCACGCGCAAGCCGGGCAGCTTCCACCGCGACGTCCGCTGTGTGCTTACCGCCGAAACCGCCGCCGAAGTCCGGAACGACCACCCGCACGACGTCCTCGGGTAACCCGAGCGCCGTGGCAACATCGGATCGCACCGCGAACGGCCGCTGCGTTCCCACCCACACCGTCATTGCATCCGGACCGGGCTGGGCCAGCGCCGAGCGAGGTTCCATCGGGACGTGCGCGATGTACGCCGCGGAGTACGTGGCGTCCAGGCAGAGTTCGGCCTCGGCCCGCGCGGCCGTCGGGTCGCCCGCGGTGCGCTCTACTGCGCCGCCCCAGCCGCCTTCGCTCGACATCGGATTGGCGCGCAGGTATTCGGGTAGTTCCGACTCGGCGGGCAGGTCGCGAGTCGTCGTCCACTCGGCGCGCATCGCCGAGATCGCCGAGTCCGCCAGCTCTCGACTCGGCGCTGCGACGGCGACGAAGTCGGCGTCCTCGACAACCGTGACGCCGGGCAGCCGACGTGCTGCCTGCGTATCGCAGTGGCGCAGTTTCGCGCCGACCGCCGGCGGGCGCAATACGGCTCCGTGCAACATCGCGGGCCGGGCAAGATCGCGTGGAAACCGCTTGGTGCCCGTTGCGGCAGCGCTCAGCTCCCTGCGCAGCGCGACGGTGTCGACATCCGCGACGCCGAGTGGTGCAGCGGCCAGCGGGCGGTGTGCATCTGCGGAGATCGACCGCGACTCGGTGACGAGTTCGCCGAACGAGAGGTTCCGGTCCGGACCGTCGTGGACCGCGCCACCGGCGACCGTGAGGCCTTCGCGAGGCACACCCCATCGTCGCGCAGCCTCCGCCACCAGTTCATCGCAGGCGGCCGCCGCGACTACGCGCAGGCAGTGACCGGCATCCGGCGTCGAGCGGCTGCCGAACGTGCCCAGGTCGTGCGGAGCCGTTGCGGTGTCACCCATCTCCACGACGACGCAATCGGTGGTCGCGGCGAGTTCGGCGGCGACCATGCGGCGCAGCGACGCGCGGTTCCCCTGACCGCCGTCCACCTTGCCGACGCGGGCGGTGACGGTGCCGGCGTCGTCGATCGTCAGTTGCGCACCACCGGGCGTCGTCCAGCCCCAACCCCGATCCCGCTCGTCGTCGCCGATTGCCGGCAGCGTGACGGTCCATACCGGGCCGCTCGCCGCCGCCCGATGCCCGGCCGGCCGCGGTACCAACTCTTCCTCGGCGCCGACGCCGTCAGCGCGCAGCGCCGCAGCCGCCTCGCGAACCGCGGCCACGATGCGCGGGTAGCCGCCGCACCTGCACACATTGCCCGCCAGCGCGGTGCTGACCTCGTCCGCACTCGGATCGGGCGTTCGGCGCAGCAGGGCGACGGCCGACATCACCATGGCGGGTGTGCAGTAGCCGCACTGCATCGCGCGCCGTTCCACGAACGCGCGCTGCACTGGATGCAGGCGACCGTCGACAGTGAGGCCTTCCACCGTTGTGACGGACGCACCGTCGAGTTCTCCCGCGGTCACCACACATGCGTGCGCGGGCGCTCCGTCGACCAGCACCGTGCAAGCACCGCACGCGCCCGTGCCGCAGCCGTACTTCGCACCGGTCAACCCGAGGTCATCGCGGAGCACGTCGAGCAGCGTGCGCGTCGGCGGCGCCTCGACTTCATTCGTCCGGGCATTGATCTCCAGGCGCAGCACGCTTCGACCGTACGCTGCTGACGACGCCGTGAGCCCGAGCCCGGCGCCGGGCGCGACGCGTGACCGGGCTATGGTCGCCGCACGTCCTCGACGCAGGCGGCAACGGCTGTCCAACCGCGAGCGACCGCCGCCGGTACGTCCAACGATTGGTGTTCATCCGTGGCGATCACCGCCGCGAGTTGGCCGGCCAGCGCGGCAGCGGCGAAGGACGTCCCGCCCCACAACCCGAACCCACCGCTGAAATCCATCACGTCGGCGTCCGCGCGCCGCTCCGGATGGTGACCGGTCGGCATCGACGTCGGCAGGGTGCTCAACACGAGCGCACCGGGGCGATGAGATCTGACCCAAGGGCCGGCGTTCGAGAACGACGCGATCTCTCCGTTCGGATTGCTTGCGCCGACGCCGATCAGGGGTACGGCTACATGGTCGAATGCCGGAACCAACCCGCCTTCCCAAGGCGTGCAGGCAGCCGGGTACATCGGCCGATACGTTGCATCGTTACCTGCCGGCGCGACGACAGCAACGCCGAGCCGCCCCAGCGCGTCGAGCACTGCGACGAGGCCTGATCCCGACACGCCGCCGGCGAGCGGCTCCTCGTGATAGAAGCCCGCCGAGATCGTCAGGACGTCGATGATTCCGTCGGGATCGGCACTCCTGAGCGCCACCTCCTGCCGGATGACCAGCTTCCACAAGATGTCGAGCAGCCGGCTCTCCGAGACGACTCCGTCGTGGCCCCAGGCTCCGACTGCGAGGATGTCGGCGTCCGGGCAGTACTGGCGCACGACGCCGGCCGTGAATGTGCCGTGCGCCGCCATCTCTGATTCCGGCCCTTCGAGGCCGTCCGGCTCTGGATCCGAGACCGAGAGCCCGAGCACCCGGGGCCGCCGATCGACGCCCGCGCCAAGCCATGGATGGTGGCCAACCGGAGAGTCCACAATCGCGACGACCGGACGGCGGCCGCGCAGCATCGCGTCCGAGCGGCGCGCCGGCGCGAATCCAGGAGAGCTGACCGGCTGGCGACCGTTGCTGCCCGGCAGCGCGTACCGATAGCTCGGCACCCCATGACCTGCCCATGCCGAACCGCCGTAGCCGGGCAGCGACGCCGCCGTCAGAAGGTGATCGAGCGTCACATGACCGCCCGCGTACCCGTTGTCGGCCAGCTCGCTGCGAAGGGTCTGCAGAAGACTCCAGGCATCTGGGCCCGGCCGGGCCGCGCGACCCACCGGTACGAGCCTGATCCGGGACGGGAGCGACCGCGAGACCCCTACAGACCGGGCGACTTCGGCGATGCGGTCCGTTTCCTGCGTGTCGTGGACGTCCGATCGCACCTCGAGCCCCTGGGCGGCCGCCGCCTCGGTCAGTGCCTGCCGCACCGTCTCAGTCGCGTCGCCGTCCACGATGAGTCGATCGGCTATGTAGACCGTCGGGCTGACCGGCGCCTGACCCGGTAGTTGGTATGCAGTGATCGGATCCAGCACCCGGGCGTTGTGACGCAGCAACGTTTCCGGTAGTGGCGCGATCACCGGCTCATTTCGCAACGCGGCGAACGACGATCCGGACGGAGACTGCTCGAACGCCGAAGGCGCGGCGTACGAGCCGGGCTGGTAGCCACCACGACCCCGCCGGATCCAGTCAGATCCGTCGTCGTCCTCGTTTGCTCGGCCGCGCGGATCGTGAGTCACGAGCTCACCGCGCGATGATCAGGACGAGAACCAGGAGCGCGACCTCGATCATCAGGGCCGACGCGGCGAGCCGATAGGCGGCGACCCGTCCGTCGACGATCCGCCTGTCGTTACTTGATGCGCGGATCAGTGCCCGGGTGCCCACCCTCAGCACGTCGTCCAATTCCCGCTCGGCGTTTTCGAGCAGCTTCTCCGGAAGCAGCCCGTAGTCCCACGTTCGCGTCGGCCACAGCACGACTAGCACGCCGTAGGTAATGAGACTCAGAACCCCTAGCAGGAGCCATGCGCCCCACGCCGGGAACACGTTCCCGTGCGACGAGTCGGCGTTGAGCAAGCCGGCGGTCGTCGCGAACGAAGTGCCAACGGCTGCGGCTGCCAACAGACCAGTGGCCCGGTTGCGGACACTGGCCAGCCTGTCGCGTTCGTCGGCCAGAGCGGCACGCGCCTCGTCGAAGGCGAGTTTGAGCACGGGGTTGGGCGTAGCTGCCGCTTGCCCATGGCCTCCTGGAGGCGCGGACGCATTCGCCGGCGGCTGCGACACCCGCCCACAACACCAGTTGGACACAACGGCCGGAAGGGGCAAAGGTCCCGCCAGGGCGGGCTCGGAGAGCACCGCCGGCGGCGCCGCAACGCGCCCGCGGACCAGATGTGTTCGCCGAGCAAGTGCCGCCGGAACGGCTGACTTTCGGCCTCTGTTTTGCCACCGGCGGACTGCTCACGCTGGCAATAGGAATTCGAGGTCTGAGGAGCGGCAATGACCACCACGGCCCCGCCGGCCGTCGACCAGCGCACGCCGGTCGGCTGGGGACGGCGTTTGCTCAGGCGCCCAGTGCTCGTCGCACTCGTCGCGGCGGTCGTCGGAATCGTCGCGACTCCGCTCGGTCTCGCCCTGGGCGTCCGGTACGCCACCAAATCCGGCGCCACCGCGACCAGCGTCGCCGGCCTCCTCCTGCTGGCCGTCGGTCTTACCCTGCTCGGCTTCGCGACGGTGGTGGGATGGCGGACGTTGCATCGCTGGTGGCGGCTTGCCTTGCTGCCCGTCGCGGTTGTCGCGCTCGTGTTCATCTGGTCGCTCGCGATGGGTGCCATGCTCAGCCTCGCGCCACGCGCCGCACTCGGTGGCGCGACGCCGGCAGCCCGCGGGCTCACGTACGCCGACGTGAGCTTCCGGACCAGCGACGGTGCAGTGCTGTCGGCCTGGTTGATCCCCTCGCGCAACTCTGCCGCAATCGTCACGGTCCCCGGCTCCGGCTCGACGCGAACCGCGACGCTCGACCAGGCCGCCGTGCTCGCCGGACACGGATACGGCGTGTTGATGATCGACCCGCGTGGCCAGGGCCGCAGCGGCGGGCACGCCATGGACGCCGGCTGGTACGGCGAGCGCGACATCACCGCGGCCGTCACGTTCCTGCAGCACCAACCGGGCGTCGACCCGGATCGCATCGGCGTGCTGGGACTGTCCATGGGCGGCGAGGCGGCCATCGGCGCCGCCGCCGCCGATCCGGCCGTCCGCGCGGTCGTGGCCGAGGGGGCCACCCACCGGGCTGCCGCCGATAAGGCCGGATACCTTCCAGGTGGCGTCCTCGGTGCGATCCAGCGCGGCATCGACAAGCTCACCTATGGCATCGCTGACCTGCTGACTTCCGCGCCGGCGCCGGGCACGCTGCATTCCGCGATCGCCCGCGCGCACGGAACGCCCTTCCTCCTCATCGCCGGCGGCAAGGTCGGTGACGAACCCGAAGCAGTCGCCTACCTCCGCTCCGCTGCACCGGAACGCGTGCAGACGTGGACGGTGCCGGGCGCATCGCACACGCATGCACTCGCCACCGCCCCAGCGCAGTGGACTGCCCGGGTGACTGCGTTCTTCGCCCGAGCGCTCGGCCTACATCACCACGTCATGGACTGAGTTGTGAACCCGTCCTGCACGGCGCGGTCGTAGGCAAGGTTCGCGGCGACGAGGTCTTCCATCGCGATGCCCATGGCCTTGTACACCGTGATGGCGTCGGACTCTGTGCGGCCAGGTGCGCGGCCGGCGACGACATCCCCCAGAGTGGTGGCGTGGGCGTCGTCCACGCCGGATAGTTCGGCGCACCCCACGGGCGCCGGTTGCAGTGCGTCCAGGTGTTCGACGAACAACGCATTGCCTCGGGCAAGCTCCGGCGGCAACTCACCGCCGGGCGGGTAGTAGCCGACGGACGACACATGCGTACCCTGCCGAATCCAGCTCGGGTCGATCACCGCGTTCGGGGCGTGCGTGGCCAGGCAAACGACGTCGGACTCGCGGATCGCCGCGTCCAGGTCGGGGCGGGCCACCGCCTGCTCGTACTCGGTGGCCAGCCGGGCGGCGTGCTCGTCGACGAGCGAGCAGATGTTGATCTGCTCGAAGCGGCGCACCAGCGGCAACATCCGAAGATGCTCGCGAGCCTGCACGCCCGCGCCGACGATCGTGGCGACGCTGGATTCCGGACGGCTGAGCACCCGCGTCGACAGCACCGCGGCCGCTGCGGTGCGAATACCGGTGATGTAGGTCCCGTCCATCACGCAGGTGGTCGCGCCGGTGTCCGGCGCGAAGAGCGTGATCATCGCGAGGTGGTTGGGGAGGCCTTGGTCGAGATTGCCGTCGAAGACGTTGACCACCTTGACGCAGATCTGCGAGCCGGGCCGCCACGCCGACATGGCCAGCGAGAACCCGGCGCCCGGGAGAGTGATCTGCGGACGCGGCGGCGACTGCACCTCTCCCTCGGCCAGTGCCCGGAAACCATCGGCCAACGCGTCCAGCAGTGTCGCCGGGTCGAGCAGTGCGGCCACGTCGGCCTCGCTGAGCAGCATCACCGTGCGCTGCCCTTTGGCGACCTCGAAGGCGGCGGCCGGGTCGGAAGTCATCGACGGCTCGGTCAGAGGTTGAGGTCGGAGCCGCGGCGCTCGTAGTTGTCGGCGGCAGCGGCCTGCGTTACGACCCTGTCCCGAAGTTCCGCGAGCTGTCGGGCGCGGTCCTGCACGGCCGTGCGCAGGATGGTGTGGCGGGCGGTATAGGTGGCTTCGATGAGCTGCTCGACCTGAGCGGTGACCGCGGCCAGTGCCTTCTCCTGCTGAGCGGGGTCGAGGAAGCGCTCGATCGCGGCGAGCTCGCCGTCCAGTTCGGCCGCGGTGCTGGCCACCTCCGCGAGCACCGTGGACGCCTCGGCGCGGAAGATCAAGCCCTGCGGGGCGTGCTGGAGCATGTCCTCGGTGGCGTGCAACTCCGCGTGCAGCCGACTGCGCAGCTGGGCCGCCTCGCGGCGGGGGCCGGGCGGCACCAGATACGTGCGCAGCTCCAGCTGGCGCCATCGCCAACCGCCGATGCGACGGCGCGCCCGTCGCACGGCCCGGCGCAGCAGTAGTGCGGCGATGACCGGCAGCACGATCAGCACGGCGACCGCGATGAGAACCCACTCGGTCATCGCCATCACTTCCTTCGCCGCGCTGGATCCCAGCCTCACGATAGCTCGGGATGGCGCGGTGCCATTGTGACCGAGCAGTGACGGACGGCCGTGCGAGTCTGAGCGGGCGCCGCGACGGCCGGCGCCGTTGTAGAGGAGGCCGGCCCTGGGCGGCGTTGCGGGCGAGGTCGTGTGCGCCACGCTGCTGGTCGTCGTCTTGGGGTTCGCCGTCGTCCGGCCGCGCGGCTGGCCGGAGGCGGTGGCCGCCGCGCCGGCCGCCGCCGTTGTCGTGTTGTCCGGTGCGGTCTCGATCAGCGCTGCGTGGGCGGAGATCCGGAGATTGCTGCCGGTGGTCGGGTTCCTCGCTGCCGTCCTTGTGCTCGCGCAGTTGTGCGCCGACGAGGGCTTGTTCACGGCGGCCGGGGAGGTGGTCGCGAGGGTGTGTGCCGGCCAGTCGCGTCGCCTGCTGCCCGCGTTGTTCGTGCTCGCTGCCGTCACGACCGCAGTGCTCTCTCTCGACGCGACGGTCGTGCTGCTCACCCCGGTGGTGTTCGCAACCGCGACGCGGCTGCGTTCGCGACCGATGCCGTACGTCTACGCGTGCACGCATCTCGCGAACACCGCATCGCTGCTGCTGCCCGTCTCGAACCTGACGAATCTGCTCGCCCTCGCTGCCAGCGGCCTGACCTTCACCCACTTCGCCGGGCTGATGGCGCTGCCCTGGCTGGTCGGCATCGCGGTCGAGTACGTCGCCTTCCGCCTGTTCTTCCGAGCCGAACTGGACGGGCCGGTGCCGGCCCCGCTGCCCGCGCGGCGGCCGGCGGTGCCGACGTTCACGCTCGCCGCGGTCGCGTTGACGCTTGCCGGCTTCGTCGTGACCTCGCTGCTCGGGATCAATCCTGCGTGGGCAGCGTTGGCCGGTGCGGTGTTGCTCGCGGTCCGCGCGCTGCGCGGCAAACGCACCACCCTGCACGGCGTGCTCGGCTCGACCAGCCCGCTCTTTCTGCTGTTCGTGCTCTCCCTCGGCGTGATCGTCAAGGGCGTGCTGGACCACGGACTCGACCACGCGCTCGACACGGTGCTTCCGGACGGATCGTCGCTGCCGGCGCTGCTCACGATCGCGGCGCTCGCCGCGGTGTTGGCGAATCTCGTCAACAACCTGCCCGCCGTGCTCGCGCTACTGCCCACCGCGGCCGCGGGCGGCACCGGTCCGGCGCTCGCGGTACTGATCGGCGTCAACATCGGACCCAATCTCACCTACGTCGGATCGCTTGCCACCCTGCTCTGGCGCCGCGTGCTGCACGCCCACGACACCGAACCAGGCCTGGCCCGCTTCACCCTCCTCGGCCTGCTGACCGTGCCTGCCGGTCTGGCCGCGGCGACGGTGGCACTCTGGTGCGTGTTACGCGCGACAGGAGGCTGAGCGATGCGTGTGGTCGCCTGGCTCACCGAGGCCACCTGGCCGGCCGTCGTCGACGCGGCGCGAACGTGGGTACCCGAGGCCGCAGACGTGACGCTGCTGTACGTCACCGGCGACGAGCCCGCCGCTGCCGCTCACGGCGCGTTCGCCGGCCTCCTCGGCCGCGGCTACCGACACGCTCGAGACCCCGGCAGCCAGGTCGAGGCGATCTCGGCCGCCGCGGCTGCGGACGTGCTCGTGGCCGCTGAACAACGACTCGCCCGCTCGGCAACCCGGTTGGAACGGCACGGCCGCATCGAACGTGAGGTCGTCCACGCCGTCGCCGACGCGGCCCTGCTTATCTGCGCGCGCGACGGAGATCCCAACCGGCTCGGCCCACACAGCCTCGCGCCACCGACTCGCTTCGTCGTCGACCATGCACCCTGCCCCGTGCTGCTCGTGTGGCCGCAGCCGGCACCGCGCATCGACACCCTCCCGCCGCCACCGCCGCACCCGTGACCACCGCCGCGTCGATCAGCCGAAATCAGCGGGCAGCTGCGCACCGGCAATCGTGGTCGCGCGGCTCGCGACATGCACCGCCCTGCCGACCGCACTCGGCAGCGCTGCGCCGCCGGACAGGGCGGCGGCCAACGCGCCTACGAACGCGTCCCCTGCACCGGTCGTGTCCACGACGTCGACGCTCGGTGCGGGCGCGAACCCTTCGGCGCTGCCGGCCCGCCAACTCGCACCGCGGGCGCCGTGCGTGACCACCACAGCACCGCGAAGACCGGCCGGGAGGATCGCGGCCTCCGATTCATTGACGACGAGCACGTCGAGCCGGTCTAGCAGTTCGCGCGGCATCGGCCGGGCCGGAGCGGCGTTGAGCAACACCGTTGCGCCGGTTTCGATCACGGCAGCCACCGCGGCGTCCGGGATCTCCAGCTGCGCGAGCACCAGCGGCGCAGTGCGGATCACCTCGCTCGCTGCGGCGACATCCGCGGCGCCGAGTTCACCGTTCGCGCCTGCGACGACGACGATCGTGTTCTCGCCCCGGTCGTCCACGCTGATGTACGCCGCCCCCGTCGGCGCCGCGCCTGTCGTGCGGACGTGCTGCGCGTCGACACCGGCCGCCTGCAGGTTGGCTCGCATCGCACGCCCCGCGTCGTCATCGCCGACGCAGCCGACGAACGCGACCGCGGCACCGAGGCGAGCGGCGGCGACGGCCTGATTCGCGCCCTTGCCGCCGGCGAACCGGGACTGGTCGATGGCGAGCACCGTCTCGCCCGGCGCGGGCAGCCGGGGCACCCGCAGGACCAGATCGGTGTTGATCGAGCCCACGACCACGACGTCCGGACCGGACACGTCAGGACCGTAGCGCGAGAGCCGGCCGAGATGCTTCCGACCAGAACGCGCAGTTGTGCGCTGCGCCGAGATCGACCTGCCCGACGCCGTCGGTGCCGGTTGCCAGTGACTGCGCGGACGAGCCGTGGAATTGCGGCCACCGGGGCGTGCCCGGTCCGTTCGGCGACCCCTTCCGAGCGAATCGCGTCCAGTAGGCGATCATCTGACGCGACAGCGCTCGCTGCTGCCGGTCCAGCATCTCGCTCGCGTACGCGCCGCTGAAGAGGTACTGCAGTTCGCTCGCGTGGTAGGCACCGGTCGGGTACTTCGGCAACTCGGCGTCGCGGAACCACGGCGCCTTCCGGTCGGCGAACTCGTAGGCGAAGGTGCGCAGGTGCGTCGCGAGAAGACGATCGGTCGCCAGCGCGGGGCACGTCCACGCCGAATCGGTGAGGACCGAAGCCAACGTCCGCGCCGGCGCCGCCGAGGTGAGCGGGTATCTCGCGAGAATCGCCCGCGCGCGCTGCTTGCCGAAGACGGTGGCGACCTGACCCGGGTAGTTCCTCCGGGTGACCGATTGGCCGGTGAACGACTCCAGTGCCGCGATGAACGTGACGTGCTCGTCACGCGTCGTCCCCTGCATGACCGGTACGTGCGCAACCTGTCCGGATGCGAAGGCGCGCGCCGGGTTGACCGGGAGGACGCCGCCGCCCACCGTCGGCCCGGGGCCGAACGTTATGCCGCCGAGGTTGATCAGCTTTTTGACGGGCAGCGCCCGCAGGCAGCGGGCAGCGGTTGCGGCGTCGGTGCAACCGAGCTGCTTCGCCAGCTCGACGCCCTGGGCCTCGCGCTGCCGGCGCGGTAGCGGCCCCCAGGTGGGCGAGTACGGCCAGTGCAGCGTGCACGGGCCGCTCATGATGATGGCGCGCTGGAACAGCCCGGCAGAGCGTGGTGCGGCGAGGTGGGCGCACACGCTCATGCCGCCGGCGGATTCGCCGAAGATCGTCACCTTGTGCGGGTCGCCACCGAACGCCGCCGCGTTGTCGCGCACCCAGCGCAGCGCGGCCTGCTGATCCTCGAGCCCGAAGTTGCCGGACAGGTCGCGGGTGCCGCGGTCGAGGGCCGGATGGGCGAGAAAGCCCAGCGCGCCGAGCCGGTAGTTGAACGTCACCACGATGACCCGGCCCTGCCTGACCAACCGGTCGGCCCCGTAGATGCCACCGGAACTTTGGAAGAACCCGTCGCCGTGGATCCAGACCATTACAGGCAGTCTGCGCTGCTCGGCCTCGGCGGGCGCGGTCACGTTGAGGTACAGGCAATCCTCGCTGTTGCTCGGCGCGTCACCGGGAAACCCGCCGAGCTGCGCACACGCCGGGCCGGGCCGGTCGGCGTCGAGCACGCCCCGCCACGGCGTGGCCGGCCGCGGCGAGCGGAACCGCAAGTTGCCCGTCGGCGGCGCCGCGTAGGGAATTCCTTCGAAGCGCCGCACGCCCGCGGCCAGGTGAGCGCGTACCCAGCCATGGTCGGTGTGCACAAGCGCCGGACGCTCAGGCTGAGGACGTTGCGCACTGGACGCGGAAGAGGCGCAGACGGTCAGGACGATTGCGGCGGCCGCTATCACGGCCGTGCCGAGCGCGGCCGACCGCAGGTTGCTGTGGATGAATTTCACGACTCGAGCATCGACACCGCGAGCGTCGACCACACTGGGTCAAATCCCCCTAATCGGGTAGGCCTAACCCCACCATCCGGGGGCCGTGATGCCGCATCCCACGACCCGGGAGGTTGCCCGCGAAACTCGATGCCCGGAAAGTCCGTATCCCCGGCTGAGGTTGATCGTTGCACCTGGCGAGCGGCGGTGGTGACTGCGGCAGGGGTCGACGTGTGCGGCCCGGGCCTAGGTCGTTGCCCTTCGTGGCGCGGCGAATGTCCGGCGCTGCCCCGGTCCTGTGCCGACCGGCCGGTCACCACCGCCCGCTCAATTCACCCCCGACCAGCCAGTGCCTCGGGACGCGTTCAGAGTTCCGCGTCGCCCGCGGCATAGATCGCGCTGAGCACGGCGGCGACGAGCATCACCACCAGCCCGAGCACGCCCAGGAACGGGTCGTCACGGAAGGGCATCGCCACGAGAAGAGCGACACCGACGAGTACGAACACCAACACGCACAGCAACAGAATGAGCACCGCGATCTCCTTCAGGACAGGCAGACCTCTCCGCCCCGGCATTGCTCCGCGGGAGGAGGTCAGAGGAAAGGGAACTAGATCAACTCGACGTGTCGCGGCGGCGCTCGCGCCCCGCGCGCCATCGCGAGTGGCTGCTCCCCGCACCTCGTCCTTGCGGGCCGATGTGTCGACCCGATCGCCAAGTTGCGCGACGCTGCGCCGCACAGCACCAGCGGCTGCGGATTCGATCGCTCCGGCCCTTCGATGACCGTGCGCCCGGCACCGGTTACCGCACACGTCAACAAGGCGCCGTGCGGGCCTGGATGGTCGTGGCCCACGGCCACGCCGGCCGCCGCGGCGTGGCCGGCGGTGAGCGTCGCCATCGGCGGCGCCAGGGCGCCGAGGCACACCAGGAGCGCGGCCGGCACGCGGACCAGCCACCGCACGCGACCCCGCGCCACGACTCTCCCCTCGACGATCACTCGAACCTACCGGCGACCTGACCCACCTGGCGGTCGGCTGTGCAACAGGCCGAAGGTCCCGAAGGATCGGGACCCTTTTGACCCTGTTTCTGACGAGCCAGGAGGATCACCGTCTCCCCATGGGTTCCCTAGCGGTCAATCTCAATGGTCCCGGCCATTACGTGCACTGGGGCGTCATCCAGATCTCCGTCGCAAACCTGGTGGTCATCGCCGTGATGATCGCGCTGTTCGTGGCCGCGATCCTGCTCCCGTTCCCGAAGGACCGGGACCGCAAATGAGCAGCACCGACGAACGGATGTGGACCGCGCGGGTGCGCAGCCGCGCGGTGCGCGCGCTGCCGCCGGACAAGCTGCTGCCCGACCGGCAGCCCGTCTACGTCTCCTCGTGGATCTACGTGTTCGGCGTGCTCACCCTGGCCGCGTTCGTTGTCGTACTCGTGTCGGGTGTCGTGCTCGGCGTCGAGGGGCCGCAATGGTGGCACCGGTCGAGCGTGGGGCTGTTCTTCAACAGCCTGCACCTGTGGAGTGTGCAGCTGTTCCTTGCGTTCATGGTGGTCCACCTGTGGGGCAAGTTCTTCATGGCGGCGTGGCGTGGCCGACGTGCGATGACGTGGATCACCGGCGCGCTGGCGTTCATCGGCTCGGTCGGCACCGCGTTCACCGGCTACCTCATCCAGGAGAACTTCGACTCGCAATGGATCTCGACGCAGGCCAAGGACGGGCTGAACTCGGTGGGCATCGGTTCGTTCTTCAACGTGCTCAACTACGGACAGATGCTGATCTTCCATGTTGTGCTGCTGCCGTTCGTGATGTCGATCCTGATCGTCTGGCACATCGTGCTGGTCCGGCTGCGCGGCGTCGTGCCGCCCTTCCCGCCGCGGTCGGAGCGGAGCGCCTTCCCGTCCGCCGAGGTTTCGTCTGACGTTGCCGCGCCGGCCGACGCGGCTGCGCCTGCCGAGGAGGTCGCGCCGTGAGCCCGCACCGCGTCAGGCAGCGCGACGAGTACGCGGCCAAACCGTGGACCGGCGCGACGCGGCGCTACGACCTGGTCAAGGAGTTCGTCGTCGCTCTGGTCGTCGTGTCCCTGCTGACCATCGCGCTCGCCGTTGTGTTCTCCAGCCCGGACAAGAAGCAGGTCACGATCGCGACGTGGGCCAAGGCCGCGCCCAACGACTTCGTCCTGACCGCGGCCGCGGAACTCGATCGCAGCAGCGGAACCGCGACCTATGGCGCCCCCTACACGCACACGCCGGGGGCGGCGCAGAAGATTGGGCCGGTCTCGCTGCAACACATCGCGGGCGTCAGTACGCCGATCGACACCGTGCACGACTTCGTGGTGCGTCCGCTGCGCGGCACTTCGGGCGACCAGGCGTTGCGTAACGCACTGGCCACGTGGTCTGCGGCATCTGCCAGCACCGAGGAGCACTGGGCGAGCTCGTACGACTCCGCGCTGCAGAAGGCGCCGGACAACGATCCGGCCAAGGTGCGCGCTGGCGCGTACGGGCCGACGCCGGTCATGCTCAACCGGCTGCTGGCGATGGCCCGCAACGGCGGACTGGACGGCGCTTTGCTCACCCAGGGGCAGTTCTTCCAGACCGACTACACCAAGCCGCTGCTGTTCATCGCCGACGGCGCATACCTCGAGGACCTGGCCGGCCGCGATCACCTCGCCGGCGACCAGTGGGGAATGATGAACGAGACGGGTTCCTACCCCGGCCAGGCATGGTTGTGGCTCTACACCTTCTGGTACCAGGTCAAACCGTTCAGCACCTCCGGCAACGCCGACGCACTGGTCTGGGGCCTGATGGCGGTGCTCACCCTCGCGTTCGTCCTCGTGCCGTTCATTCCCGGCCTTCGTTCGCTGCCGCGCGTGGTGCGCGTCTACCGGCTGATCTGGCGCGATTACTACCGAACAGCCGAACAACGCTGAAGCGTCGTCGTCGCGGTCGAACCACTCAGTCGCCGAGCAGCACGAGTCCGACCCGGGCCATCGTCGCCCGGGCCCACTGCGTCACGTCGTCCACCGAGTCGGACAGCGCCACCCGGTAGCCGACGTACTCGAACGCGTGCAGCATCACGTCGACGTCGATCGGGGCCGGCGGGTTGCGACCGAGTTGCTCATACCGGGCGATGAGTCGCTCGCGCAGTGTGACCAGCGTGCGTTCGCGGTGCGGGGAGACCGGCGAAGACGGGTCGTGCAGTTCGGCGAACAGCGGCCGCAGCGCCGGCCCGTGGTTCCGCGCCCAGGCAAGGTAGGCATCGATTCCGTTGACGACCATGCCGACCTCGTCGGCCGCGCGGTCGAGAGCCGCCTGCAGACCGTCGATCAGCGCCGCGTCGGACGTGTCGAGGACGACCTGCAGCGGCTCCTCCGCGTTGCCGAAGTAGCGGTAGAAGGTCGGCCGCGCGATGCCTGCCTGCTCGATGATCAGCGCCACGCTGAGCCCGTGCGAGCCGTGCTCGGCGAACACCGCGGCGGTCGCCTCGACGATCCGCGCACGAGCGGCGGCGGCGTCCGCCGCGCTCTGCGGTGGCCGGCCGCGCCGGCGTGCGCCAGGAGCCTTGACATCGGTCGACGCCACGGCGTTTACTCTAACAGGAGTGTTCAGCGAAATCGCGACAATTCGAGCGATCCGCAAAAGGGGACAGGGTATGACCGCATCCGTCCGCCGCCCATCCACCTCGAACGGCGCCACGCCCCAGCTTGCCTGGTCGTTGCCCCCCGAGCGCGTCACGGCGCTGGCCGCCCGCGCCGTCGCCGGCGGTGCGCCGTCGGTCGAGACGTTCGCGCCGGCGACCGGCGCCAAGATCGTCGATCTGCCGCAGTCGTCGATCGCCGATCTCGACGCTGCGTTCAAGCGTGCCCGCGCCGCGCAGCGGGACTGGGCAGCACGTCCGCTCGCCGAGCGCACCGCCGTGTTCGCGCGCCTGCACGATCTCGTGCTGCGAGAGCAGGCCGAGGTGCTCGACGTCATCCAGACCGAAACGGGCAAGGCGCGCAGCCACGCCTTCGAGGAGGTCGTCGACGTCGCGATCAACTCGCGCTATTACGCACGCACCGCGGCGTCGGTGTTGCGACCGCAGAGCCGCTCCGGTGCGCTGCCGTTGCTCACGAGCACGCGCGAGGTACGCCACCCCAAGGGCGTCGTCGTGGTGATCTCGCCGTGGAACTACCCGCTCGCGCTGTCCGCGTCGGACGCGTTACCGGCGCTCATCGCCGGCAATACCGTCGTCTCCCGGCCGGACAACCAGACCGCGCTGACCACGCTCTGGGCACACGAGCTCGCCGAGCAGGCCGGGCTGCCCAAAGACGTCTGGCAGGTGGTGCTCGGCCGCGGCAAGAACATCGGCAACGAGCTCATCGAGCGCGCGGACTTCGTCGACTACACCGGCTCGACCGCGACCGGCCGCTCGATCGCCGAGCGGGCAGCGTCGCGGCTCGTCGGCTGCTCGCTCGAACTCGGCGGCAAGAACGCCATGCTCGTCCTCGACGACGCCAACATCGGCAAGGCGGCCACCGGCGCCATCCGCGCCTGCTTCTCCTCGGCCGGTCAGCTGTGTGAGTCGATGGAGCGCATCTACGTCCACGACGAGGTCTACGACGAGTTCGTCGAGCAGTTCCTCGATCGGGTGGCCGAGATCCGGCTCGGCGCCGAGCTCGCCTACGACTCGGACATGGGCTCGCTCACCTTCGCGCGCCAACTCGAATCGGTCAGCGAGCATGTCGAGGACGCGAAGCGGAAGGGCGCCAGCGTCCTCGCCGGCGGGCGCGCGCGGCCCGACCTCGGCCCGTACTTCTACGAACCGACCGTGCTCGCCGACGTCTCACCCGACATGAAGGTGTTCGCGGAGGAGACGTTCGGGCCGGTCGTGTCGATCTATCGCGTGGTGTCGGATACCGAAGCCATCGCGCAGGCGAACGACACGTCGTACGGGCTCAACGCCAGTGTGTGGACGAAAGACGCGGCGCGCGGCAAGCGGGTGGCCGAGCGGTTGCGTGTCGGGGCGGTGAACGTCAACGAGGGCTACGCCGCCGCCTGGGGCAGCGTGGACGCGCCGTCGGGCGGATTCGGCGACTCCGGCCTCGGGCGACGCCACGGCGCCGAAGGCATCCTCAAATACACCGACGTGCAGACGATCGCGGCGCAACGGCTATTGCCGATCGCGCCGTTGCCGGGCATGTCACACGAGACCTGGGCCAAGACGTTGACGATGGCGCTGCACGTCATGCGTCGTCTCGGCCTCAAGTAGCAGGAGCGGTCATGAAAACAGTTGCCGGCAAGACCGTGCTCGTCACCGGTGCCGCGATGGGGCTGGGCAAGTTGTTCGCCGGCACGGCGGTGCAGGAGCAAGCCCGCGCCGTCGTGCTCTGGGACATCAACGAGAGTGCGTTGAAGGACGCCGCAGCCGAACTCGAGGCCCAAGGCGGGACGGTGCACAGCTACGTGGTGGACGTCTCGTCAGCCGCGTCGATCGCGCAGGCCGCCGACCTAGTCCGCAAGGAGGTCGGCGACGTCCAGATCCTCGTCAACAACGCGGGCGTGGTGCGCGGGAACGGATACTTCTGGGAGAACAAGCATCGCGACATCGAGCAGACGATGCTCATCAACGGTGTCGCGCCGATGCTCGTGCTGCGCGAGTTCCTCCCGGCGATGATCGCCTCGGACGAGGAGTGCCGGGTCATCAACCTGGCCTCGTCCGCAGGGCTCAACGCGGTACCGCGGCTGTCGGCGTATTGCGGATCCAAGTGGGCCGCGGTCGGGTGGTCCGACTCCGTCCGGCTCGAACTCGAGCAGGCCGGGCACAAGCATGTCCGAGTCACCACGGTGTGCCCGACCTACATCAACACCGGCATGTTCGAAGGCGCGAAGGGCATCCTCCTCACGCCGATGCTCCAGCAGGAGCAGGTGGTCGCCGGGGCGTGGAAGGAGATGCTCAAGGGCGGACCGTTCTTGATCATCCCGTGGACCTCGCGGCTGAACAAGATGCTCAGCGGCGTGCTGCCGGTACGCGCGCGCGACATCTACCTGCGCTACGCCGGCGTCTACAACTCGATGGCGGAGTTCACCGGGCACCCGCAGAATTGAGCTTCACAGTGCGGTCGGCGCACTGCCGGCGCGGCCGGCGTCCGTCTTGCCGTAGAACCTCTGCAGCAGCGCGTCGGCCTCGTCGCGGTCGACGCACGTGTAGGAGTTCCAGGCCTCGATGCGCAGCTGGTCGTCGAGGGGCTTGCCGATCACCTCGAGGATCGTCTCCTTCGCCGAACGCACCGCGCGCTGCGAATTGCGCAGGATCTGTCGCGCGAGCAACTCCGCCTCTGCGAGCAGCTGATCGTGCGGCACCACCTTCGTCAGGAGGTTGCACTGCAGCGCCCGCTGCGCGTCGATCGGCTCCGCGGTGAGGACCAGCTGCAGCGCGACGCCGACCCCGCAGATGTTGACCAACCTGACGATCCCTCCGTCGCCATGGTGGAATCCGCGGCGCGCTTCGAACGAGCCGAACATTGCGCGCTCGGAGGCGACGCGCAGGTCGCACGCCAACGCCAGCTCCAGTCCCGCCGCCAGCGCCCAGCCGTTGACCGCCGCGATCACCGGCTTGTGGATCTTGTGCAGGCCGCGCGTCAGCCCGCCAAGACCGAGGTCGACGATTTCCCGCACCCGGCTGGGCGATGCGTTGACGTAGTTCGCCGGGACGAACGTGCGCAGGTCCGCGCCGGCGCTGAACGCGTCGCCGGTGCCGGTCAGAATGGCGACGTCGACGTTGTCGCTGTCACGGAAGTCGGTCCAGATACCGCACAAGGCATCGTGCATCGCCGGATCGATCGCGTTCTTCGCCTCCGGCCGGTTCAACGTCACGAACGCAATCCGATCGCGCTCCTCGTACAGCACGCTGTCCACCACGTGACCTCCGAGACGTCAGTTGTTGATTGCGATGGAGGTATATGTGCTCGCCTCGGGCGAGGTCAATCGCCCGTGCCGCCGAAGCTGGGCGTACGCGTCGAGCAGCCACTTCTGGACGAAGTATCTGGCTCGCAGTCTGAGCCGTCGCAGACCACTAGGGTCGGGACACGAGGTGCAGGTGGCGATCGGTGACGTAGCGCATCAGTTCCGCGAGTGTTTCGAACGCCCGGCCGTCATCGGGGCCGCCGACGAGTACGTAGCGGTGCACCGGTTCGCCGGTGTCGGACAGCGTGACCGTGCTGTCGACGCGGATGCCGCCGCTGAGCCTGCCGATCGGGGAACTCACGTCTTCAGCATTCGCCCGTCATCGACCTGGGACGACCTGCCGAAAGGCTCTGCCGGTCCTGAACCTGGCGGTGACCAGTAGGGCCGACCGCCCCGATTCACTCCAATGCCATAAGGCCGTGTCGTCCTGCTCTGGCGCGCGCACAAACGCCCGTCCGCACCCAAATTCGGCCGATTCGCGAATCGGCGCTGCAGTCAGTGGAGCGGGACCGTCCAGAGCAGGTGCGTGCCGGCGTCGGGCGTGCTGCGCACCTCGAAGGTGCCGCCGAGTTCGGCGGCGCGTTGTTGGAGGTTGTCCAGGCCGCTGCGGCGGCCGGATTCTCGGATGCCCTGCCCGTTGTCGGAAATCACGAGGCTGACCTGCCGCTGGTCGGCGGTGACGGTGATCGAGGCGGTGGTGGCGTGCGCGTGCTTGGCGATGTTGGCCAGTGCTTCGTGGACGACGGCATACAGGTGGTCGGCGACGTGCTCGCCGATCACCAGGTCAACGAGGCCGTCGAAGTGGAAGGCAGGGAGGAAGCCGAGCGCGTCGCGCATCTGGGTGCCGATGTCCAGCAGCCGGCCACGCAGGCTGGCCGTGTCGGCCGGGTCGCGGCGCAGGGTGAAGATGCTGGTACGGATGTCGTGCACCGCGGTGTCCAGCTCACTGACGGCGCGGTTGAGTCGCCCGGTGACGGCGGAATCGGTGACCGCCGTGGTTGCGCTTTGGATGGCCATGCCGGCGGCGAAGATGCGCTGCACCACGATGTCGTGCAGGTCGCGGGCGATCCTCTCCCGGTCGGCGAGCAGTTGGCGTTCACCGTGCGCGGCGGCGAGCTCGGCTTGGGTGCGGCGGCGTTCGGTCATGTCGCGCAGCACCTCGCTGAACCCGATCAGCCGGGTGTCTTCGTCGCGCATGACCGAGATCGTCGCCGCGACCGGGATCTGCCGGCCGTCCTTGTGCAAGCGCCAGGTGTCGACGAGCACGACGTGTTCGCCGGCGCTGAGCCCGTCGTAGAGTGCCGCCACGTCGGCCCGCGCGTCGTCGGGGATGAGCACGTCGAGGCTGCGGCCGAGGACCTCGTCGGCCGGGTAGCCGAACATTGCCTCGGCGGCCGGATTCCAGGAATCGATCACCCGCTCCGGTGTGGTGGACAGCATCGCCGCGTCGGACGACCGCACGATCGCCGCCAGGCGCGCAACCAGCCGCTCCCGTCGACGCTGCTGGCTCACGTCACGGATCGCCGCCACCACCAGGCCGGCAGTGTGCTCGCCGCCGAGCGGGGAGAGGCTGATGTCGGCCGGGAATTCCGAACCGTCCTTGCGACGCCCGGCCAGCTCCAGCCCCGCGCCCATCGCGCGGGTCCGCGGTGCGGCCAGGTACGCGTCACGCTGCCGCTCGTGCACGGCACGCAACCGCTCCGGCACCAGCAGCTCGATGCGCTGGCCGCTCAACTCGCTCGCGGCGTAGCCGAACATCGCCGCAGCCAGATCGTTCGCCGCCCGGATCACGCCCTCGCCGTCGACGACCAACGTCGCGTCCGGGCTCAGCTGCAGAAACGCGTCGAGCAGCTGCCCGCCGTTGCGGGCTGAGGCGGATCGCTCACGCGGCGCTGACCCCATGCCGTGAGCCTACGAGTGCCGGCTGCCGGTCACGAACTGAGCGGCAGCCCGGCGTAGTTCTCCGCCAGCCCCTGGGCGCCGGCCCGGCTGGACACGACCCAGCGCAGTTGCGCGAGCTGGAGCTGTGCGTCGAAGTCGTCGCCGTACTGATGCAGCATCGTCGTCATCCACCAGCTGAAGTGCGTGCAGCGCCAGACGCGCCGCTGCGCGGCGTCCGAGTAGGCGTCGGCAAGGCCGTGATCGCCGTTGCGCAGGAGCGCCGCGAGCGCCGGCGCGAGCAGTGCGACGTCGGCGATCGCGAGGTTGAGCCCCTTCGCGCCGGTCGGCGGAACGATGTGCGCGGCGTCGCCTGCGATGAAGAGCTGGTGGTATCGCATCGGCGTGGCCACCTGGCTGCGCATCGGCAGCACGCTCTTCTCGACGATCGGGCCGCGGGTCAGCTGCCATCCGTCCTGCCCGTGCCCGAGCCGGGCCGCCAGGGCGTCCCAGATCCGCTGGTCGCTCCATTCGTCGACGTCCTCGTCCGGCGCCACCTGGAGATAGAAGCGACTGACGGTGTGGGATCGCATCGAGTGCAGCGCGAAACCGTCCGGGTGCCATGCGTAGATCAGCTCGTCGGTCGACGGCGCCACGTGCGCCAGGACGCCGAGCCACGCGAACGGATAGTTCCGCTCCCACGTCCGCCGCGCCGGGATGGCCGAGTGGCTCACTCCGTGCGAGCCGTCGCAGCCGACCACGACGTCGGCGTCGATGCGCTGATGGCGCCCGTCCTTGTCGACGAATGCGACGGCAGGGTGGTCGGTGTCTAGGTCGCGCACCGCGGTGTCGCTCACCTCGTATTCGACGTGCTGCCCGGCGGCCGTACGCGCTGCGACGAGGTCCTTCTGGACCTCGGTCTGGCCGTAGATCCAGACGCTGCGGCCGGTGAGCTCGACGAAGTCGAGATGATGCCGCTCGTGTGGCCACTGCAGGTGGATGCCGGCGTGCTGCATACCTTCGCGATGCAGCCGCTCGCCGAGCCCGACTGATGTCAGCAGATCGACCGACGAGTTCTCCAGGACGCCGGCGCGGATGCGGGAGAGCACGTACTGCTCCGACCGGGTCTCGACGACGATCGAGTCGATCCCGTCCAACGCGAGCAGGTGGGAGAGCAGCATCCCGGCGGGCCCGGCACCGATGATCGCGACCTGCGTGCGCATGCCGCTCATTGGACCGTCCGACGCGACGCCGCGCCTACCCGCTGGTTCCGCTCAGTGGAAGCAGCGAGCGGCGGATACCTTGGGCCGCGACCTGCAGCGCTGCGATGAGTCGATCGCGATCGCGTTTGAGACTGGTCACGACGATGCCGAGCGCCGCGACCACTTCGTCGTCGCCGTCCCGCACCGGCACCGCGACCGAGCAGGCGCCCAGGCTCATCTCCTCGGTCGTCTGTGCGAAACCGTCCTGGCGGACCCGGGCGAGCTCGGCGCGCAACCGACCGGGCTGCACGACCGTGTACGGCGTGACGCGCTGCAAGTCGGCGAGCACCGCCTCCTGCAGTCCTTCGGGCGCATGTGCGAGCAGCACCTTGCCGACGCCCGTGGCGTGCAGCGGCAGTCGGGAGCCGATCCGGCTCACCACCGGTACGGAGGCGTGCCCGGAGAGCCGGTCGAGGTACAGCGCGGACGTCCCGTCCCGAACGGCGAGGTGGACGGTTGCGAGCGTCGCCGCGTGGATGTCGTTGAGAAACGGTGACGCGATCTCGCGCAATCCGCTGTGCGTGGGACTCAGCAGGCCGAGATCCCACAGCCGCGGACCGATCGAGTACGTGGCGTCCGCGTTGCGCACCAGCGCGCCCCAGGTGGTGAGGTCGCGGACGAGCCGGTGGGTCGTCGCCAGCGGCACCTTGGCGCGCCGCGCGACGTCGGTGAGCCGCTGCGTGCGATGGCCGCCGTCGAAGGTGTCGAGCACGGCGAAGATCCGGGTCGCGACGCCGACGCCCGGCTCGGAGCTGTTGCCCGCCACGACTGCCTCTTTCACTGAGTGAGAGCCGAGGATACCTCTGCCGAGCGGCGAGGCCATACGGTGCGCAGAGGAACTCCGAGCAGCGAGGAGCAGGTCATGAGCGCAGTGGCGCCCTCTGCCGCCGCAGTCTCGACGCAGGCCGAGATCAGCGCCGAGATCGCAGCCATCGCGACGGAGTACGAGCGGACGGGGCGCGCCGAGATCGGGCCGCGGCTGCGCTACTCGCCCTATCGCAGCAGCGCGCTGCGGCACCCGACGAAGGACCTGCAGCACGCCGACCCCGAAGCGATCGAACTCGCCGGCCCGGTGTTCGGCGCGCAGGACGTCGACCCGGTCGAGGCCGACCTGACGATCCAGCACTCCGGCGATCCGATCGGCGAGCGGATGGTCGTCACCGGCCGCGTTCTCGACGGGGCCGGCCGCCCGATCGCCGGGCAACTCGTGGAGATCTGGCAGGCCAACGCCGCCGGCCGCTACATCCACAAGGGCGACCAGCACCACGCCCCGATCGATCCGAACTTCACCGGCACGGGGCGCTGCCTGACCGCCGCGGACGGCAGCTACCGGTTCGTCACGATCAAGCCGGGGCCGTACCCGTGGCGCAACCATGGCAATGCATGGCGGCCGGCGCACATCCACTTCTCGCTGTTCGGCACGCAGTTCACCCAGCGGCTGGTGACGCAGATGTACTTCCCGGGCGACCCGCTGTTCGCGCTCGACCCGATCTACCAGTCGGTCGTCGACCCGCATGCGCGAGAGCTGCTGCTCGCCGCATACGACCACAACCTGACCCGGCCCGAGGAACACACCGGCTACCGCTGGGACATCGTGCTCACCGGCAGCGGCCGCACCCCGTTCGAGCCGGTGCAGCCACGATGACGCGCGCCGCAACGCCGGGCCAGACGGTCGGGCCGTTCTTCGGCTTCGCGCTGCCGTTCGCGGGCGGCGCGCACCTCGTGCCGCCCGGGCATCCGGCCGCGGTGCAACTGACCGGGCGCGTGCTGGACGGGGCCGGTGCCCCGGTGCCGGACGCCTTGCTGGAGATCTGGCAACCGGATGCGGACGGGTCGATCGCGCAGCACGCCGGGTCGGTGCACCGCGACGGCTTCACCTTCACCGGGTGGGGGCGGGCGGCCACCGACAACGACGGGCGGTACAGGTTCACGACCGTCCGCCCAGGACCCGTGGCCGACGGGGTTCCGTTCATCGCGATGACGATCTTCGCCCGTGGGCTGCTCGACCGGCTGTTCACCCGCGTGTACCTGCCGGGCACTGCCGACGACACGTTGCTCGCCGCGCTGCCGCCGGATCGGCGCCGGACGCTGATCGCAGAGGACGGGGACCGGCAGTTGCGCTTCGACATCCGTCTGCAGAGCCCGGACGAGACGGTGTTCCTGCGCTACCCGGCGGCGGGATGAGCGAGCTGTTCTGGCCCGGCGACCAGCGTGCCGGGCAGCTGCTGACCGACGCCGCGCTGGTCGCCGCGATGACCCGGGTCGAGGTCGCATGGCTGCGCGCACTGCATGCTGCCGGGGTTGCGCCGGATGTCGACCCGGGCGCCGTCGGGCCGGTCGCGGTCGCCGACCTCGCAGGCGACGTCGAAGCCGGCGGCAACCCGGTGATCCCGCTCGTGCGCGTGCTGCGCGAAGGACTCCCGGAGGCCACCGCACGCTGGCTGCACCGCGGCCTCACCAGCCAGGACGTCCTCGACAGTGCGCTGCTGCTCTGCGTGCGCGATGCGCTCGACCGAGTGCTCGGTGACGCGCAGCGGCAAGTCGCGGCACTGCGCAGGTTGGCCGACCGGCACCGCAATTCCGTGCAGGCGGGGCGAACGCTCACCCAGTTCGCCGTCCCCACGACGTTCGGGCGCACGGCGGCCAACTGGCTCGCCGGCGTTCTCGACGCGGCCGCGGACGTCGCCGAAGCGCGTGACCGGCTGCCACTTCAGTTGGGTGGCGCAGCCGGCACGCAGGCGGCGATCATCGCGCTGGGCGGCGATCCGGAGGCGCTCGGCGCTGCCGTCGCCGGCGAGCTGCGGCTTGCTCCGGCACCGCCCTGGCACACCAACCGGCGCCCGGTGACGCGCATCGGCGACGCCCTCGTGTCCTGTGTCGACGCCTTCGGCCGCATCGCGAACGACGTCCTGTTGCGCAGCCGCCCGGAGATCGGCGAACTGTCCGAACCGGCGCCGGGCGGCTCGTCCACGATGCCGGGCAAGCAGAACCCGATCCTCTCGGTCTTGATCAAGCGCGCTGCGATCGCGGCACC
>DASQSE010000028.1:0-15753 GCA_035642535.1 Jatrophihabitans sp. | reverse complement strand
CATGGCCGAATCCGGCGTCGGCGAGATGCCCGCTGATCGCGCCCCGGTCGTGATAGCCGTGCGGGATCCGCTCCATGAAGGTCGGCGGGTCGTCCGGAAACAGCTCGACGAGCGCCGCCGCGACCGTCGCCGGGACGTCGTTGGCCGCGAGCCCCTCCCAGACCGCGAACACGAACATGCCGTCCGCCGTGAGCACGCGGCGCACCTCGCGGTAGCAGGTCACCTTGTCCGGCAGGAACATCACGCCGAAGTGGCACACCACGGCGTCGAAGGTCGCCTCGCCGAACGGGAGTTGCCGCGCGTCGGCCTGCCGCCACCTGACCGCCCGCCCGTCGTGCCGCGCGGCCGCCTCGTCGAGCATCGGCCGGCTGATGTCGGTGGCCACGACGGACGCGGTGGGCAGCCCGGCCGCCAGCGCCCGAGTCGCGCGGCCCGTCCCGGCGGCGAGCTCCAGGACATGCTCGGGCGAGCGCGGGGCCAGCCGCTCGACCGCCACATCGGCGAACGGCGCGAACAGCACCGGGCCGAGGTGTTCGTCGTAGAGCTGCGGCATGGCGCCGTGGAACATGGGGTCGCCCGTCATGACGATTCGGGCTCGTACCAGGACTTCAGCTCGTCGCTCGCGCGCTCCTTGCCGAGCGGGCCGTGTTCGATCCGCAGGTCGAGCAGGTGCCGGTACGCGCGCCCGACCTCCGGTCCGGGCTTGATGCCCAGGATCGCCATGATCTCGTTCCCGTCGAGGTCGGGACGGATCGCGTCGAGGTCCTCCTGCGCGCGCAACCGGGCGATGCGGTCCTCCAGCGCGTCGTAGGACTCGGCGAGCGCCGCCGCCTTGCGCCGGTTGCGCGTCGTGCAGTCGGAGCGGACGAGCTTGTTCAACCGGTCGAGCAACGGGCCGGCGTCCCGCACATAGCGGCGCACGGCCGAGTCGGTCCATTCGCCGCGTCCGTAGCCGTAGAAGCGCAGGTGCAGGAACACCAGCCGCGACACCTCGTCGACGATCTCGTTGGAGTAGCGCAGCGCCTTGAGCCGCACCCGTGCCATCCGCGCGCCCACCGCCTCGTGGTGATGGAACGTGACCCGGCCGTCAGGCTCGAAACGTCGCGTCTCGGGCTTGCCGATGTCGTGCAGCAACGCCGCCCAGCGCAGCACCAGGTCGGGCGCGTCCTCCAGATCAATCGCCTGGTCGAGCACCTGCAGCGTGTGCGCGTAGACGTCCTTGTGCTGGCCGTGCTCGTCGGCCGCCATCCGCAGCGCGGGCAGCTCGGGCAGCACGACATCGGCCAGCCCGGTGTCGACGAGCACCTCCAGACCAGCGCGCGGCGTCGCGCCGAGGAGCAGCTTGCTCAACTCCGCCTGCACGCGCTCGGCCGTGATCCGCGCCAGCTGGCCGGCCATCTCGCGCAGCGCGGCCTCCACATCAGGTGCGATCGCCACCTGCAGCGTCGACACGAACCGGGCGGCGCGCAGCATGCGCAGCGGGTCGTCGGCGAACGACTCCTGCGGCGTGTCGGGTGTGCGCAGCACGCCGCGGGCAAGGTCGGCCAGCCCGCCGAACGGGTCGGCGAAGGCGCGGTCGCCGGTCGCGGACACCGCCATCGCGTTCATCGTGAAGTCACGCCGTTTCAGGTCGTCCTCGAGCGAATCCCCGAACGCGACCTCCGGGTTGCGGCTCTCCCGGTCGTACCGGTCGGCGCGGAAGGTCGTGATCTCGCAGCGCAGCCCATCCACCTGCGCGCCGACGGTGCCGAACTCGATGCCCGTCGTCCAGGTCGCCGATGCCAACGGTCCGACGATCGCCAGCACCTGCTCAGGACGGGCGTCCGTGGTGAAGTCAAGATCGTCGGTCGGCCGACCCAACAGCGCGTCGCGGACCGGACCTCCGACGAGGTGCAGTTCGTGCCCCGCGCGCGCGAACGCCCCGCCCAGCGCGAGTGCTTCGGGCGGGAACGGGACGAGGTCGGCAGGACTGGTCATCAGGCAAACACCGTAGGCGGTGTCATGCACGGCCCGCCCATCAACCGGGCGGTTACCATCAGGCCATGTCCCACAGCCCGGAGTCACGACCCGGGCGCCGGCAGCCGCACCGGCGGCGCCGCGCGAAGCGCTGGCTGCGTCAGGTCGACGAATTCAGCGCCGGCGGACTGGTCGTCGACCTCGGCGGCGAGGTGCCGCGCGGCGTGCTGATCGGGCGCACCGACCGGCAGGGCCGGCTGCTCTGGTCGCTTCCCAAAGGCCACATCGAGAACGGCGAAACCGCCGAGCAGGCCGCGTTGCGCGAGGTGCTCGAGGAAACCGGCATTGCCGGTGAGATAGTCGCGGAGCTGGGCGTGATTGACTTTTGGTTCGTCGCCGAAGGGCGGCGCATCCACAAGACCGTGCGGCACTACCTGATGCGCCGCGTCGGAGGCGAACTTTCCGACGCCGACTACGAAGTGGACGAGGTGGCCTGGGTGCCGCTGCCCGACATCCGCGGCCAGCTCGCCTACCCGGACGAGCGGGGGCTTATGGACACCGCGGGCCGGTTGCTCGCAGAATCCGCGTGACGCACAGGCGAACGCTCGCGCGCGCCGGAGCAGTCCTCGCTGCGGCGGGACTGCTCATCCCCGTCACGTCGGCGCCGGCCCAGGCGCGCGACCGCAAGATCGCGGACGAGATCAAGATCACCGTTGACGACATCACGCCGTCGGTGCCGAAAGCCTCCAGCGATCGCACGCCGCTGACGGTGTTCCTGACCCTGACGAACACGACGAACCAATCCATCGACGACATCAGTATCAAAGGCGAGCGCGGCAATCCGATCCTCGGGGCAAGCGCGCAGACCTCGCTCGACGAGGCGCTCGCCAATCCGGCACTACCGACGTCGGCAGGACTTCCGTTCCGCTCGGATCCCGCGGTGCAAATCAGCCTCGGTCCCCACCAATCGGAAAAGGTCTTCTTCGCGACGTCGACGAGCACGATCGACGAGCCGGGCAACGACCGCAAAGGCATCTGCCTCTGCGCCCCGGCCGCCGTCTACCCCCTCTTCTTCAGCGCGCACACGCTCTCGGCCGGCGTCGACCAGTTGCGCGGGGTCACTGCCACCTATCTGCCGGCGTTCGACAACACCGACTTCGGGGCGGTCGCCCCGGACCGGGTCAGCTGGATCTGGCCGCTGCTCGAGCCGCCGCACCGGCTCACCGACGAGACGGTCTTCACCGACGACGACCTCGCCGCCTCGGTGGCGCCGGACGGGCGGCTGTCTCGTGCGCTGGACGTGGTCGAGCAGGTCGCCGCGCAGAGCAAGCCGGCAATCCCGATGACGCTGCTCATCGACCCGGAACTGCTCGACGAGCTCGAGGTGATGGCGGACAACGCGAACCCTTACATGGTCGCGACGTCCGATGGCAAGACGGCACCGGGCGTCGGGCAGGCCGATGCGAGCAACTGGCTGGATGGCCTGCGCACCGTCCTGCAGAACGACCCCGGTCTCCAGGTCGAGCTAACCCCGTACGGCGACCCCGACGTGCAGGCGCTGAAGGCGCGCGGGATGAAGTGGTCCAGCACTCTGCCGAGCGACATGGTGACGCACGTGACCGACGCGCTCGGCGGCCGGCCTCTCACGTCGAGCCTCTCGTGGCCGGTCAGCGGCGCGCTCACCACGCCGACGCTCAAGGCGCTGGTTCGCCAGGGTGTCAACACCGTCGTCCTCAACTCCACCGCCATCCGCACCGGCACCGCCGCCGGCGCCATCGGACCGGGCCTGGCCCGCCTCGCAGTGGGCCCCAACCGGGACATCGCCGCGGCCGTACTCTCCCCCGCCGTCGAGCAGTACGTTGCGAGTGCTGTCACCGACGGCGGGGCGGGGACGGCCGCGCTGCCCGACCTCCTGGCCGAACTGGCCGTGCGCGCGGCGCAGGAGCCGGACGTCGAGCACGCCGTAACCCTCACACCGCCGCGCTACGTCGATGCCGACGTCGGGGCGGCCGTCCGCACGATCGTCGACACCAGTTCGTCGACCTTCGCCCGCCCGATCTCGCTGACCGAGGCGGTGGGCGACGATCTATTGCCAACCGCGGAGAGCCATCTCGGCCGGGTCCCGCCCTCAGCAACGCACCTGAATGTCGCGATGTCGGCGGCCATATACGCCAGGGGACAACTGTCGACGATCCGCTCGTTGCTCGACACGTCCGACTCGGCGGCGCAGGCTTTCGTGGCGAGTCTGCCGATCGCGATCCAGCGCACTGAGTCCTCCGCGTGGCGGTGGCCGGACGTCGCACCCGCCGCCGACCGCTTCGCCAGTCAGCTGCGATCGACGGTGCACAACATCACCTCCGGCGTGCAGATCGTCCCGCCCACCTCGGGTTCCTACTCGTACACGCTCGCGTCGAACAGCGCTCCGCTGCCGATCACCGTCGACAACGAACTGCAGTACCCGGTCAAGGTCCGGATCCGGATCATCACGCTGCTGCCCGGCTTCAGCGCGGAGGACATCGGCACGAAGTCGGTCGAAGCTACGCAGAAGCACACCTTCGAGATCCCGACGACGATCGAGCATGCCGGTCGCATCCAGATCGCAGCCCAGCTGCTCACCGGACGTGGCCGTGGCCTACCCCTCGGTAAACCGGTAGAGATGCATGTGCGCAGCACCGCGCTCGGCCTGATCGGAGTCATCATCACCATCGTCGCCGGCGTCGTCCTCGGCATCGCGCTGCTCTGGCGGCTGGTGCATAGGCTCCGCCAGCGGGGCGCGTCGCCCGGCGGACGGCCACCCGCACCGGCGGAGATTGCCGAGCCGGAGCCCGTCGGATGAGCGACGCCCCGGGAACCACGGCGTGACGGGAACGTCGGAGCGCGGCGGCGAGTGGAGTGCTCCGACCCACTACACGGGTGGCCGTCCGGTCGAGCCTCGGATGTTCACCGAGGCCGATCCGATGTCGACGATGTTCGTCGACTGGGGTCCCTCGACCGGCGACGCGGTCTGGGGCGCGACGACCTACGTCGGCGGACCACGCGTCCGGCCCCGCCCGACCGCTGAGGCCGCACCCGAGGAGGCGGCACCGGTCGCAGAGAGCGACCAAGGCGTCATCGCGAACAGCCGGTCGATGGCGGTCGCCAGCCTGACGAGCCGGATCACCGGGTTCCTGCGCAGCATCATGCTCGTCGCGGCGCTCGGCACCGCCGGGGTCGGCAACGCGTACAACAGCGGCAACAACCTGCCCAACATGATCTACGAGCTGCTGCTCGGCGGCGTGCTGTCCAGCGTGCTCATCCCGCTGCTCGTCCACGCCGAGTCCGAGGACGACGACGGTGGCCTCGCGTACACGCAGCGGCTGCTCTCCATCGCCGTCACCACGCTCGCCGGGATGACGCTGGTCGTGGTCGCGGCCGCGCCGTTGTTTGCCGCAGCATTCGTCCCCGCTGGATCGCAACGCGAGCTGACGAGCATCTTCGCGACGCTGCTGCTGCCGGAGATCTTCTTCTACGGACTGGGCGCCATGTTTATAGCGGTGCTCAACATCAAACACGTCTACCGTCCCGGCGCCTGGGCGCCGGTGCTGAACAACGTCGTGATGATGGTGACCGTTCTGGTCTTCTGGATCCTCCCCGGCCCGAAGACGCTGAACCCGTCGACGATCACGAACACGCAGGTCGTGGTGATCGGCGTGGGCACCACGCTCGGCATCGCCGCGCAGGCGCTCGTCCTCGTCCCCGCGTTGCGCCGCACCGGATTCAGGTGGCAGTGGCGGTTCCGCGCCCGCCCTGGCGAGAGCGAGCGGCTCAAGGAGATCGGCTCGCTGGCCGGCTGGGTGCTCGGCTACGTCGTCATCAGCCAGATCGGCGTGTCCGTGATCCAGCGGGTCGGCAACGACAACGGCGGCTTCAGCGTCTTCGTCTACACCGACCTGCTGTTCCAGATGCCGTACGGCATCCTCGTCGTCTCGGTGCTCACCGCGATCATGCCGCGGCTATCCCGCGCCGCGGTGCGAGGTGACGAGCAGGCCGTCAAGGACGATCTGGCGTTCGGGGCCCGGCTCTCGGCGGTGGGGCTCGTCCCGATCACGGCGGGCCTAATCGTGCTCGGCCCGGTCATGGGTGTGACGCTGTTCGCGTACGGCGAGACGACGATCGCGGGCGCGCATCTGATCGGGTCGGCGCTGGCGTGGTCGGCGTTCGGGCTGCTCCCGTTCGCGCTGGTGATGCTGCAGTTGCGCGTGTTCTATGCAATGCGTGACGGGCGCACCCCCACCCTGATCAACGGCCTCATGGTGGGGACGAAGATCGTCCTCGTCCTCATATCGAACGAGGCGTTCCGCGCGCCGGCCGGGACGAACGTCAACAGACACCCGTCCGTGCACGCCGTCGAGTGGCTCAACATCTCCACCTCGCTGTCCTATGTCGTCGGCGCCATCGCGGGACACGTGCTGCTGACCCGGCGCCTCGGGCTGCTGGGCTTCCGGCGGGTCGGGCAGACGGTGATGCAGATCGCGATCGCGTCCGCGCTGGCCGCGGGCGCTGCGTGGGTGATCGTTACGACTGCCCGACACGCGTTCGGCGACGGCCACCTGGGCTCGGGCGTGGGCCTGCTCGGCGGCAGCGTGGTGGGGCTGGTCGTGCTGGTGGGAATCCTGTGGCGAATGCGCATCGACGACGTCCGTGAAGTCGTCGAGCTCGTCCGAAGACGCTAACCCGCTCGGCGCCGCTAAGCGCCGGGGAATCTCCGGCTACCTAGGATGGTTTGGCAGGCGGAGGAACGAGGAAACAGAGGAAACCTTGTCCGAGCATCGCAACGTGATCATCATCGGCTCGGGGCCGGCCGGTTACACGGCGGCGTTGTACACAGCCCGCGCCGATCTGCAGCCGCTAGTGTTCGAGGGCGCGCAGTACGGCGGCGCGCTCATGACCACCACCGACGTCGAGAACTACCCCGGCTTTCCGGAGGGCATCCTCGGCCCGGAAATCATGACCAAGTTCCGTGAGCAGGCCGAGCGGTTCGGCGCTGAGCTCGTTACCGACGACGTTGTCTCCGTCGACCTCACCGGCCCGGTCAAGACGGTGCACACGCTCGATGCGGAGTACACCGCGGACGCCGTCATCCTGGCGATGGGTTCGGCATACCGAAAGCTCGGGCTGCCGCGCGAGGCGGAGTTGTCCGGGCACGGTGTCTCCTGGTGTGCCACCTGCGACGGCTTCTTCTTCCGCGACAAGGACATCGCCGTGGTCGGTGGCGGCGACACCGCCATGGAGGAAGCCACCTTCCTCACCCGGTTCGCCAACTCCGTCACCGTCATCCATCGGCGCGAGGCGCTGCGCGCCAGCCGAATCATGGCCGATCGCGCCGAGGCCAACCCCAAGATCAAGTGGGTCTGGAACTCCCAGGTCGTCGACATCCACGGCGACACGTCCGTCACTGGCGTACGGCTCCGGGACACCGTCACCGACGCCGAGCGCGACCTCGACGTGGGCGGGCTGTTCATCGCGATCGGCCACGAACCCCGCAGTGAACTCGTCAAAGGGCAGGTCGACCTCGACGCCGAGGGGTACGTGCTCACCGACGCCGGGACCCGGACGAACCTCGAGGGAGTCTTCGCGGCCGGCGACCTCGTTGACCACACGTACCGCCAAGCCGTCACCGCCGCCGGCACCGGATGCCAGGCAGCGCTGGACGCCGAACGCTACCTCGCCGCCCTCGCCGACCGGCCACAACCGGCGGCGGCGGAGGCAGGCTGACCCGGGAATTGGCCACCGAAGCGCCGCGTTCTACAAGTCCCCGACAACAGGAGATAGCCAGCATGGGTGCCAACACCAAAATCGTGACGGACCAGACCTTCACATCGGACGTCCTCGAAGCCGATGGCCCGGTGCTGGTCGATTTCTGGGCCGAATGGTGCGGGCCGTGCCGCCTCGTCGCCCCCGTCCTCGAGGAGATCGCGGGTGAGCAGGAGGGCAAGCTCACGATCGCGAAGCTCAACGTCGACGAGAACCCGGTGACGGCGCGTGAGTACCAGATCATGTCCATCCCGACGATGGGCGTCTTCTCCGGCGGCCAGCTGGTGAAGACCATCGTGGGGGCGCGCCCGAAGGCTGCCATTCTTCGCGAATTGACCGAATTCGTCGCCTGATCCGAGCTCCCCGAGGGGCGGCCGCCGCGGTATCGCGGTGGCCGCCTCTCGCCGTTCCTGAGAGATCGCGGGCTCCCGGCCGCGCCGCTGCAAGGCTGCATCGAGCCTGGGGCAGAATGGGCCGGACCAGATCTGACCCCGAGCAAACCCGAGGCTTCCCACCTGATGCAGCCACTCCGTCGCGGCGCTGCCGGTAGCGCTGTCGCCGAGGTGCGCCGGATGCTCGCGTCGATCGGCCTGCTCGACAACACGAACGCCGAGCGGGTCGAACTCTTCGACGAGGCCACCGAGCTTGCCGTGCGGCACTTCCAACAACGCCGTGGCATGTCCGTCGACGGCCTCGTCGGCCGCGAAACCTACGCGGCCCTGACCGGCGCTCACTGGCGGCTCGGCGATCGCGTCGTCGCGCACGAGGCGGCGGCGCCGCTGACCGGCGACGACGTCGCCGAACTGCAGACCAAGCTGATGGAGCTCGGCTACCCCCTCACCCGCGCAGACGGCGTGATGGGCCTGGCCACGGCCGACGCCCTGCGTCGCTTCCAGCGCGAATACGGGCTCGTCCCGGACGGCATCTGCGGGCCGGCGACGCTGCGCGCCCTTCGGCAGCTTGGTCGCCGCGTGGTGGGCGGCCGGCCGCAGTGGCTGCGCGACGTCGCGGCCGTCGCGGACTCCGGGCCCAGCCTGCTGGGCAAGCGGCTCGTCCTCGACCCAGGCCACGGCGGTGACGATCTCGGCGTGGTCGTCGGCAACCTCAGCGAGGCCGAGCTGGTGTGGGATCTCGCGTCCCGGATCGAGGGCCGGTTGACCGCACTCGGCGTGCAGACCTGGCTGACGCGCGGGCCGCACATCGATGCCACCGAGGAGCAGCGCGCGCAGCTGGCGAATGACGTCAGCGCCGACCTCGTCCTTTCCCTGCACATCGACGGCTCTCTGTCGCCACTCGCCCACGGGGTCGCCGCCTACTACTACGGCGCCGGGGAGTCGGCGTCGACGATCGGCGAGCGCCTCGCCGACCTCGCGCAGCGCGAACTCGTCGCGCGGACCGGTATGGGCAACAACCGCATCCACGGAAAGACGTGGGGACTGCTCCGGCTGACACGGATGCCGGCCGTACGCGTCGAGATCGGCTACCTCACCTCGGAGCGCGACCGGGAACTGCTGTGCCAGCCGAAGTTCCGCGACACGGTGGCCGAGGGGCTGTTGGTCGCCGTCCAGCGCCTCTATCTGCCGACCGCCGACGACCCGCCGACCGGCGCGCTGCGACTGCCGCTTCGATCAGCGGGATAGTGCCGGCGCCTGCATCGACGACAACAGCTTGTCGATGGCGTATTCGACGTCTTCCTTCCAGGTCGCGGTCGTCTTCACGTCCAGCCGCAGCCGTGGCGTGCGCGGATGCGGCCGCACCGTCTTGAAGCCCACTGCGCGCAAGTAGTCGGCCGGCAGCAGGTGCGTCGCGGCCGTGCGCGGTGTCTCCTCCGGATCGGGCTCCGCGCTGCGCCCGAACGCCTCGATCGCGCGAATGCCGCGGCGCACGACGTCGCGCGCGACGCCCTGGACGAGCATCCGCCCCAGCCCGCCACCGGCGAAGTCGGGCACGATCATCCCGGTCATGAGCAGCACCGCGTCCGCCGAAACAGGCGAGGTCGGGAAGGCCACTGCGCGCGGCACGTAGGCGGGCGGGGCGTACAACACGTAGCCGGCGGGCGCGCCGTCGACGTACATGAGCTGACCGCAACTGCCCCACTCGAGCAGCGTGTCCGAGACCCACGCCTCTTTCTCCAGGGCAGCGTCGCCACAGGCCTCGGCGCGCTCACCGGCTACCGGATCGAGCTCCCAGAAGACGCAGTTGCGGCACTTGGTCGGCAGGTCCGACAGGTTGTCCAAGGTGATGTTGACCATCCGGCGAGACATGGGCGCTTCCTAGCACTCACCGCGGTAGTCGGACAGGAAGTTGCCAATGCGCCCGATCGCGTCGGTGAGGTCGTCGGTGCGGGGCAGTGTGACGATGCGCAGGTGATCCGGATGCGGCCAGTTGAAGCCCGTCCCCTGAACGACGAGGACGTGCTGACCACGCAGCAACTCGAGCACGAACTGCTGATCGTCGCGGATCGGGTACACGTCCGGATCGAGCCGCGGGAACACGTACAGCGCGCCCTTCGGCACCTGACAGCTCACGCCGGGGATCTTCTCCAATGCGCGGAGTG
The DNA here is from genome assembly GCA_035642535.1 of Jatrophihabitans sp. GTDB lineage: Bacteria > Actinomycetota > Actinomycetes > Mycobacteriales > Jatrophihabitantaceae > Jatrophihabitans. The sequence continues at coordinate 5,447 of DASQSE010000028.1, read as the reverse complement.
CGGCGTCGCGCTGTTCGAGCAGCCGGCCACCGGGCAAGACAAGCTCACGAATGCTCTGCCGACCACCGAGCGCGATCTGGATCGCGTGCTGCGCGGGGACGTTGGCGCACAGCCGCATGTTCGCGAGCAGCGTGATGCCCTCGAGGTAGCTCGTCGCATGCCGCTTCGGGCCCGTCACCATCATCCAGCCGGAACGGAAGCCGGCAACGCGGTACGCCTTCGACAACCCGTTGAAGGTCAACGTGAACACATCCGGCGCCACACCCGCGAAGGGATAATGAACCGCACCGTCGTAGAGCACCTTGTCGTAGATCTCGTCGGCCAGGACGACAAGTCCGTGCTGACGGGCGAGTGCGGCGATGTCCTGCAACATCTGTTCCGAGTACACCGCACCCGTCGGGTTGTTCGGGTTGATGACAACGATCGCCTTGGTGCGTTCGGTGATCTTGCTGCGCAGGTTGTCGAGATCCGGCTGCCAGCCGTTCGTCTCGTCGCATAGGTAGTGGACGGGCCGCCCTCCGGCGAGCGATGTCGATGCCGTCCAGAGCGGGTAGTCCGGCGCGGGGATCAGCACTTCGTCGCCGTTGTCGAGCATCGCCTGAAGGCTGATCGTGATCAGTTCGCTCACGCCGTTGCCCAGCCATACGTCATCGACATTGACGGTGTCGATGCCGCGTTCCTGGTAGTGCTGGACGATCGCGGTGCGCGCGGAGAGCACACCCTGCGAGTCGGAGTAGCCCTGCGCGTGCGACAGGTTGCGGATGACGTCGACGAGGATCTCGTCCGGTGCCTCGAAACCGAACGGTGCCGGATTACCGATGTTGAGCTTGATGATCCGGCGCCCTTCCTCTTCGAGGCGCTTCGCCTCGTCGAGCACCGGCCCGCGAATGTCGTAGAGGACATTCTCCAACTTGCGGGATTGCATCAGGTCCACGGTGCACAACGATGACACATCCAGTGGCAAGGCGTCGCTGTGATACTCCCAGGTATGGAGTTGCGCGATGCGGTGCGCCGCCGGCGAATGATCCGTTCCTACGATCCCGATCGGCCGATCTCGCGAGAGACCGTCGAGGAGTTGCTCGATCTCGCGATCCGCGCACCGTCCGCCGGGCACACTCAGGGCTGGCGGTTCCTCGTCCTCGACGAGCCACATGCACGCGAGCGGTTCTGGTCGGTGACGGAGGAGGATGGGCCGCCCGATCCGTGGCTCACCCGGATGCAGCGTGCGTCCGTCTTGGTCGTCTTCTTTTCCGACCGGGATGCGTATCTGGATCGCTACGCCGAGGCGGACAAGGGCTGGACCGACCGCGACGAGGCCCATTGGCCGGTGCCGTACTGGCACATCGACACCGGCATGGCGGCGATGATCTTCCTACTGGGAGCCGTCGAAGCCGGGCTCGGCGCCTGTTTCTTCGGGGTGCCGCCGGAGCGCTGGCCCGCACTATTCGAGGCGTTCCAGGTACCCGACGGACTGGCGCCGATCGGGGTGGTCAGCCTCGGTTACCCGGCGCCGGATCTGCGCTCGCCTTCACTGAAGCGCGGTCGGCGTCCGTTGTCTGATCTGATGTCCTACGGTTCGTTCGGCTGATCGGCTGGGTCGGCCGCGGCCCTCGTGACGGCGACCTCGGGCGCCATCAGCGCAACGATCCGTTCCAGATCGTCGACGGAGGCGAACTCCACGGTGATCCGGCCCTTGCGCCGACCGATATCGACCCGCACCCGGGTGTCGAAGGTGTCGGACAACTTGCTGGCCAGTTCGGTCGCGGCCGGGGCCGTCACACGCGGCGGCGGCGCAGCGCGACGTGCTTTGCCGCGGTGCGCCCCGCGCTGGGCCAGCGCAACCAATTCTTCCGTGGCGCGCACCGACAGGCCCTCGGCCACGATGCGCCCCGCTAGCTCATCCTGGTCGTCAGCGCTCTCGAGACTCAGCAGCGCCCGTGCATGACCCGCGGAGAGCACGCCGGCGGCGACCCGGCGCTGCACGGGAAGCGGCAGGTTGAGCAGCCGGATCGTATTCGTGATCTGCGGGCGGCTGCGTCCGATCCGCTGCGCGAGCTCATCGTGCGTCGTGCCGAACTCCTCCAGCAGCTGCTGGTAGGCGGCGGCCTCCTCCAGCGGGTTGAGCTGTGTCCGGTGGATGTTCTCCAGCAACGCGTCACGCAGCATGGCGTCATCCGCGGTCGATCGGATGATCGCGGGGATCGTCTTCAGGTCCGCAATCTTTGCCGCGCGTAGTCGCCGCTCGCCCATCACCAGCTCGTAGCCGGCACCACGTTGGCGCACGACGACCGGCTGGAGCACTCCGAACTCGCGAATCGAGTGCGTCAGCTCGGCGAGCGCGTCCTCGTCGAAGACCTGTCGCGGCTGCTTCGGGTTGTGGTGGATGTCGTCGAGCGGAACCTCGGCGTACGTCGCGCCAGGCACCGGCACCGGCGCCTCGGTCCCTTCGTCGGGCGGTACCACCGTGCTCGGCACATACGTAGCGCCGGGAGCCTGCCCGGGTGCGGTTGTCGGGATCAGCGCGCCGAGTCCCCGGCCTAGTCCGCCGCGTCGCTGCCTAGCGGTCATCGAATCCTCCCTGTGGGCGGTGCCCCCGGTCCGCGAGTTCGCGTGCCGCCTGCAAGTAACTGATGGCGCCGCGGGAGCCGGCGTCGTAGGTGATGACCGTCTGCCCGAAGCCCGGTGCTTCGGAGACGCGCACGTTGCGTGGGATCAGCGGGGCGAGGACGAGGTCGCCGAAGTGCTTGCGCACATCGTCGGCGACCTGGTCAGCGAGCCGGGTCCTGCTGTCGTACATGGTCAGCAGGACGGTGGTAACTGTCAGGTCCGGGTTCAGATGCGAGGTCACCAGCTCGACCGTGTTGAGCAATTGGGCCAGTCCCTCGAGTGCGTAGTACTCGCACTGGATGGGGATCAGCACCTCGCGCGCCGCGACCAGGGCGTTGAGCGTGAGCAGTCCGAGCGACGGCGGACAGTCGATGAACACGTAGTCGAGATCGGTGACGTTTGCGAGGTACGCGTGCAGCGCGCGCTGCAACCGATACTCGCGCGCGACCTGTGAGGTGAGTTCGATGTCCGCGCCGGCGAGGTCGAGGGTCGCCGGGATGCACGTCAGGTTGTCGGTGAAGTCGGTGGTTTGCCTGATCTCCTCGAGCGGCCGGCCACCCAGCAGTGCGTCGTAGACGGAGGGCATGCCGACTGAGTGATCGATGCCGAGTGCTGTGCTGGCGTTGCCCTGGGGATCGAGATCGATGACCAACACCCGCAGGCCGTGCATCGCCATAGCGGCCGCCAGGTTGACTGCGGTCGTGGTTTTGCCGACCCCGCCCTTCTGGTTGGCGACCGTCAGCACTCGCGTGCCGCGGGGACGTGGCCACTCCTCCTGTCGGACGTTGAGCACCTGCACCGCTTGTGCCGCCTCCCGAGCGATCGGCGTGTCATGCTCGGTTTCACGTGAAACATCCTCGGAGCCGGCAGCCGGTGTTTCACGTGAAACCTCGACGGAATCAGCTGGGCGCGCCGACTCCTCCTCAACCCCCGTGGCCGGAGAATCCGTCATCGACTCCCCCTTTTCATACCTGCCATCCGCCCCCGCACAACCACAACTCGGGTCGGTGTCTCGACTAAGCCGGCACCCAGCACCTGGACCTCAGCCGGTGTCGCCCCAAGGTCTCGGAGCGCTGCGCGCGACCGCGTCACCTCTTCCGCGGCGCCTACGCCCTTCAGCGCGAGCAGCCGACCACCGGGCGACAACAGTGGCAGGCACCATCTCACCAGCCGATCGAGCGGAGCGACAGCCCGCGCCACGACCCACTCCGAATTGCCTACCGAATCGGCTATCGCCGGCTCCTCGGCCCGCCCGCGCCAGACCCGTACCGTCTCCCGCAAGCCCAGGTCGCTCGTCACCTCGAGCAGGAAATCCACCCGCCGCTGCATGGGCTCGACAAGATCCACGCGCAGGTCCGGCCGGCGGATCGCCATCGCCACACCGGGAAGGCCTGCCCCGCTACCCACGTCGACGACGCGAGCCCCTGCCGGAATCAGCTCGGTCAGTATGGCGGAATTCAGCACGTGCCGGTCCCAGATCCGATCGAGCTCACGTGGCCCGATCAGGCCACGCTCGACCCCGTCTCCGGCGAGGCGCGCCGCGTAGGCGACTGCGACTGCCAGCCGCTCACCGAAGACAGCGCGGGCCGCAGCCGGTGCCTCCGGCACCGCCCACACGCTCGCCGTCACCCTTCGATGAGCACTACGACCCGACGGTGCGGCTCTTCGCCCTCCGATTCGCTGCGCACTCCGTCGATGCCGGCAATCGCGTCATGGACGACCTTCCGCTCGAACGGGTTCATCGGTGCGAGTCGAACCGACGTGCCCGACTGCAGCGCTTCACCGGCGGTCTTCGCGGCCAACTTCTGCAACTCGGACCGGCGCGCCTGTCGGTGCCCGCTCACGTCCAGCATGAGCCGACTCCGGACGCCGGTCTGCTGCTGTACCGCCAACCGGGTCAGTTCCTGCAGGGCGTCCAACGTCTCGCCGTGGCTGCCGACCAGCGACTGCAGGTCGCTGCCCACGATCGCAACCACCGCCCGGTCGTTCTCGACATCGAGATCGATGTCGCCGTCATAGTCCACGATGTCCAGCAGCCGCTCAAGATAGTCGGCCGCAATGTCGCCCTCCTGAACCAGGAGGCTGTCACCTGACCGCTCCTCGTCGGCACTCGCCTCGGTCTCGGTCTCCGGCTTCTGGTCGATGTCGGTGTCGCTCACGGGTCTGCTGTTCCTCTCGCAGGTGCTCCGAGACCTCAGCTCGGGCATGTTCGTTCGGGCGCGTCAGCGCCGCTTCTTTGTCTGAGTCGGCCGCTTGGCCGGCGGGCGTTTACCCGCTGCCCGGTTCGGGCGCTGCCCGGGCCGTGGTGCCGAGCCACTACGCGCCGCCGGTGGGGCCGCATCGGAGCTCGGCTGTTCGTCTTCTTCGGACGGGCCGCCGTCCGCCTGTGCCTTGGACATCCGTACCGGGCGCTGCCCCGGCCGCGGCGCCAGCGTCTTGCCGAGTTCGCCCACCGGCTTGACGGGCTCCTCGGTCGGCGGGTGGTACCTGATGATGTAGGCCTGTTGGGCAAGCGTCCACAGGTTGCTCGTGAACCAGTACAGCAGCACACCAAGCGGGAAGTTGAACAGCAGCCCGGACGCCAGCACACCCACCGGGATGATCCACAGCATCAGCCGCTGTACGGTGGCGGCCGTGCCTTCCGGCGGAGTGGCCGCACTGGCGCGCACCAGCAGCTGCGTGCACAGCGTCGCGGCCGCGCTGACAATCAACAGCACGATCAAGACCCAGCGCGTCGAGGTCGGGTCGCCGAGTAGCTGCCTGATCGTGTCGTTCGAGTCGTGGAACGACGCCGCCAGCGGCGCCTTGAACATCTGCGCCTGCGACGCGTCGCAGGTTTC
>DASQSE010000027.1:0-48081 GCA_035642535.1 Jatrophihabitans sp. | reverse complement strand
GCGCTTCTGATCATGGACGAGGTGATGACCGGATTCCGCGTCTCGCCCGCGGGTTGGTACGGCATCGATCCGGTGGACGCCGATCTCTACACGTTCGGCAAGGTGATGAGCGGTGGTCTGCCGGCCGCCGCGTTCGGCGGCCGCGCGTCGATCATGGCGTCGCTGGCCCCGGCCGGGCCGGTCTACCAGGCCGGGACGCTGGCGGGTAACCCGGTCGCGGTCGCCGCCGGGCTCACCACCCTGCGGCTCGCCGATGACGCCGTGTATGCCGCGCTGGACAAGAACGCGCAGACCGTCGGGGCGATGGTGTCGCAGGCGCTGTCCGCGGCCGGGGTCGCGCACCAGGTGCAATACGCGGGCAACCTGTTCTCCGCGTTTTTCGCGGACGCGCCGGTGCGCGACTTCGCCGCCGCGCAGGCCGCCGAGACCTGGCGCTATCCCGCGTTCTTCCACGCGATGCTCGCCGTGGGCGTGTACCTGCCGCCGTCCGCGTTCGAGGCGTGGTTCGTCAACGCCGCAATGGACGAGGACGTGCTGGAGCAGATCGAGGCAGCGCTGCCTGCCGCGGCGCGTGCGGCGGCTGGCGCGACGGTGCCGTGACTACTGCACGCCCGTCGCGAGGACGTCGGCGAAGACGCGGAAGTCGGCGTCACTGCCCTCGACGACCGGCTGTTTGAGCGGCGGACGGTTCCACGCCCACGCGTCGAGATCGCGGGCGGTGGCGGTGATGGTGAAGCTCGGCTCGCCTGCCGCGGCCAGGCCGACGCACGGTACGTCCTGGTATGTCTTGCCGGTGTTCGGGCTGCGCCCGCTGAACGTCCCGACCTGGGCCAGCCACTCGTCGCCGGTGTCCGCGGCGCGCAGCCGGCCGACCGGCCCGTCACTGCGGTAGTCGGCCCACGTCGGATGCGTGTGGAAGTGCTGGAGCAGTTCGTGCACGCCGTCCGCCGCCAGTGCGGGGTCGACGTTGGTGAGCGAGCCGACCGTGAGCTCGGCGTCCAGTCGATGGATCAATGCTTCATGCGCCATCCGGCGACGGACGAAGCCGACGCTGCGGTCGTCCGTCCACGTCCACACCTGCACGTCGTCAGGTGTGGCTGCGAGGGCGTTGACGAGTTGCGCCGTGCAGTCGTCGTACAACGTCACGAGCTCATCGCGCGTGGCCGGCTTCGGCGGCGTGCCGGCGTCCGGCGCGTCCGGGTCCTGCGCGCGTTGCTCGACGTCCCGCGCCCAGAACAGGAACACCTCGGCCAGGTGATAGAGCAGATCGCCCGCGTCCCAGTCCGGACAGGTGGGCACCCGGGCGTCCAGGTCCGCGTCGCGCAGCACCGTGCCGAACCGGGCCGACTCGGCGCGCAGCTGGGCGAGATAGTCGAGGCTCATGCGGCAGACGCTAGCGCGGCCGGCCGAGCGGCCGACCGGCTCCGGCGGGATGTGGTGGCCCGCCGAACCTTTGCTCTGCTCGCTCGCACTGAGCAAATGCTCGCCCCAGGTGAGCAGAGCAAGTTCTGCACAGCCGCATGGGGCGCTGCTCGTCCCCGCGCGTCTGGAAGCATGGCCGGAGTGACGGTCACGGTCCATCTGCTGCGGCACGGCGAGGTCGACAACCCGGGTCGGGTGCTCTACGGGCGGATGGCCGGATTCCGGCTCAGCGAACTCGGCCAGCGGCAGGCCGAGGCGGCGGCGAAGTGGCTCGCCGAGCACGACGTCGGCTACCTCGTCTCGTCGCCGTTGGAGCGCGCCCAGGAGACCGCGGCCGGCGTCGCGGCGCAAACGGGGTTAGACGTGGCCATCGACGAGCGGCTCGTCGAGGCGGCGAACTACCTCGAGGGGCGCAAGGTGGCGGGCGGCAAGGGGCTGTTCACCGACCCGTCCAACTGGAAGTACTTCCGCAATCCGTTCCGCCCCTCGTGGGGTGAGCCGTATGCGGAGGTTGCGACGCGGATGCTGGCCGCCGCCCGCACGGCGCGCGACCACGCCGAGGGTCGCGCCGCGGTGTGCGTCAGCCACCAGCTGCCTATTTGGTGCGCGCGGCGCGCGGCCAACGGGCAGCGCCTTTTTCACGATCCGCGGCACCGGCAGTGCGAGCTGGCGTCGGTCACGTCATTGATCTTCGACGGGGACGAGATCGTGCGGGTGGATTACGCCGAGCCGGCCGCCGCGCTGCCCCGCGGCAAGGGCGCCGGGGCCTAGTGGGCACTAGCCCACACGCGCCGACTCCGGTGTCGGCACACCGAAGCGCGTGACGCACACTGGACTGCGATGAAACGCGCTCTGCTCCTCCTGCTCGCGGCACTTCTGGCCTTGACCGCGTGCGCGGGCAAGGACGCCGTCGACCAGAGCGGCCACGACACCTTCCAGTTCCATTCGGGGACGCCGCTGGGGCAGCTCTACCCGCAGTCCGACCGCAAGCAGGCCGGCTCGTTCACCGGCGCCCTGCTCGACGGCGGCACGACGTCGCTCGCGGCCACTTACGGCAAGGTCGTCGTGATCAACTTCTGGGCGGCGTGGTGCACGCCCTGCAAGTCCGAAACGCCGCAGTTCGACCTTGTCTACCGCAAGATGAAGAGCCGCGGCGTCGATTTCATCGGCGTCGACACGAAGGACATCAAGTCCAACGCGCAGGCCTTCGTCCGCGACTACCACATCAGCTACCCGAACATTTACGACGAGCAGGGCGAGACGGCGCTGCGCCTCGGCGATCTCCCTGCGACGGCGCTGCCGTTCACCGTCCTCATCGACAGGCTCGGCCGAGTTGCGGCGGTTTACGTCGTCCGACTCTCCGCGATGGATCTGACCGGCGCGATCGACAAGCTGCTGGCGGAGCGGACGTGAGCTTCTCGAACACGGTGACGGACGGGCCGCTGCTCACCGCCGCGGGCGTCGCCGCGCTCGTGGGCGTGATCGGCTTCCTGTCGCCGTGTGTGCTGCCGCTGGTGCCCGGCTACCTCTCCTACGTCGCCGGCCTGTCGGGGGACGTGGCGCGGCCGAGCCAGCGGCGGATGGTTGCCGGCGCGCTCCTGTTCGTCCTCGGCTTCACCGCGATCTTCGTCGCGCAGGGCGTGCTGTTCGGCGAACTCGGCAGCTCTATCCGGGAGAACAGCCTGACGATCGAGCGGGTTCTGGGCGCCGTGACGATCGTGATGGGCGTGGTCTTCATCGGCGCGATTCCGCTGTTGCAGCGCGAATTCCGGCTGCATCGGCTGCCGCGTCCGGGGCTGATCGGCGCCCCGCTGCTCGGCGTCGGCTTCGGGCTCGCCTGGACGCCCTGCCTCACGCCGACCCTCAGCGCCGTCAACGCACTTGCCTACACGCAGGGCTCCGCGGGCCGGGGCGCGTTCCTCCAGGTCTTCTACTGCCTGGGCCTGGGTCTGCCGTTCGTCCTGTTCGCCATCGGATTCGGCTGGGTGTCGTCGGCATTGGCGTTCGTCCGGCAGCATCGACGGGCGATCAGCCAGCTCGGCGGGCTGCTGCTCATCACGATCGGCGTACTGCTCGTCACCGGCGAGTGGAACCACTGGATGAACCTGCTGCGCGCCAAGGTCGGGACGACGTCGGGGTTCGACGTATGAGGCAGCTGGTACGTCCGCTGCGGACGGTGTGGCGGCGGCTGACGTCGATGCGGACGGCGCTCATCCTGCTGTTCCTGCTCGCGGTCGCGGCGGTGCCCGGCTCGCTGCTTCCGCAGCGGCCGCTGAACGCCGCCAAGACCGACGCCTACATCGCCTCGCACGGCGGCTGGGGCCGCTTCCTCGACTCGATCGGCATGTTCGACGTCTTCGGGTCGGCGTGGTTCGCCGCGATCTACCTGCTGCTGTTCGTGTCGCTCGTCGGCTGCCTCGTCCCGCGCATCCGGGTGCACGCCCGCGCGCTCGCCCGCAAGCCGCTGCCCGCGCCGCGCAACCTCGACCGGCTGCCGGAGTCGGGGCGCTTCGAGACGAGCGCGTCGTCGGCCGAATACGAAGCAGCGGCGCGGACGGTGCTGGGCCGGCGCTGGCGAGTCGCGCCGCGTACCGAGCCCTCCGGTGCGCTCACGGTCTCCGCCGAGAAGGGCTACAGCCGCGAGACCGGCAACCTGATCTTCCACATCGCGCTGCTCGCCTCGCTGATCCTGATCGCGGTGGGCCGTCTCTATACGTACGAGGGGCAGGTGATCGTCAAGCAGGGCGACGGGTTCTGCAACGCCGTCTTCAACTACGACTCCTGGAAGCCGGGCCGGCTCGCCGCCGAAGGCAAGGTCCGCCCAGCGCCGTTCTGCATCGACCAGATGACCAAGTTCACCGCGACGTACACCGCCGAGGGCGAGGCGAGCGAGTTCCGCGCCGACGTCACATATCGGCGCAACGTCGACGCGCCACAGCAGACGGCGTCGATCGCCGTCAACCACCCGCTGCGGCTCGAAGGCGACCGCGTCTATCTGCTCACGCACGGGTTCGCGCCGCGCATCACGGTGCACATGCCGGACGGGTCGGTACGGCACGACACCCAGGTGTTCGTCCCGACCAACCCGACGACCTACCTCTCCGAGGGGGCGTTCTCCGAGCTCGGCAAGGACGGCGCGAAGCAGGACATCGGCATCACCGGCCTGTTCGCGCCGTCGCCGGTCGACGAAGGCGGCGGCAAGATCGGCTCCGCGTCACCGATCGTCGCCAACCCGGTGCTGTCGATCTTCGTCTATCAAGGTGACCTGACCGGCAGCGGGCAGCCGCACTCGGTGTACACGATCGACACGTCCAAGATGCACAAGCTCGGCAAGAAGAACCTGCGCATCGGTCAGACGTTGCGGCTCGACAACGGCGTCTCGGTGACCTTCGACGGCTGGATTCCGTGGGCCAGCCTGCAGATCTCGCACGACCCGGCGCAGGGCTACTTGCTGATCTCGGCGGTCGCGATGGTGATCGGGCTGCTCGGCTCGCTGGCCATCCGGCGCCGCCGGGTGTGGCTTCGCATCGCCCCGGTGTCGGGCAGCGCCGAACCGTCACCTACCGTGGTGACGGTCGGCGGTCTGGCGCGCAGCGATTCGGGCAACTTCACGTCCGAGTTTGCAGCGTTGCTGGCTCGGCTGCGCGCGGCCGGCCCGCCGGTCGAGGCGCCGTCGGCCGACGTGATCGGCGCGGGGAAGGATTGAGCGTGGCAGGCATCGACGGCGACATGGCCCATCTGTCGGACGGGCTGTTCACGACCGCGATCGCCGTCTACGCGCTCGCGATGGTCGGCTACACCGCCGAGTACGCGTTCGGCCGGGTGGCGCGCAAGACGGTCGCGAGCGCCGCGCCCGCGCGCGAACTGGTCGGCGCCGGCGGTCCGTCCACGACGTCGCCGCCTCCCGCGTCCGTCCCCGCCGAGCCCGCCCGGCGCCCGCTCGCCCAGCGGATCGGCCGCTGGTCGGTCGGCATCTCGGTGCTCGGTGCGCTCATCCACGGCGCGTCGATCGCCGTCCGCGCGATCGCGGTCGACGCGGTGCCGTGGTCGAACATGTACGAGTTCGCCTCGGTGTCCGGGCTCGTCGGCATCATCGCGTTCCTCGCCGTGCTCTGGAGACTGCCCGCGCTGCGGCACCTGGGCGGCTTCATCCTGCTGCCGGTCATCCTGATGATGTTCCTGGCCGGGACGGTGCTCTACTCCAGGGCGCAGCCGCTGGTGCCCGCGCTGCAGTCGTACTGGCTGGCGATCCACGTGACGCTGGTGTCGATCGCCGAGGGCGCGCTGATGACGAGCGCGGTGCTCACCGTCCTCTACCTCGTCAAGTCACGCTACGACGCGTCGAAGATGCAGTCGGAGCGGCTGTTCAACCTCGCGGCGAAGCTGCCGTCGGCCGAGACGCTGGACAAGGCGGCGTATCGGGTCGTCGCGTTCTCCTTCCCGCTGTACACGGTCGCGATCATCTGCGGGGCCATCTGGGCCGAGGCCGCGTGGGGCCGGTACTGGGGCTGGGACCCCAAGGAGACCTGGGCGTTCATCGTGTGGGTCGTCTACGCCGGCTACCTGCACGCGCGCGCGACCGCCGGGTGGAAGGGCCGCGCCGCCGCCTGGATCAACCTCGCCGGCTTCGGCGCGATCACCTTCAACTTCCTCATCGTCAACATGGTCGTCAGCGGCCTGCACAGCTACGCGGGTCTGTCCTGACGAGTTGTCCGCCCTTCCGCACGCGTTGACGTACTGAAGGGCGGACAAGTCGCGGCTAAGAAGTGGCTGTCAGGTCGTAGACGGTGGTGCCGCCGATCGTCCGCGACGTGAACGTCTTCTCGACCCACTGCTGGATCTGATACGCCGTCGAGGTGTTCGCGGCCGTCGAGCCGATGAAGCCCTGGCCGTCCGCGATGTAGTAGTGGACCTTGCCCGCCGCGACCAGCTGCTCGAAGCGGGCGAGCGTGATCGCCGGATCGGTGCCGTTGAAGCCGCCGAGCGACATCACCGCCGCGCCGCTCGCCAGCTCGAGTGAGGACGCCTCGTTGGAGCTCGTCGTGGCGGCCACCCAGGCGTAGCTGCTCGCGTCCTTCCGCAGCGCGGCGGTGAGCCGGCTCGTCACCGACGCCGCGCCGCCGAGGCCGCCGGGCGCGCCACCGGCTCGGGACTGGCCGGTGGGCAGCTGGCCGGTCGGTGGCTGCTGACCGGCGGGTGGTTGCTGTCCCATCGGCGGCATGCCGTCGAAGCCGCCGCGCGGGGCACCGCCCGGCCCGCCGGGACCGCCGCCGAAGCCACCCATCGCAGCCGGACCGGCGGTCGGCAGCGAGCCGGTGTGCGCGGTCGCCGTGGTCTGCAGCGAGTACGCGGCCGGCGCGACGAGCAGCGTCAGTGCGACCAGCGGCGCGACGACGATCGCCTTGACATGCCGCCCTGCGATGAGCACCGCCGCCGCGGCGAAGCCGGCGGACAGCACGATCCAGCGCAGCTCCGGGTGCCAGTCGGCGCGGCGGAGCAGCCGATCCGTCCAGACTGCGGTGACGATAACGAGCACGGCGAGTGTCATGCGGGCGACCCGGCTGTCGCGGGCCTGCCACAGCTCGACCGTCCCGATCCCGACGAGCGCAGCGATCGCCGGTGCCAGCGCCACCGTGTAGTAGGGGTGGATGATGCCGCTCGCGAAGCTGAAGACGATCCCGGTGAGCAACAGCCAGCCACCCCAGACGAGCACACTTGCGCGCACTGCGTCGGTGCGCGGGCGGCGCCGGGTGAGCACCGTGAGCGCGACGCCGGCGATCAGCGCCGTGGGCAGCAGCCAGCTGATCTGCGTGCCCATGTCAGCGCCGAACAGCCGCAGCCAGCCGGTCGAGCCGGAGGAGAACCCGCCGCCGCCACCACCGTTGCCCATCGGCGTGCCGTTGTTGTCGGCGCCGGTGAGTCGTCCGAACCCGTTGTAGCCGAAGATCAACTGCAGCACGCTGTTGTTCGTCGAGCCGCCGATGTACGGACGCGACCCGGCGGGCCACAGTTCGACCAGCGCCACCCACCAGCCGGCGGCGACGATCAGCGCGCCGCCCGCCGCGGCCAGGTGCAGCACCCGCCGGCGCAGCGGCGTCGGGGCAGCGAGCAGGTACGCCCACGCGAACGCCGGCACCACGATCAGGCCCTGCAGCATCTTGGTCAGGAACGCGAACCCGAGCAGCGCGCCGGCGAGCACCAGCCAGCGTGCCCGGGCCGCTTCGACGGCGCGCACGGTCGCGTAGCCCGCGGCCGTCATGAGCAGCACGAGCAGCGCGTCCGGGTTGTCGAAGCGGAACATCAGCGTCGCGACCGGAGTCAGCGCGAGCGCCGCGCCGGCCAGCAGCCCGGCCGTCCGTCCGCTCACCCGCGTCACCGCGGCGTAGAGCAGCGCCACGGCGGCAACGCCCTCGAGCGCCTGCGGGACGAGGATCGCCCACGAGTTGACCCCGAAGATCTTCACCGACACGTCCATGACCCACAGCGACGCGGGTGGCTTGTCCACGGTGATGAAGTTCGACTGGTCGAGCGAACCGAACAGGAACGCCGTCCAGCTCTTGCTGCCCGCTTGCGCCGCCGCCGCGTAGAACTGGTTGGCCCACCCCGATTTCGACAACCCGACCAGATAGAGCAACCCGGTGCCGACCAACAGTGCGGGCAGCGGAGCGCGCCCGCGCCAACCGTTGACCGGCCCGTTACCCGTTGGCCGGTCCGTTCTAGTAGCCCAGTGAGCTGACAGCGGGCCGGTCAACGGTGCTGCAGAGCTGGGGAGGGTGATGGAGGTCGTCATTGTCAGGCGGCGCCCTTCTGAACGGAATCGCGGGGGAAGACCCACTCGCGCAGCAGCACGAAACGCAGCGCGGTCGCGAGCAAGTTGGCAAGCACGAGCGCGCCGAGTTCGACGGCGCGCGGCGGGCGGCTCGACAGTTCGTCGAGCAGCCACAAGGCGCCGCTGGTCAGCGCCAGGCCGAGGGCGAAGACCGCGAGTCCTTGCAGCTGATGCCTGGCGCGGCCGCCGCCGCGCAGGCCGAACGTGATGCGCCGGTTCGCGGCGGTGTTGCCGACCGCGGTGATCAGCAGCGCGCCGAGGTTTGCGACCTGCGCCCCGAGTGGGCGCAACAGGAGGAACAGCAGCAGGTACACGAGTGTGCTGATCACACCGATTGCGGCGAAGCGGACGGCCTGGCCGGGTAGCCGGTGCGGCACGCCGGGCACGGTCACAGTGGCGCGGCCGGCCGCAGCGCGCAGTTCGTGCAGCGGCAGCTCGCCGCGCACCAGCGCGCGGCCGAGTCGCGCGATGCCGCGCAGGTCGGCCAGCGCGGTCGCGGTGATGTCGACTCTGCTGTCCGCGTCGTCCACCCAATCGACGGGCACTTCGGCGATGCGCATGCCGCTTCGCTCGGCGAGCACGAGCAATTCGGTGTCGAAGAACCAAGCGGTGTCCTTGACGTGCGGCAGCAGCAGTCGCGCGGCGTCCGTCCGCATCGCCTTGAATCCGCACTGCGCGTCGGAGAAGCGAGCGCGCAATGCGGTGCGCAGCAGCAGGTTGTAGCAGCGCGAGAGGATCTCGCGTTTCGGGCCGCGTACCACGCGTGCGGTGCGCGAGAGGCGTGAGCCGATCGCGACCTCGCTGTGCCCGGAGAGCAGCGGCGCCACGAGAGGCAGCAGCGCGTTGAGGTCCGTCGACAGGTCGACGTCCATGTACGCGACGACCGTGGCTCGCGAGGATGCCCAGACGTGCTGCAGCGCCCGGCCGCGTCCCCTGGCGTCGAGGTGCACGGCGCGGACCTCGTCGAATTCGCTCGCCAGCGCTGCGGCGCACGCCCAGGTGCCGTCGGTGCTGGCGTTGTCGGCGATCGTGATCACGGCGTTGAACGGGAACATGTCACGCAGATACGCGTGCAGCCGTCGCACGCTCGGTTCGAGATCGACCTCCTCGTTGAACACCGGAACGACGATCTCGACGTCGAGCACGTCGAGCACGTCGAGCACGTCGAGTTCGCCGCCCGGCGGGCGGCGGTCGGCGAGCGCGGTCATGGGGTCTTGTGCAGATACAGAGCAAGTGCCGGGCAGGCTGCGACCGCGTGTCGGACATCCCCATCGTTGGGATCACCAACGGTTGGCTGACCCACGATGGGGAAGCCCCATTCGTCGCGACCGATACGGTCCGGCAGCAGTGCCGCGCAGAGGCCGTGCCCGTCGCACCGCGTCCAGTCGACCTGGATCCGAGCGCTCATCGCGTGCTCACGGTTTCGATGGGTAGTTGCCCTGCGATCGGCCGCCCGCACCCGCCGTGCACCAGGTGGCGCTCGGTCTCGTCCTGCAGGATGTGCAGGCCCGACGTGACGAACCGCGCCGCGCCGTCGGGATGGGCGCAAGCGCCGCGCCCCTCGACCGCGCGCACATGCCCGAACGCCGCCGTCAACGCGCGCTGTCCCGCAACGAGCGCGGCGACGTCGGCGGCGAGCGCCGGCAGCCCGAACCGGCACGGCCCGCACTGCCGGGCCGATTGCGCGGCGAGCCAGCCGGTGACCCGCGCCAGTTCGCCGAGTGCGCACGTGGTGTCGTCGAGGACGAGCACCACCCCCGCGCCGAACGCGCCACCTGCCGCGGCAAGGCCGGTGCGGCTCAGCCGCACGTGCGAGTTCTGCGCGATCCACGCGCCGTGGTAGCCGCCGACGATCACAGCCTGTGGGTATGCCGGCGCGCCGGCAGCGGCGAGGACGATGCCCAGCGGCGTCCCGATCGGGATCTCCACGACGCCCGGCCGGCGCACCGCGCCGCCGACTGTCAGCAGGGTGGTGCCCGGCTCGGCATGCGTGCCGGTGTCCGCGAAGCGGTGCGGACCGATGCGCAGCAGGATCGCCAACTGCGCGAACGTCTCGACATTCGAGACGAACGTCCCGGTCAGCGTGTCCGGCGTGCGCCGCCCGTGCGGCTTGGCCGGGCCGCCCTTGAGGGCCCGGACAACGGCGCGCGCCTCGCCGGAGACGAAGCCGGCCGTGATCTTGCGAACCCGCACGTGGCGTGCGTCCGGCCGCTCGGCGACCGCGGCGCGGACGCTGGCCGCTGCTGCCGCATCGTGCACGGCAACGGTGACGCGGCGCGCGCGGGTAGCCTGCGCGACGGCCAGCGCACCGTCGAGCATGAGATGCGGCGCGCGCCGCAGCAGCACGCGGTCCTTCTGACTGGCCGGTTCACTCTCCGAGCCGTTGACGACGATGTGTCGCTGCCCCTCGGCGAGCGAGCGCAGTTTGCTCGCGAGCGGAAACCCGGCACCGCCGCGGCCGGCCAGCCGGACAGCATCGGCATAGGACAACAGCCGGTCGATTTCGACGGCCGGCAGCGGCCCGTGCACGGCCAGATGGGCGCGCAAGTCGAGACGCGCAGCCCGATCGAGTCCGGCGAGCAGCCGGGGCGCGCCGACCACCCATGTCTCGGTTTCGAGCCGGCGCGCCGTCGTGGCTCGCTCGGCCAACGCGGTCATCGCAGCACTCCCCGGCTCGCGCCGGGCACTTGGGTGAACCGATCGCCGACGGCCGCGGGCCGATAGGTGAACAGCCGCATGGCGACCGAGCCGAGGACGGCGATCAGGCACAGCGTGTACAGGTGCTGGACCCAGCCGACCGCGCTGTCCGTCCCGGCAGTGAACCCGTGCAGGATCGCGGTGCCCCAGCCGACGTATGCGAGCCCGTGCAGCCATCGCCAGACGCGGGCGCCCCGCGGAGAGGAGGCCATCCGGCCGCGGGCCAGGCCGAGCACGGAGACGCCGATGAGGGCATAAGTGGCCAGCGAGCCGAGCGCTATCGCCACCGGCCGGTAGCTGGAGGTGAACGGGATCAGCGCGCCGAGCCAGCCGACATGCGCGTACGAGTCCGCGAGGATCGTGCCGATATGCAGCGCGAGCGCCGCCAACCCGAGCGCGGCGAACACGCGGTGCAAGTACTGCACGACGTAGCGACGCCCCGGGTTGGGGTTCGGGCTTTCGGCGCGGTGCCGGGACACGAACACGCCGAGCACCGTCGAGATGGTCAGCAGGACGAGCGCGGACAGCCCGGCGCCACGCGCGGTCATCCAGATGCTGGTCGCGGTCATGGCACTACCGCCATTGCGAGCTGCACCCGCGGCCAGCCGGGCGTCGTCGTCACCGCGCCGTCGCGCGCGACAAGGCGGGCAGCCAGCCCGCGCCCGGCCAGCCATTCGAAGGCGTCGTCGCCGCGCACGATTGCCGCGGTGCTCGCGACGTTCGCCGCGTACGCGCTGGGCGCTGCCACGGACGCGGTCCGCCACGGGCCGTCGGCGGGCAGCCCGCTGTCCGGGTCGACGATGTGATGCATTCGGCGTCCGCCGCGCCGCCAGGTGCGAACCGTGGTCGTCGACGTCGCGAGCCCGCCGTCCCGCACCAGCACCAGCTGTCCCGCAGCGCCCTCGCGCTCGGCGACCTGGACGACCCAGCCGTCGGGCCGGTCGCCGGCGACCGCGAGATCGCCGCCCAGCTCGACCAGCACCGCGGTGTCGTAGCGCGCAGCGAGGGCGCGCGCCGCGTGATCGGCCGTCCATGCCTTGGCGGTCGCGCCGAGGTCGAGCGCGACGCCGGGCGGAACGGTGAGCAGTCCGGCCTCGCGATGCAGCCGCACGGCGCGCCAGACGTCCGGACGGGGGGAGTTCCGGACGGGGCGGCACGCTACCGGCGGCTGAGCCGCCGCGGCGGTGACTGACCGGATGTCCCGGTCGTAGCCGATACGGTGCATCGCGAGGCCGAGTGTGGGGTCGACGGCACCGGCGGTCTGTTCCGCCGCGTCGAGGGCGGCGCCGACGAGGTCGACAAGTATTTTCGGGACGGGCGTCGGCCGGCCCGCGCGCCGGTTCGCGATCGACAGCGTCGAGTCGCTGCGGAACCGACTCGCCGCGGCGTCGATGCGGGCGAGCAGTGCGGTCAGGTCCTGGGTGGCCGCACGCAGCACCCGATCGTCGTCCACGACGAGGCGCACCGTGCTACTCCATGCGCTGCCGGTGTAGGTCGCGCTCATGACCCATTGCTTCCGGCGACCGGTGCGGCGTTCTGATTGACACTTCCGAGGCGGCCCGTCGAGGAGCCGCCGGTCGTGCGCGACTTGCTCGATGTCGAGGTGTTGCTCGTGGTGCTGTTCCCGGCCGTCGTTGTCGTGCCTTGCGCTTGCGAGGCGGTGTGTACGACGCCGGAGATGAGTCCAACCGTGAGTGCGCCCGCTGCCGCGGCGGCGACCGTCGCGGTGAGACCAGCGGTGGTGCGCAGGTTCTGTCCGTTCATGGCGATCACGATCCCGCCGCGCAGGTCAGCCCGGCCTCACCGGAACGTCAAGCCTTGCTCAAGAGTCGATAGGAGACGGCTGAGCCGGGGCGCGACCACACGGCCGTCCGCGTCTGGGAGCATCGGTCGGGTGATTCGACGTTCTTGGCGCGTTCTGGCCGTGCTCGCCGTGATTGCGGTGCTCGGCGGCTGCAGCACGGTGGTGACCGGGCACGGCACGACCGGGCAAGGTCCGACTGGGCAAGGTCCGACCGGGCAAGGTCCGCGGTCGGGGGCCATCACGTCGCCGGACGGCGACTTCTCCGTCGTGCTGCCGACCGGGTGGACAGACCAGTCGGACAAGGCGGGGCAGTTCGGCGCGGTGACCGTCTACATCGGGCCGGTCGCGGACAATTTCGCGACCAACATCAACGTGACCCGCGAGGACATCGGCAGCATGAGCGTTGCCGAGTACGAGCAGCGCACGTTCTCGGCGGTGCGCTCCCAGTTCCACGCCTCGGTCGTCAGCCAGCCGGCGTCGCGATCGGTCGACGGAGCCGACGCGCTCGAGTACACGGTCGATGATCAGCAGGCCGGCAAGTCGCTGCGGCAGCGGCAGACCCTGGTCGTGCACGACGGTTCCGGCTACGTGATCACCTACTCGGCGCTGCAAACGGCGTTCGACGCATCGAGCGACGATGCGGCGGCGATCGTGGACTCGTGGCAGTGGGCCTGACCGTCCGTCCCACTCACCTCACGGGGCGTGCAGTTCCAGCGTGACCAGCGCGCCGCCGGACGGGCTCGCGCCGAGCGTCATCGAGCCGCCGGAGGCCTCCGCGCAGCGCCGCGCGATGTCGAGGCCGAGCCCGCTGGACCCGCGGTCGCTGCGCCCGCGCTCCGGCGCGTCGCTCGGCAGGCCGGGTCCGCCGTCGGACACTTCGAGGCGCGCGCCGCCGTCCACCGCGGCCAGCCGCACCGCGAACGCCGTGCCCTCAGGCGTGTGCGCGACGACGTTCTCGAGCAACGCGTCGACGGCGGCCGCGAGGTCTTCGGCGGCTGCGCGCACCACCAGCGGCGCGCCCGGCAGTTGCACGGTGCTCGACCGCTCCTGGTCCTCGGTGAGCGCGGACCAGAACGCGACTCGGTCGCCGACGACGGCGGTGGCGTCGCACGACGGCAGCCGCCCCTCCCGCTCCGGGCGGCGGGCGGCGCGGATCACCGCGGTGAGCAGCCGTTCCAGTTCGCCGACGTGACCGCCGACCCGCTCGGCGTCCGCCGGATCGGCCAACGCCTCGGCGTCCAGGCGTAGCGCGGTCAGCGGCGTGCGCAGCCGGTGCGAGAGGTCGGCGACGGTCTCCCGCTCGTCCGCGATCAGCTCGTCGATGCGCTGGCCGAGCCGATTCAGGGCGACGCCGACGTCGGCGATCTCGCGCGGCCCCTCGGTCGGCGCCCGGGCGGTGACGTCGCCGGCGCGGATCCGATGCGCCGTCTCCGCGGTGCGCACAAGCGGGCGCACCAGCCGGCGAGTCAGCAACTCGGCGGCGACGATTCCGACGAGCAGCAGCCCGAGCGACACGCCACCGAGCAGCAGCCACCACGCCGTCTCGCCGGAGTGCAGGCTCGCGTCGCTGCGGTAGACGCTGACAACGGACGAGGACCACCTGCCCGACGGTGGGACCTGCAGCACGGCCAGCTCCCCGCCGGGGTAGGCCATAGTGTGCGTGGGCGGCGGTCCGGAGTGATCCTCGCCGTCCCGTTCGCCGGTGGGCTCCCGGCCGTTCTCTGGTGGCTCCGGCGACTCGCCGAAGCCGCCCGGTGGCGCAGTGCCGATCGGGGGGCGGTGCAGGGGGCGCACGCTGGCGGCACCCTGCACGCCGTCGAGGTAGGCGGTGAGCTGGGTCTTATTGGGCTCGCTGTTGAGATAGAGCGCGATATCGTTCGCCTCTTTCTCGAGCTCGCGGATCGCGTCCTGGTAGACGTTGTGCCGAATGAGCACCGCGAGCGGCACTGCGAAGGCGACGACGACCAGCGTGGTCATTCCGACGACCAGAGCCATGATCCGGTTTCTCACGGCGCCGCCAATCGCACGCCGATCCCGCGCACGCTGTGCAGGTAGCGCGGCTCGGCGGCGGTCTCGCCCAGCTTGCGGCGCAGCCAGGAGAGATGCACGTCGACGGTGCGATCGGAGCCGCCCCACGGCAACTGCCACACCTCGCTGAGCAGGTCGCGCTTGGTGACCACTTCGCCGGCACGGCGCGCCAGCGCGAGCAGCAACTCGAATTCCTTACGCGCGAGCTCGACGCGCCGCCCGTCCACCGTCACCTCATAGCTGCGCGTGTCGATGACGAGCCCGCCGACCGTGATGACCGGATCCTCGTCGGTCTTGCCCATCCGCCGCAGCACGGCGCGGATGCGCGCGTTCAGCTGCGCGGCCGTGAACGGCTTGATGACGTAGTCGTCCGCGCCCAGATCGAGCAGCCGCACCATGTCGGCCTCGTCGTCGCGCGCGGTCGCGACGATGACCGGGACGTCGCTGACGGCGCGCAGCATGGAGAGCACGTCGGCGCCGTCGACGTCCGGCAGGCCGAGGTCGAGCAGGACGACGTCCGGCTTCTGCTCGACCGCGGCGCCGAGCGCCACCACGCCGGAGCTGACGGCGTTCACCACGTGCCCGTGCTCGCGCAGCGCGCGCGTGAGGGCGGTACGGATCGCCGCGTCGTCCTCCACCAGTAGCAGTTGCGCCACGCGCGCGAGGGTAGTCGGGTGAACTCAGCGGAGGGTGTACCGTCCGCGACCTTTGCTCTGCTCAGTCCTATTGAGCGCGGCCCGGTCGGTCCGTGGATGGCGCTTCGCTCAACCGGACTGAGCAGAGCAAAGGGTGCGCAAGGCAGTATCCGCGACAGTGCCTGCGACGGGGGCCGGCGAGCCGTCGCACGGCCGCGCGGGCGGCGCCCGACGCCGATCGGGATACTTATGCCGTGGCCTTCGCCGACCTACAGGATTATCTCGCGGCGCTGGAGCGCGACGGCGATCTAGCCCGCGTGACGACACCCGTCGACCCGCACCTCGAGGTGACCGGGATCGTCCAGCGCGTGCTGCGCGAGCAGGGCCCGGCGCTGCTCTTCGAGCGTCCGACGCGCGGCCGGCTGCCGCTGCTGATCAACGCGTTCGGGACGCCGCGGCGGATGGCCCGGGCGCTCGGTGTCGACGGCCTGGACGAGATCGGACGCCGGATCGGCGAGTTGCTCAAGCCGGAGCTGCCGCGCGGCATCGGCGGGCTGAAGGACGCGCTCGGCAAGGCTGCGCAGCTGCGCACCCTGCCGCCGCGGCGCGTGAAGGCGGCGCCCTGCCAGGAGATCGTCCTGACCGGCGACAAGGTCGACCTTGTCGAGCTGCTGCCCGGCGTCAAGGCGTGGCCGGAGGACGGCGGCGTCTTCCTCAACCTCGGTCTGACGCACACCAAGCATCCGGAAACGGGCGCCCGGAACCTAGGCCTGTACCGGTTGCAACTGCACGACGAGCGGACGATCTCGCTGCACTGGCAGATCCACAAGGACTCCACCTCGCACGCGGCGATCGCCGAGCGGCGCGGCGAGCGGCTGCCGGTGGCGATCGCGTTCGGCGCGCCGCCGACTGTCACGTATGCCGCGTCCGCGCCGCTGCCCGCCGACATCGACGAGTACCTGTTCGCCGGCTTCCTCGCCCGCGATCGCATCGACCTGGTCGATTGCGTATCGGTGCCGCTGCAGGTGCCGGCCGCCGCGCAGGTCGTCGTCGAAGGCTGGGTGGAGCCGGGGGAGCGGCTGCCGGAGGGGCCGTTCGGCGATCACACCGGCTTCTACACGCCGGTCGAGCCCTTCCCGTTCGTCCGAGTCGAGACGCTCACGATGCGCACCGACGCCATCTACCAGTCGATCATCGTCGGACGTCCCCCTCAGGAGGACGGGCCGATCGGCAAGGCGACGGAGCGGATCTTCCTGCCGCTGATCCAGATGACGGTGCCGGAGATCGTCGATTACGACCTGCCCGAAGCCGGGGTGTTCCACAACTGCGTGATCGTCTCGATCGAGAAGCGGTTCCCCAAGCATGCGCAGAAGGTGATGAATGCGATCTGGGGAGCCGGGCTGCTCTCGCTCTCGAAGCTGATCGTGGTCGTGGACGCCGACTGCGACGTGCACGACTACGCCGAGGTCGCGTGGCGCGCGTTCGGCAACGTCGACTACGCGCACGACGCGCTGCACACCGTCGGGCCGGTCGACCACCTCGACCACGCGAGTTACGAGCAGTTCTTCGGCGGCAAGCTCGGCATGGACGCAACGCGCAAGCTGCCGACCGAGGGTTACAAGCGGGGCTGGCCGCAGGAGTGCGTCCTGGACCAGACGACCCTGGACAACGTCGAGCGACGCTGGAAGGAATACGGCATCAGCTAGCCGTGCCGTCCGCAGGCGAGCGCTGCGGCGCCGTCCATGAACAGGTCCACGTGCCGACGCACGCTCACCAGGTCCATCTGCCCGGTGACCAACTCGACCGATTGCGTGCCCCACGGGCGGGACAGGTGCACGACCACCAACATGCTGAACGAGCTGGGAGCCGCGCAGTCGTCGACATGGAAGCGCGCAGTGAGGAATCGGTGCTGACCGCTCGGGATCGACAGGTCGGACGGTGTCACGGCCACGACCGACGTGCCTCGGTCGCGTAGGTCGATGCCGGTCACCGTCTCGCCGAACCAGTCGTCGTTGTCGACCTGCCACCGGACGGTGAACGAGTGCGTCGCCCGGTCGATCGCGAGCGAGTGCGGCCACAGCGCCATGTTCGGTGCGGTCACGCCGGACAAGGTCGCGAGCACCGGGACGAGTGCCGCGAGCATCGCCAGCACCACCAGACCCACGACCACACGTCGCTGCGCCGGCGCCAGCCGGGCACGGGCCGGGTCGATGGCTGCCCACGTCTCGTCACTCACCCAACACGTGCCGCCCATAGTTACAATGTAGCAAGACATTGATACAATGCGCTAGGTTATGACTATGACCGTCGGCGAGGCACTCCTCACCATCGTGCCGCTGCTCGCTGTGGCGCTGGTCCTGCTAACGCGTGCCTTCGCCGAGGTCAGCCGGGTCCGCATCGAGCGGTTCGCGCGCCGGCAGCGGCTCGTGATCACGCCGGGCAATGCCCCGTTCGTCATCGGTTATCTCGCGACGACGCGGCGCTGGCGAGGGGTCGGCCTAGTTGCCGCAGTCGTCGCGGTGGCCGAATACTGGCAGCTCACCAGTAACTGGCTGCGCTTCGACGTCGTCGCCGCGTTCGTCGGCTGGTTCATCGGCGCGACCGTCGCGGACTGGCGTATCGGCACCAGCCGGACGGACACCGCCAAGCGGCGTGCGACGCTCGTTCCACGGCAGCTGACGCGGTACGTGCCGACCTCCGGCCGGGTGGTCGCCGGGCTCGCCGTGACCCTGCTGCTCGTCGTCACCGTCCTCGCCGCCATCAACGCGGTGGACGGTTCCAGGCGCGGACGGCTGGTCGCTCAGCTCGCAGTGTGCGTCCTGATCGCCGCGGCGGTGCTCGCAGCAGGGCGGCGGGTGCTGCGGCGGCCGCAGCCGTCCGGGCCGCCGGATCTCGTCGCCGCAGACGAGGCGGTTCGCGGCCGGTCGCTGTGCGTTCTCACCGGCTCGACGATCGCGATCGCCGGCTATCTCACGGCGTGGTTGTCCGCATCGCTCGAGTCCACCGATGTGGTGGTCTTCGCGAACGGCGCGGCGCGTCCGGTGATCGCGATCGGTGGACTCGTCCTGCCGCTGCTCGGGGCGATGACGGCCTTCGCGATCGCGCGTCACCCGAAACAGCCCGCGCCCGTCGACGCGGCGGCGGTCGGCGGCGCTCGGTGATCCTCGAGGTCGACACCGCCAGCCCGGTTCCGCCCTTCGAGCAGATCCGGGCACAGATCGCCCACCTGGCCGAGACGGGCACGCTGCCCACCGGCAGCCGGCTGCCGACTATCCGGCAACTCGCCGGCGACCTGGGCCTTGCCCCCGGCACCGTCGCCCGCGCGTACCGCGAGCTCGAGGCCTCCGGCGTCGTCACCAGTCGGGTCCGGCACGGCACCAAAATCGCCGCACGGCCGAAGCCGTCCCGGAGCGAGACGAGCGACCGGCTCGCGGCCGCCGCACGCGCCTATGCGCGAGCGATCGCCGCTCTTGACGTGTCGCGGGACGAGGCGGTGGCCGAGCTCGACCGCCGGCTCGGCGAACTCGCGTGACGCGCTGGCAGACTTGAGCCCGTGACCACGCCAGATCTTGTGCGCGATCCGGTGCCAGAGCCCCGGAATCAACACAAGATCAAGAAGTTCCTGCGGCTCGTCATGATCGAGCACTCGATCTTCGCGCTGCCGTTCGCGTACATCGCTGCGCTCACCGCGATGTGGCGTGACTCGCGATCCGTCCATTGGGTCGACTTCGCGTTGATCACGGTCGCGATGGTGTCGGCGCGCACGGTCGCGATGAGCGCCAACCGCATCCTCGACCGGCACTTCGACGCGTTGAACCCGCGCACCGCCCGCCGCGAGCTCGTCACCGGCGAGTTGACCGTGCGCGCCGCCGGGCTGGGCACCGTTATCGCGCTGGTGATCTTCCTCGGCAGCGCGTGGGCACTGTCGCCGCTGTGCCTTGCGCTCGCCCCGGTCGCGATCTTCCTGCTCGTCCTCTACTCCTACGGCAAGCGGTTCACCGACTTCCCGCAGGTGCTGCTCGCACTCGCCCAGTTCGTGGCGCCGGTCGGCGCCTGGCTTGCGGTCACCAACCATGCGTCGTGGCCGGCGGCGGCGCTCGGCCTCGGGGTCGGCACCTGGATCGGCGGCTTCGACCTGATCTACTCCTGCCAGGACGCGGCGATCGACCGCGAGATCGGCTCCCGCTCGTTCCCGGCGCGGTTCGGCATCCCGGCCGCGTTGCGCACCTCGTCGCTCGTGCACGTCGTGACGGTTGCCGCGTTCGTGTGGTTCGGTGCGGCCGCCGGGCTCGGCTGGCTGTGGTGGACGGGCGTCGCGCTCACCGCGGCCGTCCTCGGGTATGAACACGCGATCGTGCGCACCGACGACCTGTCCCGCGTCAACCGCGCGTTCTTCACCGCCAACGGCGTGATCGGCATCGGGCTGTTCGGCTTCGCGCTGGCCGATCTGATCGTGCACGGCCTCGGCGCATGAGCGACCGCGTCCCCTGGGTGGTCGGGGTCTCCGGAGCGTCGGGCACGCCGTACGCGCGCGCAGTGCTCGGCGGGCTGCTCGACGCGCGGCAGCCCGTCGACCTGGTCGTCTCGCGGGCTGCGCGCCTGACGATCCTGGACGAAACCGGGCTGGCCTTCCGCGACAGCCACTGGCGTGCGGACCTGGGTGCGTGGCTGGAGCGCGAGATCGCCGACGTCCGCTACTGGCCGGCCGGTGATCTCGCTGCAGGTCCGGCCAGCGGGTCGTACCCGACGCGCGGCATGGTCGTCGTGCCGGCCTCCACGGCTGCGGTGGCCGGGATCGCGATCGGGCTGTCGAAGGACCTGCTGCAGCGCGCCGCCGACGTCACGCTCAAGGAGCGCCGGCCGCTGGTCATCGTTCCGAGAGAGACGCCGTACACCCGCGCCACACTCCAACACATGCTGGCGCTGCACGACGCCGGCGCGGTCGTGCTGCCGGCCAGTCCCGGCTTCTACAGCGCGCCGCAGACGGTCGCGCAACTGGTCGACTTCGTCGCGGCGAAGGTGCTCGACATCCTCGGTGTCGAGCACGACCTCATCAAACGATGGGAGGGGCGCTGACCGTGGATACCGTCGACCGGCTGCTGCTCGACGCGCTGCGCGCCAATGCCCGCGCGACCTACTCCGAGCTGGGCCGCGTCGTCGGGCTGAGCGCTCCCGCCGCGCACGAGCGCGTCGCGAAGCTGGAGGCGGCCGGCGTCATCACCGGATATCACGCGGCGGTGGCGCCCGAGTCGCTCGGCTACGCGATGAACGCGTTGATCGGGGTCTTCATCAGCGACAGCGCCGATTTCGACGAGGTCACCACGTCGCTCACCGCGATCCCGGTCGTGGAGGACTGCTGGTTCGTCGCCGGTGGTGAGGAGACGTTCGTCGTGAAAGTCAGGGTGTCCGGCGTGGCGGCGCTGGAATCGACGATCCGCGCACTCAACGCGATCAGCGGCGTGGCGCGCACCCGCACCACGGTCGTCCTCTCCACGAAGTTCGAAGGACGCGTGCAATCAGCGCAGCCGGGCTGAAACCAGGTACATGCCCGGGTCGCACACCCGCCCGCCGGTCGCGTAGCGCGCGGTCAGCGCCGCCGCCTCGGCGAGGTCGTCGATTTCGAAGCCGTGTACGGCCAGCAACGCAGCTGCCTGCGTGGCGGCGATCGTGAACGTGATCGGCTCGCCGATCAGCCGCATCGCCCGCACCGCGGCCACGCGCAGTTGATAACCACCGGCACCGTCGACCGTCTGCCACAGATCCAGTGCCAACCGCGAATCCGGCCCGCACAGCGTGGCGAGCGCGGCGAGCGTGTCGTCCACCGCTGCTCGATCGAGGTACGGGCACACGCCCTCCCACACGACGGACGTCGGCGCGCCGGCCTCGAAGCCTGCCGCCACAAGCCGCTCGTGCAGCGACTGCGTCCGGAAGTCGATCTCGACGCGTCGGATCGCGGTGTGCCCGAACAGGTCGGAACGGGACGCCACGACTGCCGCCTTGCGCCGCGAGAGCGGCGGCAGGTCGACCTCGTACACCGGCCGCCCGCCGAGCTCGCCGGCGAAGCGATATGCGCGGCTGTCGTAGCCGGCGCCGAGGATCACCACCTGCTCGACGCCGTCGTCCAACGCACCGACCAGCTGCTCATCGATGAAGCGGTGCCGGCACAGCCCGGACGCCGCCAACCCGACGAGTTCGGCCTGCTCGGCGCGGCGCACGACCGGGCCCGCCGCGGACAGCGCCTTCAGCAGGACGCGGCCGCTGCCGCTCAGGAATGCCGGCGCGTAGGTGTCGGTGACGATGCGTTCGCGCCGGTTCAGTTCGAGCGCCCGGCCCAGCGTCGTCCACTGCGCGGTCGAGCTGGGCCGATCGGTCGTGTGCAGGGTCGACGGGACGAAGGGCAGGCGCACGCCAAGCGTCACCGCGGCGCGTCCGGCAGCGCGGCCAGCCAGTTCGTGAGCGCCGCCGGATCGAGGTCGTCACCCAGCCGATCGGCGACGGCCTTGCCGAGCGCGGCGGCGCACAACACCCGATCGGCCGCCGCCTCGACGTCGCCCCACGGCAGGAATGGCTTGGCGATCATGAGTGCCGCGATGCCGTGTGCGGCCGACCACAGCTGCAGCGTGATCGACAGCGGGTCGCCCTGCGCGAACACGCCCGCGTCCATGCACGCCTGCACGGTCTCCATGAAGTGCGCGAACGCGGCGTCGGCGAGCACCTCGTCCAAGTGCCCGGGACGTCCCTCGGTCGGGCAGCGCTCCATCGTCGCGACCCGGTAGTGCTCGGGATGCTCGACCGCGAACTTGACGTACGCGAGGCCGAATGCGCGCAGCTTCGCGAGCGGCAGTTCGACCGCGGCGCCGGCCGCGACCATCGCCGCGTCGAGCTCGTCGAACACGTCGCTGACCACCGCTTCGATGAGCGTGTCCTTGTCGGCGAAGTGCAGGTAGATAGACGGTGGGGTGACGCCGACCGCGTCAGCCACTGCGCGGATCGACACCGCGTCGGAGTTCGCCGACTTGGCGAGCAACTCCTTCGTCGCGGCGACGATCTCGTCGCGCAGTTGCTCGCCCGAGCCGCGAGTGGCCCGTCGGCGCCGTGCCGTCGTCTCGGTCATCCGGTCGGGGTCAGCTCCTTCGCCGGCGCAACGATCGCTGGCGCGGGTTCGGCCTCGCTCAGCCCGAAGCGATCGTGCAGCTTGACCAGCGGCGCCGGTGCCCACCAGTTGCGCCGGCCCATCAGCCGCATGAACGCTGGCACAAGGATGCCACGAACGAGCGTCGCATCGGCGAGCACCGCGATCGTCAGGCCCAGTCCGAACAACTGCATGAACGCGACCTTCGAGCCGATCATCGCGGCGAACACGATCGCCATCAGGCCCGCGGCTGCGGTGACGATGCGTCCGGTGCGCGCCAGCCCGTACTGCACCGCGCGGCGGTTGGCGGCGTCCGTTCGGTCGGAATTCACCCACTCCTCGCGGATCCGCGAGAGCAGGAACACCTCGTAGTCCATCGACATGCCGAACGCCAGGCAGAACATCAGGATCACCATGTTGGCGACCAGGTAGCCGGTCGACGTGAAGCCGAGCAGGCCGGACAGATGGCCCTCCTGGAACACCCACACCATCGCGCCGAACGTCGCGGCGAGCGACAGCGTGTTCAGCACCAGCGCCTTGAGCGGAACGACGACGCTGCCGGTGAACAGGAACAGCACGATGAACGTCGCGAGTGCGATCAGCCCGATGGCGAGCGGCAGCTTGTTGCCCAGCCCGGCCATCGCATCCACGTTGAACGCCGCCGCGCCGCTGTAATAGACCTTCCACGGCGCCGGTGCGTCGCGCAGATCGTGCACCAGCGTCGTCCCGGCCGACGAGAACGGATCGACGCGAGTGGCGACGTTGAACAACGCACCGTCGCCGGACGTCGAGCGCAGCGTCGGCTGCGGACGGCCCCGCTGTTGGCCGTCGACGAACGTGCCGGCCGGCGACGTGACACTCTCGACACCGGAGATGCGGCTGATCTCGGCCGTGTACGTGGCGAGCGCGGTCGACGTCGCGGCCGGCGAATCGGTGACGCCCACCAGGCCGGCCGCTGCGTCGTCCGTGAAGTCGGAGCGCAGCACGTCGCCGACGGTGCGCGCGCTGGAACCGGAGTTGATGATCCGGTCGTCCGGGTAGCCGAAGTTGGCACGCAGGAACGGTGCGCCGAGGACGACGAAGATCGCGGTGACCGCGACGCCGAGCACGACCGGACGGCGCATGACGGTGCGCGCCAGCCGGTACCAGAAGCCCTGTTCGACGGGCTTCGGCGCCGGCTCCGGTCGGCCCAGCGTGCGGCGTAGCAGGGCTCGCAGGTCGAGCGCGTTGACGCGGGTGCCGATGAGCGTGAGGCACGCAGGCAACACGATGATCGAGGCAGCGGCGGCGAGCGCCACGACCGCGAGCCCTGCATAGGCGAACGAGCGGAGGAAGTACATCGGGAAGACGATCATTGCCGACAGCGAAAGGCCGACAGTGAGTGCCGAGAACAGCACCGTGCGCCCGGCGGTGCGGACGGTCGCGACGATCGCGTCCTCGACCGGTCGGCCGGCGTTGAGCTCTTCGCGGTAGCGGCTGACCATGAACAGGCTGTAGTCGATCGCCAGCGCGAGCCCGAGCGCCGTAGTCATGTTCATCGCATAGATCGAGACGTCGGTGAACGTCGCCAGCGTGCGCAGGATGGCAAGCGTCTCGACGATCGCGAAGATGCCGACCGCCAGCGGAATGAGCGCCGCGATCACACTGCCGAACACGAGGATCAGCGCGATCGCCGTCAACGGGATCGCGATCATCTCGGCGAACGCGAGATCCTTCTTCGTCTGGTCGTTCACCTGGTGGTAGGCCAGCGCGGCGCCGCCGACCTGGACCTGTGCGCCGTCGCTACCGTGCCCGAGTTGGTCCGCGAGATCGCCGGCGCGGGTCTGGATCTCGTTGTCGTTGCCCCGAATGTGCGAGACCACGAGGCCGTACGTGCCGTCCTTGCTGCGCAGTCCCGCCGCCTCGCTGGGCGGGCTCGTCCAGTACGACTGCGCGAACGTCGTCCAGTCGGTGCGCTCGGCGAGGGCCTGCTGGATGTGCGTGCCGGTCGCGCGCGCCGCGGCACCGTCCGCGCCGCCCGGCGCCGTCACCAGGAAGACGAGGTTGGCCTGCCCGCCGTGGAAACTGTCGTCGATGAGGTTCGTCGCGTGCGTCGAATCAGCGGCCGGGTCGGTGAAGCCGCCGGTCAGCAGGTGCCCGGCCACCGGGGCGCCGAAGATGCCGCCGCCGACGAGCAGTAGTCCGGCAATGACCAGCACCCGCTTCGGGGCGTGGATGGCGAACTGCGCGAGCCGGACGAGCATGTCGGTCTCCCTGGCGGTGGAGGCGAGATGGACGAACCGCGCTAAGTTATCGCCACTAACTTAGCGTCGTCAACTCGATTTCCGCCTAGTTGTCCGCCCCTCGATACGTGTGGACGCACCCAGGGGCGGACAACTCGGGGCGGCAGGCCACCCTCACAGTGATCAACAGGGCCGAATGCACGCGCGAACGTGCATTCGGCCGTCTTGATCAAGTCGGCCGATTGGGGACGACGAACGGTTCGGGTGCCGCGCCGAGCGGCCGGCGCCGCGGCGCCACTACGTATGGCACGCCGAGTTCTCGTGCCCGGGCGCGCAGCCATACCTCGACCCGCCTGGCCCACGCCTGCTTGCCGGCGCGGACCTCGGCGGGTGAGTAGTGGGTGACTGCGAGCCCGTACGGCGTCAGCCGGTTGTGCCGCTCCCTGGTCGCAGTCCAGTCCTCCTCGGAGAAGTGGAAGGCGCGACTGTCGATCTCCAGCACTGCGCGGAGTTCGCGCCACAGCACGTCCACGACCGCGAACTCGACCCAGCCCGTCGTGACGATTGAGACGTTCGCGTCGAATGCAGGGACGGCTGCGCGGCGCAGGATCTCGATCGCCTCGGCCTCGGCGATGGATCGCGCACCGTCGCGAAGATCGGCAACCGCGCGGCGCAGGAGTGCGCTGTGTTTGCGCGGGCCGGCCTCCAGCTCGGCGATCAGATCCTCGACTTCGCACCGCCCGTTCTGAACGGCGCTCGTCACAAGCGCGCGAACCGGCGCGAGGCGCCGGTACTGCAGCGCCGTATCGGCCACCGCCCGCGCTGTGTGCACGATCGGCACAAACGCCAAGTCGGGGTGTTCGGCCGGCAGTGTCCAGGAGCTGAACGGTCGCGGGGTGGGTCGGATCCGCACGTCGCCGAGCAGCCGATGCTCGCCGTCTCGACAGAGCACCAGCACCTCGCGGCTCGGGGGAGTGGGGCTGCCAAGGCCCACGATGCGCACCGCATCCCAGCCGCTGAGCGCCGCGGTCGGGCCGGCGACTTCGAGGCCGATGTTGATCCAATCAGTACGGGTCGGTGGGCCGGGGTCGGTGAGCACCGTGGACCGGCCGCTGCCACCCGTGCCTGGCAATGGCGTGCGCGATGGCCGAACGCGTCATGCCCCACTCGCGCGCGCAGGCTACCGAGAGAACGCGCGGTATGTCGAGGTCGCGAGCGCGGAGGGCCCGTGGCAGGTGGCCGGTCACCCGGCAAGCCTCGTCAGGAGGAAACGATCCCGCTTCCTTCCAGCGGCATCTGTGGATAACCCAATCTTGATCAACACGTCCGATTGCGTGCGCCAGCGTGCAATCGGCCCTGTTGATCATCAGGAGGAGCGGCAGGCTGGGATGGGCGAGCCAACGAAACCCGACACGTACGCTGATTCGCATGTTGACGGAGGCGCGCAAGACGGAGCTGGCCGAGAAGGTCGAGGCAGGCGAGCGGCTGACTCGGCAGGACGGCGAGGACCTCTACGAGTCCGACGATCTTGCCTGGCTGGGGGGGCTCGCGCACGGGGTACGCACGCAGAAGAACGGCGACGCGGTCCACTTCAACGTCAACCGGCACCTCAACCTGACGAACGTGTGCGTCGCGACCTGCGCGTACTGCAGCTTCCAGCGCAAGCCGGGCCAGAAGGACGCGTACACGATGCGCGTCGAAGAGGCCGTCGAGAAGGCGCTGGCCATGAAGGACGACGGCCTCACCGAACTGCACATCGTCAACGGTCTGCATCCGACGCTGCCCTGGAAGTACTACCCGCGGGTGCTGCGCGAACTCAAACAAGCGCTGCCCGACGTCGCGCTCAAGTGCTTCACCGCGACCGAAATCCACTACTTCGAGTCGATCTCGGGGCTGACCGCGGATGCCATCCTCGACGAGCTCATGGACGCCGGCCTCGAGTCGCTGACCGGCGGCGGCGCGGAGATCTTCGACTGGGACGTCCGCAAGCAGATCGTCGACCACGACACGCACTGGGACGACTGGTCGCGCATCCACCGCATCGCGCACGGCAAGGGGCTGCGCACGCCGGCGACGATGCTCTACGGGCACATCGAGGAGCCCCGGCACCGCGTCGATCACGTGCTGCGGCTGCGCGAGTTGCAGGACGAGACCGGCGGATTCCAGGTGTTCATCCCGCTGCGTTTCCACAACGACAACAACCGGCTCTCGCATCTGCCGATGGCCCAGCCGGCCGACGTCCTGCGCACCTTCGCCGTATCGCGGCTGCTGCTCGACAACTTCCCGCACGTCAAGGTGTTCTGGGTGATGCACGGCCTGTCGACGAGCCAACTCGCGCTCAACTACGGCGCGGACGACATGGACGGCTCGGTCGTCGAGTACAAGATCACGCACGATGCGGACGGGTTCGGCACGCCCGACAAGCTGACCCGCGACGACCTGCTGACGCTGATCCGGGACGCCGGGTTCCGCCCCGTCGAGCGCAACACCCGCTACGAGATCGTGCGCGAATACGACGGCCCGGTGCCCCTCGCCGAGCGGCGGGCCGAGCCGCAGGCGATCTGGGCGTAGGACGGGCCTGACGGGCCGGTAGATTCGGCAGGGTGAGTGAGCAGCACCCGTCGCAGCCTTCGTTCGCGGGCTGGATGGGCTCGATGTGGCTCTACACGGTGCTGCGCTTCGGGCTGTTCTTCGCGCTCTGGGCAGTGCTGTACCTGCTCGGCCTCGGCGGTTTCTTCGCGCCGGCGCTCGCCTTGGTGCTGTCCGTTCCGCTGTCGTTCGTCCTGCTTGCCCGGCCGCGCGCTCGCTTCACTCGACAGCTCGAAGCGCGGCTTGCATCGCATCGTGCCGAGCGCGCCGACCTCGACGCACGGCTCGATTCGGACAGCGACACCTACCGCGACACCGACAGCGACAGCGACGGGGTGTAACAGTTCTGGCTGCTACGCCGCACTAAGTAACAGGCATGCCGATGCCGCCGTGGAAGTGCTGACCCGCCGCGCCTGCTCGCTCGACGGGGCAGCGTCGCTGTCCGGACTCTCGCCAGGACTGCCCCCCTTCCGCGGACCTGCATCACGCCGCGGGGATCCAGGTGACCCTCGCGTTGTGGTGTGGGGTCTGGCCGGCGACCACGTCGGCTCGGCATGCCCTCGGTTTTTTCGTCAGCCGTGGATGAGCGCCGTGATCTCCGCCACCGTCTGACCAGCACCCGTCACGCACCACCGGTGCCCGTGCGCCGCCACCACTTCGGCCGCGCCGCCCACGCCGCGCACCAGCGCCGCCCCAGGCAGCCAGTCCCACGGCAGCGAGTTGATCTGCACCGACGCGCCGAGCCGACCGGCTGCCACTGCCGCCATTTCGACCGACCCACAGCCGAGCATTCGGATCGTCGCGGCGTGCTCCAGCACGCGCAGCAACGGCTCCCGGCGCGCTGCGTCCGGCAGCGCCGTCGGGTGCACGTAGGTCGTGACCGAGACGTCGGCAAGCGGGCGATCGACGAGCTGCGGCAGCGGCACGCCGTTGCGGGTCGTCGGATGCTCCGGGCCGCCCGTCCAGAGCTCGTCCGCGGCCGGCTGGTAGACCGCGCCGAGCGCGTCGTCGAGCGCGATCGCCGTGCACCACAGCGGCAGTCCGGACAGGAAGTTGTACGTGCCGTCCACCGGGTCGATGTACCAAATGCGACCTGTCGAGCCGTCTTTGGACGCGCCCTCCTCGCCGACGATCCCGTCTTCGGGGCGCGCCGCTTGCAGGCGCTCGACGACGAGCTGCTCGGCGGCGTGGTCCGCGGCGCTCACCACGTCCGAGATCGACGTCTTGCGCGCGGCCGTCAGCCCCTCGCCCAGCATCCGCGCTGCGAGCAGCCCCGCCTCGCGTGCGAGCGAGCCCGCGAGTGCGAGATCGTCCATGTGGTGGTCAGTCGGTGGTCAGTTGAGCTGGTAGGTCTGCACGGTCGTCTCGCCGAGCGCGGGGTTGACGGTCGCGGTCATCGTCTTGTGCGAGCCGCGCGGCCCGGCGACGCTCACCGTGAGCTGACCGAGAAACACGTGCCATGTGTTGCCGTCCCTCGAGCCACCGCTCGAGCCGGTGATCGTCCAGCCGTTGGGCATCGCGATGGTGATCGAGCCGTGGAACGCGTGCCCCGGAATCGTGAACGTCAGGTGTGACGTCGCAGGCGTCGGGGACGGTGACGGCGACGGCGACCGGCTGTGGGACGTGCTGGTGCGCGACGGCAGTGGCGGTACGGCCTGAGCCGGTGACGAGCGCGCGACGTCGTGTGCCGCACTCGTGGAGGCGGACTGTGTCGGGCTCGCGGACTTCGACGGTGACGTGCTCGCCGACTTCTTCGGCTTCGCCGAAGTGGGTTCGGAGGACGGCGCCGCGCTCGACGCCGGCGCCGACGATGACAGCGGAGCGACCAGCCCTTGATCATTTCCGCTCGGCGGATGGGACTTTGGGGACGAGCGGCCCAGATCGAGCGACAGGACGACGAGCGCAACCGCGGCGCAACCGCCGATCACGGCCGTCACGCCTTTGCCGAGCGCGATCAGCGAACTGTGGTCGGCCGGGGCGCGGTGGCTGCGATGTGCCGGACCTACTTCGGGCGCCTCGTCGGCCTCCACGGCGTTCCCGGTGAGCAGCCAGGTGTCGTCGGCGTTCGGCTCGAGCGCCACGGTACCTCCGTTAAAGCGTCCGAATTGGGAGTTTCGCCCGGGATCCCCGCGATGGTAACGGCAACCGCGCCACCACGCCTCGCCAAGTGAGCCACGCGTAATGTCGATCGGGTGAACGCACGTCCCAGGGTCGGGCACATCCAGTTCCTCAACTGCCTGCCCATCTACTGGGGGCTGGTGCGCGCCGGCACGCTGCTCGACGTCGAGCTGACGAAGGACACACCCGATCGGCTCAACGATCTGCTGGTCGCCGGCGATCTGGATATCGGGCCGATCTCACTCGTCGAGTATCTGCGCAATGCGGAGGACCTCGTACTGCTGCCCGATCTCGCGATCGGCTCGGACGGGCCGGTGCTCTCGGTCAACCTCGTGTCCCAGTTGCCGCCGGGCGCGCTGGACGGACGCAGGGTGGCGCTCGGCTCGACATCGCGGACCTCAGTGCTGCTCGCCCAGATGTGGCTCGAGCAGGTGCACGACGTGCGCCCGAACTACTTCACCTGCCCGCCGGATCTCTCGACGATGCTGCTCGAGGCGGACGCGGCCGTGCTGATCGGTGACGCCGCGTTGCGCGCCACGCACGATGCGCCGGAGCGCGGCCTGCAGATACACGACCTCGGCCAGGCGTGGCGGAATTGGTCCGGGCTACCGATGGTGTTCGCGGTGTGGGCGGCGCGCCGTGCGTACGCCGAGGCGCACCCGGGCCTGGTCAAGGACGTGCACGCCGCGTTCCTGCGCAGCCGCGACGACGCCCGCGAGCACGTCGACGAGGTGGCCGCGGCCGCCGCGCGCTGGGAGGTGTTCGACGCGGCCACCCTGGCCACCTACTTCCGCACCCTCGACTTCTCGCTCGGCCCACGGCAGCTGGCCGGGCTGCGCGAGTTCGCCCGTCGCGCCGGGCTGCCCGTCGAGCCGGTGTTCGCGTCCGTCTGATCGTGCGTCTCGAGGAGTACGACGCCGCGCTGCGGCTGCACCCGCCCCACCCGCTCCCGCCGGGCGTGCAGGTCGAGCGGGACGGGCCGGTCGTGCGCGTCGTCGGGCGATTCCGCGGCTTCGTGCAGTCCGGCGGGCTCGCCGAGCTCGGCGACGCCACGTTGGACGCGCTGGTCGCCGCCCAGCGTGCCTACTTCGCCAAGCGCGGTGAGCAGGTCGAGTGGCGGACCTGCACATACGACGGTCCGCGGCTGCCGCGCGCGCTGGTGACCGCGGGCTTCGTCGCCGAGAAGGTGGGCAGCGTGCTCGTGGGCGAGGCTGCGAAGCTGGCCGAACTCCCGAAGGCGCTCGCCGACGCCGACGTCCGGCAGGACGCACACCTCGACGCGATCGCGGCGATGGTGCAGCGCGTGTGGGGCGGCGACTGGTCCTGGCTGCCGGGCGAACTCGCCGCGCGCCGCGCGGCAGCCCCCGACGATTTCGCGGTGCACGCCGCTGTCGCGAACGGCGGGCCCGTCGCCGCGGCCTGGGTGAGCGTGTACCCGAGCACGGACAGCGCGATGCTGACCGGCGGGACGACGCTGGCGGAGTGGCGCGGGCGCGGCTGCTACCGCGCGCTGGTCGCCGCTCGTGCGCGCTTCGCCGCCGAGCACGGGGCGCGGCACGTCGTCGTGGAAGCGTCGGCGGACAGCGCGCCGATCCTGCGCCGGCTCGGCTTCACCGTTCTCACCCAGATGGCTTCGTACGTGTGGACGCCAGCCCCGGGTGCGTCCGGGCGAGGAACGGCAGCAGCACCGACCGCGGGGTGAATTGCGCGAGCTGCGCTGCGACCCGGTTCGCGACGCCGGGGATGACGGCCAGCCGACCGCGTGCCATGCCGTCGACGGCCGCCTTCGCCACGTCGGTGGGACTGACCCACATGAACGACGGCAAGGCGTTCACTGCATCGCCTTGTGTGAAGCCGGCGCGTTCGTCGAACCCGGTGTCGACCGGCCCCGGGCACAGCACGGTCGCGCTGACGCCGGTGCCGCGCAGCTCCGCGGACAGGCTCTGCGTGTACGACAGGACGAACGCCTTGCACGCGCTGTAGCCGGCCTGGCCGGGCACCGGCTGGAACGCCGCGGTAGAGGCAACGTTCAGCACCGCGCCGGTGCCGCGCTCGATCATGCCAGGCAGGAATCGGGTGCACAGGTCGGCGACGGCGGCGACGTCCACCTCGATCATGTTGAGCTCGGCGTCGGGGGCCGATTCCCAGACCGGCCCGACCGTCGAGAGACCGGCGTTGTTGATGAGGACGTCCGGCGTGAAGCCGAGATCGGCGACGCGATCGAGCAGGCTCGCGCGT
Source organism: Jatrophihabitans sp. (assembly GCA_035642535.1). Classification (GTDB taxonomy): domain Bacteria; phylum Actinomycetota; class Actinomycetes; order Mycobacteriales; family Jatrophihabitantaceae; genus Jatrophihabitans. Next base: position 16,367 of record DASQSE010000027.1, on the reverse strand, counting down.
TCGCTGCGATCCGCGAGATCCGCGGGCAGGGCGTGCGCGCCGGGCCCGAATTCTTTGGCGAGCGCGTCGAGCGTGTCGGCGGAGCGGGCGACGAGTGCGACCTGATGGCCGCGGCGGTGCAGCTCGCGGGCGATCTCGGTGCCGATACCTGACGACGCGCCGGTGATGACGGCCGCGCGATCCGGGGCAGGGGGCGGCAGGCTCATGACCCGAGCCTATTGCGGCCGCAGCAGGTCCGCGATGCCGGTGATGCCGTCGCGGATGGCCCGCACGGTCAGATTGCCGAAGCCGAGGATGAGCTGCGGCGGGTCGACGGCCTTCGTCGATCGGCTCGGGCTCATCCCGTAGAGGCCGACGCCGCGCGCGCGTGCCGCCTCGATCGTCGCCTGCTCGTCGACCCCTGCAGGCAGGTGCGCGACGGCATGAAAGCCCGCCGCCAATCCGGACACGCCGATCGCCGGCGCGTGCTCGGCCAACGCGTCGAGCAGCGCGGCGCGTTTGCCCGCGTACAGCTTGCGCATGCGGCGCAGCTGCCGGTCGAAGCGACCGGATTCGATCAGCCGGGCGAGCACGTCCTGCTCCAGACCGGGCGAGCCGCGATCGGTCTCGATCTTCGTTGTGGCAACTCCGTCGATCAGCTCGGCCGGGCAGAGCAGCCAGCCCAGCCGCAGGCTCGGGACGAGCGATTTGCTCACCGTGCCGATGTTGATGACCCGCTCCGGCGCGAGGCCCTGCACCATGCCGACCGGATCGCGGTCGTATCGGAACTCGGCGTCGTAGTCGTCCTCGATCACCCAACCGCCCGTGTCGACGGCCCAGTTCGCGAGCGCCAGGCGCCGCTGCGGGGAGAGCACGACCCCGGTCGGCCACTGGTGCGCCGGCGTCACGACGACGGCCCGCGCTCCGGTCGCAGCCAGCGCGTCGACGCGCAGCCCATCCTCGTCGACCGGCACCGGCACGAGCGAGACGCCCGCCCGCGCCGTGGCGATCCGTCCCGTCTCGTCATAGCCCGGATCCTCGAACGCGACCCGGTCGACGCCGCGCGCCGCGAGCGTCATCAGCGCGAGGTTGAGGCCCTGGGTGAACCCGGTGCTGATGACGATGCGCTCGGGGTCGGCCGCGGCGCCGCGCACCCGGCCGAGGTAGCTCGCGAGCACGGCGCGCAGCGGTTGCGAACCACGCCGTTCGCCGTAGTCGAAGGACGCGTTGGGCGCCGCGCGGCACACCTCGGCGACCGTGCGTGCCCACTCGGAGCGCGGGAACGACGCGAGATCCGGCACGCCGGGCAGGAAGTCGACGGCGAGCCGCGGCCGGGCAGGCGTCGCCGGCTTCGTAGCCGGGGCGGCGGGGTGTGCGCTCGGGCTGACTCGAGTCGGCGCCCCCGCTCGCGTCACGAGGTAGCCCTCGGCTTGCAGTTGGTCGATGCACTCGACGACCGTGCCCCGGGCGATACCAAGTGCGCCGGCGAGTTCGCGTGTCGAGGGCAGCCGCTCACCCGGCTTGAGCCGGCCGCCGCGGATCGCCTCGCGCAGGCCGCGTTCCAGCTGGCTGCGCAGTGCCTCACCGGAGTTCCGGTCCAGCGGGAGCAGTAGCTCCGGGCTGGAACCGGTCCACTCGATCGTCACGCGACTGGACCTTATCGCTGACCAGTTGCCGGACGAGCCTGATCTGCATGAGCACGATGACAGTTCCCGCCCTCCCGCCCGCGACACTCGCCGCCTCGACGGCAACCGTCGCCACCCGGCCGCAGCTGCTCACCGCCGCGGTGCTGCGGTTGTTCGCCGTCGACTTCGCGGCGATGAGCAGCTTCTACCTGCTCGTCGCGGTCGTCCCGCTGTTCTCGACCGACCGCGACCTCGGCCCGACCGGGGCCGGTCTGTCGATCGGCGTCCTGATGGCCGCTTCGGTCGCCGGCGAGTTGGGCACCCCCGCGCTCGCGACCCGCGTCGGCTACCGCAGGCTGCTCGTCGCCGGACTGGTCCTGCTCGGTGCGCCCGCGCTCGCGCTGCCCGCCGTCACCGGGCTGGGCGGGTTGCTGGTGGTGTCCGTCGCACGCGGCTTCGGCTTCGCGGTCGTCGTCGTCGCGATCGGCACGGTCGCCGCCACCACGATCCCGGAGCAGCGGCGTGGCGAGGGCCTCGGCCTGCTGGGACTCATGGCGACCCTCCCGTCGATCCTCACGCTGCCCTTGGGCGTGTGGCTGGTCGGGCGGCTCGGCTATCCGGTCGTCTTTTCGCTCGGCGCCGGTTGCGCGCTGGTCGCTGCCGGTGTCGCGGTTGGTCTGCCCGAGGCCGCGGCAGCCGAGGACGAGCACGGCGGTGGGCTGCTCGCGACGCTGCGTCGGCCTGCGCTGCGACGTCCGGCTGTCCTGTTCGCCGCCGCCGCGGTGGCCAGCGGCGTGGTCGTCACGTTCCTGCCCAGCGCCGTGGCTGCGCGCGTTGCCGTCCCAGCGCTGTTCGTCCAGTCCGCGACCGCGAGCGCCGCGCGTTGGCTGGCCGGCCGATTCAGCGACCGGCACGGCGCGGCACGGTTGCTCGCGCCGTCGCTCGCGCTGTCCGCCGCCGGGATGCTGGGCGCCGCATGCACCGGCAGTGGGTTCGCGGTCGTCGCCGGGATGGCGGTGTTCGGCGTCGGCTTCGGCGCGGCGCAGGCCGCCAGCCTGAACACCATGCTGCAGCGGGCGCCCCGTGCGCAGTACGGCGCCGTCAGTGCCGCGTGGAACGCTTCCTACGACCTCGGCTGGGGCGCAGGCGCCATCGGGATCGGTGTCGCGGTCTCGAATGCCGGCTATTCGGGCGCGTTCGTCGCCAGTGCGTGCCTCGTCCTCGTGGCCCTGCCGCTGTCCACCACCCGGCGCCGCTGATCCACCGGCCGGCCGACCGCTTCGCTTGAGCTACGTGGTCGGTGCGGCGACCTGCGCGTACACCTCGTCCATCTCGGCGGTGCTGAGTCCCAGCGGCCTGACCCGGCTCGTGGGCCGGCTCGAACGGGCGGGCTGGCTCAACCGGCGCCAGGACGACGTCGACGCGCGCAGCTTCCTGGCGCGCCTGACTCCGGGCGGCGCGAAAGCGCTGCGCGCGGCGCGTGCGACGCACAACGCCGTGATCCGCGAGCTCTACTTGGACCGGCTCAACCCGACCCACCGCCGCGCGCTGTCGCGCGCGTGGCGGGCAGTCCACGGCGAGTGAAGCACCCATGGCGTATCAGCGGGTGACGACCCATACTCCTGTCAGCGAAGCCCAACGGGGAGGAGCCTTCGATGCGCATCATCAGTGCCGTAGCTGCGGCCACAGTCCTCATCGCCGGCGTGGCGATCGTCGAGGCGCCGGCCGGCGCCGCGCCATCGCCGACGGTGAGGGTCGTCGTCCGTCCAGTCACGTCGGCCGGGCATCACGCTGCCGGGTTCACAGTCACCGGCGAGCCGAGTGGGTCGGTCGACTGTAGTGTTGCCGATCCGTCGCCCGGCGCGGTAAATCGCAACATCGAGTTCTGCAGCCCGTCCGCCGAGTACGCCATCGCATGCTGGAAGGCGGCCGCCCCGCACCACGTGCTCTGCATGCGCAATCCGCGCCGCAAGAACATCGTCCTCATTCCGCGGCACGGCGCATTTGCGAAGACCAATCCGGCGCCGGCCCGGCAGCGGGCGCCGCTCGCCATGAACCTGCACGACGGCGACCATTGCTCGATCCGCGACGGCGGTGCCGGGCCGGTGCGGCACGGGCACCCGCAGTGGTCAGCGACGTACTTCTGCGTTCACGACGGCGTGGTCTGGGCCAAGCCCGGCGCCGCCCATCTCGGCGTCAACGAGTCGGCAGCGTCGTGGACGGTCGTGACCGGCGGCGAAACCGGCCCGCTGGTGACGCGGCACGTCGCGAAGGCCTGGTTCGTCGGCACGCATCACGTCTGACCGACCGGCTGTGCTGTAGAACACGCAGCCAACCGAGCCCGGCGGCCGAAAATCGCGAGCCGCCGGGCTCGTCGGCTCGTAGCGTGGCGTTAGTGGCCACTACGTTGACGAGAGTGCCTGCGCTCCGCTCCGCGACGCTGCTGGCCTGGGGCGCGCTGGCGGTCGTGTGGCTCGTGTGGGGGTCGACCTATCTGGCGATCCGCGTCGGCGTGCGCACCATGCCGCCGTTCACGATGGCCGCGATCCGCTACGTCATCGCCGGTGCGATCCTGCTGCCGATCGGCTGGTTCTCGGGCGGCCGGGACCAGCGCGTCACCGACCGTCCGGGTATCCGCCAGTGGGGCGCCATGCTGCTGCTCGGCGCGATGTTGCCGGCCGGCGGGAACGGTGTGGTGTCGTGGGCCGAGTTGCGGTTGCCGTCCGGCATCGCCGCGCTGCTGGTCGCCACTGTTCCGCTGTGGATGGTGGTCGCTGATGCCATCGTGCAACGTCGCATACCCGGCCTCATCCGCTGGATCGCACTCGGGATCGGCATTGTCGGCGTGGCCGTCCTCAGCGGTGGCGGCGGCTCGGGTTTCCCGATGGGCTCCGCGCTCGCCGTGTTGCTCGCGTCGATGAGTTGGGGGACCGGCTCGGTGTTGCAGGGTCGGCTGCCGGTGCCGTCCCGTCCGCTGCTCATGGCCGGCATGGAGATGCTGTGCGGCGGGGTGGTTTGTGCGGTCGTCGCACTGGCGCGCGGCGAGTCCTTCGATGTCGGCGCGGTCAGCGGCGAGTCGTGGTGGGCCCTCGTCTACCTCGTCGGCGCCGGCACGCTGATCGCGATGACGTGCTACGTATTCGTGCTCGGCCGGCTGTCGGCGACGACAGTGTCGAGCTATGCGTTCGTGAACCCGGTCGTGGCCGTGTTCCTCGGCGCGCTACTGCTCAATGAGCGGCTCAGCGCGCAGCAGGCGCTCGGCGCGGCGATCGTCGTGCTCGCGGTGGCGGGCTTGCTCGTTTCCCCGCGCAACCGTCCCCGTACGCTTACGGAGTGACGATTTCACGTCTGCTCGAGCGGGCGGCCGACGGCGGCCGGATCAGTCCGGCCGAAGCGCTGCTGCTCTACACGGACGCACCGCTGCACGCGCTGGGCGAGGCGGCCGACGCAGTCCGGCGGCGCCGCTACCCGGAGGACATCGCCACCTACATCATCGACCGGAACATCAACTACACGAACGTCTGCTACACCGCGTGCAAGTTCTGCGCGTTCTACCGTTCGCCGAAGCACGCGGAGGGGTGGACGCACAGCGACGAGGAGATCCTGCGCCGGTGTGGGGAGGCGGTCGAGCTCGGCGCCACGCAGATCATGCTCCAGGGCGGGCACTCACCGGATCTCGGCATCGAGTGGTACGAGCGGATCTTCGCGGCGATCAAGCGTGAGTATCCGGAGTTGACGCTGCACAGTCTGGGCGCGTCGGAGGTCGTGCACATCTCGCGGACGTCGGACCTCGATTACGCGACGGTGATCAGCCGGCTGCACTCCGCGGGCCTCGACTCGTTCGCCGGCGCAGGCGCGGAGATTCTCGTCGCGCGGCCGCGCACCGCGATCGCGCCGCTCAAGGAGTCCGGCGAGACGTGGCTCGCCGTGATGGAGACGGCACACGGGCTCGGGGTCGAGTCCACGGCCACGTTCATGATGGGCACCGGCGAGACGAACGCCGAGCGCATCGAGCACCTGCGCATGATCCGCGACGTGCAGGACCGGACGGGCGGCTTCCGCTCGTTCATCCCGTGGACCTATCAGCCGGAGAACAACCACCTCCGCGGTCGCACTCAGGCCACGTCGCTGGAGTACCTGCGCATGATCGCGGTGGCTCGGCTGTTCTTCGACAACGTCAACCACCTGCAGGGTTCATGGCTGACGACGGGCAAGGACATCGGCCAGCTGACCCTGCACTTCGGCGCGGACGACCTCGGTTCGGTGATGCTGGAGGAGAACGTCGTCTCGTCCGCGGGCGCTCGGCATCGCTCCAACCGAACCGAACTGATCAACCTGATCCGCGGCGCGGGACGGATCCCTGCGCAGCGCGACACGCTCTACAACCACTTGGTGGTGCACCGCGACCCGGCTGACGATCCGGTGGACGAGCGCGTCCACTCGCACTTCAGCTCGACGGCGCTGCAGCTACTTCCTGTCGCCAACGCCGGCTGAGACCTCGGCCGCCGGCTGCGGCGCGTCCGCCGGCTGGCACACCCAGCGGCATTGCATGAGGTCCCAATAACACCGCGCCGTGTGCGTGTGGTCGAGTGCCGGACGCGTTTGTTCCTCTGCCATCGCTGCCCCCGTGCCGATCGGAAAGGAGCAGCCTACGTCAAAGTCGGGCCGGAGGGTGCGACGCGGACTAGTCGATGCGCGTCTTCAGGTCGCGGATGTGCTCGGCGCGGGCGAAGCGCTCGCGGGCGTACCCGACCGCGGCGTCCAGGCTTGCGAAGGTGGTCGTCCGACCGCCGGTCAGCACCTCGAAGCCACCTGGCGTCATCGTGATCTCGATCGTGTTGGGCATCGGACCCACCTCCTCGTTGCCATGAATCCTTCGCGCGGCGAGCGGTCGGCAGCAGGTAAGGAAGGCACCGGTCCGCCGGGTCGGTGGGCACAAAAGCAATAGGTCCTTGGGCCCCGTTTCTCGTAAGGCCTCCGTCTCAGGTGAGGCGCCTCGCGAAGGCGTCGCGCATTGAAATGGAGCGCGCCGGTTACTCTCGAAATGTGTCCACATCGGTCGCTATCCCGTTCGCGGTCGGCTCCGCGATCGTGTATGGCACTTCCGCCGTCGTGCAGCACCACATGGCGCAGCAGTTCGCGGACGGGCAGGGCCGATCCAGCGCGGAGGGGCTGTGGCGTCTCGTCCGCAACCCGGTGTGGCTGCTGGCCGTCTGTGGGGACTTCTTCGGCTTCATCCTGCAGGTGATCGCGCTCGCGAACGGCCCGGTGGTGATCGTGCAGCCGCTCGTCGTGCTGATGCTGCCGGTATCGCTGTTCGTCAGCGCTGCGCTCGGCTGGCACGCGCCGCGGCCCGGCGAACTGCTCGGTGTCCTCGGCGTCGTGAGTGGGCTGGCAATCTTCCTGTCCCTCGTCGGACAGCCCGGAGCCGAACGAGTACCCGGCCCGATCGCGCTCGCGACCACCGTGCTCGTGGTGCTCGCCGCCGCGGCTCTCGCATGCGTGGCCGTCACCGGCCGGCATCGGGTCGTCCGCGCGGCGGTCTACGGCGCGGCCGGCGGAAGCTACTTCGGCACCTTGGCGGTGCTGGTCGACGCCGCGTCGGAGCGCACCCGGCACGCCGGGCTGCACGGGCTGCTGACCACGCCGCGTGGCCTCATCCCGCTCATCGGGATCGCTTTCCTGGGCGTCGGCGGCATCGTCCTCACCCAGATGTCGTTCCAGATCGGCGCGCTGGGTGCGACGTTGCCGGCCAACCTGTCCGCAGACCCGCTTACCGCGGTGCTCATGGGCGAGTTGCTACTCCGCGAACGCATCCCGCTGTCGCCGGGTCACATCGCGGCGTACCTGCTGTGTCTGATCGCCGTCATCGGCGGCGGAATCCGGCTCGCCGAGCAGCGCAGCGAGCTGGACGCCCCGCCCGCATCCAGTGCGGCCGCCTCGCCTGCGTAATGGAAGACTGGCGCGCGTGAACCGCGCCACCTTGGCCAAGCAGCCGCGCGCGGTTGCGCGCATGTTCGACGAGGTGGCGCCGCGTTACGACATCACCAACAGCGTGCTGTCCTTCGCCCAGGATCGACGTTGGCGCCGGCACAGCCGGCAGTGCCTGCAGCTGGTACGGGGTGAGCGGGTGCTCGACCTCGCGGCCGGCACCGGTGTCTCGACGGTCGAGCTGGCGCGCGGCGGCGTCACCGCTGTCGCGTGCGACTTCTCCCTCGGCATGCTGCGCGCCGGCCACTCGCTCAAGCGACGCAAGACCGTTCCGTTCGTGGCCGGCGACGCAACTCGGCTGCCGTTCCAGGACGCCGCGTTCGACGCGGTCGTGATCAGCTTCGGGCTGCGCAACGTCGAGGACGTCCCGCTGGCATTGCGCGAGATGGCGCGGGTGGTGCGGCCCGGCGGCCAGCTCGTGATCTGCGAGTTCAGCCGCCCGACGTGGCGGCCGTTCCGGATGCTGTACCTCAACTACTTGGTGCGCGCGCTGCCTTGGGTGGCGCGCCGCGTCGCATCCAACCCGGACGCGTACGTCTATCTCGCGGAGTCGATTCGCGCCTGGCCCGCGCAGGACGTGCTCGCCGCAACCGTCGCAGCGAACGGCTGGGTCAACGTGCGGTATCGCAACCTCACCGGCGGCATCGTCGCGCTGCATATGGCCGACCGGTAGGAGGGGACCGGGCGTCGCGCAGCAGAGCATGCATCGTCCGGTGTCCTCCTATAGGTTCGGACCGGAAGAGAGGATTGCGAATGGACGACAGCGACATCACCACCGGTGACGGCGGCGCAGACGGCACGGCCGACACGGGCGGCGACGGCGGCGCCAACATCAACGACGGCGCCGCGGACAGCGGCGCGACCGGCGACGGCGGCGCGGACGGCGCGGCTGACGCAGGCGGCGACGGCGGCGCCAACGTCAACGACGGCGGCGCCGATAGCGGCGCTGCTACGGGCGACGACGGTGGCGCGGATGGCGGTGCCGATGCAGGTGACGCCGGCGCCGATGGTGGTGCAGACGCCTGACGTGACGACGGGGCGATGAGCGCTCGCGCGCTTGAGTACTGCATCGCGTGCGGTAATGAGCGATTCGCGCAGGACTATTGGGGACGCGCGCCGCTGCTGACCCGCGCAGCTGACCTCAGCGCGGACTTCGGCGCACTGCTCACGCCTGCCGCAGTCGACGAACTGGTCTCGCAGCGTGGCCTGCGCACCCCGTTCCTGCGCATGGCCAAGGACGGAAGCGTGCTGCCGGCCGCGAAGTTCACCCGCGGCGGTGGCGCGGGCGCGTCCGTCGCCGACCAGGCCGCGGACGACAAGGTGCTCGCCGCACTCGCCGACGGCGCCACGCTCGTGCTGCAGGCGCTGCACCGCACCTGGCCGCCCCTCGTCGAGTTCGGCAGCAACCTCGCGGGTGAGCTCGGGCATCCCGTCCAGATCAACGCGTACGTCACGCCAGCGGAGAACCAGGGCTTCGCGCCGCACTACGACGTGCACGACGTGTTCGTGTTGCAGGTCGCCGGGCACAAGCGCTGGACGATCCATCCCCCGGTCGTCGACGCGCCCCTGGACAACCAGCCCTGGGAGAAGTTCCGCGATCAGGTGAACGCGCGCGCCGCCGAGCCGGCGCTGATCGACGCGGTGCTCGAACGGGGCGACGCGCTCTACCTGCCGCGCGGCACGATCCACTCCGCGCGGGCGCAGGGCGAGATATCAATCCACCTGACGGTCGGGGTGCATCCGATCACCCGCTACCAGCTCGTCCGCCACCTGATGGAGCTCGCACAGGGCGACCCGCAGTTGCGCGAATCGCTCCCGGTCGGCGTCGACCTCGCCGACCCCGCGGTGCTCAGCGCCGAACTCGCCACGACGCTGGATGAACTGCGTGACCGGCTGACCTCGATCGCGGCCGCGGACGTCGCGCGACGCGTCGGCACGAACCTCCTGCAGCGCACCCGCCCCGAACCGATCGGTCCGCTCGCGCAGCTCGCCGCCGCCGATGCGCTCACCGGTGTGACGCGGCTGCGACTCCGGGCGGCCATGCACGCCCGCGTCGAAAGCGAGGCGGAGCAGGTGCGACTCGTGCTGCTCGACAAGACGATCGCGCTGCCGGCGAGCGCTGCGGACGCGGTCAAGGTCATCCTGGCCGGCGCGACGTTCACTCCGGCGGAGCTGCCCGGCCTCGACGCGGACGGACAGCTCACGGTGGCGCGTCGGCTGCTGCGCGAAGGCGTCGTCGTACCGGGATGACCGGCCACCGCCATCCGCATCCGCGCGAGACGCTCGACCGCTGTGCGTTGCGCGCGCAGCTGCGCGGGGATCCGATGCTCGGCACCGCGCTTCCTGCAGCCCGGCTGCTGCTCGTCGAGCAGCCCGGCCCGTGGGGTGAACGCGGTCTGCGTGACTCCCGCCTCGGCGCCGCGGCGGCCCAGGCGTTGGAGGCGGAAGCGAACGCGGCCGGCTTCCGAGTGCAGGCGATCCGCCGACCCGGACGCACGCCGCGCGACGCGGAGCGCCACTGGGCGCTCGTCGACACACGCGACGGACAGGAGACGCTGCGCTGGGGCACCTTCCGCGATCCGGACGAGTTGCTCGGGCTGGCGTTTGATGCGCGGACCGGCACTCCGGACAGCGACCCGCTCTATCTGGTGTGCGCACACAGCCGGCACGACACCTGCTGCGCCTTGCGTGGCCGACCGGTGGCCGCCGCACTGAACGCATTGCGCCCCGGACGGGTGTGGGAGACGAGCCACATCGGCGGCGACCGCTTCGCGGCAAACGTGCTCGTGCTGCCGGTGGGCCTGGTCTACGGCCGGGTGCTGCCGTTCGCAGCGGAGGAGTTCGTGGCGGCCGCCGAGGCCGGCGAGGTGGTCGGCGCGTTGCTCCGCGGCCGCGTCGGGCTGCCGGCAGTGGCGCAGGCCGCGCTGGCGTATGCGCACGAGCAGCTCGCCGTGCGCCGCCGCCGCGACCTGCAAGTCGTGTCCACAGGGCGGGTGCGGGACGGCTCCTCAGTCGTGCGGTTGCAGGGTCCGCATGGCGCCTTCGACGTCCGCGTCCACGTCGAGCGCGTCGGAGCTGTCGGCCTCACTTGCCACAATCCCCGGGCCAATCAGTACCTCGCCTACCGGCCCGTCGGGCTCGTCCCCGTCGAAGACTGACGACGACGCTTCCTCGTCGACCAGCGAGGCCGTCCAGATGACCCGGGTGCCGCCGTCGAGCCCGGCCGCACTGCACTTCCCGCCGTGCCGCGCCGCACGCTCGTTGAGGTTGATCAGCCCGCTGTGCCGGGCCGCGTCACCGATGCCGACGCCGTCGTCGACGACCTCGAGGACGAGGTAGCTGCCGGTCAGCGTGACCGACACGTCGACCTTGCGCGCGGACGCGTGCTTGGCCACGTTGGTGAGCGCCTCGCGCAAGGCCGCGACGAGGTCGTCGGCGACGTCGTCCGGCACCACGTCGAGCGGCTCCTCGAGCGCCAGTTGCGGCTCGAAGCCGAGCACCTCGCTCAGGTCTGTGACGAGATCGCGCAGCCGAACAGTCAGCCGAGCCGGTGGTGCACTCGCCTGCTGCCGCAAGCCGAAGATCGTCGAACGGATCTCGGTGATCGTCTCGTCCAGCTCGTCCACCCGCTGGTCGATGCGGTCGGCGACGGTGCCCGGCCCCACTGTCGCGGAGAGCTGCTGCAGCCGCAGTCCGGTTGCGAAGAGTCGCTGGATGACTTGATCGTGCAGGTCGCGCGCGATGCGGTGCCGGTCGGCCAGCACGAGCATCCGATGCTGGTCGGTACGGGCCCGTGCGAACTCGACGGCGACGACCGCCTGCGCGGCGAAGCCCGTGGCGAGCTCGAGCTCCGCTTCGGTGAACGCCGGTCGGCCGCGACGCCGGCACAGCACCAACGCGCCGATCAGCCGTCCCGCGTCGGGCAGCGGGATGAGCATGGCCGGACCGGAGTCGCCGGTCGCCGAGCCGGACACCCCGGAGAGGTCGCCCAGCAGGCGGGGCTCGTCCGGCTTCAGCTTCCCGCTGCCGAACGCATCGCCGAGCGCCGCCGCCGTGGCGCCGGACGCGTGCCCGACCCACACGTGCGGCGTGATGACGGGCGTGCCGTGCTCCTCCACGCCGGGCAGCACGACGACGGCCGAGTCCGCCGCCGCGGCCTCGCGCGCCAGCTCCGAAACGCGGCGTAGCGGCTCCCGGCACGCTTCGGCGAGCAGGTCGGCAGCGAGCTGTCCGGAGGCCTCCAGCCATCGGTGCCGGTGCTGCAGCTCGACGTGCAGCGCGCGGGTCTGGAGCAGGTTGCGAACGCGCAGCACGACCTCGGTCGCGTCCAGCGGCTTGGTGAGGAAGTCGTTGGCGCCGAGCTGCAGGGCGCGGTGCGTGGCCTCCCGGGTGGTGTCCGCGGTCAGCACGAGGACCGGCAGGTCGGCGGCGGTGGCCCGGCGGCGTAGCTCGCTGAGCGCGGCGTATCCGTCGAGGCGCGGCATGTGCAGATCGAGGACGATCAGCTCCGGCGCGAGCTCCGCGTACCGGTCGAGCAGCTGAACCCCATTGGTGGCCGTGTGCACGGATTGGAAGCCCGCGCGGCCGAGCAGTGATTGGACGAGTTGCAGGCTCGGCACGTTGTCGTCGACGACGACGACGCTCGCCTGCGCGATGCCCTCCGGAAGTGCTGCTGACGTCACGTCAAGTCGCCGCCCGACTCACTGGGCGTTGCGACGACCTTCTCTGTGCGCCGCTCGAGCAGCTCCAGCGACTTGTCGACCAGGTCGAGCAGTTCGCGTACGTCGAACGGCTTGGTGAGGTAGGCCGTCGCGCCGCCCGCGAGCAGCCGCTGCACCTGGCGTGGCATCGCGTCCGCGCTGACGATCGCAACCGGGATGTGCGCGGTCGACGGGTCGTTGCGCAGCAGGTGCAGTACCTCCTCGCCGGACACGTCGGCGAGGTTCAGGTCGAGCAGGATCAGGACGGGCTGATGCTGGCGGGCCAGTTCGAGGCCGAGCCGGCCCTGCATCGCGGGGATGAGGCTGACGCCGGGGCGCTGCGCGAGCACCCGCTCGATCAGCTGGATGTTCGACAGGTTGTCCTCGATGTGCAGCACCGCCGGACGTAGCAGCGGGTCACTGCCGACGACCCGCGTGCTGCCCAGCTCGCCGAGCCGTTCGATGCGCTCGACCGGGCCCTCGACGATCGGGAAGTCGACCCAGAACGTGCTGCCTCGGCCAACGGTGCTGTCGACACCGAGCGTCGCGCCCATGACCTCGGCGAGCCGCTGCGACAGCGCCAGGCCGATGCCCGTCCCCTCCACCGTGGTGTGCTCGGCGCCGAGCCGCTCGAAGGGCGTGAACAGGAGGTGGAACTGCTCCTGCGGGATGCCCGGCCCGGTGTCCGTGACCTGGATGCGCAGCGTCGAGCGCTCAAGTGAGCCGGCGACCTGATCATTGGGCTGCGGCGGCCGCGCGCAGCTGATCGAGACGGTGCCGCCCTCGCGGTTGTACTTGATGGCGTTGCCGAGCAGGTTGAGCAGGATCTGCTTCAGGCGCTGGCGGTCGGCGAAGACGTACGCGTCGCATGAATCGGTGTCGTTGCCGAGCAGGTGGATGCCGCGCTCCGCGGCCAGCGGCCGCACCAGGTCGACCGCCTCTCCGACCAAGTCGCCGACGTTGACCGCCTCGGGCGAGAGCGCGAGCTTGCCCGTCTCGATCTGGCTGATGTCGAGGATCTCGTTGATCAGGTCGAGCAGGTGCCGACCGCCCTTGGTGATTTGGTCGACCGCCTGCTCCTGGTCCGGCGTCAGCTCGTCCAGCTCGAGCAGCTGGCTGAAGCCGAGCACCGCGTTGAGGGGGGTCCGCAGCTCGTGACTCATCCGGGACAGGAACTCGCTCTTGGAACGGTTCGCGGCCTCGGCGGTCATCTGCGCCTGGTGCATCGCGCGGGTGCGCTGCTCGACGAGGTTCAACGCGTACACGCGGCGTCGGCTGAGTACCTCCACGAGCAGGGTGAGCAGCAGGGCGAGAAGTACCCCGACCGCGAGGACGATCCACGGCACGCTGTGCGCGAACGAGCCGACGAGCGGGCTGTTCGGGGAGATCACGATGAGCGCTGAGTCCGCACCGATCGGGATCGTCCGATGCGCGGTCAAGCTGCCCGTCGGGACCGAGTTGAAGATCAGGACGAGGCGATCCGGGTCCGCGGTGCCGCCGGCGTAGAGGACCGCGTTGAGCTCCCGATACGGCGAGTCCGGCTTCGTGTGCACTGGCCTGGTCGACAGCGTGCTTTCCAAGAAAGCGACGGTCGGCTTGCTCGCATGGGGGACGTTGATCGCTTCGACGACGCGGTTGACCCGACCCGCCGGAATGACGTCGAATACGAGGTCGCGAGCGCCTCTTGCGCGGGCGAGCACTTGTGCCGGACTGGGATCGACCGGCTTGCCGGCAGCCAAGCCCTTGCCGACGGCGGCGCTCGTGATGAATTGGCCGCCGGTGGCCTGCGCAACGCCGACCGACGTACCGTTCGGGCGGTTCTGGGTGATGGTCAGTGGCGTGGCGAGACCGGTGAAGAGCGGACTGCTCGGCCCGTCGAGCGCCACCGCTTGACCAGCCGCGTGCAGGGTCGCCGCGGTCTGGGTCGTGCTCGAGGTGAGGCTTGCGGCGATCTCGGTCGCGCGCTCGTCGAGCAGGCGCTTCTCCTGGCTGCGCACCACGCCGCGCAACGCCAGGCACGTCCCGACTGCGAGGCCGGACACGACCAGGAGCACGACGATGGCGAGCAGGTGTCGGGCGGCGAACGTCCGCACCGCATCACCCACCAAAATCTGTTAATTTCACGTTAGGTCGATATAGTAGAACGTGGTCGGGAAAGCAGCATCCCAAGCGGGACGAAGGTCCTGACTGCGGTCACCGTGCGTGATCGCTTGGTACACGCAGCGTGAGCAAGAACGTCGCCAACATGTCGTAATGACCCACAAGCAGGACAAACTCGACACACGCTGGCTCGCTCAACTGCATCCGAAGGTCCCGCCAAGTCGCGTCGTCGAGGAAACGATCAGTAATCAGCTCGTCGACCGCGCGGAGCAGCGCCCGCTCGCGTGATGACCAATCGGGATCCGCCGAACCGGCCTTGATCCGCGCCACGTCCGACGTGCTGACCCCGACCCGCCGGCCGAGCCGTACGTGGTGCTCGAACTCGTACGCGCAGCCGCGCAAGTGCGCGACCCGCAGGATGATCAGCTCGGTGTCGCGGCGCGGCAGCGATCCGCCGGGCATCAGCCGTCGGGCGAAGCGCAGCCAGCCGCGGAACAGCTTGCGCTGCCGGGCCATCGTCAGGAACAGGTTGGGCGGGTTGGTGCCGGCGACTCGGCCCGCGATCCGGGCGAACGCCCAGGCGAACGTGCCGACCTCGCGGCGCTGACCGGGCGCGATGCGCGGCGTCACGTGGTGGTTCCGAGCGCCCGGCGCAGTGCGAGGTTCATCCCGCGCATCAGCAGCACGTAGCCGGGCGGGCAGACCCGCTGCAGCAGGTAGGCCAACTGGACATCGTGCGAGGTGTACACGAGGTAGCGGTTGCGGCGCACGCCGCGCAGGATCGCGGCGGCGGCCTGCTCGGGCGGCACGGCGCGGCGGCGGAAGTGCTCCTGCATCCGCTTGAACCGCGGCCCCGTCTGATCCACGCCGGCGATCTCGACGGTCTCGGCGAGCGGCGTCGCGACGCCCCCGGGGCAGACCAGGCTGACCCCGATGTGGTGCTGGCGCAGGTCGAAGCGCAGCACTTCAGAGACGCCGCGCAGCCCGAACTTCGACGCGCTGTAGGCCGCGTGCCACGGCAGTCCGAGCAGCCCGGCAGCCGACGAGACGTTAACAACGTGCCCGCCGCGACGAGCCGCGATCATCTCGGGCACAAAGGACTCGATCACGTGGATGGGCCCCATCAGGTTGACGTCCACCATCGCGCGCCAATGCCGGTGCTCGAGCCGGTCGACGCTGCCCCACGCGGAGATGCCGGCGACGTTCATGACGATGTCGACGCCGCCTCCGTCGGCGTGCACGGCATCGGCGAGCGACTGCACCTGGGCGAGCTCAGAGACGTCTGCCGGCCGGGCTAGCACCACACGGGCGCCCGCGGCTCGAAGTTCGGCGGCGGTCTGGTCGAGCAGCGATGCGTTGCGATCGGTCAGGACGAGTTGTGCGCCATCGCGTCCGGCCGCGGCCGCGAGTGCGCGTCCTATGCCACTTGCGGCGCCGGTGATGAGGACCCGGTTGCCTTCGACATCCACGTCCGCCTCTCACACGCCGCCCAAGAACGGAGCCGACTTCGTCGGCGCCTCATGTCAGTGGGCGGCCGCGCCCGGATTGGCGGCGAGCCGCTCGCGCGAGCGCTGGATCTCCTCCTCTGCCTCGGTGCGGCCGACCCAGCTCGCACCTTCGACGCTCTTGCCGGGCTCGATGTCCTTGTAGACCTCGAAGAAGTGCTGGATCTCCAGTCGGTCGTATTCAGGCACGTGGTGGATGTCGCGCAGGTGCTCGAGCCGCGGGTCGGTGGCCGGCACCGCGAGCACCTTGTCGTCGCCGCCGGCCTCGTCGGTCATCCGGAACATGCCGATCGCCCGGCAGCGGACGAGCACGCCGGGGAACAGCGGGTCTCCGACCAGCAGGACCAGGGCGTCGAGGGGGTCGCCGTCCGCGCCCAGCGTCTCCTCGATGTAGCCGTAGTCGGCCGGGTACTGCGTCGACGTGAACAGCGTGCGGTCCAGCCGCATCCGGCCGGACTCGTGGTCGA
>DASQSE010000026.1:0-18821 GCA_035642535.1 Jatrophihabitans sp. | reverse complement strand
CCCGCCTCGTCGTGCGGCGGCTTGTTCTCGCCCTTGATGTACACCATCCGGTGCGGCGTCCACAGCCGCCCGAACCCGTCCGGATCGCCGGCGAAATCGTCGGCGTCCTCAGTCATACAGGTCAGCGGTCGGCGTGGCGTTGTCTCGCCGCGCCACCGTGTCGGCGATCTCGTCGACGGCCTGGTCGATCGCGATGCCGTTGCGCTGCGTGCCGTCCCGGTATCGGAACGACACCGCGCCCGCTTCGGCGTCCGTCGCGCCGGCGATGAGCATGAACGGGACCTTCTGCCGCTGCGCGCTGCGGATCTTCTTCTGCATGCGGTCGTCCGACGCGTCGACCTCCACGCGAATGCCGCGCCTGCGCAGCCGGGCGGCAACATCCTGCAGGTATTCGATCTGCTCGTCGGTGATCGGGATGCCGATCACCTGCACCGGCGACAACCAGGCCGGGAACGCCCCGGCATAGTGCTCGGTCAGGATGCCCAGGAAGCGCTCGATCGAGCCGAACAGCGCCCGGTGGATCATGTACGGGCGGGCCCGGGTGCCGTCCGCGGCGGTGTACTCCATCTCGAAGCGCTCCGGCTCCTGGAGATCGACCTGCAGCGTCGACAGCTGCCACTGCCGCCCGATCGCGTCCTTGACGTGGACGTCGATCTTCGGCGCGTAGAAGGTCCCCTCGCCCGCGCCGATGCGGTACTCGAGCCCGGCCCGGCGCAGCGCCTCCTCGAGCGCGGCCTCGGCGCGGGTCCAGTCCTCGAGCGAGCCGACGTACTTGTCCGGACGGGTGGACAGCTCGGCGTAGAACTCGGTCAAGCCGTAGTCGCGCAGCAGCCCGATCACGAACTGCAGCAGGCTCGCGAGTTCGTCCTGCAACTGGTCGGGAGTGCAGAAGATGTGCGAGTCGTCCTGGGTGAAGCCGCGGGCCCGGGTCAGGCCGTGGACGACACCGGACTTCTCGTAGCGGTACACGGTGCCGAACTCGAACAGCCGGAGCGGCAGCTCGCGATAGGAGCGGCCGCGCGACTTGAAGATCATGATGTGCATCGGGCAGTTCATCGGTTTGGGGTAGTAGTCCTGCCCCTGCCGCCGGACCGTGCCGTCGGCGTCGCGCTCCTCGTCGAGGTGCATCGGCGGGTACATGCCCTCCGCATACCACTCGAGGTGCCCGGAGATCTCGAAGAGCCGCGCCTTGGTGATGTGCGGGGTGAAGACGAACTCGTACCCGGATTCCTCGTGCCGCTGCCGCGAGTAGTCCTCCAGGGTCTTGCGCAGCGCACCGCCCTTGGGGTGGAACACCGCGAGCCCGGAGCCCAGCTCGTCCGGGAAGCTGAACAGGTCGAGCTCGACGCCGAGCCGCCGGTGATCGCGCTTGGCCGCTTCCTCCAGGCGGGTGAGATACGCCTTGAGGTCGTCCCTGGTCGCCCACGCGGTGCCGTAGATGCGCTGCAGCTGTGGGTTCTTCTCGCTGCCGCGCCAATACGCCGCGGCGCTGCGCATCAGTTTGAAGGCCGGGATGCGCCGCGTGTTCGGCAGGTGCGGGCCGCGGCAAAGGTCGGTCCAGACCCGGTCGCCGGAGTCGGCGTTGAGGTTGTCGTACATCGTGAGCCCGCCGGCGCCGACCTCCGTGGTCTCTTCACCGGTCGCATCGGACTTCAGGTCGATCAGCTCGAGCTTGAAGCGCTCGTGGGCGAGTTCCTTTCGGGCGGCGTCGTCGTCGATCGGACGGCGCGCGAAGCGCTGCCCGGCCTTGATGATCTCGGCCATCTTCTTCTCGATCGCGGCCAGGTCATCGGGGGTGAACGGCCGGGACGGGAGGAAGTCGTAGTAGAAGCCGTCCTCGATCGGCGGCCCGATGCCGAGCAGCGTGCCGGGGAACAGCTCCTGCACGGCCTGCGCCATCGCGTGCGCGGCCGAGTGCCGCATCACCGCAAGGCCGTCGGGCGAATGGGCGGGCACCGGCTCGACGTCGACGTCGGCGTCGGGGACCCACGCGAGATCACGCAGCGCGCCCTCGGGGTCACGCACGACGACGGCGCCGTGCGGCCCGGTGAGTTCGACGCCGCCGTCGCGCAGCGCGTCGAAGGCCGACGTCCCGGCCGCGACCCGGACGGTCTGGGCGGACTGGGACGGGGGGGCGCTGGACAACGGGGCTCTCCTCGGCGGGTCCGTTCGACGGTCGATCCGTCCCAAGGAATGCTAGTGGCCGTGCTTGCCCGCGCCCGACCGCATATGGCCCTGTTGATGGCCGCAGCGACGCTGCTCGCCGCGTGCACGAGCGCGGGTGGCACGCCCAACCGATCCGCACCCCGGTCCGCGGCTCATCCGCGGGCGTCCACCAGCACATCGTCGACATCGTCGAGCCACCCGTCGCCCGTCGCGCCGCAGGAGCCGACCCGGCCGAGCCGCGTGTTCACGATCTCCTTCGCCGGCGACGTCCACTTCTCCGGCCGGGTCGCCGCGCGGCTCGCGCACAATCCCGCGCGAGTCTTCGCGCAGGCGGCACCCGGGCTACGCAAGGCCGATCTGACGATGGTGAACCTGGAGACTGCGATCACGAACGGTGGTGTGCAGCAGAACAAGGAGTTCACGTTCCGCGCGCCGCCCGTGGCACTCACCGCGCTGCGCGACGCGGGCATCGACGTGGCCACGATGGCGAACAACCACGGCGCCGACTACGGCACCCCCGGCCTGCACGACTCACTGCGGGCGATCCGGCGCTCCGGCTTCCCGGTCATCGGCATCGGCAAGGACGCGAAGCGTGCCTTCGCGCCGTACACGACGACGCTGAACGGCGTGAAGATCGCGATCATCGCCGCCGATCAGGTCCAGGACGAGACGACGCTGTCGCTCTTCAGCGCGGGGCCCGGCAAGCCGGGTGTCGCCAACGCGTACTCACCGCGGCTGATCAAGGCCGTGCGCCGGGCGAAGGCGGCAGGATACGTGGTGATCGTGTACTTGCACTGGGGCATCGAATACCAGACCTGCCCGTCCGGCGACCAGACGCAACTCGCCGGCGCGCTGGCCAGAGCCGGCGCCAGCGCGGTGGTCGGCACGCACGCACACGTCCTGCAGGGCGCCGGCTGGCGCCCCGACGGCACGTACGTCGCGTACGGACTCGGGAACTACCTGTGGTGGATGTCGTTCGGCAACAACCAGGACGACAACGGGGTGCTCACGCTCACCTTCCGGCGCTCGCGAGTCGTCGCGGACTCGTTCGCGCCGTCCCACCTCGACGACCGCGGCGTGCCCCTCCCGGCGCGCGGTGCGGAGCAGCGCCGCATCCGTGCCGAATGGGCCGCCGATCGCGGGTGCACCGACCTCGCCGCGCGCCGTCCTCAGCACTGACGATCGGAGCCGTCACATGGCCATTCACGACCCGCGCGATGCACACCATCCCAGCTACCGGAAGGTCGCCGAGCACCGCGCCGGCGACCTCCAACTGAGGGTGGCCGACGGCATCACCAAGTTCGCCGGCTCGATGCCGTTCGTGTACATCCACGCCCTGGTTTTCGGCGTGTGGATGCTCGTCTTCGAGAAGAGCCCCTGGCCGACGCTGACGTTGATCGTCTCGCTCGAGGCCATCTTCCTGTCGACGTTCGTGATGATCGGGCAGAACCGTCAAGCCGCGTTCCAGCAGGCCAAGGCCGACCACGATTTCGACGTCTCGGAGCAGGAGCTGCACACCAACACCGACCTGACCAAGGCGATCCACGATCTCACCCAGCAGATCCACCAACAGGTCGTCGGCGACGCCGGCGTCCAGTCCCGGAGGGCTGACGCCGGCGGCCCGGCCTAGCTGATCAGTACTTGTCGGGCGAGTCGATCGCCTCGGCGACGGTGATCTCCGGCGGTGCGTCCGGGTCGGCGCCCATCGTGCCGATCAGCGTCTGCAGCTCCGGGTCGGCGAAGAAGGTCTGGAAGTCCTCCACCGTCTCCCACTCGTCGATCACGAGCACGTATCCGTCCCCGATGCCGAACTGGTGATGCAGCCCGCCCCCGTTCTGACGAGCGTCCTCGGCGATCTTGGCCAGTTGGTCGGCTTTGTCCACGATCGCCTTGCGGAACACGTCGGTGTCGCCGGAGAACTTCAGTGTGACGAGCACGCTCATTTGGGCCTCCCCGTGAGTGTTTGAAAGGTGCTGCCTGTGGTTCGTCATCGAAGCACAACTGGATCACTTAAGCTCCCGTACGCTTCGGGCATGACTGGAACCTCCGCACCGCCCGCCGGTTGGTACGCAGATCCGTTCGGACGGCACGAGGCGCGATATTTCAGCGGCACGGCGTGGACCGAGCACGTTTCCTCGCACGGCCGGGCGGGCATCGACCCGCCCGCCGGCGGCAGCCATATCCCGACCGTGCAGCGCGCCCCGGAGAAGGTGCAGCGCGACGTGCAGCGGGCCGGCCAGGCGGGTGCGGCGGCGTACCAGGGCGGCGGCTCACTGTTCAGCGAGCCCATCCTGGTCGTGAACCAGAAGGCCAAGCTGATCGAGGTCAACAACGAGTACGCGATCTACGACCAGAACGCCAGGCAGATCGGCGCCGTGCGCGAGGTCGGGCAGAGCACGCTCAAGAAGGCGGCCCGGCTGCTCACCAGCCTCGACCAGTACATGACGCACAAACTGCAGGTCGTCGACATGCAGGGCACCCCGCAGCTCACGCTGACCCGGCCGGCCAAGGTGATCAAGTCGCGGATCATCGTGCAGGATCCGGCAGCCAACGAGATCGGCGCCATCGTGCAGCAGAACATGATCGGCAAGATCCGCTTCGGGCTGGAATCAGGCGGCCAGACGATCGGCACGCTCAACGCCGAGAACTGGCGCGCGTGGAACTTCAGCATCCGCGATCACACCGACACCGAGGTCGCCCGGATCACCAAGACGTGGGAGGGCCTCGCGAAGACGATGTTCACGACGGCCGACAACTACGTCGTGCAGATCCACCGGCCGCTGCCGGGCCCGCTGCAGGCGCTCGTGGTTGCGGCCGCGGTCAGCGTCGACACCGCACTGAAGCAGGACTCTCGCGGCTTCGGCTGACCTGACGCCGTCGACGGCGTTGCAGAATCCGCGGTCGAGCAGCCAATGCGCAACAAGATCAACACGCCTCAGTCGTGCTGCCACCGGGCCAGGTCATCGCTGGTATCGAGATCTGCCGGATCGCCGGACACCGGGACGTCGTCGACGAGCTCCGGATGCGCGCCGAGGAACGCGCGCGCGCCTTCGTCCGGCCCTGCCACTTCGAGCGCGGCGCGCCAAAGGTCGGCTGACATCACGGTCGGGTGACCCCGCCCGGTCGCATACCGGCCGATCGCGATTCGGCCGGGCTGCCACGCCGTCATGACGGCCCGAATAGCCTGCGCGGTGACCCCCGGCGTGTCGACGAGGACGACGGCGAGCGCGTCGGCGTCGGCGGGATCGATGGCGTCGACGGCCAGCGTCAGCGAGCTGCGCATGCCGCGCTCCGGGTCCGGATTGACGACGAGTCGCGCGCCCGCGACCTCGGTACCGGCCCGGACGACAGCGATCACCGGGGCACACCCGGCGTCCCGCGCCGCGGCCACCGCCCTATCCAGGAGCCGGACGCCGTCGACGACGAGCTCGGCCTTCGGGCCGCCCATCCGGATACCCGAGCCGGCGGCGAGGACGGCGGCCGCGACACGTCGCATTGGCGAACACTATGCGTGGCGGCCCGGAACGGACCATGCTCGATCTATGCAGTCCAACGAGTTCGCCGATCCCGCCGCCGTCTCGGACGCGTTGGATGCGGCGGGCTACCTGCCGGACACCGGGCTCGCGACCGCCGCATTCCTCGCGATGCGGATGCACCGCCCGCTGTTCCTGGAGGGCGATCCGGGGGTGGGCAAGACGGCGCTCGGCCAGGCGCTGGCGACGGTCACCCGCGCGACGCTGGTGCGGCTGCAGTGCTACGAGGGCATCGACGCCAGCCAGGCGCTCTACGACTGGGACTTCCCGCGGCAGATCCTCCATCTGCGCGCCGCCTCCGAGAACGACGACCGCACGGCTCTCGAGGCATCGCTCTACGACCGGCGCTTCCTGATCGCCCGGCCCATCCTGCAGGCGGTCGAGCAGAGCCCGTCCGTCCTGCTCATCGACGAGATCGACCGCGCGGACGACGAGTTCGAGGCGTTCCTGCTCGAGGTGCTGGCCGACAACGCGGTGACCATCCCCGAACTCGGCACGATCACGGCCGCGACTCCCCCGGTCGTTGTCATCACCTCCAACCGCACGCGCGAGGTACACGACGCGCTGAAGCGGCGCTGCCTCTACCACTGGGTGCCGCATCCCGACTTCGTCCGGGAGGTCGCCATCGTGCGCCGCCGCGTCCCACTGGCCGCGGCCGAACTCGTCCAGGACGTCGCAGCCGCCGTGGCCAGGCTGCGCGACGCCAACCTGCTCAAGCCGCCGGGTATCGCGGAGACGATCGACTGGACGCAGGCGCTGCACGTGCTGGGTGCGACCCGCCTCGACCCGGCGACCGCGGAGGCCACCCTGGGCGCGGCGCTGAAGTACCGCGAGGACCTCGTCCGCGTCCAACGCGATCTCGCCAGCCTGCTCGGCGGATGACGATGCCGCCGGACGTGCCCGATCCGGTCGTGACGATGACCGGTTTCGCGCGCGCACTGCGCGCCAACGGCGTCGCCGCGGACGCCACCCGGCTGGCCACCGCGCTCGAGGCGCTGCGCCACGTCGACCCGCTCGATGCCGGGCAGGTGTATTGGGCGGGCCGCGTCACACTGTGCGCCGAGCCTGACGACCTGCCCCGCTACGACGCGGTGTTCGACGCGTGGTTCCGCGGCCGGCAGCCCGAGCCGCCGGACCGGCGACCCGTGCAACCGCCCGGCCAGGTCGTGCAGCTGCGCCCCGTGAGCAGCGCCGGCACCGGCCGGCCGACCAGCGCCATGGAGCAGGAGCTGCGAACCGCGGCCAGCGACACAGAGGTGCTCCGCCACCGCGACGTCACCGAACTCAGCCAGGCCGACCGCGACGAGATCAATGCCCTGATCGCACTGCTGACGCCGCGGGTCGCGATGCGCTCCACCAGGCGGCGCCGGCCGGGCGGGCGCGAGTGGATCGACGTCTCCCGAACCGTCCGGGCGATGCTGCGCGACGGCGGCGAGCCGGCGACCCTGGCCAGATTGCGCCGGCGGGTCAAGGCACGGCGACTGGTGCTGCTCATCGACGTCAGCGGTTCGATGAGCCCGTACGCCGACGTGCTGCTCCGGTTCGCACACGCCGCGGTGCGGGTCGCGCCGCGCACGACCGAGGCGTTCACCGTGAGCACCCGGCTCACCCGTGTCACCCGGCAGCTGCGGCTGCGCGATCCGCAGGAGGCGCTGGCCGCGGCCGGCAACGCCATCCCGGACTGGAGCGGCGGGACCCGGCTGGGCGAGGGCCTTCAGGCGTTCCTCGACATCTGGGGCCGGCGCGGCACCGCCCGACAGGCCGTCGTCGTCATCGCGTCGGACGGCTGGGAACGTGGCGACGCGGCTCAGCTCGGCGAGCAGATGGCCCGCCTTGCCCGGTTGGCGCACCGCGTCATCTGGGTCAACCCGCACCGCGGCAAGGACGGCTTCGCGCCGGTGACGGTCGGGATGAGCGCGGCACTGCCCTACCTCGACGAGCTGCTCGCGGGACACACCCTGGACGCGCTGCATACCCTGGCGGATGTGATCGCGCATGCGTGACGTCCTCGCCGATCTGGAGTCGTGGTGGCGGGCCGGTGAAACGGTCGGTCTCGGCACCGTTGTCGGCACCTGGAAATCCGCGCCACGCCAGCCCGGCGCCGCGATGCTGGTCGGCCCGGACGGCACCGCCGTCGGCAGCGTGTCCGGCGGCTGCGTCGAGGGAGCGGTGTACGAACTCGCCGAGCAGGCCAGGCAGACGCTCGCCCCCGTGCTGCAGCGCTACGGCGTGAGCGACGACGACGCGTTCGCGGTCGGACTCACTTGCGGCGGGATCATCGACGTCTACGTCGAACCGGTGAGCCGGCAGACGTTCCCGGAACTCGGCGAGGTCATCGACGACGTCAAGGCCGGGCGGCCCGTCGCGGTCGCCACCTTGATCAGCGGCGTCGATGCCGAGCGGCTCGGCGCGCGGCTCATCGTCCGCCCCGATTCGGTCGGAGGCTCACTGGGCGGCGCGCGGCTCGATGACGCCGTCCGCGACGACGCCCGCGGTCTACTGCAACAGGGCGCGACCGGAATCGTCCGGTACGGCCCGGACGGCGAACGGCGCGGCGACGAGATCGCGGTCTTCGTCGCGTCCTACGCACCGAAGCCGCGCATGATCGTCTTCGGCGCGATCGACTTCGCGGCCGCCGTTGCGCGCATCGGCGCGTTCCTCGGGTATCGCGTGACGGTGTGCGACGCGCGGCCCACCTTCGCCACCGAGAAGCGCTTCCCGGGTGCGGACGAGGTCGTGGTGGCGTGGCCGCATCGCTACCTGGCCCAGACCGAGGTGGACGAGCGCACCGTGATCTGCGTCCTCACCCACGATCCGAAGTTCGACGTGCCGTTGCTCGAGGTGGCGCTGAAGCTGCCCCTGGCCTACATCGGCGCGATGGGTTCACGGCGAACCAACGAGGATCGCGCCCAGCGCCTCAAGGAGCTCGGCTTCGGCGACGACGATCTTGCCCGGCTGCATGCACCGATCGGCCTGGATGTCGGCGGGCGGACGCCGGAGGAGACCGCGGTATCGGTCGCCGCGGAGATCATCTCCGCGCGGTGGGGCGGCACCGGGTCGCAGTTGCGGCATGTGTCCGGGCCCATTCACCACGGGCTCTAGTGTCCCGGCCCACGCAGGGCTAGCTTCGGAACAGTTGGACGCGCCCTTGTGGAGGCTGGGATGACCAAGATCAATGTCACGGTCGACGGCGTCGCTTACACCGACGACGTCGAACCACGCACGCTGCTGGTCCACTACCTGCGCGAGCAGCTCGGCAAGGTCGGCACAGTGGTCGGCTGCGACACGAGCAACTGCGGCGCCTGCACGGTCGACCTGGACGGTCAAGCCGTGAAGAGCTGCGCAGTACTTGCGGTACAGGCGGACGGCAGCGAAGTGACCACGATCGAAGGGCTCGGTGGACCGGACGGCGCACTGGACCCGGTCCAGCAGGCGTTCCATGACACGCACGCCTTGCAGTGCGGCTTCTGCACACCGGGAATGATCATGGCGGTGCGCGATCTGCTGCGCCAGAACCCGAACCCGTCCGAAACGGAGATCCGCGAGGGCATCGAGGGCAACCTGTGCCGCTGCACCGGTTACCAGAACATCGTGCGCGCCGCGCAGGCCGCCGCAGCAGCCGGAGTACCGGCATGAGCACCCTTCCAATTCGCTCCGCAAAGAACGCTCCACGAATCGAAAGGGGCCCGAAATGACCGCCACGGGCGAGCGGCCGGCGGCCGAGATCGGTCAGTCCCGCCGCCGCAAGGAAGACGCGCACCTGATCACCGGCCGCACGACGTGGACGGACAACCTCACGTTGCCCGGCATGTTGCATCTCGCGATCCTGCGCAGCCCGATGGCGCACGCGCGGATCACGTCGATCGACACCTCCGCCGCCAAGCAGCGCCCGGGCGTCATCGGTGTTTTCAGCGGGCAGGATTTCAAGGACGTGCAGGGCGACGTGCCGTGCGCCTGGCCGGTCACCGAGGACATCGTGATCCCCCCGGCGCCGCCGCTCGCCGTCGCTCAGGTCAACTTCGCGGGCGACGCGGTCGCGGTTGTCGCGGCGCGCAGCAAGGCGGAGGCGGTCGACGCGCTCGAGGCGATCGAGATCGAGTACGACCCACTGCCGCCCGTCCTCGACATGGAGGAGGCGCTCAAGGAAGGCGCGCCGCTCGTCCACGAAAGCACCGGCACGAACCACTCGTACACGTGGGCGTTCGACTCCGGCGAGGCCGGCAGCGGTGGCTCGATCGACGAGGCACTCGCAGGTGCCGAGGTGACGGTCAAGCGCCGGTTCATCCAGCAGCGGCTCGTGCCAGCGTTCATGGAGCCGCGCTCGACGGTCGTCCAGCCGATCGGCGAGGGCGTGACGGTGTGGTCGGCCACCCAGATCCCGCACGTGCTGCGCGTGCTGCTCGCCCTCTCGCTCGGCATCCCCGAGCACAAGATCCGGGTGGTTGCGCCCGACGTGGGCGGCGGGTTCGGCGGCAAGATCATCGTGACGCCGGAGGAGTTCATCACCACGCTGGTCGCGCGCCGGCTCGGCAAGCCGTGCAAGTGGACCGAGTCGCGCTCGGAGTCGATCATGGCCGCGCACCACGGCCGCGACCAGATCCAGGACCTCACGATCACCGCGACCCGCGACGGCACTATCACCGGCCTCGACGTGCATCTGTACGCCGACATGGGCGCGTACCTGCGGCTGCTCACCCCGGGCGTCCCGACCCTCGGCGCGTTCATGTTCAACGGGATCTACAAGATCCCGGCGTACCGGTTCACCTGCGAGGGCGTGTTCACCACCAAGACGCCCACCGACGCCTACCGCGGCGCCGGGCGGCCGGAGGCGACGTACGGGATTGAACGGATCATGGATGAGCTCGCCGCCGAGCTGGGCATGGATCCGCTTGAACTGCGCCGGCGCAACTGGATCAAGCACGAGGAGTTCCCGTTCACCACGGTCTCCGGCCTTACCTACGACAGCGGCAACTACGAGGCGGCGACCGACCGCGCGCTGGAGCTGATCGGCTGGGACGAGCTCGGCAAGGAGCAGGCCGAGCGTCGCTCCCGCAACGACCCGGTGCAGCTCGGGCTGGGCATCTCCACCTACACCGAGATGTGCGGCCTTGCGCCGTCCCGCATTCTCGCTGCGCTGCGCTACGCGGCCGGCGGCTGGGAGCACGCATCAGTGCGGATGCTGCCCACCGGCAAGGTCGAGCTGGTCACCGGCTCGACCGCGCATGGGCAGGGGCACGAGACGGCGTTCAGTCAGATCGTGGCCGATCATCTCGGCGTCCCGTTCGAGGACGTCGAGGTCATCCACGGCGACACCCAGGCGGTGCCGCGCGGCATGGACACCTACGGATCACGTTCGCTCGTGCTGGGCGGGACTGCGATCGTGCAGGCAACCGACAAGCTCGTCGCGAAGGCGCGCCGACTCGCCGCGCACATGCTCGAGGCGAACGAGGACGACCTCGAGTTCGCCGACGGCAAGTTCGGCGTCCGCGGCGTGCCCGACTCGTCGATGGGGCTCGGCGACATCGCGTTCGCGGCATTCTCCGCGCACGACCTACCCGAGGGCATGGACCCCACGCTGGAGGCGGAGTCGACGTTCGACCCGAGCACTTTCTCGTTCCCGCACGGCACGCACCTGTGCGCCGTCGAGGTGGACACCGAGACGGGCCGCACGAACATCCGCAAGTACGTCTGCGTCGACGACGTGGGCACCCCGATCAACCCGCTCATCGTCGAGGGGCAGGTGCACGGCGGGGTCACCCAGGGCATCGCACAGGCGCTGTTCGAGGAGGCCGTGTACGACGAGGCGGGCAACCTGACGACCGGCACCTTCGTCGACTACACCCCGCCCTCCGCGGCTGACCTGCCGTCCTACACGACCGACCGCACCGAGACGCCGTCCACCACGAACCCGCTCGGCGTAAAGGGAGTCGGCGAGGCGGGGACGATCGCCTCGACGCCGGCCGTGATCAACGCGATCGTCGACGCGCTACGGCCGATGGGCGTCAACGACATCAGGATGCCGGCCACCCCGGAGCGGGTCTGGCGAGCCATTCACGGTGCGCGCGGTGGTGGGGATCGCGCGGCGGGCGGGACGGTCGCTTACGGCGGCGCAAGTACCAGCACGTTGGACGGAGGCACGTCATGATCCCGGCCGCGTTCGACTACGTGCGTCCGACTGCGATCGACGAAGCGGTGTCCGCACTCGCCGCGGCGGGCGAGGACGCGAAGGTGCTCGCCGGCGGGCAGTCACTGATCCCGGTGCTCCGGATGCGGCTCGCCTATCCGACCACGCTGGTCGACGTCGGCAAGATCGCGGAATTGCGCGGCGTGCGGGACGACGGCGACGCGATCGTCATCGGCTCGATGACCACGCACCGCGACGTCATGCACGATCCGCTGGTGCGCGAGCACGCGCCGGTGATCGCGCAGGCCACCGCGACGGTCGCCGACGCGCAGGTGCGGCACCTCGGCACGTTCGGAGGTTCGCTCGCGCACGCCGATCCGGCCGGTGATCTGCCTGCGGTCGCGCTGGCGCTCGACTGCGAGTTCGTGGCCAACGGGCCGGGTGGCGTCCGGCGCATTGCGGCCGCGGACTTCTTCAGCGACTACCTGACGACCACGCTGTCGCCGGACGAGATCCTGACCGCGGTGCGGGTGCCGAAGCTCGGCGCCGGTTGGTCGTCGCACTACGAGAAGTTCAACCGCGTCGCGCAGGCGTGGGCGATCGTGGGCGTCGCAGCGCTGGTCCGCCGCGACAACGGCGCCATCGCCGAGGCGCGCATCGGGCTGACGAACATGGGGTCGACGCCGATGCGCGCCAGCGCCACCGAGTCGGCGTTGGCCGGCGCCGAACCGACCGCTGCCGCAGTAGGTGCGGCCGCGGAGTTGGCCGCGAACGGGACGAGCCCGCCGTCGGACCTCTCGGGGCAGGCCGACTACCGGGAGCACCTCGCTAAGGTGCTGACCAGACGCGCGGTGCTCGCCGCGGCCGCACGATAGGGAGGGCTTCTTGCACCTGGAGCACTCGTTCAGCGTTCCGGTCGGCATCGACGAGGCATGGAAGATCCTGCTCGACATCGAGCGGGTCGTGCCATGTATGCCGGGCGCGGCGCTCGACACCGTCGAGGGCGACCAGTTCACCGGCACGGTCAAGGTCAAGCTCGGCCCGATCAACCTCACCTACAAGGGGCATGCCAGCTTCGCCGAGAAGGACGAGACGGGGCACCGCGCGGTGATCGACGCCCACGGCCGCGACGCGCGCGGCAACGGCACCGCGGCGGCGAAGGTTACCGCGACCTTGGCCGATGCCGGCGGATCGACGGACGTGCAGGTGAACACCGAACTCGACATCACCGGCAAGCCGGCGCAGTTCGGCCGCGGCGTGATGGTTGACGTCGGCAACAAGCTGATCGGCCAGTTCGCCCAGGCGCTGGCGAGCATGCTGCAGACGGGCGGGCCGGCCGCCGAGCCGGCCCCACCGCCCGCCAAGAAGACGCGGCCGCGGCCGGCGCGCACCGCGACCGCTGAGCCGGCGGCCGTCGACCCGCCGACCACGGAAACGGCGGCTGCGGAAACGGCGGCTGCGGAAACGGCGGCTCCGGAAACGGCGGCTCCGGAAACGGCGGCTGCGGCGGATTCGGACGCCATCGCCGCGGATCCGGCCGCCGCCGCGGCCGACAAGGCGGTCGAGGAGGCGGCCGCCCAGGCGAACAACCAGCCGTACACCTGGCCGACGGAGACGGTGCGGATGCCCCAGGACGAGGTCGAGCCGATCAATCTGCTCCAGCACGCCGGTCCGGCGCTCGCGAAGCGGCTCGCGCCACTGGCCCTGGCGTTGGTGGTCGTGCTCATCGCGGTGCGCCGCCGAAAGCGTGAGACCTGATCGAAAACCGACCGGCAAAGCGGATGTAGTCGCCCTCCCGTAGGCAGCACGTCCGCGACTGGGCGGGTTCGCGCTCGTGGGGCTACCCGCCGGCGCCTGGATCGATCGCGTGCTGGGCCGGGTCAACGCGGCCATTCGCGCGTTGATCCTGGGCCTGTATCCGCTCGCCGCGCTCCCGGGCCGAATGCTCGGCGAACTGATCGGTGCTCGGACGCACCCTGCTCGCGTCGTTGGTGCTGACTGCTGTGTCACCCGGCCGTCGGTCACCGCGCTGCGCGATGCACGCAACGTTGCGGACATGCTGGCCTACTCGACCTGATCGGCGAGCCAGTGCACGATCTCCTCGCCGGCGAGCACCCCGCTCGCCGCGGTGATCGCCACGTGTGGCGCCCGCCAACCGCTCGCGACCAGCTCCCCGTGCCGGGCCGCGATGCCGCGGTCGGCGGCTTCGAGCAGGTCGACGTCGAGCAGTGAGTCGCCCGCGGCGAGCACGATCTCCGCGCCCGTGCGGCGCGCCACCTCGGCCACCGCCGCGCTCTTGGTGAGCGTGGCGGGCACCCAGTACAGCTTGCGGCCCTGCAGCGAGAGCCGCCAGCCGCGCTGCTCGGCCCAGCCCACCGCCTCCGCGACGAAGCCGGCCGGAATCCGCTTCCGGTGCAGCACTGCGTAGCAGAACAGCCCGCGGGCGTTGCGCAGCTTGACCGTCCACTCCGGGCGGCACACCTGCGAGACGTGTGCCCAGATCTCGGCGAGTGGCGCCGAGCGGGCGAGCCCGGCGGCCACGGTGGCGTCCCATCCGCGGTCGATCCGCCCGTCCACGAGCAGCACGCCGCCGTTCGCCGCTATGGCGTGCGGCGCGGGCGGACCGGGCAGGCGCACGCGCTGCCACTGCTCGGGGGTTCGGGTGGTCACCGGGACGACCGCGGCGCGCTCGGGCAGCCGCGCGAATGCCGCGGCCGCCGTGGTCGTCATCCAGGACGCGTCCTGGTGCTCGTGCCGCTCCACGGCTGTCAGGGACTGCGTCGCAGGATGGGCCTCGAGCGCGCCGCGCGAGTAGATGAGCGTCCGATCGAGGTCGCAGGCGACCAGGACACTCATCGCGCCGCCCGACCGTCGGCGCCCGTTGCGCCGCGCGTGTAGCGCGGATGGATCAACCCCACGCAGCGGAACGTCAGGCCGTCGACCTCGCGCACCGGCACCCCGCGACGCTGCGCCAGCAGCAGTACGTGATCCAGCTCGGCGCCGGCATCCGGGCGCACGAGCACGAGCCACGGCACGCGCCGCAGCAGCACCCGCGTCGTCTCACCCACGCCCGGCTTCACGAGCGTCACGTCGCCGACGCCGTACTCGGCAGTGAGCGCCTCGACCTCGGCCCAGCCCGCCCACGTCGGGTCACGGTCAGCGGCCTGTGCGGCCGGCCAGTCGTGGGCGACGTCCGATGCGACCTCCGCGAAGCGGCTGGCGATGGCGTCGAGGAAACGATGCGAGGCGTCGTCGGCCGCGAGCTCCCGGTAGAACTTCGCGCCGTGGTACTCGCCGGGGCGCAGCACCGCGCGGTTGAGCACCGTCCGCGACACCAGGCCGGACACCGTCGAGTTGAGGCAGGCGGACGGTACGAGGAAGTCGTCGCGCGTCCCGAATGTCGTCACGCACCAGCCCGGGTCGGCGAGCACGGCGAGCTCCGGCGAGAACGCGCTGTCGAGCGCGAGGTTGACCGACGCGACGGCCGCGGCGAGTTCTCGGGCGATCGCGCCCTTGCCCGTCCAACCGTCGACGAACACCACCTGCGCCGGATCGTGATGCGCGGCCAGATAGCGCAGCGCAGCCGTGTCGATGCCGCGACCCCGCACGATGCTCACCGCGTAGTGCGGCAGGTCGAGGCCGTGCGCGAAGCGCGCCCAGCGACGCATCAGCACGCCCATCGGGGTGCCCGCACGCGCCAGCGACGCGAGCACTGGTTCCGGGCCGCGCTCGGCGAGCACGATCTCGGTGACGACGCCAACCGCGTGCGCGATGCGGGCGGCCGACTCGTCCAGCGCCTGGTCGAACAACCGTCGGTACTCGGCATCCGGCTGATACTCGATCGGCAGCGACTCCGCGTAGTGCGCGCCGCCGGACTGGATCGCCTCCTCACGCTCCTCGACCGGCGCCTCCAACACGACGTCTGACAGGTCAGTGAGCAGCCACCGAACGTCCGCCGCGGGGTAGCTGCCGAACCGCGGACCGCGCAACGGCTCGGGCAGCGGACGGTGGCACGGCAGCACCACGAGATGGACGCGCGCCGCGCGCGCCCGCAGCTGGGCGAGCAACCCGCCGTGCAGTTCGGCGGTGTCGGCGTCGCCGTCGACGACGAGGACGATGTCGGTGAATTCGGTGCCGATGTTGTAGCCGAACCGCTGCCCCGGCCCGTCGGCGGCGTGATCGTGGCTGGGGAACGAGAGCGCGCAACGGATCGGGTACCCGGGCTCGTCGATCGTGACGACCGGGGACCGCGTCGTCGACGAGACCCGGACGTGCGGCAGCCGCTGCGCCAGCTCCAGGGCGATGAGCGTCGGCGCGTACATCAGCTCCTCGCTGCCCAGCACCAGCACCCGATCGGCGCAGCGTTGCGCGAGCGCTGTAGCTGCACCTGCGGCCGCGTCGTGGGCAGCGCGCACGTCGGCCGGGCCGAACCCGTGCCGTCCGCTCTCCCGCGCATCCACTGGCCACGCGTCGGGATAGGTGATCAGCTCGCCGGGCTGCTGGGCGCCGGAAGCGGCCGCAGTGGACTGCGACGCGGCAGCGGCAGCGCGCGCCGGGAAGTCGGCCGGCCAGGCGACCGTGCCACGGGCCAGCGCCACCACGTCGAGGTGCACGCCGAGGTGAGCCGCGAAGTCACCCATCGCAACCGCGTCCGCCTCACTCCGGACGTCGACGAGTGCAGCGACGACATAGCGCTCGCGCGGTGTCCGGGAGTGCAGGGCGGCGATCGCGTTCAGCGCGGTGCGGCCCGTCGAGAGCTCGTCGTCGACCACGACGAGCACCTCGCCGCTCGCGAGCAGCCGCGGATCGTCGGGCAGCAGCCGGTGCAGCGTCGCGTGGCTGTGCCGCTCCTCGAAGCCGGCGTGCTCGACCGCGCCCGTGACGGCGCGGCGCGTCGAGTGCAGGTACTGCGCGGCGAGCGCCTCGGCGACGTAGTGCCCGAGCCCGGTGGCGGTCTCCGCGCAGCCGAGCACCAGCGCCGACCGACCGTCCAGCGCCTTCGCGACCCGCCCGCCCAGCTCGATGCCGGTGTCGTACACGTGCCGCGGATCCGCCGGCACGTGCTTGCCGAGCACCGTGGACACCAGCAGGTGCGCCCGCCGCGGATTGCGACGCAGCGCCAACTCGACGAGTTCGGGCAGCGGCGCGTCGCCATCGAGCCGGACGCCGAACCGCTCCGCGACCCAGCCGCGCGTCACTGGTGCACCCCGAGGAGGTCAACGAACGAAACGCCCTCGCGCGCCACTCCGTAGCCTTCAGCGCGCAGCAGGGTGCGCCGCGCCCACGCGGTGTGCGGCTTGCTCTCGTTCATCTTGTTGCCGAAGCTCGACGGCGCGACGCCGCCGGTCGCGTTGGTCGCCAATACATCGCAGGCGTCCGCGTACTCCTCCTGCGTCACCACGGACAGCGCGTGCACGGCGGCGACGTGGCTCGGATGGATGACCGTCTTGCCGATCAGCCCATTCGCCCGGTCGATGACGATCTCGCGGATCAAACCGTCGAGGTCCGCGGCGATCAGCTCGGCGCGCAGTGCCCGCTCCTGATGCGCGACGAACGGCGACTCACGCAGTTGCGGCTTCAACACCCGCTCCTGCGCCGAGTAGTACTCCCACACCGGTCCCGCAACCACGTACCCGTCCGCCGCCCGGCCGAAGACGTTGATCACCGCGCTAATCACGTCGGCGACGACTCGCACGTCCCACACCGTGAAGTCGGGAGCGCGGCGTAGCCCGTAGGCACCGGAGATGTCCGTCGCGCCGATCCGCACCGCCGGAACGTACTCGCGGTACTTGTCGACGAGTCGCCGGGCGGCCAGCAGGGTGCTCATCCTGGACTCCGCATAGCAGACGTCGCTCGACTCGAGCACCGGCATCACGAGCAGCCGCCGACCGCACGCCTCGCTCGCGGCCACCACCGCGTCGAGGTACGACGCGCCGGTCTCCTCGGCGAACTTCGGGACGACGAAGCCGGTCAGCACGGCGGCGTGCGGGCCGAGGCCGGTGATCACCTGGCGGATCTGACGGACGTGGCGGACCCGGACGAAGATCATCGGTAGCGCAGCGTCCGACTCCGCGAGCTCACGCAACTGGCGCACCGTGTTGCGCTCCGCCGCCTCGAGCATCGCGTCGGGCACCGAATCCTCGAGGCACACGACGGAGGTGACCACGCCGCGCTCGGCACGCCGGATGATGTCCCGCGCCAGGTTGGGTCGGGTGGCCGGGCAGTA
Organism: Jatrophihabitans sp.; assembly: GCA_035642535.1. Lineage (GTDB taxonomy): Bacteria > Actinomycetota > Actinomycetes > Mycobacteriales > Jatrophihabitantaceae > Jatrophihabitans. The sequence continues at coordinate 772 of DASQSE010000026.1, read as the reverse complement.
CAGCGCCGCACCGAGCCCGGTCCCGACGCGTTCCGGATCGTCATCGGCCGTGAACGCCTCCGGAGGGCGTACGAACAGCCGATCACGGTCCGCGCGGGCGAGGAAATCGAAGTGCCGCATCCGCGCATGGTGCCACGCCGAGATTTCCTGACTATGTGCGCGCGGGCCCGTCTGGCACCATCCCGTCCATGACGCAGATGAGTATGGGCAGCAACATCGCAATTCCGGCCCTCTCCGTGCGCGCCACGCTGTACTGGACGGCCGGGCCCGGAATCCCGGACGTCGACGCCGCGGCGCTGCTGCTCGAGCAGGACGGCGAGGTCGCCAGCGATGCGGATTTCGTCTTTTACAACCAACCTGCGCACTACACCGGGTGCGTCCGAATGGCCGGAAAGATGGCCGCCCCGCAGGCCTCGGAGTCGATTGACGTCGATCTTGCCCGCGTACCGGCCGAATGCGAACGAATCGTGCTCGCTGCCTCTTCCGACGGCGGCACGTTCGGGCAGGTTCCCGGTCTGCAGGTCGTGCTGAGTGATCTTGCGAGCGGCCAGCCGATCGCCGTGTTCCCGATGCGGGCGAGCGGCGAGACGGCGATCGTCAGCGCCGAGATCTACCGACGCGACAGCGCATGGAAATTCCGTGCCGTCGGGCAGGGCTACGATTCCGGCCTCGCCGGGCTGGCGAGCGACTTCGGCGTGGACATCGGCGAAGCCGAGCCGGCGGCCGCGCCTGCGCCGGCCGCGTCACCGCCGCCGGCCGCGCCGCCCCCGCC
>DASQSE010000025.1:0-40143 GCA_035642535.1 Jatrophihabitans sp. | reverse complement strand
GTCGTCACGCTCGGTGAGGTGGGCGCGCGCGGCCGCAATGTCCGCGATCGCCTTGCCGCGCCCGGTCAGCATCGCGCGGAATGTCGACAGCACGCACCGAGCGGCGCCGCCGTCGCTGTACAGATCGGGCGCGAGCGTCAGGTACCCGGCCGCGGCCAGCCGATCTGCCTGGCGGTGCACGACCGGGTTCAGCCCGTACGCCTCGTGGATCGCGACCACGCCCGGCCACGGTCCGTCACCGCCTGGAATCGCGAGGTAGCCACCCAACTTCCGCGGGCCGCGGTCGACGGGGCCGATCTCGACATGTGGCATGTGCCTCTCCTCACCGCCGCAGAGCCGCCGCGGAATCGCCGCAGACTCGAGCCGCGCGGAGACTATCGAGCACCGCCCCGGCGGCGCGCGCCGGGCCGTTTCCGGGGTCCCCGGACCGTCATGACTGCCCACTCGGGCAGACTCGGGTCGTTGACGTTCCGGGCGGCGCCGGCCGCCAGCCCGTTCGCTGGCAGCGAATTCCGGCTGCCGGGGATCATTCGCCGTAGGGCCGTCGTTAGGTCAATGTGGTGCCGCGGATCCGCGCCCGGCGGCCCACCGCAGGGGTGTTCGGCGGTCAATTCGAGATCTGACCTTCACCCGGCCGGTCTAGAGTCGATGTCTGTATGGGAGAGGCGCGGAAGGAGCTGCCTGATGTTCGAACGGTTCACAGACCGCGCGCGCCGCGTTGTCGTCCTGGCCCAAGAAGAAGCCCGGATGCTCAATCACAACTACATCGGTACCGAGCACATCCTGCTCGGGCTGATCCACGAGGGCGAGGGCGTCGCAGCAAAGGCGCTCGAGTCACTCGGCATCTCCCTCGACGCGGTGCGCCAACAGGTGGAGGAGATCATCGGCCAGGGCCAGCAGGCCCCCAGCGGCCACATCCCCTTCACGCCACGCGCCAAGAAGGTCCTCGAGCTCAGCCTGCGCGAGGCTTTGCAGCTCGGCCACAACTACATCGGCACCGAGCACATCCTGCTGGGCCTGATCCGCGAGGGCGAGGGCGTCGCCGCCCAAGTCCTTGTGAAGCTCGGCGCCGACCTCAACAAGGTCCGGCAGCAGGTCATCCAGCTGCTCAACGGCTACCAGAGCAAGGAGCCGGCGGGCACCGCGTCCGAATCGACGCCGTCCACCTCGCTCGTCCTCGACCAGTTCGGTCGCAACCTCACGCAGTCCGCGCGGGAGGGCAAGCTCGACCCGGTGATCGGCCGCGAGAAGGAGATCGAGCGGCTGATGCAGGTCCTGTCGAGAAGGACGAAGAACAATCCGGTGCTGATCGGCGAGCCCGGCGTCGGCAAGACCGCCGTCGTCGAGGGGCTGGCGCAGTCCATCGTCAAGGGCGAGGTGCCCGAGACGCTGAAGGACAAGCAGCTCTACACGCTCGACCTCGGCTCGCTCGTCGCCGGCTCCCGCTACCGCGGTGACTTCGAAGAGCGCCTGAAGAAGGTGCTCAAGGAGATCCGCACCCGCGGCGACATCATCATGTTCATCGACGAGATCCACACGCTCGTCGGCGCCGGCGCCGCAGAGGGCGCCATAGACGCCGCGTCGATCCTCAAGCCGATGCTGGCCCGCGGCGAGTTGCAGACCATCGGCGCGACCACGCTCGACGAGTACCGCAAGTACCTCGAGAAGGACGCGGCGCTCGAGCGGCGGTTCCAGCCGGTCCAGGTGGGCGAGCCGACGGTGGCGCACACCATCGAGATCCTCAAGGGGCTGCGCGATCGCTACGAGGCGCACCACCGCGTCTCGATCACCGACGCGGCGCTGGTAGCGGCGGCAGGGCTGGCCGACCGCTACATCAGCGATCGGTTCCTGCCCGACAAGGCGATCGACCTCATCGACGAGGCCGGCTCGCGGATGCGCATCCGTCGGATGACCGCGCCGCCGGATCTGCGTGAGTTCGACGAGCGAATCGCCGACGTCCGTCGGGAGAAGGAATCCGCGATCGACGCGCAGGACTTCGAGAAGGCCGCCTCGCTCCGCGACAAGGAGAAGACGCTGCTCGGCGAGAAGGCCAAGCGTGAAGCCGAGTGGAAGGCCGGCGACCTGGACGTCGTGGCCGAGGTCGACGACGAGCAGATCGCCGAGGTGCTGGCGACCTGGACGGGCATCCCGGTCTTCAAGCTCACCGAGGAGGAGACGGCGCGGCTGCTGCGCATGGAGGACGAGCTGCACAAGCGAATCGTCGGCCAGCAGCAGGCGATCAAGGCTGTCTCGCAGGCCATCCGGCGTACCCGCGCCGGCCTGAAGGACCCGAAGCGTCCCGGTGGCTCGTTCATCTTCGCCGGCCCGTCCGGTGTCGGGAAGACGGAGCTGTCGAAGGCGCTGGCCGAGTTCCTGTTCGGCGACGACGACGCGCTGATCCAGATCGACATGTCCGAGTTCCACGACCGGTACACGGTCTCGCGGCTGGTCGGTGCCCCGCCCGGCTATGTCGGCTACGACGAGGGCGGCCAGCTCACCGAGAAGGTGCGCCGCAAGCCGTTCAGCGTGGTGTTGTTCGACGAGGTCGAGAAGGCGCACCCGGACGTGTTCAACACGCTGCTGCAGGTGCTCGAGGACGGCCGGCTCACCGACGGCCAGGGCCGCATCGTGGACTTCAAGAACACGGTGCTCATCCTGACGACGAACCTCGGCACCAAGGACGTCTCGAAGGCGGTGCAGCTCGGGTTCACCGCGAACACCGACGAGGCCAGCGACTACGAGCGGATGAAGACGAAGGTCACGGACGAGCTCAAGCAGCACTTCCGTCCCGAGTTCCTGAACCGCATCGACGACATCATCGTGTTCCACCAGCTCTCGCACGACGAGATCGTCAAGATCGTCGATCTGATGACGGCCCGGCTGGACACCCAGATGCGGAACAAGGACATGGGTCTCGAGCTCACCGCTGATGCGAAGGCGCTGCTGGCGGACAAGGGCTACGACCGGGTGCTGGGCGCGCGGCCGCTACGCCGCTGCATCCAGCGCGAGATCGAGGACCCGCTGTCGGAGAAGATCCTGTTCGGCGAGCTCGCGCCCGGCCAGATCGTGGTCGTGGACGCCGAGCTCGAGGATCCGTTGAACAAGGAGAGCACGAAGAAGCGGTTCAGCTTCCGCGGCGAGGCCAAGCCGACGGCGGCGCTGGCGCTGGACGTCGACGTCCCGCCCGCCGGCATCAGCGCGGAGTAACCCGCCACTCATCACGAGTTGTCCGCCCTTCGGCACGTCACAGCGTGCCGAAGGGCGGACAACTTTGCGGGTAGGGATGCGCGCTGCCCCTAGGGGCCATCCGTGTTGCCCTCCGAAGCGCACCCATCCACGTGGTCGGCCCTGACGGATCGGGAAACGATCCCTCGGACATCGCGGTGATTCGCGACAACGAAGGGGGAGCCCGTGTCCGACATTCCAGCCGACGCCGACCCGCACCAGACCAAGCTGAAGGGCGCTGAGACGACCACCGAGGTCGAATCGGAGGAGCAGACCCACGTCCCGCCGATCGGATCGGAGCCGGCACAGTGACCCAGTACCTCGCAGTTGCGAAGCAGGTCGTCGACCTTTACCCCGGGATCAAGAGCATCGTGTCCGACAGCCGGCCCGTCCTGACGACCCACGACGTCGCCGCAACCGCGATCCCGCACGGCGCCGACCCGATGAACATGGTGGCCCAGGGCACGAACGTGCGCGTCATCAACTACAAGGCCGACTGGGAGATCCCGTACGTCACCGACTGGTCGACGACGGCCAAGATTAAGCTGGCGTGGGCCTTCGGCGCCCGCTACGAGGGCGGTGGCGCATACATCCCGGCTGTGTACAGCTGGTGCGAGGAGATCGACCCGTCGACCGGGCAGGACCTCAACATCACGATCGAGGCCGGCCAGCCGTACGTGCAGGGTGAGGAGAACTCGCCGTACGCGGTGCTGCCGGTCAAGATCACCTGCCACGAGGAGAGCCTCACCGACACGCACAACGAGGTGCACGAGTACCTGCTCTACGGTTACGGCCCGTCGCAACAGCTGTAACTCGCGATCGCGAGTTGTCCGCCCTCCGGCACGCCATGGTGTGCCGAAGGGCGGACAACTTCGTGTTAGGTGGGCAGCGCGAAGCGGCCGTCCGATAGCAGGTCGACCAACCCGTCGACCAGCAGGCTGTCCAGGGCACGCTCCCGCTGCGTGGCGTCGTGCCACACCACGTCGAGCGCGTGCTTCTCGACCGGCGCATGCGAATCACGCAGCACGGCCATCAACAGTCCGCGCACCTGCCGATCGGTGCCGTTGAACCGCTGCGGCCGGACGGTCGGCCCGGCATACGGCGGCGAGCCGGCCAGCCGCCACGCGCATTGGCCGGCGATCGGGCACTCGGCGCACCGCGGCGTTTCCGGGGTGCAGATCAGCGCACCGAGTTCCATCAGCGCGACGCTGAACCGCGCGGCCATGTCCGGCTCGTCCGGCAGCAGCGTCGCGGCGTCGCGATGGTCGTGCGTCTTGGCCGGCGGCCCGGCAGCGCCTTGGCCGCGCAGCGCGCGGGCGATCACCCGACGCACGTTCGTGTCGACGACCGGCACGCGCTGCCGGTATGCGAACGCGGCGATCGCGCGGGCCGTGTACGCACCGATGCCGGGCAGCTGCTCGAGCAATTCGACATCCGCGGGCAGTTCGCCGTCGTAGCTATCGCGGACGATCACCGCGCACTGGTGGAGCCGCAGCGCGCGGCGCGGATAGCCGAGGCGCCCCCACATCCGCACCGCCTCGCCGGCCGGCTCGGCCGCGAGCGCCGCGGGCGTGGGCCACCTCGTCAGCCAGGCTCGATAGGCGGGCAGGACGCGCGCCACCGGCGTCTGCTGCAGCATCACCTCGCTGACCAGCACGGCCCACGGCGAGGCGTCCGCGCTGCGCCACGGCAGCTCGCGCGCGGACCGTGCGTACCACCCGAGGACGGGCTCGACGAGCGAGGGCATCGGCCGCATCCTCGCATCCCGGCGGGACCGCGATTCCCGCGCGTCGGCGCAGGTCGCCAATGCGGAGCGGTTAATGTAACTGGAACATGTTCAATCCAGTGGGGCCGCAGCCGCCGTCGGTGTATTGGCGACGCCGGCTGGCCGTGTTCGCCTCGGTCGCGGTGCTGCTCGTGCTGCTGTTCCTGACGGTGCGCATCGCCGCCTCGGACGGCAGCGACAACACCGGCGCAGGCGGCGGTCCGACCACGCCGGCGCGCACCACACCCGCCGCCTCGACGTCTTCTGCGCACACGAGCCACGCGCGTCACCACCCGCGGCGGTCCAGCTCCGCGACGCAGTCGCCGTCGGTGGCGCCCAAGCCGTGCGACGCGAAGGATCTGAAGGTGGCCGCGGTGTCGGCCAAGCACACCTACCACGTCGGCGACGAGCCCGTCCTCGAGTTGCAGGTGACGAACACCGGAGCCAAGCCGTGCGTGCAGGACCTCGCCGATCGGCAGGTCGAGCTGCGCGTCTACAACGGCGACGCCCGGGTGTGGGGCAGCCACGACTGCCAGATCGAGCCGGGGACCAACAAGCGAACGCTCGCGGTCGACAAAGCCATCCGGGTGGCGATCACCTGGTCGGGCCTGACTTCGCGGCCGAACTGCGCCGGCACCAGGCAGCGGGTCGGGGCCGGCACCTACACGCTCTACGCGCTGCTGTCCGGCAAGGCCGGCAAGGTCACCCAGTTCAGGATCAAGTAGTCCTGGTACGCGGGCGTCAGCTGAAGCGGTCGATGATCGACACCTCGGCCAGGCGCGAGATGCCTTCGCGGACGGCGCGGGCGCGGGCCTCGCCGACGCCCTCGACGATCTGCAGATCCTCGACGGAGGCGGCGAGCAGCTTCTGCAATCCGCCGAAGTGCTCGACGACTCGGTCGAGGATGGTGGGCGGGATGCGCGGCACGCGGGCCAGCAGCCGGTAGCCGCGCGGGCTGACCGCGCTCTCCTGTCCCTCCGGCGTGCTGGGCAGTCCCATCGCGTGGGCGACCAGCGTGAGGTCGAGCAGGTCGATGGCGGACAGCTCGGCCAACTCGCTGAGCACCGACTCGGCGCTGCGCGCGCGGCGTCCGGACGGGACGTAGTCGCGGGCGAGCAGCTCGCGGTCGGTGTCGACGCCGGCCATCAGCTCGTCGAGCTGCAGCGCGAGCAGCCGGCCGTCCGTACCGAGCTCGACCACCTGTCCGGTGACCTCGTCCGCGATGCGGCGCACCATCTCCAGCCGCTGGCAGACGATCGCGGCATCGCGCACCGTGACGAGATCCTCGATCTCGAGCGCCGACAACGCCTGCGACACCTCGTCGAGGCGCGCCTTGTACCGCTCCAGCGTGGCGATGGCCTGGTTCGCGCGGGAGAGCAGCTCGCTCGTGCTCTCCAGGACGTAGCGCCCCTCGCCGATATAGAGGCTGACGATCCGCATCGACTGCGACACCGAGATGACCGGGAAGCCGGTCTGCTGCGCGACGCGCTGGGCGGTGCGGTGCCGGGTGCCGGATTCCTCGGTCGGGATGGCCGGGTCGGGCATCAGGTGGGTCGCCGCCCGGACGATGCGCTCGCCGTCCGTCGTGAGAATCACGGCGCCGTCCATCTTGCACAGCTCGCGCAGCCGGGTCGCCGAGAACTCGCTGTCCAACGGGAAGCCGCCCGTGCACAGCCCCTCGACGATGCGATCCCAGCCGATGACGATCAGTCCGCCGGTGTTGCCGCGCAGAATTCGCTCGAGGCCGTCGCGCAGCGGCGTTCCAGGCGCAACCGTGGCGAGGACGCTGCGTAGCGTCTCGTCGCGCTCAGTGGTGGCCACTCCGCCTCCCTGCCGAAGGGGACCTGCGCGCACATTCTATGTAGCTGTCGATAATTTCACCTGACTCGCATCAATCCTGCCCGATGCATGGCCCGGATTGCCTCGTCCAAATTGCCCACTTCGACCAGCGTGGCAGCCGGATGTCGCCCATTGAGCCGCCCCCGGCTGCCCGGTGGCACGAGCAGCCGGCCGAACCCGAGACGTGCCGCCTCGGCGGCGCGTTCGGCCAGCATCGGGACGGGCCGGACGTCGCCGGAGAGCGCTACCTCGCCGATCGCGACGAGATCCAGCGGCACCGGCTGACCCTGCGCCGCGCTGATCACCGCGAGGCAGACGGCGAGATCGGTCGCCGGATCCGACACCCGCATCCCGGCCACCGTCGCGAGGAAGACGTCCTTGTCGTAGAGGCGCAGCTTCGCGGCGCGTTCACTGATCGCGATGAGCATCGCCGTTCGGGCCGAGTCGAGACCGGAGACGCCGCGGCGCGGGTTCGGGTTCGTCGTCGGCGCCACGAGCGACTGGATCTCCGCGGTGAGCGGCCGTAGCCCCTCCATCGTCACGGCGACGCAGGTGCCGGGCACGGGGGCGTCGCGGTGCTCGCGGAACAGGCTGCTCGGATCGATGACCTCGCTCATCCCGGTATCGGTCTGCTCGAACGCGGCCACTTCGAGAGAGCCGAACCGGTTCTTGACAGTGCGCAGCACGCGCAGTGACGTGTGCTTGTCGCCGTCGAGGCTCAGCGTCGTGTCGGCGATGTGCTCGAGCGCCCGCGGGCCGGCGACGGTGGAGTCCTTGGTGACCTGGCCGACGAGGATCACCGGCGTCCCGCTCGACTTCGCGATGCGAGTGAGGACCTGCGCGACCTCCATCGTCTGCGTCACGCCACCCGCCCGGCCGTCGACGTCGGTGGACGCGACGGTCTGCACCGAGTCGATGATCAGCAACGCGAGCTCCGGCCCCTGCGCCTGGACGTGGCCGATCACGCTGCCGAGCTCGGTGTCGTCGGCGAGGAACAGGTGCGGGCTCGCGGCCCCGATCCGGTACGCGCGCACGCCGAGCTGCTCGACCGACTCCTCACCGGAGACGTAGAGGACGGGACGTCCGGTGCGCCGGGCGATCGAGTCGGCGACGGCGAGCAGCAGCGTGCTCTTGCCCGAGCCGGGCGGGCCGCTGCACAGGCACACCTGGCCGGCCACGAGGCCGCCGCCGAGCACTCGGTCGAACTCGCCGATACCGGTGCTCATGCGCGTCAACGGGGCGTCCTGCACGACGTCGCTGACGCGCCGCGCCGGCCGGCTCGGGACGTTGGCCTTGGCCGTCGCGCGCAGGCCGGTCGTCGCCGTCGGAGCGTGCTCGACGACCGTGGCGTACTCGCCGCATTTGGGGCAGCGGCCGTACCACTTGCCGCTCACGGCGCCGCACGACTCGCAGCGGTAGCTCGCGGAGTTCTTGGCCACGCTGCGAAGCTAGCGGTCGGCACTGACAGGACGCCGGAGGCGCGCGATCTGTCCGCAGCTATTCGATGCTGCTTGTGGACGGCTCGGGGATCGGCGACGTGTTCGGTGAGCTGGACAGCGCGACCGGCACGGTGAGGGTCACTGAGCCGGCGTTCGCGAACCGGAACGTGACCGGGATCGAGGTGCCGGGATAGAGCTTCTTCGTCGTGTCGATCAGAAGCAGGACACCCTTGGCCTCCGGTGTGCCCCAACTCACCCGCTTGCCCGGCTGGATCCGGACGGAGCGGTTCGGCGCCGGCAGCGGCGCGGTCGGCGCAGCTGTATCGGTTTGCGGCGACGCGGTCGCCGAGTTCGCGGCGACGACGGCATCGGCATCGGCGGGGGTGGCGTAGGTGCTCCAGTCGGCGAATCCCGGCGAAGTGATCGAACTGAGCCGATCCGTCGTCCGAGCGTTGTTGACGATCACGAGCTTGACGGCGACATCGCTTCCCGCGGGGTAGGAGGTACTGCCCTCACCGGGCGCTGCGATGTTCAGTCCGCGCAGGTTGATCTGCCCGACGCTGCCGTATGTGCCGTCCAGAGTCGGCACCTGATTCGCGGTGCTGGCCTGCTGCCCGGCCGCGCACGCGGAGGTCGCCAGCGCGGCGGCGACGGCGACGCCTGCACCCACTCGACGCACCGCGGAAATCACGAACCAGCTCCTCTGTTCAGCGACCGGGAGACAGCCTAATGGCGCGTGTGGGGAGGCTCTCAACCGGCCCGCGGTGCCGGCGCGCATCGCTTGTGTTGCGGGCGTATACGCCGTCGATAGCTGCTTGGCAAGCCATCTTAACGGCCGGTTTCGGACTGTGCTGCGTGTTACCCTTAGAGGTAGCGCTCTGCATTCAAAGGGGTCTTCACAACATGACATTCAAGGTCGGCGAGACCGTCGTCTACCCACATCACGGTGCCGCACTGATCGAAGCCATCGAGGAGAGAATCCTCAACGGAGCGAAGAAGACCTACCTGCGACTCAAGGTCGCGCAGGGCGATCTGACCGTTCTCGTCCCGGCCGAAAACGCCGAGGTCGTCGGCGTTCGCGATGTCGTCGGGCAAGAGGGTCTGGACCGGGTGTTCGAGGTGCTGCGCGCCCCGCACACCGAGGAGCCGACGAACTGGTCGCGCCGGTACAAGGCCAATGGCGAGAAGCTCGCGTCGGGTGACGTCAACAAGGTCGCCGAGGTCGTGCGCGATCTGTGGCGCCGCGACCGCGACCGCGGGCTGTCGGCCGGTGAGAAACGGATGCTTGCGAAGGCCCGGCAGATTCTGATCAGCGAACTCGCGCTCGCCGAGGGCACGAACGAGGACAAGGCCGAGGTCGTCCTCGACGAGGTGCTCGGCGAAGCGGTGGCATAGCTCCGATCCGCAGCATATGGCGGCGCACGGTCCCATGACCGTCGCCGCCATTCTCGTCGCGGCGGGCTCCGGGCAGCGACTCGGCGCCGACGTGCCCAAGGCATTCGTCCGCGTCGACAGACGCACCCTGCTCGAGCACGCGCTCGAGCGCTTCAAGAACCACCCGGCGATCGGGTCGGTCGTCGTGGTTGCCCCGCAATCGCACATCGGCGAGGCCGCGCGCCAGGCACGGATGCCCGTGGTCGCCGGAGGCGCCAGCCGGCAGGCGTCCGTCGCGGCCGGGCTCGCGGAGCTCGGCCCGGACGTCGAGTTCGTGCTCGTCCACGACGTGGCCCGCCCGTTCGTCCCGTCCGGCGTGATCGATGCGGTGGTGACCGCTTTGCGCAATGGCGCCGCGGCGGTCGTTCCGGTCGTCCCGATCCACGACACCGTGCGCAGCCTGCGCAAGGACGGCCGGCTGGGCGCGATCGTCGACCGTGCCACGCTCACCGCCATCCAGACGCCGCAGGGATTTCGACGCGACATCCTCGCCGCCGCACACGAACGGGCGGAGGATGCGGAGGTGACCGACGACGCAGCGCTGGTCGAGGCGCTCGGACATGAGGTGCTGGCAGTGGCCGGCGCCGAGGAGGCATTCAAGATCACGACACCGGCCGACCTAGCCCGCGCCCAGTCCATACCAGGAGGTATGCCGTGATTGCGAGCACCATGCAGGACGATTTCCAGCTGACCATCCCGGCGATCGTCGAGCACGGTATTCAGGTGTACGGCGGCAGCGAGGTGGTCACCTGGCACGGCGGGAGTCCGTCTTCGGCAAGGCGCGCCACGTTCGCCGAGGTCGGCGCCAATGCCCGGCGACTGGCGGCTGCGCTCGAAGGACTGGGCGTGGGCACCGGCGACCGCGTCGCAACACTGTGCTGGAACTCGCAGGAGCACCTCGAGGCCTACCTTGGGGTACCCGGCATGGGCGCCGTGCTGCACACGCTCAACCTGCGGCTGCCGCCCGGTCAGCTCGCGCACATCATCAACCACGCCGAGGACAGGATCGTCCTAGTCGACGCGACGCTGCTGCCGCTGCTGGCCGCCGTCGCATCCCAACTGAAGACGGTCGAGGCGTACGTCGTCATCGGCGAAGGGGACGCGTCCGTGCTCGGCGACGAGCGTCCGGTGCACTCATACGCCGACTTGCTGGCGACCGGATCGGCGTCCTACGCGTGGCCGGAACTGGACGAGAAGTCGCCGGCGTCGATGTGCTACACGAGCGGCACGACCGGCGACCCGAAGGGCGTCGTCTACTCGCACCGCTCCACGTACCTCCATGCACTTGCGACGCTCGCGACGACGGTCACCGGCGCCAACGAGCGCGACCGCACCCTCGTGGTGGTGCCGATGTTCCACGTCAACGCGTGGGGTATCCCCTACTCGTCGTTCCTTTCCGGCGGGTCGATGTTGATGCCCGGCCCGCACATGGCGCCGGACGCGCTGTGCGACATCGCCGAGGCCGAGCGGGCGAGCTTGATCTTCGCGGTGCCGACGCTGTGGGCCGGGATCCTGCAGGTCGGGCAGCAGCGGGCGCTCGATCTGTCGTCGGTCCGGTTGGGGATCTCGGGCGGCGCTGCGATCCCGCGGTCGTTGGTCGAGGGATTCGAGCAGAAGTACGGGCTGCGCATCATCCAGGGCTGGGGGATGACCGAGACCTCGCCCGTCGGCGGTATGGCGCACCCGCCGGCGGACGTCGCACTCGGCGCGGCGGACGAGCTCGACTGGCGGATGAAGTCCGGCCGGCTGCTCGCCGGCGTGCAGATGCGCATCGTCGGAGACGACGGCACCGCGCTGCCGTGGGACGGGCAGGCGGTGGGCGAGATCGAGGTGCGCGGGCCGTGGATCACCGGCGGCTACCACCGCGACCCGGCGCCGGAGAAGTTCCACGACGGGTGGCTGCGCACCGGCGACATAGGCACGATCGACGAGCGCGGCTACTTCCAGATCACCGACCGCTCCAAGGACGTGATCAAGTCCGGTGGCGAGTGGATCTCCTCGGTCGAGCTGGAGAACCTGCTCGCTGCGTCGCCCGACGTCCTCGAAGCGGCGGTGATCGGCATCCCCGACGAGAAGTGGACGGAGCGGCCGCTGGCGTGTGTGGTGCCGCGCGCCTCCGACCTCGATCCCGCCGCGCTGTCCGGATTCCTCAAGGGCAAGGTCGCGTCGTGGCAGGTGCCGGAGAATTGGGCGTTCATCGACGAGGTGCCGAAGACGACGGTGGGCAAGTACGACAAGAAGGTGCTGCGCGCACGGTACGCGTCGGGTGAGCTGGACGTGCTGCGCACCAAGGCACCCGGTGAGAAGTTGTGACCTTGGATTTCCGCACCGGCGTCGGGGTGGACGTTCATCCCATCGAGGCCGGCCGGGACTGCTACCTGGCCGGGCTGTTGTGGCCGGGGGTCGACGGGTGTGCCGGCCACTCCGACGGTGACGTCGCAGCGCACGCGGCGTGCGATGCGCTGCTCTCCGCGGCCGGGATGGGTGACCTCGGAGCGGTGTTCGGGACCGACGATCCGCGCTGGGCCGGCGCGTCGGGCGTGACGCTGCTGCGCGAGGTGAGGCGGCTGCTGACCGAATCGGGCTGGACGGTCGGCAACGTCGCAGTGCAGATAATTGGCACCGCACCGAAGATCGGGCCGCGGCGGGCTGAGGCGCAGGCCGAACTCGGCGCCGCGATCGGCGCGCCGGTTTCCATCGCAGCCACGACCACGGACGGGCTGGGCCTGACCGGCCGCGGCGAAGGCCGCGCAGCGATCGCCACCGCGCTCCTCACCCGCTGACACCCCTCCCGAGTCGTCTCGGGGGAGTTGTCCGCCCTACGTGGCGCGCACGCGTGCCGAAGGGCGGACAACTCGCAGCGTCCGCCGAAGTTGTCCGCCTTTCCGTGCGTCCGGACGTGCCGAAGGGCGGACAAGTCGGGAGGGGCGGGCGGCTACGGCAGCTGCGGTACCCACGGCAGCTGCGGCACCCACGGCAGCTGCGGCAGCTACGGCAGATGCGTCAGGCGAAGGCGGCGTCGAGGGCTTGCGACAGATCCGCCCAGAGGTCGTCGACGTGCTCGATGCCGACGGAGAAGCGCAGCAGCGTGGCGGGCGTCCCGAAGTCCGCGTCGATGTCGTGCCGCGCCCGCCGCTCGATCAGGGACTCGACGCCGCCCAGGCTCGTCGCGTGGCTGATCAACCGCACCGCGTCGCACAGCCGCTCGGCGTTGTCGGCCGTCCCGTCGAGCTCGAAGGAGATCATCGCGCCGAACCCGGCGTGGTCGCGGGCGGCGACGGCGTGGCCCGGGTCGGACGCGAGGCCGGGGTAACGCACCCGCGTCACGTGCGGATGCTCGTCGAGCCGCTGCGCGAGGGTTGCCGCATTGGCCTGCGCACGCTCCATGCGCAGTGCGAGCGTGCGCACGCCGCGGGTGGCCAGGTAGGCCTCGAGCATCCCGGGGATCGCGCCGGTGCGGGTGCGGCGCAGGTGCAGCTCCTCGGCCAGCTCGGCCGACCGCACCACGAGCGCGCCCATGATCACGTCCGAGTGCCCCGCCAGGTACTTCGTCACGGAGTGCATCACGATGTCAGCGCCGAGCTCGAGCGGGCGTACGACGAGCGGCGTCGAGAAGGTCGCATCGATGCCGACCAGCGCGCCGGCCGCACGCGCTGCCGCCGCGATCGCCGGCACGTCCGGCACCGCCATCAGCGGGTTACCGACCGTCTCCAGCCAGACCAGATCGGCGCCGTCCAGCGCCGCGATCACCGCCGCGGTGTCGGCGATGTCTACCGGCCTGATCTCCAACCTGCCGAGGTCCACCTGCGCACCGAACGTCCACACCGTCCCGGAGTAGGCGGCTTGCGGGACGACGGCGACCGCGCCGGCGGGCAGGCCGTCGACCACCGCCGCGACGGCCGCGATCCCGCTCGCGAACGCCAGCGCCGTGCCACCCTCCAACTGGCCGAGGGCGGCCTCGAAAGCGGCCACCGTCGGCGAGATGGTGTGCCGCGCGTACGCGTTGTCCTCGGCGGTGTGCCGGTACGGAGCCGTGAGAACTATCGGGGTGTTCAGCGGCCCGCCCGGCTCGTGTGGGCGGCCGGCCGCGATGACTACCGACTCGGGATGCAGTTTGTCCACTGCGCCGACGTTACCGAGCCAATACTTTTGATCAACCGGATAGCCTGTGGCGTGCCGAATCTGGTCGAGGCGGTCGTCCCGAAACGCCTCGGTGTCGGCTTCCGGCGGCTGCTCGCGGGCTCGTGGCTGAACAACATCGGTGACGGCATCGCCATCGCATCGGGCCCACTGCTGGTGGCATCGCTGACCGACAGCGCCTTCCTGATCGCGTCCGGCGCGCTGCTCCAATGGCTGCCGCAACTGGTATTCGGCCTGTGGGCCGGCGTGCTCTCCGACCGCGCAGACAGGCGGCTGATCGTGGTGGCGGCCGAGACGGTGCGTGCGGTCGTCGTCATCGCGCTCTGCCTGACGATCGTTACCGGCACGGTCACGGTCGGATTGACCCTCGTCGCGCTCTTCGTGCTGGCAACGGTGGACGTGTTCGGCATGAACGCCACGAACACGCTGCTGCCGATGCTCGTGCATCGCGACGATCTCGCGATCGCGAATGCCCGCATCCAGGCCGGGTTCATCTCCGTCAACCAGTTGGCCGGCCCGCCGATCGGCGCCGCACTGTTCGCCGCCGGCCACGCGTGGCCGTTCGTGTCCGAGGGCGTCCTCGTCGCGGTGGGCGCGATCTTCGTCTCCCGGATCGTGGCCCCCGCCCGAGTCCGCGACTCTGCCGGCACCGCCGTCTGGCACGACATCGCCGAAGGCGTCCGGTGGGTCCGGCATCACGCGGCCGTCCGGACATTGGTGTTGACGATCTTCACCTTCAACATCACGTTCGGCGCGGCGTGGTCCGTGCTCGTCATCTACGCGAAGCGGCGATTGGAGCTGGGCGAGATCGGCTTCGGGCTGATCATGACCGTGCTGGCGCTCGGCGGAGTGCTCGGCATGCTTTCCTACGGCTGGATCGTGCGACGGCTCAGCCTCGGCAACGTCATGCGCATCGGGCTGATCATCGAGACGCTCACCCACCTCGGCCTCGCGTTGGCGACGACGCCATGGGTAGCGATGCCGATCTTCTTCGTGTTCGGTGCGCACGCGTTCATCTGGGGGACGACCTCGATCACCGTCCGGCAACGCGCCGTCCCGACCGAGTTGCAGGGACGCGTCGGCAGCGTCAACTCGGTCGGCGTGTTCGGCGGGCTGGTGATCGGATCGGGCATCGGCGGCGTACTGGCGCAGCACCTCGGCGTCACGGCGCCGTTCTGGTTCGCGTTCATCGGGTCGGCGGTCTTCGTCGTGCTCATCTGGGGGCAGTTGACGCACATCGCGCATGACGCAACGGAGGCCGTGGCGCAGGCGCCGAGCGCCGGGTAGCCGCTCCGTACGATTGCAGGCGTGGCCCTGCAGTTGTACGACACGGCATCCCGCACGGTGCGCGCCTTCGAGCCGATCGAGCCCGGCAAGGCGTCGATCTACCTCTGCGGGCTCACCGTGCAGGGGCCGCCACACATCGGGCACGTGCGCAACTGGGTGAACATCGACATCCTGCGCCGCTGGCTGCTGCACAACGGCTACGACGTGAGCTACGTCCGCAACGTCACGGACATCGACGACAAAATCATCGTCAAGGCGGCCGATGCCGGCGAGCCGTGGTGGGCGCTGTCCTTCCGCAACGAGCGCGAGATCGTCGCGGCCGAGCAGGCGCTGGGCTGCCTGCCGCCGTCCTACGAGCCGCGGGCGACCGGCCACGTTCCCGAGATGATCGAGCTGATGCAGCGGTTGATCGA
Organism: Jatrophihabitans sp.; assembly: GCA_035642535.1. GTDB lineage: Bacteria > Actinomycetota > Actinomycetes > Mycobacteriales > Jatrophihabitantaceae > Jatrophihabitans. The sequence continues at coordinate 24,601 of DASQSE010000025.1, read as the reverse complement.
CGCGGGGCACGCGTACGCGGCGGACGGCGACGTCTACTTCGACGTGCGCTCCTTCCCGGAGTATGGCGCGCTGTCCGGGCAGCAGCTCGACAGGATGGAGCCGGCCGGCGATTCGGTGGGCGACGACCGCAAACACGACCCGCGCGACTTCGCGCTGTGGAAGTCGGCCAAGCCGGGGGAGCCCTCTTGGCCGACCCCCTGGGGACGCGGCCGGCCGGGCTGGCACCTCGAGTGCTCGGCAATGGCGACGAAGTACCTGGGGCCGACGTTCGACATCCACGGCGGCGGTCTCGATCTCGTCTTTCCGCACCACGAGAACGAGCGTGCCCAGTCCCTCGCGGCCGGCGACGGCTTCGCGCGGTACTGGCTGCACAACGGGCTGCTGCACATGGCCGGCGAGAAGATGTCGAAGTCGCTGGGCAACACGCTCCAGGTGCGCGAGATCATCAAGCAGTGGCGGCCAGTGGACGTGCGCTACTACCTCGGCGCGGCGCACTACCGGTCGGTGATGGAGTTCTCGCCGGCCGCGCTGGACGAAGCCGCTGCCGCGTACAAGCGCATCGAGAACTTCATCGAGAAGGCGAGCGAGTCCGTCGAGCCGCACGTCGGATCGGTGCCCGACGCGTTCGGCCGGGCGATGGACGACGATCTCGGCGTGCCGGCCGCGCTCGGCGTGCTGCACGAGACGGTGCGGGCGGGCAACACCGCGCTGGCCGAGGGCGCGAAGGAGACGGCGCGCGAGGCGCTCGGCGGAGTCGTCGCGATGAGCCGCGTCCTCGGCATCGACCCGGCGGAGTGGACGACGACGTCCGACCTCACTCCGGTGCTGGATGCGCTCGTGCAGGTCGCGCTCGCGCAGCGCGAGGCCGCGCGGCAACGCAAGGACTACGCGGCCTCCGACGCCATCCGCGATCAGCTCGCCGCGGCCGGCGTGGTCGTCGAGGACACCGCGGAAGGCCCACGCTGGAGCCTGCGCTGATGGCGGGCAATTCCCGGCGGCAGGGCGCGATACGCAAGTCGAAGAAGGGGCCGCAGGTCGGCTCGGGCGGGCAGCGCAAGCGCGCGCTGCGCGGCAAGGGGCCGACCCCGCCCGCCGAGGCGCGCAAGGGGCACCCGGCTGCGCGGCGCGCCACGGCGGCCGATCGGCGTGGGGGAGCGGGCCGGCCACCCCGTGACGCCGAGCGCGCCGAGCTGCTCGTCGGGCGCAACCCGGTCGCCGAGGCGCTGCGCGCGAAGGTGCCCGCCACCGCGCTGTATCTCGCGCAGGGCCTGGAGGCGGACGAGCGGATCACCGAGGCGGTGCGTGTCGCCGCCAATCGCGGCATCACGCTGCTCGAGGTGAGCCGCGCCGAGCTCGACCGGCGCACCGGAGGCGTGCTGCACCAGGGCATCGCGCTTCAGGTGCCGCCCTACGCATATCACCCGCTCGATGAGGTGCTGCGAGAGGCGGACGAGAGCGGCGCGCCGCCGCTGCTCGTCGCGCTCGACGGCGTGACCGACCCCCGCAATCTCGGCGCGGTGATCCGCTCCGCGCTGGCCTTCGGCGCGCACGGCGTGATCGTCCCCGAACGGCGTTCGGCCGGCGTCACCGCCACGGCTTGGCGCACCTCGGCGGGCGCGGCGGCCCATATGCCGGTCGCCCAGGTGACGAACCTGGTGCGTGCGCTGAGGGAGTGCCGCGACGCCGGGCTGTTCGTCGTCGGCCTCGACGCCGACGGCACGACGTCCGTGGACGAACTGGAGCTCGCCACCGAGCCGCTGGTGCTCGTCGTGGGCTCGGAGGGGCGCGGGCTGTCCCGGCTCGTCGGCGAAGCCTGCGATCTGACCGTCTCGATCCCGATGGCGCCGGCCGCCGAATCGCTCAACGCGTCGGTGGCCGCGGCGGTGACCCTCGCCGAGATCGCCCGCCGCCGTCGCTGAACCCAAAGTCGCTGAACCCAAAGTCACACGACCCACTTGGGCCTGATTCGTCCTATTGTGTGAGCGGACGAAGTCGGTGCGTCCCGGGGAGAGATATGAACGGTTACGGGATCGATCTGGGCACGGCGAACACGGTCGTGTGCCACCAGCAGCGCGGTGTCGTCCTGGACGAGCCGTCGGTGATGGTGGTACGCACCGATCAGCGCGGCCGGCGCGTCATGCCGGTCATGGTCGGCGACGCGGCGCGCTCGTTGATGGGCCGCTGCCCGGTCGGGCTCACCACGGTGCGCCCGCTGCGCGACGGGGTGATCACCGATCTCGAGTCCGCGCGTGGGTACATCGTCGGCGTCCTCTCCCGTATCACCGATCATGCGTGGCAGCGGATCCGGCCGCGTGCCGTGATCGGCGTGCCGGCCGGCGCGACCGCGTTGGAGCGCCGGGCGCTCGTCGAGGCCGCCGAGGAGGCCGGGATCCGGCGGGTGCGGCTGCTGCCCGAGCCGATCGCCGGCGCCCTGGGCTGCGGCATCGACCCGCTGGAGGCCCGCGCCCACATGGTCGTCGACCTCGGCGGTGGGACGTCCGAGGTCACCGCGTTCTGCTACGGCGGCGTCCTCACGCACCGCTCGTGCCGGGTGGCGGGCGACGAGATGACCCTCGCCCTGTTCCAGTACCTGCGCAGCGAGCATCAGCTGATCGTCGGCGAACTCACCGCCGAGCTGGTCAAGTGCCAGGCCGGCGTCGATCCGAACACCTCGTTGGTGGCGCAGGGCATGGACGCCGCAACCGGCCGGCCGCGCCTCGTGACGCTCGGCATCGCCGAGGTGGTCGACGCGCTGCGGCCGACCGTCGACACGATCCTTGCCACGCTGGTCAACTGCCTCGAGGATCTGCCGCCCCAGGCCGGCAACGACATCCTGGAGAACGGCGTCGTGGCATTCGGCGGCGGCTCGCTGCTGCGCGGCTTCGACAAGCTGCTCGAGGACAGCTTCGCCTTCCCGGTGCGGCTCGCCGACCGTCCGCTCACGTGTGTCGCCGAGGGCGCCGCCGCCTCGCTGTCGCGCAAGGACATCCTGAATGCCTTTGACGGGGAACTCGTCCAACCGGCGTAATAGGACAGGTGACCCCGGCACGACCCGCGCTGCGTTCAGGGCTGTGGGTGCCGCTGTTCAATGAGCTCGCCGATCCGATAGCGGTCGCGCGTCTCGCCGCCGAGGCGGAGGAGGCCGGCTGGGACGGGGTGTTCGTGTGGGATCACGTGCGCTGGCGGGCGCCGGTCCGGCAGGTGGCGGATCCGTGGATCACCCTCGCGGCCGTCGCGGCAGCCACCGAGCGGGTGCGGCTGGGTCCGATGGTCACTCCGCTGCCGCGCCGCCGGCCCGTGAAGGTTGCGCGCGAGACGGCCACCCTCGACGTACTCAGCGGCGGCCGGCTGGTCATGGGTGTCGGCCTCGGTGGCGATGCCTTTGGTGCGGAGCTGTCCAAGACGGGCGAGCAGCTCGACGACCGAACGCGCGGCGAGATGCTGGACGAGTCGTTGGACATCATCACCGGGGCGTGGTCCGGCGAGCCGGTGCAGCACCGCGGGCGGCACTACGTGGTGGACGACGTCCAGTTCCTGCCCAGGCCCGTGCAGCCCCCTGGCGTGCCGGTCTGGGCCGCCGGGTTCCCGGGCAACGTGAAGCCGGTGCGCCGGGCGGCCCGCTACCAGGGTTTCGTGCCCGTCAACCTCGATCACCCGGATCAGCTCACCGAGGCCGTCGCCACGCTGTCCGGGCTGCGCAGCGATCCGGCGGCACCGTACGACATCGCGATCGGGCTGCCGCCGGGTGCAGATGTGGCGCCCTACGCCGCGGCGGGCGCCACCTGGTGGCTGACGGACTTCGACCCGCAGACCCTCTCGGTGGATCAGGTGCGCGGCGTGCTCCGCGACGGTCCGCAGTGACCGTCCGGCTGTTCGACTACGACGCGGAGCTGTCCCGCTACCAGGAACACCTGCATGCAGCGCTCGGCGTGCGCCCGACCGACTCCGTCCTCGACATCGGCTGCGGCGCGGGACAGACCACCCGTGCCGCTGCGCGGGCGGCGACATCGGGCACTGCGCTCGGCGTCGACGTGTCCGACGCGCGGTTGGCCGACGCCCGCCGGCTGGCCCGCGAGGACGGGCTGACCAACGTCACCTTCGTGTGCGCCGACGCGCAGACGCATCCGTTCCCGGCGTCGAGCTTCGATCTCGGCGGAAGCCGGTTCGGGACGATGTTCTTCGCCGACCCGCTCGCCGCGTTCACCAATATCGCGCACGCCCTGCGGCCCGGCGCGCGACTCGTGCAGCTGGTCTGGCAGGCGAGCGATCGACAGGAAGTGACCGAGGCGATGCGCGAGGTGTTCGGCACCGAGCCGGCGCCGGCGCCGGGCGCCGATCCGTTCTCGCTGGCCGAGCCGAGCGACGTCGAGGCGATCATGACTGCCGCCGGCTTCACGAACGTGGCGCTCGCCGACGTCCGCGAGCCGCTCTACTACGGTCCCGACGCGGACAGTGCGGTCGATGCGGTGCGCCTGCTGCGCATGACCCAGGATCGGCTAGCAACGCTCGACGGCGCGCGCGCGGCGGCTGCGCTGGACAAGCTGCGCAATGTCATGGCTGCGCACCAGCGCCGCGGTGGCGTGTTCTTCGACTCGGCCGGTTGGCTCGTCACCGCCGAGCGCGTCTGACTCTCCGCACGGTCGAAGCTTTCAAGGTCGTTCGACCCATGGTGCGCATATGTCGGCGCCGCGCAGCCTGAGGTAGAGGAGGTACGTCGTGACCACGATCGAAGGCACGCCCGTCGACCGGTTGTACCGTGCCGACACGACGCCGCGCCTGGTGCAGGTGCCGGCGCTCAGATTCTTGTGCGTCGACGGGCACGGTGATCCGAACACGAGCCCAGCATTCGGCGCCGCCATCCAAGCGCTGTACTCGGTGTCCTACACCGCCAAATTCGCAATCAAGAAGACGGGCGGTCCAAGCTTCAAGGTCGCGCCGCTGGAAGGTCTCTGGTGGGCTGGAGACCCGAGCGCGTTCCTGACCGGCGACAAATCGGAGTGGGACTGGACGTTGATGATCCGCCAGCCGGACGCCGTCACCGATGAACTGTTCGCTCGGCTTGCGGACGAAGTCGCCGCGAAGAAGTCCTTGCCCGCAGTTCTGGAGCTGCGGTTGATCACGTTCGAGGAGGGCGCCGCCGCGCAGGTGCTGCACGTCGGGCCGTATGCCACCGAGGGCCCGACGATCACGCGCCTGCACGCGTTCATCCGGGCCCAGGGGTTCGTCTTCGACGGCCGTGACCACAAGCACCACGAGATCTACCTCGGCGACCCACGCCGGTGCGCGCCCGAGCGGTTGCGCACGATCATCAGACAGCCGTACGCCGCCGAGTGAATATCAGCAGGTCGGCTTGCCGCTGCGCCAGACGACGGTGAGCTGTGCCGCGCTCTGGGTGTCTGCCCAGTGACCGGCCTGCGCCCCCGAGGACCCCGTGCCGCTGGTCGTGATGCAACTCGGCGCGCCGCTCATCGTGCCGGACTTGAGGACCGTCACCTTGCTGCCGAGCGTCGGCGTGAACGCGTTGGTGAGCGCGACGGTGCCGTGCAGCGAGACCGCGCCGGTGACCTGGAGCTGGCCGTGGGCGGTGCTGGTCAACTTCGCGGCGAGGCGCCCCGCGGCGGGCTGGGTGAACGTGGTGGCGAACACTGTGCCGGTCTGGATGTTCAGCGTGCCCTTGTTGGTCAGCGTGCCGTTGGCGAATTCGGTGAACGTGCCGGCGCTCGTCGCGGCGCCGAGGACGAGCGTCGAGGCACCGAGGGCGATCACGTCGTGTGCTGTGGCCGTGCCTGCCGCGATGGTGGTCGGCGCCGCGAGACGTACCAGGCTCGCCATGCTGCCGCCGCCGATGTTCGCGATCGTCTTGACCGCGCTGCCGTTGATCGTGATCCCGCCGCCGGTTGCCACGGTGAGATTGCCGGAGAGCGATCCGCCGCTCCAGGTCGTCGCGCCGGCGCCGGAGAGCGTCGCCGTGCCGTCGAGGCTGCCGTGCGCGTCGAGCAGCAGCCGGGTGTTCGTCGCCACGGTCACCGTGCCGCTGAGCGCGGTGGGCGACGTGATCGAAAGATGTCCGCCGCCGGTGACGACGCCGCTGGTCAGCTTGTTGGGCGCGCCACCGGTTAGCTGAAGTGTGTGGCCGCCGGCGATCGAGGTCGTCCCGCTGGATTGGTAGGAGAGAAAGCTCAACGTGGCCGGTGCGGTGCCCGGCGCCGACGTAGCGCGCACGGTGCCGGCGTTGTCGATGCGATCGGGCGCAAGGCAGCACGACTGACCTGCGATCGACGTGCCCGGGGACAGGTTGAGGATGCCGTTGGCGGCGTTGACCAGCTTTGCCTGCGCCGCCGTGGTGATCGTGGCGCCGTCGCGGACGCTGATCGTGCCGTGGTTCGTCTGGGTGACGGGCACGCCCGCGCCGCCGCCGGAGAAGTCGTGGCCCTGGAGCACCCGGCTCCCGCCGCCGGTGTGCGCGCCGACGACGTTCAGCACGACACCGTGCCCGATCGTCAGCTGCGCCTCGATGACGCCTCCGGTCCAGTCGAAGGTTCCGGTGCCGGCGAGCGTTGCCGCCCCGGCGAGCGAGGCCGAGGCGTTCGACGCGAGGCCGCCGAGTTCGAGGTGGAAGTCCGGGCCGAGGGTCTGCGACCCACTGAACGTCGCCGCCGCGCGGTTCTCGATCGCCCAACGGCCGTTGCCCGTGTACGTGCCTGCGGAGCCGGTCGTGATGGGCGCGCCGGTCGTCAGCAGCACGCCGCCCAGCGATGTCGCGACCGTCGCGCGTTGATCCAACTCGGCCGTCCCGATCGTGAGCGTGCCGCCGTCGACCGCGATCGTGCCGTCGTTGACCACCTTGGCCGGATCCGTGCAGCAGGAACTGCCGCCGATCTCGTTCGTGCCGGACGAGAGCAGCGAGCTGCCCGCGTCGATGTGCAGGACGCGGCCGTGCAGGATCTGCAGCGCACCCTGCCCCGTCACTGCCGACAGGATCAGGTCGCCCGCGACGTCGAGGTCCTGCGTCAGCGCGTTGAGCCGCTGGTTGGTTCCGCTGACCTGCGCCGTCGCGCCGGTCTCGATCGTCGTGGGCGTGTCCAGCTTCCCGCCGTTCCACATGAACGCGCCGGTCACGGAGATCGCGCCGCCCATCACGCTCGTGGTGCACAGCGCGGGATTCTCGGCGAGCGTGAGATTCACCAAGCTCACGGTCGGGGTGCCGTCGACATGGGCGAAGCAGTCGCCGCTCGACGGTTGCTCGATCACGACCGAGTCGCCGTCGCCGGGCACGCCACTCGGATTCCAGTTGCGCGCGTCGCCCCACGAATGGTTGTCCGCCATCGCTATCTGGGTGTTCCCGACCCAGGTGTAGGTCGTGCCGCCGGCCGCCTGCGCAGCGACCGGCGTCGAGATCACCATCGCCAGCCCGAGGGACAGCGCGAAGACTCGGCGAGCACCCATCTGTTCCTCCATGCGGTCCGGCAGGTGCCCACCGACTGGGCCCGACCCAACCCTTATGGAGCGCGGCGGGGTTCCGGGTGATACGTGCTGGATCAGCGGTGCAGGATCGCTCGCTTATGGGCGAAGAAGTACTTCAGCGCGTCGTAGATGATTGCGCTGGACGTGTCGTGGCCGTCGCCGCCGTGCACGTAGGCCGTTCCCTCGACGAGCGGCTGCTGGTGCCCGGACGGATGGAACGGCGCCACAGCGGACAGCCACGAGTCGGTGCCCGCGCCGGGCGCGGTCGGGTCTTCGGCCGTGCCGGTCTTGCCGCCTGCGGGCACCGGCAGGCCCTGCAGCACCGACGCGGTGCCGTCCGTGACCACCTGTCGCATGCCGTCTCGCACCGGCCCGAGCTTGCCGGCGAAGGGCAGCCGGCGCGGCGCCGGCCAGGTGAGCGCCGTCTGCCGCCCGGAGCCGTACGAAAGTCCGAGATGCGGCGTCACCACCGAACCGGTCGCGGCGCCGGACGTCCATACCGCGTCCTGGAGCGGCGTCACCGACGTGTAGCCCTGGCCGATGCCCATCAGCACCGTCGAGCCCGGGTACCACTGGTCGCCCTCCGACGCGGGTGTGCCCAGGAAGCCGGCGTACTCACCGGGCAGGTCGATGCCGGTCGGCCGCCCGACGCCGAACTGCCGCGCGACCTTGGCGATGATCTGCGGCCCGAGTTGCCAGGCGAGCTTGTAGAAGTACACGTCGTTCGACCAGGCGATCGCCTGCGGCAGGTTCTGCGGCGGCAGGAAACCCCAGTTGTGGAACGTGTGGCCGTCGAGCGTCCACGCCGCGCCGGTCGGGATCACCTCGTTCGGCGCAATCACCTGGCGCACCATGTCTGCGGCACTCACCACCAGCTTGAACGTGGAGCCCGGCGGCGCGACGGCCTGGGTGACGTGTTGCAGCATCGGGTGCCCGGGACGGCGATACAGCCGGTTCAGCGCCGCCTGTCGCACCGGCGGGTCGAACACGTTGGCGTTGTACGACGGCAGGCTGGCCATTGCGAGCACCTGCCCGTTGCGCGGGCTGAGGATGGTCGCGCCGCCCATGTCCGCCGGTGCGCTGCCCGAGTGCAGCGCCGTGGCGAGTGACGCGGTGAGCCGCTGCTGCAGCCCGAGATCCAGCGAGAGCCGCAGCGCGTGTCCGGGCACCGGATCGTGCAGCGGCCCCATCCGAACCGGAACGCCGGCCGGATCCACGTACACGCACTGCTCGCCGTCCCGGCCGCGCAGGATCGAGTCGTACTGCTGCTCGATGCCGGCGCGTCCGACGATCGAGCCGAGCGCAAGATCCGGCCAGCGCTTCATGTCGTCCGCGGTTGCGACGCCGATCCAGCCGAGAATCGGCGCGAGCAGCGCGCCGTAGGGATAGCGCCGACCCGGATCCGGGACGATCCGCACGCCGTACAGCCTCGCGTCGGTGACGCGCGCGGCCACCGACTTCGGCACCGCGCCGACGTTCACCATGATCGAGTCGCTGCTCGCGTCGACGAGCCGGTCGATCGCGGTCACCGGCCGAGAGATCAGCGCGGCCAGCTGCTCGCGCGCCGCGCCCTGCACCAGCGACGGCACGATCCACACCTGATCCTGCCGGGTATTGCGGACGAGTGGCGTGCCGTGCCGGTCGGTGACGACGCCGCGCGAGGCCGGGATCCGCACGCAGCGCGTCATCTGCGTCAGCCCGGCAGCGCGCAGCGTGGCGCCGTCCTTCTGCTGCAGGTTCCAGACGAAACCGACCATCGCGACGAGCGCGCTCGTGATCGCGAGCGCGGCCACCCGCACCAGCCGGGGATGCACTCGTCGCCAATGCGGCATCACCCACAGCTCGTGCTTCTGCTCCTCGGCGCGCAGCGCGAGCACGAGGCCGACCGCTGCGATGTGCACGACCGCCGCCGTGCCGCCGTAGCTGACGAGCGGCAGCGGGACGCCCGCGGTCGGCAGCAGCCCGAGGTTGGCGGCGATCGAGATCAGCACCTCGATGCCGAACAGCGCGGCGAAGCCCGCGGCCGCGAGCCCGGCCGGCTGGGTGCGGGCATGTCGCGCGGAGCCGGCCAGCCGCCACACCAGGGTGGCGGCGGCGAGCGCGACGATCAGCCCGGCGACGATGCCGCGCTGCTCGATCAGGCTGGCGAACGCGAGGTCGCTCTCCCGCTCGGGCAGGTACTCGGAGATGAGCAGATGCATCGGCCGATGCCCGGTGGTGCCGCCCCAGGCGAGGGCGATGTGCGCCTGCTGGATCGTCCAGCCCGGTCCGTCCGCGTTCGTCGAGCCGCTGAAGAACGCATGCAGCCGCTCGAGCTGGTAGCCGTGCAGCAGGTGCTCGGCGAACGGCGCGACGGCCGCGACCGCGCCCACCGCGGCCGCCAGCGGCAGCAGCGGAATGCGCCCGAGGATCAGCATGGCGACGGTGAGCGCGGCGAGGACGGTCGCGGTGGACAGATCCGGCTCGATCACGACGAGCCCGATCGGCGCCGCCGCGACCAGGGCGGCCAGCCCGAGCCGCTGCCACCACGGACGGCCGGAGCTGAGCACCTGACCGAGGGCGAGCAGCAGCCCGATCTTCGCCAGCTCGGACGGCTGGAAGATCAGCGATCCGACGCCCAGCCACCGCCGCGCGCCGTAGTCCGAAGAGCCGATCGTCGCGACGGCCGCGAGCAGCACGACGCTGATGCCGTAGCACGCCCAGGCCAGGCGGCGCAGCTGCCGGGAGCCCAGCTGCCGCAACACGAGCAGGAGCAGTACGCCAAGGACGACGGCCGCGCCTTGGTGCACCGCCAGCGAATGCGCGCCGAGCCCTCTCAGATGGGCGATGCCCACCGCGACCAGCACCGCCACGGCCGCGACGGCGAGCAGGTCAGGACGGACGCGCGGCCGGTGCACGCGGCGCGCGGTCGCACCGCGGCGCCGCCCGGGGACCCCGAGCTCGATGCTGAGCATGGGCTAGGGGTTGCAGCTGCCGCCGTCGGCTGGGACGAGCAGCGGTCTCGACGCGGCAGAAACCGGTGAGTCGACGACGGCCACCACCGCCATCGAGCGCATATCGGGCAGGCGCAGCCGCACGGTTGCATACGCCGAGCGCCAGCCCGGTGCGGCGATCATCGAGCCGTGGTCGATGCGCTGCGTGTCACCGCTGCATCGGTTGATGAGCGTCGCGTGCCAGCTCAGTGACGACAGGCCCTGCGGGCGCAGGTACATCCGCACCATTACTGAGCACGTCGCCCCGCGCGAGCACCGGCCGACCGGGTTCAGCTTGACCGAGGAGATCGCCCCGGCCGAGGCAGGCGCGAAGTTGGGCACGTCCCGAGGCGCGTCGGGGTTGGCCGGCGGCTTGTGCGTGACCGGCTGCGGGGCATGCGACGTCGCGGTCGGATGATGCGTCGGGGTGGCGGCGGGGTGGCCGGAGGGGCGGGTCAGCGCGATCGCGGCGATCAGTCCGGCCACGGCAAGGACGCCGATCACGACCGGCACCATGACGCGCGGGCTCGGCAGCTGCCGGCCGAGCACAAGGGTCGGCAGTGTGTCCGGTGGGCTCGGCGGCAGGTCGGTCGCAGCGCTCGGCAGCGGCTCGGCGATCACTACCGGGATCGTCGGCGCAGGCGGCGCTTTGCCCGCCTCGACCCCGGTGGGCTCGGCGCCGACGCGCACCAGCGGAACAGCAACCAACGCGGCCAGCTCACGGGTGAGCTGATCGCGATCGGCGCCGGTGGCCTCCAGTTCGCGACGCAGCTCGGCCAGCGAGCCATCGAGATCGCCGTCGGAGAGCTGGATCGTGCAGCGGCCCAGCGCGGCAAGCAGCGCCGCGTTCTGCGGTCGCCGGTGTGCGGCGGGGCGATTCGCGTTGCGGGCGAGCAGGTTGAGGAGCTCGGCCGCGGCGCTGGCCGTACCGGGCGTGAAGTCGCCATCTCGCTCGGCGAGTCGGAGCGTCCCGGCCTCGCCGATGAGGACGTCGTCGGCGTCGAAAGCGCCGTAGCTGCCCGACTCGTCCTGCAGCGACGCCAGCACGTTGACGGCGACGTGGACCGCCTGCGGAGGCGTGAGCGTGGCGAGTCCGAGTAATCGGCGAAGTGGTACCGCGGCCGGGCGACTGCTCGGCTCGGCTGGATTCGAAGGGGGCTGCGGGACAGGGTTTCGCTCAGGCGGTGCGTCGGGGACCGGTTGCCCAACAGCGTGCGTCATGCGATCACCAGACTGCGCTCGGGCCGGACAGAGTTGAGTTGTTCCAGGCTCACACTGTGTGTGCGCCGTCGTACATGGCCCGGCGCACCATGCGCTACAAAACGTAACAAACCCAGCGGGTGATTTGGGGAAGTGTTTCCAAATCGTGTGCGTCGTTTGATTGCGATGCGGAGTCGGGCAACGGTGATCGTGAACGACCGCTTCACCCATGTGTTGATCAGCGAGCGCCCGAGCCCAGACCACCCTCAGCGCCAAGGACTAGGTTCGAGGGTCTTGCACCCTGCATCGGCCCGGAGGTAGGCGATGGCACTCACCGCCGACGAGTCGGCGCAGGTCGAGGCCGCCAATGCGAGCGGCAAACGCCCCGCCGTCTTCATCCACGGACTCTGGCTGCTGCCGAGCAGTTGGGATCGCTGGCGCCGGCTGTTCGAGGGCGAGGGTTACGTCACGCTGGCACCGGGTTGGCCGGACGACCCGTCGACCGTCGAGGAGGCCCGGGCGCGCCCCGAGGTGTTCGCCGGCAAGTCGATCGGTGCGCTCACCGACCACCACGCAGCCGTCGTGCGCAAGCTCGACACCAAGCCGGTGCTGGTCGGCCACTCGTTCGGCGGGCTCATCACCCAGCAGCTTGCAGGCCGCGGCCTCGCCGCCGCTTCCGTGGCCGTCGACCCGGCGCCGTTCCGCGGTGTGCTGCCGGTTCCGCTGGCCGCGCTGCGCGCGACGCTGCCCGTGCTGCGCCGGCCCAGCAACCGCAGGCGCGCCGTGATGCTCTCCGAGCGGCAGTACCGCTTCGCGTTCGCGAACGCGGTGAGCTCCGCCGAGGCGCGCGCGCTGTACGCCACCTACCCGGTGCCCGGCGCCGGGCTGCCGGTGTTCCAAGCCGCGTTCGCGAACATCAACCCGCGCAGTGAGACGCGCGTCGACCGGCGCAATCCGGGCCGCGGTCCACTGATGCTCATCGGCGGCGAGCGCGACAACACGGTGCCGTGGGCGATGCTCAACGCGGCGTACAAGAAGCAGCGTCGCAACGCGGCGGTCACCGAACTGATCCAGGTGCCCGGTCGCGGCCACTCGCTCGTCTTCGACAACGGCTGGGAGCAGATCGCGCAGCTTGCCCTGGAGTTCTTCGGCAAGCACCTGCCCTCCTGAGTCGCGCGGGGACTACTGCGCTGTGCCTATGGTCGCTCGGGGACTTCGGCGCCTGGAGATCGCGTCTTCCCTCGTCGCTCCCTCCTTCGTCGGTCGACTCCTCAGTCCAGACGCGATCGGCGCCTCGTCTCTCGCGACTACTGCTTGTCGACGTGGTTCGGTGTGCGGACGTAAAACGCGTCAGGTGGCTGCTCGTCGCGCAGCGCGGCGACTTCGTCGCGGACAGCGGTCATGACCTCGTCGGTGATCTCGCGCAGCAGCGTGGCGCTCGGCTCCTTGCCGCGGAAGCGGCTCATGTCGAGCGGCTCTCCGACCGACGCGTATGACGTCCGGCGGCGGCCCAGTCGTTTCACGCTGAAGCCGCCCATCCGGTGCGGCCCCCACTGCCCGACCGGCACCACGGGGATGTCGGGACAGGCCAGGACGAGCCGCGCGATCCCGGTCTTGGCCAGCATCGGCCAGTTGTCCGGATCTTTCGTCGTCGTGCCCTCGGGGTAGATGACGACGGCCTCGCCCCGCTCGAGCGCGGTGACGGCGTCATGCAGCGACTGCGCCGCGTCGACCGTGCCGCGATGGACCGGGATCTGGCCGGCCCCCTGCATCATCCGGCCGATGATCGCCCAGTCGAACACGCCGGCCTTGATCAGGAAGCGGGGGACGCGTCCAGATGTCCACACCACCCTGGCCATCAGGATCGTGTCCGCGTGCGAGAGGTGGTTGATCGCAATCAGGACGCCACCCTGGTCGGGCGCCGGTACCCGCTCCAGATTGCGCCACCGCAGCCGGAACAGCAGCGTGGTGATCGGGAACAGGATGATGACCCAGGCGCGGATCCAGAATCCGGCCTTGGGGCGGTGAAGCCGCGACATGAGAGTAGTCTGCCGGACCGCTATGCCCGGTCGTCCAGGTTGGCGTTGAGGTAGTACGTCAGCGCCACCAGTTCCTCAACCGCGAGCTCGTCGCGCGCCGAGCCGGCGAGCAGATTCTCGTCTCGGACCGGGTCGCCCTGTTTGGCCAGGTCGGCGTGCCGCGCGTCGGAGCCGCTGATCCGGTTCGCGTACGCCGTGAGTGCGGCCACTCGGTTGAGGGCCGCCTCCCAAGCGGCGTCCACCGCCGCCGGATCGCCCAGTGCCGCGCTGTCGTGCCGGGCTGCTGCCACCTGGTACGCCTGCTCGTCCACCTGGTCGAGCTCGACGCGCAGGTCCAGGCGGGTTCGCTGCTCATTGAGTTGGCCGGACTGCCACGGCACGCTTCGCGTGATGCGCTCGACTGCCCGGGTGGCCGCGATGACGAGCCCACGCTCCGGACACGATGCGAGCGCGCCCGTCCAGGACTGGCTGGAGCGCCACTGGCGCGCGGCGATCATAGTGCGGTGGTCGGAGCCGGTGAACCAATGTGGATGGCGCGCCGCCATGCGATAGGCACTGATCGTCCAGGCAGCGAGAACGACGAACAGCACGCCGGCGATTGACGCCAGAACATAATGTCCGGACGCGAGGCCGATCGCGAACCCGACGCCGTCGAGCACGGCAAGAAACGCCGACGGCAGGATCAAGCGCGATGCCAGCTGATCGGTCGAAAGCTCCCGCGCGCGTGCGGCCAGCTTGACCTCGAGATCCGGAGGCAGTGGGCCCAGCGGCGCCGTCGCTTGCACCCGCGGTGGGTTCTGCGCCATCGGCGATCCGGCGACGAACGCCAGCACCTCGGCGCGCGCTGCCGACAGATCCGGCTCTTTCGCGGTGGGGTCGGTCACGCACCAATGGTGCCCGCCCGGACCGGCCGGCGGAATGCCGCGCCGCCCCGCGAGTTGTCCGCCCTTCGTCACGCGCTGGCGTGCCCAAGGGCGGACAACTCGGATCTTGCGGCCGTGCCGTGCGGGTGCCGGGTAGCCTCGATCTCGCTGCCGCCTTAGCTCAGTTGGTCAGAGCCATCGCCTTGTAAGCGATAGGTCGTCGGTTCGAATCCGACAGGCGGCTCCGTCGCAATTCACATGCCGCCGGGCGATCTTCCTGCGGTCGCGGGTTCGGTCAGTTGCCGCACGAAGAATCGCGTATTGATCCGTTCGGTCGGAACGCGGAAGTGCGAGCCCGGGAACGCGTGCAGGGTCTTGTCCCTCGACGCGAAGGCATCGAAGAGCGCGAGGTCGGACTCGCGATCGATCTCCTCGTCGTCCCATGGCAGCAGGAACTCGATCGGGATCGTGACCTGCCGCGCCGCGTCGAGCAACGCGTCGTACACGAAGACGCCTCCGAAGATCGCCGCGCGGATACGTGGGTCGGCCAGCACGAGCGGGATCCCGATCGCGCTCGCGAGCGTCATGCCCGAGAAGCCGATCGGCGCGTCGGCGCCGATCTCGCCGAGCGACTGCAGCGCATCGATCGTCGCCTGCCACTCCGGTACCGCGCGCTCGGCCAGCGAGGCGTTGAACGGGGCAATGATCGGCGCGAGCGGCTCCCCCTGTTCCCGGGCGCGTAGCAGCGCATCGACCCACTGCTGATCCTGCTGCGACCGGGAGCGCCCGCCGTGGCCGGGCGCGTCGATCGCGACGACGTGGAAACCGTCGCGCAGCACCGCCTGCCGGGCACGGGCGGCCAAGCCCGGCGCTCGCTTGTGCAGGCCACCGCTGGGGCCATGAGCAGCAGTGGCGCACCAGGGGCGGGGGACGCCGGGACCAGAGGACGCCGGGCACTTCTTCGAGCGCAAAACTACGGTCGACGACGCCGTCCGACGTCGTCTCCGCGATGAGGTCCACTTGCGCTGGTGGCGCCTTTCGAGAGTGCCTGGGTGCGGCGCTCCCGGCGACACCTACCGATGTCGCGCGGTCGTGAACTCGAAGAGGAGCACCCATGGGGTAGCGGTGTGTGCACGGCCCCCACCTCCTCCGATCTGGTCACGACGGCCCGACCGTACCGACGCCGTGTTCGCATCGACAAGCGAGTATCGGCGACCCCGGGCGGGGCAGGGCGAGCTAGCGTCGAAGGCATGACCGCGCAGCCCGGTGGCGTCCCCGTCGAACTCAACATGACCGTGCCGCCCGAGGTCGAGGCCGGGGTGTTCGCGAACTTCGCCGGCATCTGGACCGACGACGACGGCTTCGTCATCGACTTCGCGACGGTCGCCGAGCCGCCCACGAAGGCACAGAACGACGAAGGTGCCGAGATCGTCCGCATCAGGGCCCGGGTGGTGAGCCGCGTCCGGATCCCGCCGCGGCAGGCGATCGAGCTGATGCGCACGCTCGGCGGTCACCTCGACCAATGGGAGCGGCACCACGGCCCGGCAACGAGCTAGGAGGTGGAGCCGGTCATGACGGATGAGCAGCGGATCCGCGAGCTGATCGTGCGCTGGGCGAGTGCCGCCCACACCGGTGACCTGACGGCCGTGCTCGCCGATCACGCACCCGACATCGTGATGTTCGACGTCCCACCGCCCGAGCGTGGCGTGCGAGGCCTGAACGCGTACCGCGAATCCTGGCCGGCCTTCTTCCGCTGGCAGGCGTCGGGCGCGATCTTCGAGATCGAGGAACTCGAGATCACGGCCGGCGCGGACGTCGCGTTCGCATTCGGACTACTGCGCTGCGGGACACCGGCCGATTTCGAGCGCGACCCGGAACAGCGGCTGCGGCTCACGATTGGGCTGCGCAAGATCGCGGAGCGGTGGGTCGTAACCCACGAGCACCATTCGTTCACCGACAAGTCCTAACCGGCGATTTGCCGGATCCGCTCGACGATCAGCAGCAGCCCGACGATGATCATCGCCGTGCCGGAGATCCGAGATATCAGGCGGGTCGCTGCAGGCTTGGTGGCGAGCACCGCGCGAGCGCTGAGGCCGAGGACGGCGTAGAAGCCGCCGCAGCTGGCGGTGAAGATCAGGCCGAGCGCGGCAAGTTGGACGCGCAGCGGCCAATCGCCGTTCGCGTCAGTGAATTGCGGCAGCATGGCGAGGAAGACGAGCAGGCCCTTGGGGTTGAGCCCGCTCACGCCTACGCCGCGCAGCATCGGCGACGCAGTTGCGGCCGGCGCGGCCGGTGCCGCTTCGTGCAGCGTGCTCGGCCGCCCGAGCAGCGAAACGCCGAGGTACGTCAGGTACGCGGCGCCTACGGCCGTCAGCCCCGTCAGCACGCCGGAGGAACGCGCAACGACGGCGCCAAGGCCCGCGGCGACGATCGCCGTCAGCAGGCCGTATCCGATCATCAGACCGGCCACCGCCGGCAGCACTCCCCGACTGCGCGCGCTGGTGGCGAGGATGAACGCCCAGTCCGGGCCGGGAACGACGATGAGTGCGAACGCGAGCGCCCAGAACGCCAACAGCAGGTTCGGGTTCACGAGGCTGACGCTAGGCCGGGACGAGCAGAAGGTGTTGCCGACTTTCCCTCCTTCACCGGCAAGGAGTGGAAAGATATTAGCTGTGGACGCCGTTGACAGGAGGATTCTTGTCGAACTGCAGCAGGACGGGCGGTTGAGCGTCACTGACCTGGCCACCCGGATCGGGTTGAGCATCTCGCCGACGCACCGCCGGCTGCGCGATCTGGAGCGCTCCGGCGCGATCCGCGGATACCGCGCGGTCGTCGACCCGGAGGCGGTCGGCCTCACCTTCGAAGCCCTCGTCTTCGTAACCATGCGGCAGGAGGATCGCGACACGCTGCTCGGGTTCGAGGCCGCGCTGGCCGAGGTGCCCAACGTGCTACAGGCGCAGCGCCTGTTCGGCGACCCTGACTACCTGGTTCGGGTGCGGACGAAGGACCTCGCCGCGTACGCCGAACTCGAGGACAACACGCTCGCCGCGCTCCCGGGCGTGCAGCGGCTGAACTCCACGCTCGTCATGAAGCAGGTCGTAACGGACCGCGCCGTGCCCATCTGATCGGCGCCATTTCCTGTGTCGCGCAACGTCGAGCGGTGCTCGCGCGTCATCATCAATAGGACGGAAGATCAGGAGGGGTCGAAGTTGGTGCGAACGGGGGCGGCCGGGCGCTCGGTCGGGTGCGCCGTGGTGGCGCTGCTCGCCCTCGCGGCCTGCACAGGGGGCGGGCACGACCCGGCCGCGCAGCGGCCGGGCGGTGGCGCGCCCAGTACAGGCAGTGAGCAGAGCACGTCGGCCGCGGCACCCGTCGATCTGCTGATCTCGCCCACCCCGCAGAGCCGGGACATCCGCCCGAGCCGGGTGATCCACGTCCGCGCCCACGGCGGGACGCTGCGCAGCGTCGATGTGCGTAGCGGCTCCGACGAGGTGATTGGGCGGTTCAGCGCCGACCACGCCAGCTGGCGCAGCACCTCGACCCTGCACGTCTCGTCCCGATACGCCGTCACCGCGACGGGCACCAATGCCACCGGACAGACCGCCACCGCGACCAGCTGGTTCCGCACCCTCGCCCCGGCGAGCACCTTCTCGGCAGCGATCGCCGCACAGCGGCAGGAGACATACGGCGTCGGCATGCCGATCCAAATCAGCTTCAGCAGACCGGTCACGAACCGCTCCGACGTCGAGCGGGCACTGCACGTCACGACCTCGAAGCCGGTGGTCGGCGCCTGGCAGTGGATCGACGCGCAGCACGTCAACTTCCGGCCGCGCGATTACTGGCCCGCACACACCGACGTCAAGGTCGACGCCGCAATGGACGGCGTGCGCGCTGCGCCAGGCGTCTACGGGACGAGTGACTACACCCGCCGCTTCGAGATCGGGCGGTCGCTGATCGTCGTGGCCAGCACCGTCACCCACCGGCTGCACCTCTACCAGGACGGGAAGCTGATCCACAACTGGCCGATCAGCACCGGACAGCCGGGTGACGACACGCCGAACGGCACCTACCTGACGATCGAGAAGGCCAACCCGGTGCGGATGCGCCCGGCCGACATCGCACCCGGACAGCCCGGTTACTACGACCTGGAGGTGCCGTGGTCGGTGCGCTTCACGTGGAGCGGGATCTACCTGCACGACGCGTATTGGTCGGTGTACGAGCAGGGGCACGTGAACGTGAGCCACGGCTGCGTCAACATGCCACCGGCCGCCGCAGAGAAGTACTACAAGATGGAGCGCCACGGTGATCCGGTCACGGTCACCGGCAGCCCGGTCGCCGGCACGCCCGGCGACGGCTGGACGGACTGGTTCTACTCGTGGCGGCAACTGCTCGCGCGCAGCGCGCTGCACAAGGCCGTCGAGGCCGGGCCGGACGGCAGCCGGTTCGTCGCACCCAGTGCGGTGCCGGCGTCCACGGGGACTGCGCCGCTCGGCCGTCCCGAAGTGGGTAACTCCGCCGCTTCGTAACATCTTTTGGGCAACCCGGACACAGCACGCCCACACGTGCGCGGCCTAGCGTGCTGGCATCACAAGCAGGAGAGCCGCAGATGAGCACACCACCGCCCGACGAACCCGACGCAACGCCCGAGCCGCCGCCCCCGCCGCAGGAGCCCGCTGGTGCACCGCCACCGCAGCAGCAGGCGGCAGCCGGGCCGCCCCTACCGCCACCTCCGCCGGCGTTCGCGCCCGTGCCGCGCGCACCGCGGGTGCCCTGGGTCAACCCGGCCCGGCGTAGCCACGTCACCGGCGCTGCGATGGTCTGCGCGCTCGTCGCGTTGGGCGCCGGCATCGGCATCGGCGTCGCGATCGGCTCGTCGAACGATCACCACGACCGTGCGCCGTATCCGATGTACCACGTCAAGATGCTGCCGATGCCGCGCGGCGCGATCGTGCACGTGCCCCGGCAGGTCGTCCCCATGCCCTATCCGGCAACGACGACCGTCACGGTGACGCCCAGCCAGCACTAGGTCGTCGTAGTCTGGCGGCCATGAAGTCTGTCGCCGGCAAGACTGTGCTCGTCACCGGCGCTGCGATGGGGCTGGGCAAGTTGTTCGCCCGCACCGCCGTGCAGGAACAGGCTGCTGCGGTCGTCCTTTGGGACGTCAACGAGGGCGCGCTGACCGAGACCGCGGCCGAGTTGACGGCTGACGGCGGCACGGTGCGCACCTACGTCGTGGACGTCGCGTCCGGGCCGGCGGTCACGCGGGCCGCGACGCGGGTGCGCAAGGACGTCGGAGCCGTGCAGGTGCTCGTCAACAACGCGGGCATCGTTCGCGGCAACGGGTACTTCTGGGAGAACGACAAGCGCGACATCGAGAAGACGATGCTGGTCAACTCGATCGCGCCGATGCGGCTGGCGCGTGAATTCCTGCCGGCGATGGTCGCCTCGGACGAGGAGTGCCGGATCGTCAACCTCGCGTCCTCGGCCGGGCTGAACGCGGTCCCCCGCCTCGCCGTGTACTGCGGCTCGAAGTGGGCGGCCATCGGCTGGTCGGACTCGGTCCGCCTGGAATTGGAGCAGGCCGGGCACAAGCACGTCCGAGTCACCACGGTCTGCCCGACCTACATCAACACCGGCATGTTCGACGGCGCGAAGGGCATCTTCCTCACTCCGATGCTCGAACAGGAGGGAGTTGTCGCCGGCACCTGGCGGGCGATGCTCGAAGGCAAGCCGATCCTCCTGATCCCGTGGACTTCGCGGCTCAACAAGGTCGTCAGCAACATCCTGCCGCTGCGTGCCCGTGACGCGTTTCTGCGCCGCACCGGCGTCTACGACTCGATGGCGGAGTTCACCGGTCACGCCGCGACGTGACACGCTCGTGGTGGGGCTGGGGGACGGACGAGCGCGCGGTAGCCGGCGCCGAGCGGGATGCACTGACAGAGCGGGTGGCTGCGCTGCTGCCCGGCGCAGATCTCATAGATCACGCCCCGCCCGACCCGGCCGCGCTCACGCTGCCCGCGGCGCGCGTCGTCGTGCCCTTCGCGTTGGCTGCGCTCGCTTCGACCAAGCCGGCTGATCGCGCGGCGCACACACACGGCAAGGCGTTTCGGGATGTCGTCCGCAATCTGCACGGAGAACTCGATCATGTGCCGGACGCCGTCCTGCGGCCGCGCGTCGAGCAGGACGTCGTCGACATCCTCGACTGGTGCGCGGGTGGAGGAATCGCGGTGATCCCGTACGGCGGCGGCTCCTCCGTCGTCGGCGGCGTCGAACCGCGCTTCGACCGGCCCGCGGTGTCGCTCGATCTCGGCGCGCTGAACGCGGTGGTCGAGTTCGATGCCGTCTCGCGGGCGGCGCGGATCCAGGCGGGCGCGCTCGGCCCGCACCTCGAGGCGCAGCTACGCCCGCACGACGTCACGCTGCGGCACTTCCCGCAGTCGTTCGAGTTCTCCTCGCTCGGCGGCTGGCTCGCCACGCGCGCCGGCGGGCACTTCGCGACGCTGTATACGCACATCGACGACCTCGTCGAGTCGATGCGCGTGGTGACGCCGGTCGGGGTGAGTGAGTCGCGCCGACTGCCTGCGTCGGGCGCCGGCCCGTCCGCTGATCGGCTGTTCCTCGGTTCGGAGGGGACGCTCGGCGTGATCACCGAGGCGTGGTTGCGGGTGCAGGCCCGGCCGCGGTGGCGGGCGTCGGCAACCGCGACCTTCGCCTCCTGGGGCGCGGCCGTCGACGCGACGCGAGCGATCGCGCAGGCCGGTTTGTATCCCGCGAACTGCCGGCTGCTCGACGCGGCCGAGGCGTACCTCAACGCCGGCATCGCGGTCTCGGGAGGTGTGCTCGTCCTCGGCTTCGAGTCGGCCGATCACCCGGTCGGTGGAGCGCTGGAGCGGGCGGTCGAGATCTGCCGCGACCATCGCGGCGAAACGCCCGAGGGTCTGCACGAGTTTGGCCCGGCCGAGCTCCGAGAGCGCAAGGGCGCGGCGGGCGACTGGCGCGCGGCGTTCCTGCGCATGCCCTACCAGCGCGACGCGCTGGCCCGGATGGCGCTGATCGTCGAGACCTTCGAGACCGCGTGCACCTGGGACGCGTTCGAGGCGTTGCACGGCGCCGTGTTCGCCGCGGCGCAGGACGCGATCACGCGGGTGGCCGGCGCGGGCGTCGTCACCTGCCGCTTCACGCACGTCTACCCGGACGGGCCGGCCCCGTATTTCGGCGTCTACGCGCCGGGTCGGTGGGGCAGCACCGTCGCGCAGTGGGACGAGATCAAGGCCGCGGTTTCCGACGCGATCGCGGCCGCCGGCGGGACGATCACGCATCACCACGCGGTCGGCCGCGACCACCGGACGTGGTACGACCGGCAGCGTCCGGACCCGTTCGCTGCGGCGCTGCGGGCCGCGAAGGCGGCGCTCGATCCGGCCGGCATTCTCAACCCCGGCGTGCTGATCGGCGGATGAACGTTGGATCCGTTTCCCGCGAACATGATGTATTGCGCCCACCACGGCGCTAGCGTGTCCTCAAACGGGTGAAGTGTCTGCTTTCTAGGGGAGTCACATGTCGTATCGGCTCGGTCGCGCACGCCGCACCACCTCCTTACTCGCTACCGCGTCACTTGTCACCGGCGCAGCCGTCGCGTCAGCGGCGGTCGTTGCCGTACCGTCGGCCGGCGCCGACGCATCGAGCGGCTGCCAGCTGGGCAACGGGGTGCAGCACGTCATCAACATCGTGTTCGACAACGTGCACTTCTTCCGGGACAACCCGAACGTCCCGTCCGATCTCGAGCAGATGCCGCACCTGCTGAACTTCCTCAAGAGCAACGGCACGGTGTTCTCGAACTCGCACACGCCGTTGATAGCCCACACCGCGGACGACAGCCTGACGATCTACACCGGGCTGTACGGCGACCGGCACGGCCAGCCGGTGACCAACAGCTACAACACCTACAACCCGGACGGCACGACGGACACCGCGACGTCCTTCACGTACTGGACGTCGCCGATCATCGATACGAAACCCCTCGTTCCCGCGCCCAACCCGGTCGACACGGCGCCGTCGATGACCTACTCCGACACGGTGCCTGCGAGCGGTGCGCCGAACCGCGTCACGCCCGCGCCGTGGGTGCCGTTCACCCGCGCCGGCTGCACCGTCGGCAACTTCTCGACGGCGAACATGGTGCTCGAGAACGCAGCCGTCGACGTCCCGACGGTGTTCGGCGCCGGTTCGCCCGAGGCCGTAGAGACCGCTGCCAATCCGGACCGGTTCAAGGACATCCAGGTGGCCGAGTACGTCGGCGAAGCGGTGCACTGTGCGCAAGGCGATGGGATCTGCGCGAGCTCGTCGCACGCGGTTGCCGACGCGCTGCCCACCGAGCCCGGCGGCTATAACGGGTACCAGGCGCTGTTCGGTGCGAAGTACATCGCGCCACAGCTCGTCGCCCAGGACGGTCCGCAGATTGCCGACGCGAACGGCAACCTCGTCGACCTCAACGGGAACACCCTGCAGGAGCCGTTCAGCCACACGCCCGGATTCCCCGGCTTCAATCCGACCGCGTCGCAGAGTCTTGCGGTGCTGGCGGACATGCAGGAGGCCGGAATCCCGGTGACCTACGGCTACATCTCGGACACGCACGACAAGAAGAGCGGCGCGACGGGTTGCACCTCCCCGGGTAACGCACTCGGCCCGGGCGACGCCTGCTACGTCGCAGCGCTGCACGACTACGACGATGCGTTCAACAAGTGGTTCCAGCGTCTCGCGGCGGACGGCATCACCCCGGCCAACACCGAGTTCATCATCGGCGCCGAGGAGAACGACCAGTTCGCGGGCGCTAACGCGGTGGGGCGCGACACTGCGCCCACACCGGCCGGCTGCGACGGCGTGACCGTGCCGTGCCACTACACGAGTTCGCAGGACGGAGAGCTCAACGTCAACATCAAGGGCCTGCTCTCCACCACCGCGAGTGCCGGTGCGCAGTACGACGTGCAGCCGCAGGGCGCGTCCATCTACGTGCACGGCCAGCCCGCCGCCGACGACCCGACGGTGCGTCAGCTCGAACGTGACACCGCGGCGATGACGTCGAACCTCACCTACAGCGGCGTCGCGAACGAACAGATCGCGAAGTATCAGGCCGGCGCGCTCGAGCAACGGGTCCTGCACATGCAGACCAACGACCCGTTGCGCACGCCGACCTATTCGATCTTCCCGATGCCCGACTACTTCTTCGGAGCGTCCGGGACGGCGCCCAATGTTTCGTTCAACAACGGATTCGCCTACGACCACGGTTACTACTCGCCGAACATCGACATCACCTGGGCGGGCATCGCCGGCCCAGGGGTGGCGGTGAACGGCGTGGACGGGCCCGGGCCGACGGGAGGCAACGAATCGCACGACCCGAATTCGACCAATACGGTTCCGCAAGCCAGCACGGGCGGCACCTGGGTCGAGGAGGCGGATCTGCGGCCGACGCTGCTGTACCTGACCGGCCTGCACGACGACTACCAGACGGACGGTTCAGTGATCAGCCAGGCGCTCGCGTCACCGTCGGGCGCGCTGTCCGGCACGGCCGAGCTCGCCGCGGCGTACCAGCAGCTGAACTCGAGTGTCGGCGCCTTTGCGACGGATACCCTGCTGGCCGACTCGGCGGCACTGGCCAGCGGCCCGGCGCATCACGACCTCCACTACCGCGTGGAGCAGGCGCTGCTGCGCGATCTCGCCGACGCGCGCGACAAGCTGGCCGCCGAGATGAAGGTGACACTGTCGCGGGCAGCCGCGGGAATCGCGCCCTCGCACGGGACGGTGATTTCGGAGCTGGGTCGGGCGCGGGCGTTGTTGGCCGGGGCAAAGGCGCTGGCGGCGGCGTCCTGAACCGGTCCGGACTACGGAGGTATCTCGCCTGATCCGCGGACGATGAGCGAGGCGCCGAGGGTCACCAGCGCGCCCGGCCCGCGCTCGCCCGCGAGCCTGCGGAGGAGCAGCTCGGCGGCGGTCCGGCCCAGGGCGCCGACGTCCTGGGCCACGACCGTCACCGCCGGCTGAAGCAGGTCGGCCAGCTCGAAGTCGTCGAAG
>DASQSE010000024.1:0-71403 GCA_035642535.1 Jatrophihabitans sp. | reverse complement strand
GCAACAGCGTTCTTCGCCTTCTTCGGCTTGCCGGGCGGGAGCGAGGTATCGCCGACGCCGAAGACGTTCACCCTCGGTACCGACCTCAACGCCTTCAACAGCGTCGGCACGGTCACCGCGGAGGTGCAGCCGGTCGGTGGGATCATCCTGCCCCCGTCGGACACGCCGTCCTCGTCGAGCGGGTGCAGCCCGGCCGACTTCGCCAACTTCACGTCCGGCAACATCGCGCTGATCCAGCGCGGCACGTGCAACTTCGGCGAGAAGGCCAAGAACGCCGTTGCGGCCGGCGCGTCCGGCGTGCTCATCTTCAACGAGGGCCAGCCGGGCCGTACCGGGCTCGCCGGTGGCGGCGGCATGATCGACAACGCCGGCAATTCTGTCGTGCCGAACATCCCGGTCGGCTTCGTGCCGTTCGCCGAGGGCCAGCACCTCGACGTTGCGGCCAATGCTGGCCAGCAGCCCAAGGTGACGCTGGACTTCAAGGGTGAGGTCGACCCGAACCGCGACGACTTCAACGTGATCGCCGACTCGCCGTTCGGCGACCCGAACCACACCGTGGTTGTCGACGGGCATTACGACGCGATCTTCGGTGCCGGCATGCTCGACAACGCGTCCGGCTCGGTAACCCTCATGGACATCGCGCAGAAGCTGGCCAAGGTGCACACCAAGAACCGGCTGCGCTACATCCTGTTCGGCGGTGAGGAGCTCGGCCTACTGGGCTCGGACTTCTACACCCACAACCTCTCGCCCACCGAGCTCGCCCAGATCGGTTACGACCTCGACGCGGACGTGACCGCGACGCCGAACTACACCATCGGCGTGCTCGACCCGGCCGCGAAGAACCTGTTCGGCGGACCCATACCGGTGTTCCCGCAAAACGTGTACGAGCCGTCCAAGTTCGCGCGCGACGAGGCGGTCAAGTACTACGACTCGATCGGGCTCAACCACGAATTCTTCTCGCCGCAGGGAACGGACGCGTTCTGGTTCAACATGGTCGGCGTGCCGGCCAGCGGCATCCTCACCGGGCAGGACTGCTGCAAGACACAGGAGCAGGTCGACCTGTTCGGCGGGCAGACCGGCAACTTCGAGGGCAACCTCGGCACCGACGACGGCGGCTGTGTCGACCGTCCGTTCCGCTGGTGTGACAACCTGAGCAACAACGACCCCAACGTCCTCACCTTCGAGACGAAGGCGTTCGCCAAGATGGTGTTCAAGATGGCGTTCGACACGACCATCCTGACCCGCACCCCACAGCAGGCCGTCGCGGCGCGGACCGCCGCCGAGCAGCAGAAAGCCGTCCGGATGGCTGGTGCCAGCCACGCCGCGACGAGCTAGCCGAAACACCTACCGGAGCCGCCGGGCCGAGCCATGCTCGGCCCGGCGGTTCCACGTCGCGAGAGGAGCTCTTGGCCCCACCGTCGGATCATGGCGAGCAGAGTTGTCGCGTTAGCGAGTGCGGCTGGACCGTGCACCGGCGACGATCAGGACGTTCCCCGACGATAGGCCGCCCGAGCCGAGTGCCGCTCAGCCCACTGTCCGCGGGAAGCCGACCGGGCTACGGTTCCCGTCGTCGTCCACCGCACGAATGCCGAACTGCACGTTGTCCTTCGAGATGTCCAGCGTGACCGACGTGACGTTGCCGACCGGGATCGCATCGGTCCAGTCCGCAGTCGTGGTCTCCCTCATCACCACCTCGTAGCCGCTCAGGTTGGTTTCCGGGTTGGGATCCCATTGCAGCGAGGTGAGGTTGGTGCCGGGCAGGCCAGGAGGTGGTGTCGTGTGGATCTGCGCATTCTTGGGCGTGCCCGGCGAGGTGGCCAGCGCCCACAACGCCGCGGCATTCACCGCAGTCACCCGGGCGATGTAGTCGAAGTCCACGAACTCGATCAGGTCGCCGAACTGCACGCCGTTTTCAACCCGCACGTCCTGGTGCTCGTGGTCGAAGTTCTCGCGCGGCTCGCTGATCCTGGCGGCCGGGTACCCATGGCCCTGGAAGGACCGCGAGTCGGTGCCGCGCAGATACCGGTCACGCCGCCAGATCAGCCGGACGTTCGCTCCGGTCAGCTCGAACGGCGCCGCCGCTTTGACGAATCGCCCCAACTGGCGGGACACCCCGTCGTTCTCCCCGCCGACCGACTGCATGAGCGAGATCTGGCTCGCAGTCGCGCTGGTCGGGATCCCTTCCAGGAACATCCGCACCGTGAAGGGGTCAGGCCGGTGGCCGTCGAAGGAGTGACTGGCCCCGACGATGTCGTTGCTGAACATGCCCTGCACGTCATTGCCGGCCGCGGCCATCTGCTGGGCCATGAAGGTGGAGCCGTAAAGCCCCTGCTCCTCTCCGGCGACCGTCGCCAACACGATCGTTCCGGGGAACTGGTGGGTTGCGAACAACCGGGCGAGTTCGAGTACGCATGCGACACCGGAGCCGTCGTCGTCGGCACCTGGCGCGTCGCTGGTGAAATTCAGCACGTCTGACACCCGGGAGTCGAGGTGCCCGGTGATCACATAGAACCGCTCGGGAGACGCCGTCCCCCGCAGCGTGGCGATGCAGTTGGTGATGGTGGTCGGGACGGGGATGTTGCTGGACACGGGCTGCACGAACGTCTGCTGCTGCACCGTCATGTTGCCGTTGGAGGTGGCGGCGATCGCCTGCATCTGCTGGGTCACCCAGGCGGTGGCCGCGCCGATGCCCCGGACCGGGTCGGTCTGGCTGGACGCGGTGTGCCTGGTGCCGAACCCGACCAGCCGCTCGATGGTGGCCTGGATCCGCTTCGGGTCGATCTGCATGATCAGCTCGCGCAGCGCCGGATCGAACCTCCCGGCGCTGTTGGGGGCCGAGGCGAGGCCCCTCGGAGCGGCATGAGCCGCATCGGCGTGCGCAGCGATGGGGACAGCGGCCGCGGTGACGGCTGCGGCGGACAGGAACGTGCGACGGCTAGGGCCTTTTGGGCCCGATGATTTAGGGGTTCCCATGGCACCGAACCAAGACCCAGGCCACAACGACTGTCAAGACATTCGACACATTTATCTGAATCGACGTCCACGTTCATCGACGAACGCAAAGAGCTTGATTGAAGTGGTCGGCTCGGCCACCGATGGCGACCCGGCGCGATACCCGCATCATCGCCGGCTCAACGAGCCGTGGCTAGGTCAAGCGAACGGACACGCCGCGGATGTGTGCGTTCGTGACGAAGATCGTGATGGTGTCGCGCGTTCGTACACTGCCTGGGTGGCTCACCGCTCGCGAGCCGTCGTTCAGATCGAGGAGTTGCAGTTCCTGATCAGCGGTGGCGGCCGTCCGTTGACGGTCGATGCTGGCGCGCTGGATCAGCTGAGCGTCCTAGCAGAGGTGCCGCAGTGGATCGCGGTGCTGACCGGCGCGCATGCCGGACCGGTTGACGTGCGTGTCGCCTGCCTCGAGGCGGCGCCAACTGTTGAGGAGGACTGGGAGGAGGTCGTCGAGTTCAGCGTTGCCACTGCGGACGTCCTCGGGGTGGTCGAGGTCGACGGCGATCCCCGGCTGACGATCACCAATGACCCGGGCCAGTATCGGCTGCGGCTGAGCAGGCGCGGTCCTGAGGCCGGCGCTCGCCGCTATTCCGCGGGACCGCGGTCCAAGATCCTCGAACACTTTCTCATCGAAGTCTGGCCGGCGCCGCCGACCCCGCCGGCGGTGCTGCGGGCGGTTGATCCGCCGCCGGCCGCGGCACCGGTGGTGCTCGAGTTCGAGGCGGCCGGCCGGGAGGCCGCGGCGCGCATCGGCCGGGACCTGCGCCGGGCAGTCGGCGCCCGCGTGCTGGGTGGTGAGCGCGGCTCGATCCGGGTCAGCTACGACTTCCGCGAACGTCGGCGCGCGCTGTATGCCGACTTCGATCCGAACATGGTCGACCTCTGGGTGACCAGTTACAGCGACGACGAGATCGTCGACGATCGCGGACGGTCACTCCAACTGGCCATCCACGGCGGCGGGCGCATCTTTTGCAAGGAGATCGAATCGGTTCGTCCGCGTCTGCGAACGATGACCTGGGACTGGCACATCCCGGCCTATCCCCCGGGCCACGAGGCGTGGGCGGAGATGCCGAGTTTCCTCGATCCACCGACCACCGTGCAGATCCAGTTTGTCGAGCACAACGACCCGCACGACACGGCGCACACGAGGATCACGATCGAGCACACCGGCCTGCCCGTCGAATGGCTCGACGACATGACCGCGTTCTGGCAATGGCGCCTCGAACGCGGCGACAAGCTGCTCAGCCACGACTGATGTTCGAGCCCGGCTGCCGGCGAACCGCGCGCCGCAGCCTGCCACCCGCACGAAACGCCGACGACAAGTGCGGTAGCCGAATAGCGTGCAGTCGTGACGCGGGCGGATGAGACTCTCGTCAGCGGCGAACAGTTTCGTGCGGCAGCGCTCGGGAGGACGGCTGATGGGGCGGCCGAAATACCCGGCCGATCTGTGGGACGAGTTCTACGCGGCGCAGCGCAGAAGCTGGTCGTTCATCGTGCCCATGATTGTTGCGCTCGCGCTCGGCGGGATCACGAAGCCGACCTTCAAGCATTTCAGCAGCGACTGGCCGATCCTCGCCGTGCTGGCCGTCGTGGTAGCTGTCGCGTGGATCTTCTGCGTTCGCTATGTCCGCGCGCTGATCGCGGTTGCACGCCGAGCACGGGCCTACCGTCGCGCGAACCCGACGACCTGACAACAGCAGGGATCGCGAACGATCCACGGCGCCGCGAGCCCGGTCACGCCACCGATCAAACGCATTAACTCGCCGCTGCCACGTGGGTCTGACGGATGTCACGCGCGTTGCGCAGGGTCGTTCGGCACGGTGCGGTTGTCGAGGGCGTGTGCTTCGCTGAAGCAATCCGACGCTGCCGCGGCATTAGCTTGGTCAACACTGCCGACGGCCCATCGCGAGGAGGCGTCGATGACGATCGTCGCGTGGCCCACTGATCCGCTCACCGGAGTGGTTGCCCCACGCCGCGGCCGGCATCGGCTGACCCAGCTGTCGATCTTCGTCGCGACGGCAGTCATGCTGGCTTCCTGCACCTCATCTCGGACGACCCCGCGCCCCACTTTCTCGGCGACGGGCGATTCGGGATGCGAGATCATCTATCACGTGGCGCATTCGCAGACTGCCATGAACGTCACGACGTCGACGACCGGCAAACTCACCATCGACGCCATGGACACGGACGGCAACACGTTCCACAAGGTGCTGGAGTTGCGTTCGGCCGGGCTGGTACAGCTGACCGCACCGCTCGCGGACATCAAGTCCCTGCGCGGCTCGCTCGCCGTGTCGGATGGCCGCACGCTGCATTGCGCGGTGCAGCCGGCCTAGACTCGTTCCGCGCGACGACCCGGGTCGGTCGAAGCAGCGAGGCTGTTCACGCGCGGTCGTCGCCGAATCACGCGCGGGTCACCGGCTCGGCACGGGTTTGGAGAGTTGTGGCGCTCGGATCACTCGAACCACGTCGCGCGTGATCTCGAACATTCGATCTTCACGTCGTCCGGATCGATGACAGAGTCGCGCAGCAGACCCGCCACCATGCCGCGGACCGATGCGATCATCTCCGGCGCGAGCTTCGTGGCGTTCGGATCAGCGAGCGCAACACCGATAACGGTGATGCTCCGAAAGTCCGGCGTCGGCCCAGACGCCGCGCGCAGGTCGAAGCCCACCGCTCGGAAACGCAGCCTTCGCTCATAGATCAGCTTGACCGCACGGTTGATCTCGAACCTGGAGTAGACCGCCTGGCGCTCGATCAAGCGAACGCCGCGAGCCCGCGCCTCGGCTCGCATCCGGTGCAGAAAGTCGGTCTCGGGTCCGGACCACCACACCGTGCATGACTTCGCTGCGGGATCGTTCGCCGCGAAGACCAAGCCGATGCCGTCCGCATCCGGCCACCAGCCCTGGTAAGGGTCGAACGCCATCCGATCCGGGCCGTCCCGCACACGACAATCGCACCACGAGTGCCCCCAAACGGGCTCACGAGCCGGCGGGCGCAAGCAGATCAGCCACGAGCGAGACGGCTGCGCTCGCACTCGTCGCTAACCGGCGGCCTCGGCTCTCACGCGTCGACGGTGTCAGTGCCGGGCGGGCCATCCAGAATCGTCGGAACGTATTCGAGCAGTTGGATGCGGCCGTCGAATGTGCGGCTACCGATCATGTCGAGAGCAACATCGGGATAGCCGTCGTAGATCCGCTCGTCGCCGGTGCTTCCGGTGATGACCGGAAAGACGACCACCCGGAAGCGGTCTACGAGACCGGCCCGCAGGAGGGACCGGCACAGTGTGAGGCTGCCGATCGTGCGCATCGACTTGGAGTTCGTGTTCTTCATCTCCCGCACGGCCTCGACCGGGTCTTGAGCTACGAGTTGCGTGTTCGGCCAGGAAAGGGGCTGGCTCAACGTCGTTGAAAAGACGACCTTCGACATACCCGCCAGGGCCTCGGTGCCGGGCTCGCCTTCGACGGCGAATCCCGACATGACGCGGTAGGTCGTCGCGCCCATCAGGAGGGTGTAGTTCGCTTCGGGCTGCTCTCCCAACCAGGCGAGGTACTCGGTCCTTCCAGCCCCCACCAGCCCGGCCACCCCTCGGCGGATGCATAGCCGTCGAGCGAGGTGATGAAGTCGACAAGCAGTTCTGCCATCGTCGTGTCCCTTCCGCGAATTTCAGAAACTGCACCCGAGTTCGCTCCCACGAAGCGAGCTACCACAGCTAGGACGTGCGGCGAGCGGAAAACTCATCGCCGCGGCCGCGCGATCGTGGACTGAATCGGATGGCGAACACCAGTCACGACGATGAAGACACCTGGGCTGCGAGCCGCAGCTCAAGAGGTGACTGATCGTTCGTCGGCGGAGAGGCCGCGAAGCGTCCAGAGCCCATAGGCGGCGAGGAGAGGTTTGACGATGGACCACTCGCCGACGCGATAGTCGCAGGCAGAGACGAGCTTGGCAGCCAGGTCGGGCCGTTGACGCCGCAGATACGGGCGAGCCTTGCGGGCGTGGCCCGGCTGGGACGCGATCTTGACCCGATCGGCGCTCTCGATCAGCGGGATCACATTCGTGACGTTCTCCCACGTCGATCGGCTCTGATCCTCGACGAGCATCCGCCCGTCGAACCCAAGGGCGGATTTCGCGCAGTCGGCCATCAACTGAGCCTCGGGAGGCCCGCCCGCGGTTGCACCTCCGCTGAAGATCACTCGAGTGCCGTGGCGGTCGTGCGCGATCGACCGGACACCGATCCGGACTCGCGATTTGTTGATCGTGTTGATCCGCGGGCGCCGGTTGCGATAGCCCAACACCACTACGGCTTCGGCACCCTCGCGGCCGCCCGACCGGACAAGCATCCGCGACCAACGCCGATTCAGCCATTCGCCCCAGACGACGCCCGCGCCGACCCCAACCGTCCAGCACCGGGCCCGCATGATCCAAAGCTAGACCAGGGTCAGCGGCACGCCCGCCCCGGCATCCTGTTTGGCCGGGGCGGGCATCCCCCGCCGCGAGGCCGGCCACGACGCAACCCCTGGTTCGGGTCACGCCCGAGCGCCGCAGCGGAAGCTGAGCACCAGCAGACCGCGGAACATCACCGGTTTCGGGCTGACCGCATTCTCGTGCTCGATCCAGCTGTGTCCATCCGCGCACTTCCCGTTATGCGGGAAATGTGTAGAGATGTCCTGAATCTACCGCGCGCTGCCCACGTTCGTTTCGTCACCCCCGGATCCTGGCACTGATCCCGCGGTGCCGGGCCGCACCCCGGCGCACGCGGGCGTCGTTGAGGAGGTAGATGCACTGCCGAGCGCGGTAGTCTCCCTGCCGGCCGGGTGCAGGAGGAGGCCTGGGCACATGCGGTACGCGCTCGGTACCGAATCGGAGGCCATGACGTTCTCCGACCAAACCATCAGCTACGGCCCGTCCGGTGCCGCGCACGCCATCGACACCGACTCGGCCCAGTTCCGCGCGGGTTGCACGGTCGCCTACGCCGTGTGCGGGCGCGCCGTGCGGGTCTGGCAGGACGTGGCCTTCCAGCCGGGCACCGGTGAGGAAATCGATCCCGGCTGCGCAGCGGTCACGACGACTGAGCAGCACACCAGCCAGCAGCGTCCCCGGGCCATCCGGCGGCTTCACGCACCTGCGTAACTCGGGTCGCGATCTCGGGGAGGGACCTGGCGGTGCTTGTCGTGCTGCGCGCATGATGTGCTGGTCGGTGTCGGACGGGGGCGGTCGATGAGCGGCGGGACCAGTGAGTTGATCCAGCGTGGTCTGCGCGCCTGGGCCAGCGGCGATTTGGACACCCTGGAGAGCGTCTTCGATCCGGGCGTCACGTTGCGCACCGTGCCGTCCGGGGAGTGGGACTGTGTCGGTCGCGAGGAACTGATGTGGCTGTTGCGGCAGCGGCAAGCCCACGGCAGTGCGGGCTACCCGCTGCGCATTCAGGAACTGGACGAGCACACCGTGCTTGTCACGATCACCAAGCCTGCCGGCATTGAGAGACCGCAGCCGATGTCCGTCGCGACCCGCATCACGCTCACCGGCGGCAAGGTCAGCGCGATGCACCAGTACCTCAGCGACAGTCCACCTGCTGCGCCGGACCTCGGGCGCATTTCGGGTTGATCGACCTGAGGAGCTCAGGCGGATAACGTCGAGCGCACCAGCGGCGCTGCATGGGTGGATGCGGCATCAGATCGTGTAGCAGGCTGTGCTCAGGCGGGCCGGGGTAGTTCCACCGGCCCTCCGATGGGCGGCGGTGCCGCGCCGTGTGCAACGGTCCGATTTCGGCCGGCTGCTTTCGCCTCGTACAGGGCGGCGTCGGCGTTGCAGAGCAGCGTCGCGATCGTCGCGGGCGCGACCGCACTGGCTACGCCTGCACTCACGCGGACCAGCGGAAGCGCGTTGCCGAGTCCGCGTGGCAGCGCGGTGTGGACCCGAGTGGTGAAGCGGTAGGCATCGTCGAGGGCGCAGCCGGGCAGCAGCACGACGAACTCCTCACCCCCGAGCCGCGCGACCGCGTCGTCGCGGCGCGAGGTGTCCACCAGCAGCCGGGCGAACCCGCGCAGGACCTGGTCGCCGGTGGCATGCCCGTAGGTGTCGTTCACGTTCTTGAAGAAGTCGAGGTCGAAGCAGGCGACCGCGACCGAGCTTCCCGAGCGCTGCGCCGCGGCGAGCGCCGGCGCCGCGCGTTCCTCGAAACCGCGCCGGTTGAGCAGGCCGGTGAGCGGGTCGGCGCGCGCCTCGTCGCTGGCCCGGGCAAGCAGCGCCTGATTGCGGCTGACAAGCATCTGGACGACGCCCGCCACCACCGACAAGCTCACTACGACGTCCAACAGCGGTTGGGGTACGCGATCGGCGCGCCGATGTCGACCAGCACCACCGCGTGCGTGACCGCAACGAAGGACACGATCCCGACGGTGCCCGGCTTCCCGAAGAAGTAGGACGTCCACAGCACCGGCCATACGTACATCACCGCACCGTCTCCGGGGCCCGCGCTCGTCGCCCACGCGTAGCCGATAAGCACGACTCCGAGCGGGCCGAGCAGCCAGTAGAACCAGATCGGCAGCCAACGGCTGGCTCCGAGCAGCACCGCCACGCAGCTCAGCGCCGCGATGCCCGGCAGCAGCGACGCGCGCGGGCCACCTGGGACGAAGTTCTCGACGAGCCCGAGGAACGACGCGCCGCCGAACACGGCGACCGCGCTGTACCGCATCGTGTTCCGCGGCGTCCCGTCGACAGTCCGGATGCCAATCGAATAGTCCGAGCGCGCGATCTCTGTAGGGCCGATGGTCGCGCGCGCGACGCCGGCGTGGTCTCATCTTAACCACCTCGGCTGATGCCGCCAGGCCGGACGAGGCCATCCGGTCCAGGCTCGCAGGCGGCCACCGCGCGACCTTCACAGTCCGGCATCGCGGGCGCGCCGTCGGCACAACCTCGGTGCTGTTCGACCCTGCGGATCTGGGCTGAGCGACCTTGCGGATCAGCCGGGCAGCGGCTCGACCGGACATGCCGAAGACACGCGGATCGCTGACGATCTTGTTGCGGATCTGGTGCTGGGGCACCCAGTCTGCAGCGTCGTCGGCGGCGCAAGGCACTACCGGCGTGTACGGTCCGACGTTGGCCGGCCCGTCTCAATCTGGTCTCGATCGAGGCGCGTCCGTTGAGGCCGGAGGTCGTCCGGACCAGCGTGCGCCCTATGGCGGCGTTCGGGCGACACGTCGCGGTGCGTGCTTGTTGGATCGCGGCGCTCGGGCTGGTCCCGCTGGCTTGCTCGTCGCCGCCTGCCTGTCCAGCCGGGGTCGGTGCCAGCAGCGGCGTGGTGGTCACCTTCCACCAGGTGAGCATCTCGACGTCCGCCCCGCTCACGATCACTGCTTGCATCGATGGGCGATGCGGCTCGCAGACCTTCCGCGGCTTCCACAAGGACAGCCTCGCCCGCGGTTGGTTCGTCGAGGTTCCGACGGTGCCGGCTGATGCCGACGTTCGCGTCTCGGTCAAGGCCGTCGCCAACTCGCGCGTCATCTTCAACGGATCGACCACCGCCCATACACGCAAGTTCCAGCCCAACGGGCCTGATTGCGACCCGACGGTCTGGCGCGTCGACCTCGCAGCCCACGGCAAGACGCGGCTTACAAGCTGAGCAGTCGGCGTAGTGCGGTCGCGCTGGGTTGAGTGCGGCCGATCATGGCGGGCCTGTCGTCTGGCCGACCACTCGCCCCAGTGAGGTCATCCCACTCATCAACATGGCTGTCAGCTGTCCTGGGTCGGTGGGAACTCGGTCGGTCGGGTTGCCGGCGAGCAGGAGGGTCGCGAGGCCGTGGCTGAGCGACCAGCCGGTGACGGTGAGGCCCGGCGACGTCGTCGATGTCCCATTGGGCGCGGCGAGGTCGGCGGCGATGCGGTCGAGAACGGCGAAGGCGGCGGATCGAGCGGTGACGAGGTCGGGATCGTCGGCCCATCCTGGATCGGCCTGAGCGCAAGCCACCGCGGCAAATGGGGGGACATATCTCCACCATCAACGGGGGCCTTACTCCATCGAGGTCGGCGCGTCGCATTTTTAGCGTCGAGGCATGACTTCCAAACCGATCCGGACCACTGCCGTCCTGACCACTGCCGTCCTGACCTGTGCCGCCGTGATCGCCGCTACCACTACTTACGCGTCGTCCGCCGCTCCACCGAGCCACGTCTCACGCGGATCCGTCGTCAGCGTGACTCGGCTGCAGAACCTGTCCGCCGCCGAGGTCTCCGCCGCCCTGCGCAACGACGACTTCGACGCATCGGCCGTGCGTTACGGCGTCGTCACGTACCGAATCGTCTACCGGACAGTCGACGAGAACGCGCGGCCGACCAGGGCCAGCGGCTTCATCGGTCTGCCGCGCGACCGCGACCGGCGGCTGCGCGTGGTCAGTTACGACCACGGCACGATGGCGGGCGCGTCCGAGGCACCGTCGGTCGACGACCACGGGCGTTCCGCGGAGGGGCTTACCCTCGCATCGGCCGGATACGCCGCCGTACTGCCCGACTACCTCGGCCTGGGCGTCGGTCCTGGCCGCCACCCGTACCTGCAGCTATCGACGCAAACGACAGCCACGCTGGATATGTTGCGGGCGGCCCGAACCTTCGTGCGGTCGGTCGGGCGAACATTCGACCCGCGCGTGCTGGTCACCGGGTTCTCGCAGGGCGGCAGGCCGCGATGGCCTTCGGCCGAGCGCTGCAGGACGGAATCGACCCATCGTTCCGGCTGGCCGCATCGGCGCCGATCAGCGGCCCGTATCGCCTCGCCGACGCCGAGCTGCCGGCGATCTTCGACGGGCAACTCGACCCGAAGGACTCGGCGTTCTACCTCGGCTACTTCCTCACGTCGTGGAACCGCCTCTACCACCTCTACGACAAGACCAGTGACGCGTTCCGGGCGCCCTACGACCGAACGGTGGCCCCGCTCTACGACGGCCGGCACACCGACGACATCATCTTCGCGGCGTTGCCGGACTCGATCGATCAGCTGCTTACGCCGGGGCATGCTGGCCCAGCTGCAGCACCCGACCGGGACCCTCGCCGCGGCGCTGGCCGCCAACGACGTCAGCTGCGACTGGACGCCGCGTGTGCCGGTGCACCTGTACGTGGCGCACAGCGATCAGGACGTCGCTGTGCAGAACTCCTACCTGTGCCAGCAGCAGCTGACCGACCACGGTGCGGCCGACGTGTCGCTGATCGACCTCGGCCACCTGCAGCACCTCGAATCGGGCAAGGCCGGCTTCGCCGCCGCGCTGCAATGGTTCGGCCAGATTGCCCCACCAACCCGTTGAGCAACGGACATGGTGCGTACCGATACACGCCGCTGGACGCAGTCTGTGCCGCGACTGATCGCCGCATGCGGCGTGCACCCGGCGGTCTCCGGGACGTGCCGCGCGTCGATATGCACGTGTTAGAGGCGGCCGCGTTCGTGCTCGCCAGCGGATCACGTCGCGGACTGCGCCACCTCGTGATCGGCGAGGACCTCGTCGATGATCTTGTCGTTCTGCGCGCGATCCGGGCCGTCGAAGGTAATGAGCGACTTCCACAACGCCCAGCCACGCGCCCGCGCCCAGGTGCCGGCGTCTTGGCCGACCGTGCGGCGGAACGCATCGCGGCTCTCGCCATCGAGGAACGTCCAGGCGAGGACGAGGTCGCACGCCGGATCGCCAACACCGGACGTCCCGAAATCGATCACCGCAGCGAGCCGGCCGTCACGGACGAGCAGGTTGCCGACCGCCACATCGCCGTGGAACCACACCGGCGGGCCATCCCAGGTGGCGGCCAGCGCCGCGTCCCAGACCTGCCCCGCGCCTCTGGTGTCGATCTTGCCTGCCAGCTTCGCGAGGGCGTCCCGCACCTCGTCGTCGTAGTGGGCCGGCGGGGAGCCCCGGTAGAAGCTGTGCGCGCCGGCCCGCGGACCGTCGGTAGCGTCGATGCGTTGTAGGGCAAGGAGGAACTTGGCGACGCCGACGGCGAGCGCAGTCATGTCGGCGACGTTCTCGCGGCTTACGGGCTCCCCGTCGAGCCACCGGCGCACCGACCACGCGAACGGGTACCCCTCGCCCGGCTCTCCCTTGGCCAGGGGCACCGGCACCTCGACCGGCAGCTGCGGCGCCAGCACCGGCAGCCACCGGTCTTCCTTGTTGACCGCGGGCGCATACCACTCGGCCGTCGGCAGGCGCACCGTCATCCGATCGCCCAGCCGGTACGTCCGGTTGTCCCAGCCGTCGAGCTCGACTGGTGTCACCGGCAGGTCGCGCCACTGCGGGAACTGCGTGGCGATCAGTTGCTCCACGAGACCCGCGTCGATACGTGCGCGCCCGTCTGTCACGGCTGCGATTCTGCGGGATGAGACGGCCGTCGGCCAACGGGTTTCCGATCGCTTTCGCGAGGACCTGTACGTGTGTAAGCAATCTCCGCACCTACCGCAATATGGCGAGCGAGCATGCGCGCGCGCACGCGGGCGGTGGGCGTGTTCGCAGCGAGGAAGGGGCGTGGCGGTTGCGTGGCAGGTCACCGGCAACAAGACGACGGTCAGTGAAGATCACGCCCGCGCGGTCGGGGTCATGTGGCGAGGTCGGTGAACCTACGGCTGGTCACCATCGCGGCGAGTGCTACGGGTCTCGACGGAAACTTCGCCGGCAGACTCGTCCGAACTCCGCGATAGCGGTCTACCTAACCGGCGGCGAGATCGCGTCGAACCTGCCGCTCGACCAGCACCGGGACGAAGTCACGCACCCGGGCCTCGGCGAACGTGTCATACCTGCCATGAATCATCTGCTCGATCTGCTCTGCGGTCAGCTCCGGGAACTGCCCGGCGATCCGCTCCGCGATCTTGGCCAGCGCCACCTTCTCGGCCCGCTGGCGATGTGCGCGCTGTCGATCGTGGGCAGCGACACTCATGCCCGCTCCCCTCATCACAGGATTCCGGCACCTACAGGCTCGCATCCGCAACCGTGCTCGTGTCAACCCCACGTGTCTCACGCTGCACCAATCCGCAACTGAACCGAGCGTCAGCGCGCGGTCGCGCGCGCGTCCTGTATCGCGCAGAATCGCCGACATGTGCCGTTGTGCCCTCCACGCGATCGGCGCGGCCGAGCGGCAACCCGGCGGTACCGACCAGCCCGATCTTGCGGTTCAGCGCGGCAGGTTATGCGCGATCGCACAACGCAGCGAAGGGCAAGTCCTTCGAGAATCGCCCTACATCGCGCAGTCACGCCTCGGATCCCTTTCGTTGCCGAGCTGGAGCTCACCGGCGAGGTCAGGCAGATGGTGCGCTGGCGCGCGCCCTGCCTGTCGGTGCTCTCGCGGGCGCTCACTCACCTCCAAGAGGGCTCGCCGACCCGCTGCACGCGCTAAACATTCGAAGCTCGGCGATCGCGAGTGGATGAATCGACACGTTCGACGTGTGGTGCGCCCGGGCATTGCCGCCGCACTCTGCGTTGTCCTCGGCACAACGTCGGCTTGCACCGGCTCGCCGCGTCACTCGGCGACCTCCTCGGAGCCACGCTCATCGCGTTCGACCGCAGGCCCGTCCTCGCCGAATGCGTCTTCAGCAGCGCGCGAAATCGCGCTGATCATCGACTATTCCGGCGTCGGTATCGCCACGCAGTATCGAGCACCTCGGTTCTTCGCCGGAACAGCGCAGGCCCGCGCCTGCCTGGCTTGGACAGATCCTCGCCTGCTCGGCGGCTGGCACGTCGAGATCCATCTGCGCATCCCCGGCGCGGAGGTCGCCTCGGCAGAACACGAAGTCGATGCACTCCTCAACGAACCAGGATCTGGAACTGCCCGCTTCAAGACCGCCCCGCTTGAGGCCTTCTCCGACAAGCCGGCCGGGATGGGGCGGTGGCAGGTGGCTCTGGCTTGCTGAGCGCTCGCGCGCCGGGGAATCGAGTCGCGGCAGACACGGTGAGTATCGGAACCCTGCCAGGCTCGCGCCTCGTCTACATATGTGTGAGGCTCGTCGTCGCCTTTCATGCCCGCGCTGATCTGAGCTGCTGCCGGTGTCGGCATGCACATCAGGTGGTAGCGGTTCGGCGTTGTCGTCGTCCGACGGCGCGGCGCATGCGGGCATCAGCTGGTGTGGTCAGCAGCTGCTGCCCGCTATGAACTCGACATTCGGGCGAACCGAGCTGGGGCAGCTGCGTGGTCAGCCGTCGGGCGTGGCCCCGATGACGAACCGGCTCCCGCCTCGGCTCAGGGAGCTTTCAAAGGTGCAGCGGCTCTCCGACGTGCTGATCGTCAGTCGCAACTGCGCTCAGGGTGCAACCGTGGTCGTCGCGGCACCGCCCCGGATTGCGACGGTCGCAATCGCGACCGCCTGTTCCGGGCGCGGGTTAACCGCGCTCATGCTGGGACGGGTGCATGGCGGTCCCACTGCATCTGGGTCAGTCACCGTCCAGGCCTTCCGCGACGGACATCGCGTCGCCCAGATTCGGTTCACGCTGTAGATGATGCAAGGGCGGTTCCTTGTCGCTAGCTGCCAGCGACCCGGTGCGAAATGCCAGCTAGGGTCCGGTCGGACACGATGCCTCACCGACGACGGCGTGCTGCCGCTTGCCGGGCGCGTTCGATCTCCGGAACGTGGGTCTCGGCCCACTCTCGGACCGCGCGCAGCGGCAGCAGCAGCGATTCGCCGAGTTCGGTGAGTGCGTACTCCACGTGCGGTGGGTTGCCGCCGTGCTCGGTGCGCGAGATCAGCCCGTCGTATTCCATCGCGCGCAGCGTCTCGGTGAGCGCTTTGGATGTGATGCCCCGGATGTGCGCTTTCAGTTCGGTGAACCGCAGCGGACGCGTCGCCAGCGCGTTGACGACGAACACGGTCCATCGGGCACCGATGCGATGCAGCACTGTGCGGCTCGGGCAGGTGGCCGCCATGACGTTATAAGCACTGCTCATCTGGGCCTCGCCGGTCACGTTGTAGATACCGGTATACAAACTATACCTTCGTTCCCATGGCGAACACACAGACCCTGACGGGCAAGCGGATACTGATCGTCGGCGGCGGGCGCGGCATCGGCGCGGAGATCGCCCGACGCGCGCATGCCGCTGGCGCCGAGGTGATGGTCGGCACGCGGGCGCCGACCGGCGACACAACCCGGATCGACGTGCTGGACGAGGCGAGCATCGCCGCTGCTGCTGCCCAGGGGGGCGAGATCGACCATGTCGTCAGCACGGCATCGGCCCACCACGACGTGCCGATCACCCTGCTGGAGTACGACGAGCTCGTCGCCGCCTTCGCGGCGAAGGTGTTCGGCCCACTGCTACTCGCCAAGCACTTCGCGCCCTGCATGCGCCCCGGCGGCTCGTTCCTATTCTTTTCGGGCATCGTTGGTTGGAAGCCCAAGCCCGGGACTGCGGTGAAGGGCATCGCGAACGGCGCACTCGAGTACACAGCGCGGCATCTCGCGGTTGAGATAGCGCCGTTGCGTGTCAACGTCATCGCGCCCGGTGTCGTCGACTCGGGCGCGTGGGACGGCCTGGGGGCCGAAGGCAAGGCGGAACTGCTTACCCGCAGTGCGGCAGGCGGACTGGTGGGCCGGCACGGCTCGCTGGACGACGTCGCTGACGCGGCATTGTGGCTGCTGGGCGCCGGATACGTCACCGGCGAGACAATCCATGTCGACGGCGGCTCCCGGCACCGTTGACCAGCCGTCAGCGCCAGGCGCCATCGGAGCGTTGAGCTGAACGCATCGGGTACGCCGCGCATGCCCCTGTGATAACGATCTTGTACGAGTTGGAGCTACAAGTCGGCGTAGAACTGCAAGCCGTTGCCGTCCACATCGCG
The DNA here is from genome assembly GCA_035642535.1 of Jatrophihabitans sp. GTDB lineage: Bacteria > Actinomycetota > Actinomycetes > Mycobacteriales > Jatrophihabitantaceae > Jatrophihabitans. Next base: position 54,608 of record DASQSE010000024.1, on the reverse strand, counting down.
CACGTGGAACTCACGTGTGCCCCAGTTGGTGTCGGTGACCTCGGTGCGATCGACAACCCCGCCGAACTCCTCCGATAAGGCGTCGACGTCTTGCGTCGGGAACCGCAGGACAGGTCGATCGCCGGCAACGCCGACATAGTCGTGCCACTGCATCGCAAGACACACTCCACCGCGCGCCACCATCGCAAACATCGGCGCGTTGTCGTCGCGAAAGACCTCCTCGAACCCGAGCTGGGCGTAGAAAGCCAAGGCTCGGCTCACGTCCCGCACCATGAGCACGGGCTCGACTCGATCGAGCTGTTCCACACCCGGATCCTAGTGCCGTGACGGCAACATCATTGGTGTCGCGGTCATCGTTCGTCATTCGCCAGGACGCAGGGCGAAGGCTCCCGTGGACTCGTGCGGTGCGGTCGAGGACGCCGCGAGCGCTGGCTCCGCGGCGCGCGCGTCCAGCGGCGGACGGAGCTGGATGGCTGAGCCGCGATCTGGTGTACCTGGCAGCCTTCGCGGACCTTACATTGGGATCGCTCGGTTGGTCACCCTGGTGGACTCGTCGGGCTGAGTCGGAGGCGACCGATGATCGTAATCAGTGTGACGGGGAGTCCGGTGTGGTCCGTAACGCGCTGATCTGGGATTGCAACATGAGTACGCCGACGAGTTGCTCGCGATGATCGGGCGGCTGACCGACACCGCGATGACGTCGATGCAGCTTGCGATGACGCTCGAGCAGCTGTGCTGGCCTCAGCGGGAGGAGCGGTACGGCGAGCTGCGGGTCGAGGCACAGCGCCTCATAGACGAGCTCGGCCTCGATGACCTCGTGGTGCCGGAAACACAGGGCCAGCTGACCAGCAACTTGGGTGCACTCACGACGCCGATCACGCAGTATCTGGCAGCCGCGCGCGGCCGGATTCTCGGCGACACGATGGCGTTGCCGCTGTTCTTCCTCGAGTCGTTCGCGCTGCGCTACGCGATCCACGCCGGGCTCGAGAACCCGGATACGGAACTGCTCGGATTCATCGAGGACTGCGTTGAGGACGTCGGGCTCGATCGCGACCTCGCGCGGGTGCTGGAGCGCGAGGCGGGCTGGATCACCCTCGCGGGCGAGGACGACGAGCGCGGCGTCAGGCACGTCGACGTGATTAGGGTGGGCTCATCGTTCGTGCTGCGCGTGCTGGAGGAGTTCGGGCGCAACGAGGCCGGCCTCGACGGAGTGCAAGCTGCGCTGAGCGCTCTCGCGCAGGAGGTGGCGGACTTCCGCGCCGAGTTCCGGGCCGCAAGTAGCCGGCTGGAACGGCTCATAGTCGAGGGCAACGCCGAGGTGATGGCGGCCATTGGGGAGCTGCAGCGGACACTCGTGCAGGAGGAGGACGTCGACCCGGAGGAGGCCGCGAAGCTCACCGAGGGCGATCCGCAGGGCTTCTGGGAGCGACTCATGCGCTGGTTCGGCGGCGCACCCGCGCGCAACGCGGCCGAGGCGGCGATCTGGGCCGCGCTCGACTTCGTGCCGGCCGGCACCGGCATCAAGCTCGGCATCAAGGTCGCGGGGGCGATCCGCAAGTCGCTGAAGGGCTGATCGCCACCGGCTCGGCGTCGCAGACCTCCAGTCAATGACACCGATATGGACATTGATCGAGCCGAGGTGTTGACCCGAGCCCGAGACGTCCGGAATACCTGGCCTGGAGGTGGCTCCCCCGACTGGACTCGAACCAGTAGCCTGCCGGTTAACAGCCGGACGCGGTACGCCGAGCGGCGTGTCTGGCGGTGCACACAGTGGCCCAGCGTGTGTCGTCAGTCCCAAGAGCGCCTTGCGGGGACGGCAGTTCGTGGACAGATTCATGGACAGGCGCGACCGCGTGCCTGGGTATCCAGCGCGCCGAGATTGGACCGCGTACCTGCGCAATGCCTCCGCGTATCAGGCGATATGCGTCCGGCGAGCGCGCGGGTAACCGCGCAGCTGATTCGTTCCGGCCCTGCCCACGACCAAGATCAACGTATCTGTAGCCGATGACACGCGGCTGTCGTTCCCAGCGATCTTGTGCGACTTTCGTCATCATCGCGCAGGAACCGCACAAGATCGACAGCGGGGACATGCCGTTAGGGACACGCGTCGCCTTCAAACCTCTCAAGGCGGCGACCGTTCATCCAGTGCAACGGGTGGACAGCGGGGAGCTGCTCAGGCGCGATGCCGCTGAACCGGTGTCGCGTTGAGTGCAGCTTGGTCGGCCAGCCAGGGCGCGCGAAGACGCCGCGCGTCGGTACTCCTATGCTGCATCGCCTCTCCAGGTCGGCCAGGTGACGAGCCGAGGTCGCTCGGTAACCCAGGCGCGGCTGTCGGTTCCGATCTCGGCGTCGATCAGCGTCTCCAGCTTCGTCAACAACTCGGAGACGAGTGCGCGCTGGTCGGGCTCGGTGGCGAGATTGACCTGCTCGTGCGGGTCTGTGTGCCGGTCATAGAGCACGACGTCGTTGTCGGCGAGCAGCCGTTCGACAGTCCGGGGGCGATTGGGTTCGAGTGGAGAGAAGTACCGGCCGAAGGTGTACCGGGTGTCGGTATAGCCACGCAGGAATCCACGCTTGATCCAGTCGGGGCGCAGCGTACCGTCTTGCACGCGTTGCGCGCCGTCGGGTGCGCCCAGTGATCGCCAGTATCCATTGTCGAGCGTCGTGACAATCTCGACAGCGGTCAGCACAGCGTCCCGAACGTGATTGCCGGTGAGGGCCGGCAACAGCGAGTGACCTCGCAGGCTCGGGAATCGCTCGGCGACGGTGGCTGCGTCGACCCCAGCTATGTCGAGCAGCGTTGGGGCGAGGTCGACGGCCGACGCGAGCGCGTCCGTTCGACTGCCACCTGCGAAATCAGGGTGACAAATGACGAACGGGACGTGGAAGTTCTCGTCGTAAACGAGGTTTCCCTTCTGGCGCAGACCATGCGATCCGGCCATTTCGCCGTGGTCAGAGGTGAAGATGACCACGGTTTGATCGACTTGGCCGGACGCGACGAGCGCGTCGAGCACCACGTCGATGCTGCGGTCCACGTCGCGGGTGCAGTTGAGGTAGAAGTTCAGGCCGCGACGCCAAGCCTCGGCGCCCGGGACAGGCCCGAACATCGTCTCCATCGCCTGGGCGTACTCGCGGACCGCCGGAGCGGCGCCGGATAGATCGTCGCCGACACTCGCCGGTAGGTCCAGATCCCAGACCGCGGAATAGAGCGGAATCGCTGCGGGCGGGCGGACCACCATCGCCTCGGCGAGGTTGGGCGGGGCTGCCACCAGTCGGCGACCGCCGTAGTCGTAACTCATCACGTCGTGCGGATTGACGAAGTTGACAGTCAGGAACCATGGCTGGTCGCGGCCCACCACCGGGGCGCGATCGCGCAGCCACTTGACGGCCTGGCCCGCGATCACGGGGTCGAGCTTCAGGCCTGCCCACGCTCCTCCGTCGATGTCACCCCAATCATTGAACTCGGAGAAGCCATACGGCTCCAGAGCATCAGTGCTGGGCCGAGGATCACGAGGGTCCTTATAGGCCCGCGACAGATGCCACTTGCCCTGGTAGGCGCAGTAGTAGCCCGCCGTGCGCAGCATCGTCCCGAGTGTTCCCAGAGCAGGATCGAGGGGTCGGATATATGGCATGTTGTCGTTGTCGTAGATCTCGGTGAGCGGCATGTGCTGTCCGGTGTAGATAACCGACCGGGACGAGCTGCATTGGGCCGACGCGGCGTAATAGTTGTCGAGGGTGACCCCACGCCCCTGAAGCCGCTCACGCGCCGGCAGCACAAACCCCGACGGCTGCGGCAACGCGTAGCGCTCCTCATCACTCGTGATCAACAAGATGTTGGGCTGCCGAACGCCGGTTCGCGACCGCAAATCCGACATGAATCCTCCCGCCCTTCAGCGACAAGCCCCACCGACACCGCGAGAAACATTCGCATCAACGCCACTAACCCCCCGCTGCCTGCAACCGAGATCAACAGCACGGACACGCCACCCTACGAGCGCGATCACGGTGTCATCCGCCGCCGAAGGTTTCGAGCAGGAGCCTGCGCTCGGGTGCGGTGAGATTTGTGTCCACCAGCGTCCAGTGCATGCCGTGAAAGCGTTCACCGACACGGTCGAGGTTGCCCTCGTCAGTGATCACCATGAGAGCTGACGTTCCCTCCGTCATCTGAGTCCGGATCGCCTCCAGTTCATCCTTGCCAATGCCCACGCCGTCGGTTGCCTGGAGGACTGCGCCGATCCCGGCTCCGGCCGCGACGCCGAGCAGCGGCATGAAGAACAGCCCACCGACGAGCAGCCCCCAGAGCGCGCCCCACCCGGTGTCGTGCCAGGTCGCGTCGTGCGTTCGTTTCAGGGTGGGCCGGGACTTGCCGGCCGGCCACGTTAGAACCGCATGGTCGAGCACCTTGATCAGGCGCTCGGCCTCGACTCCCTTGAGGATCGACGCGGCATGTTCTGCGCCGTCCGGATCTTCGAACTTCCACACAGTGAATGTCGTCATTTTCCGCTACCCATCTTGACGCCTCGGTCGCGACCGGGCCTCCGATCCGGGCAAGTGTCCGTGCTGGGATTGGTGCGGACTTCACCCGCCCGGGATGAAGGGCCCCCGGGTGCGGAAGTAGACGCTGACAGGGTGCCTTCGACGGACGCCCGCCGCCGCACCGGCCGGTGGATGCGGCGGCTCCGCGGTGTCCGAACAGTGCCTACGGGCGACACTGGTGCCGGCGGGCGTTGGGGCGGCGCCCTGGACAGGGGAGAACGCCCTTGACGGTTACGACGAAGTCGGTGGTCGAGGGCCAGGCGGGCGCGGCGAAGGCGGTGCTGCTCACGCTGACGTGCGCGCAGTTCGTGATGATCTTGGACGCGTCGGTGATGAACGTGTCGATCGCGACCGTCGCGAGCGATTTGGGGACGACCGTCACCGGCATCCAGACCGCGATCACGCTGTACACGTTGGTCATGGCGGCGTTGATGATCACCGGCGGGCGGATGGGAGCGATCCTGGGCCGCAAACGCGCGTTCACGATCGGGTGCGTGATCTACGCCGCCGGTTCGATGACGACAGCGTTGTCGCCCAACCTCGCGGTGTTGATGTTCGGGTGGTCGTTCCTCGAAGGCGTCGGGGCGGCGCTGGTGATGCCGGCGATCGTGGCGTTGGTGGCCTCGAACTTCGAGACGGCCGCCCGACCGAAGGCGTACGGCATGGTGGCCGTGGGCGGCGCGATTGCGGTCGCGGTCGGGCCCCTGATCGGCGGGCTGTTCACGACCTACTGGTCATGGCGCTACGTCTTCGTGGGGGAAGTGCTGATCCTCGGCGTGGTTCTGCTCCTCAACCGGCGCACCGCCGATACGCCCGCCGAGGAGGGCGCCCGGCTCGACCTGGTCGGCACCGGCCTTTCCGCGTTGGGGTTGGGGCTGATCGTCTACGGGGTGTTGCGTGCGGGGACGTGGGGCTTTGCGCTTCCCAAGCCCGGCGCTCCGACCTGGCTGGGCTTGTCGCCGGTGATATGGCTGATCCTGGGTGGCGGTGGGGTCCTGTTCGGATTCCTTGTCTGGGAGAAGCACCGCCGCGACAGCGGCCAAGCTGCGTTGCTCGACCCGGTGATCCTGCGGGTCCGGTTGCTGCGCAAGGGACTGGGGGCGTTCTTCTTCCAGTACCTGCTGCAGGCCGGGCTGTTCTTCGCCGTGCCGCTGTTCCTGTCCATCGCGCTCGGGCTGTCCGCGATCGCGACGGGAGTGCGTATTCTGCCCCTCTCGATCACGCTCGTCATCGCGGCCCTCGGGGTTCCCAAGGTGTTTCCGAAGGCGTCGCCCCGGAGGGTCTGCCAGCTCGGCTTCCTTGCCTTGTTCCTCGGGCTGGTCGTGTTCGTCGCGGCGCTCGACGCAGGCGCGGGTCCGGAGATCATCACCTGGCCGATGCTGCTCGCCGGCCTCGGGATCGGCATGCTCGCCTCCCAGCTTGGTGCCGTGACCGTCGGGGCCCTGCCCGATGAGAACAGCGGCGAGGTCGGTGGCCTGCAGAACACCTTCTCCAACCTCGGCATCTCGATCGGAACCGCGCTCGCCGGTGCCGTGCTGATGTCGGCGCTCACCGCGTCGTTCTACTCCGGTATCGAGAACAACCCGGCGGTGCCGAAGCACGTCTCCTCGGCCGCACAGACCGAGTTGACCAGCGGGGTGCCGTTCGTCTCTGACGCCGACCTAGAAGCCGCGCTCAACGACGCCGGCGTCAGGGGCCGCACCGCCGACGCCATCATCGACGAGAACACGCAGGCCAGGCTCGACGGCCTGCGCGCGTCCCTGTCGGTCCTCGCCGTCCTTGCGATTGTCGCGCTGCTCTTCAGCAGGAGCCTCCCCACTACCCCAGTCGGTGCCGAGCAGGAGGAGGACACGGCGGAACCCAAACAGGCCACGACTTAGGACTCCGCTCAACGTAGGTGCGTCCAGCGGCGTGTGGGGCGTGGTGGCCCGCCGGAGGCTCGAGAAATCGAAGGCCTTCGAGATCAACCGGTTCGACTTCCATCCCGTCGTCGGCGGTCTACTACGAGATTGGAGACGGCAGCGCCTTGATCTGCTGCGTTGACACTGATCTTCATGACGTCATGTTGAACGCGGGCGAGGTCGTCGCTGGCGCCGAACGCAATCACCGGGAATCATCACTTCTGCCGCCACCGGAGCCAGGTTGCTGATGGTGACGGGCGGATGGTGCCGATCCGCGCGGAATGGCGCGACGGTGATGCTTACTGCGATCGGCACGTAGTCGCCCGAGGTGACTCGGCAAACTCGTGCGCTGGGCCGTATCAATCCTGCGCGGTCGCCCACCAGAGTAGGGCGGCGAGGCCGGCATGGCCTGGGGCCAGAACCAATGGGCCCACGGGGTTCAGGCCCAGTTGCCGCCGGCTGTAAGGACGTAGGCGTGCGGGACGGCGCGCCTCGCCGATCGCGGCCAGCAGCGTGGGAGCCAGCACCGCCAGGTTCGTCCACCGGGCCAGTTTGCGGAGCCTCGGCATGAACAGCAGAACGCCGCCGAAGACCTCCACCGTTCCCACCGCGACGTCGATCTCACTCCGCGCTTGCAGCAGCCAATACGGCAGGAGGCTGCGGTAGAAGCGCTGGTGGGTCAGGTGCGCGATACCGGCGGCGATGAAGATCGCCCCCAGCAGCTGACGGGCCGCCTGGCGGTCTGCCCCGGACAGCGCCGCCACCGGGCGACGATCGAGTGCCGCTGCAGTGGCGCCTTTCCCGGCTGCTGACCCGGATTCTGCGGCTTGTGATGCGGGTTTCGACGCCGCTGGTGTGCGTTCTGCGGCTGATGTGGGTTCCGGCGCGTCTGTCATGGGGCTTCCTGTCGCGCATCCTGTGGCCATGGCAACGCTACGGACGAGCCGCCGTGTCGTCGTCGTCAACGGAGGATGAGGTTGGCCCGAGCAGCCGGCGCCTGCGTCGCGATCGCCGTGGTCGGCCCTGCTGTCACCAGTGCTACGGAGGCTCCTGGGACATCGCTCCAGCTGAGCCCGTTCGCTGGCCTACTCGCATTGCCCCGCTGCATCGCCCGCCGTGAAACGGAATCAGCCGGTTTGCGGAGCCATGATCGAGCTGCCCTGGTGACCGTTGATGGTGCGGTCCGCAGGCCGCGCCCATGCCTGGGGGCGGCTGCTCACCCCATGCGGGTGATGGTTGCTGGACGGGCCGTGTCGCAAGCTGTGACGGTGGGCCGGTCAGATGTCCCCTAGTTGATTCGGTTTGTCCGCATGTCACCGGACCGGACGGCGCCCGTGAGCGGTAGCGAAGCTCGCACCACCTTTTCCGTCGGTACCTCGGTGCGGTATCGGATGCGGCACAAGGCGTTCTCGATCGGTGGCGACTACTGGGTCACCGACGATCGTGGCGCGCGTGTCTGCAAGATCGATGGAAAGGTGCCTCGGCTGCGGAAGGCACTCGTGCTCGAGGACGCGCACGGCCATGAGTACCGCATCGAGGGGGGTCACGAGGTGCTTGCCGCGGTCTCGAAGGAGGGGTTCGGCGCCGCCGAGTACGGATCCAGATGTCGGCAGGTCGGCCTACCCCAGCTGGCACATCGCCCATGGTTCCCTGACAGCGGGGCAGCGTCGAGCTGACCGGCCGGCGCGAACGACGCGGTTTCACGCGGTCGATCCTCAGACTGGAAGATCATCTTGAGCGTACTGTTCGCATTTGCCGCGGCATTTGCAAGCGCTCTCAATCTGGTCACGCAGCACGTGGCAAGCACCGCGGCGACCGCTAGGGACAAAGGGTGGCGACTAGCGCTCTATCTGATCCGCAATCCGCTGTGGCTGTTCGGTGTCGTTGCGATGATCGGCAGCTTCGTGTTCCAGGCGCTTGCGCTCTACAACGGAAGACTGTCAGTGGTGCAATCGATCCTGGTCACCGAGCTCGTTTTCTCACTCGTGATCGGGTCATTCTGGTTGCATCGCCATGTCAGGTCCGCGGCGTGGACGGCAGCGTCGGTGACCGCCGCGGGGCTTGCCGTCTTCTTGGTCATGGCCGAGCCCAGAGGCGGCCACCCGGACGCGACCGCGCAGGCGTGGCTGCCGGCACTCTTATCCTGCGGCGCTGCCGCTGCCGGGTGTGCTGTTGTGGCGGGTCGGGGATCGCCGGTACGGCGTGCCGCGCTCTACGCCACGGCGGCGGGCATTGTGTGGGCGCTGCTGGCCACCTTCCTCAAGTCGGCGACGGAGGCGTTGGCCACGAGCGGGGTACGAGCGCTGGTACACGGCGCGGTCTACGGCGTGGTGGTCGCCGGAATCGCGGGAACGCTGCTCACCCAGGCCGCACTGCACTACGGCCCGCTCGCCGTATCCCAACCGCTCATGGTGATCGTCAACCCGTTCGTCAGCGTCATCCTGGGCGTATGGCTCTACGGCGAGCACTTCGTCGGCGGCCCGCTCCAGATCGCGCTCGGTGGCCTGGGCTTCGCGGCGATGGTCGTCGGAGTGGTCTGCCTCGCCCGAACCGCACCCTCCTTCGCGGCGACGCCCGCCGCGGCACCCGATTCGACCACATGAAGCAGCCATGCACCGTCATGTCAAACTGCGCGGTCCGGTGCTACCGAGGCAGCGCGGGCCCGACCCGACGAGGACCTGGGCGCTTCGCAGCGGGTTCGTGGCGGTCGATCGGGAGCGGCGGCCGGTCACTCTGGGGCATACGTCGGCTGGCCATCCGGCTGTCGCTGGCGAAGTATCGAGTTGGAAGCTGTCTCGCGACCCGCGTGGGGGTGTGGGTGATGTCGCTGGCGATGGGCATCGGAGCCGGACAACGATTTCTGTCGATGTTGTGCTTCGTCGTGTTGGTGGGCGTTCTTGGTCCGCGTGATCTTGTTAGGCCGACTCCGGTGTGAGAGCGCGGCTGGAGCGTTTGGTGCAGCTGGCTCGGGCCGTCGCGGATGCGGATGCGGCGGAGATCGAGTCGACGGCTCGGCGGTTGGGCGGGTCGCGGCGATGGTTGGCCCCGGTGGGCTGGGCGGCTGGAACGCTTGTGTTGATTATTCGCGGCATCAGGCTGCTGCTGCTGAACTGGCGGCTCACCCTGATCCAACTGGTGCCTGCAGCCTGGGTGTGGCTGGTCATGTATGAACTCAAGCGGCACACGTTGCGCGGTGCCCCATTTCGCCAGCTCACTCTGGGCGGGATGATTCTGCTCGGTGTTATCGCCGTCGCCGTGAGCATCGCGGCGTTCTGGTGTAACACGGTGTTCGCGTTCGCGGTCGACGATCGCAAGCCCGCGATCGCGCCATCCGCTCGGCGGGCGAACACGCATTTTCCGACGATTGCATCCTCGGGGCTGGCCGTGGGGCTGGCGATTGCCGTGGGCGGCATCGTGGTCCCGCGGGTCGGATCGAGGTGGCTGTATGTCCTGGTGCTCGGCGGCGTGCTGGCCCTGATGTTGATCAGTTTCGTGGCTGTCCCGGCGCGCATCATCGGCGCCAAGAACGCCAAGAAGGAGAGACCGCCGCCGCGGGAGGCGATCGGCAGCTGGGCGGCGGCCACTGCGTTGAGCACGGTCGCGATGACACCGGGCTTCGTGCTCGACAGGGTGGGGCTGATCCTGCTCGGAGTGTCGGGACTGCACATCGTAGGGTTTCTGCTGCTCTCGATCGGGACCGCCCTGTACGCCGCGGGGATGTCCTCGGTGAGTGCGGTGAAACTGAGCATGAAGCTGGCCACTCCCCATTCGGAATCGGCTGCGACCGGTTGACCACCGAGCCGACCCGTCAGCGCGGGGGCGGGCCGCGCTACCAAGCACGGCAACCGGCAACCTGCACCCCCGACGTGACACGCGCGCCACCTAGCGCGCCAATGGCACACGTGGCGATGTGCCGGGCGCTACCGTTCCGGCATGGGCTGGGTCGACGCCGAGTTCGTGCTCGTGACTCTCGCTGCGATGATGTCGCCGACCACCCTGACGTTTTCCGTTCTGGCCCTGGTGCTGGGGGACCGGCCGCGGCGCACCGGCGTTTGGTTCTACCTCGGCGCGCTGTCCGTGACATTGGCGATCGGCGTCATCGCCGCATTCGTGCTCGGCGACCATGCCGCCTCCGACGCCCCCTCCGAACCGCGAACCTGGGTCGCCGTCCTGGACGTCGTCGCTGCGGCTTTGCTGCTCGGCTGGCTGCTGCGTTCGCTGCGCCGACCGCCGGACCGCAAACGAGTTGAGGGCATGGTCGCGCAGATGGGCAACGTCGCCAACTCACGCGTCATCGCTATCATCGGCGCCGGCGCAACATTGGCAAATCCCGGTGGATTTATCCCCATCGCCCTCAAGGACATCTCCGAAACTGATCCGACTGCCACCCAGTTCATTGTCGACTGGGTCTTCTTCTCGTTGGTGTCCCTGCTGCCGTTGGCGACCGCGCTGGTGATGCTGCTGGTCGCCCCGAACCCGACCAGGCGCGTGCTGCACGGCGCCCGGGACTGGCTGGTGCGCAATGTCCGCAACGTCATGGCAGTCATCATCGTGCTGCTGGCCGCGTCACTGTTGCGCAACGGAATCGCCGGCCTCGTTAGCTAAATCCCACCCTTGTACTGGGACGAGTTCGCGGTAGTTGAACAAGGGCCCGAAGGTATGCGCTCCAGCGCGGGACAGCACGCCAAGTCGCATACCTAAATGGACAGAAGTCTGTCCGATACTCGTAGCGGAGTACCGCAGTTGAATCCGGAAACGTACTTTCGTTACACGCAGAGGTCATTCGCATGACGACCGAGCAGGATCGCCCGAATCCGGTCGGCTCGGCGCGTCGGTCGGTGAGCCTGATCGACACGGTGCGTGCCAACCGTCGGTGGTGGGACGCACTGGCCGGCGATTACCACGCCGAGCATGGCGGCTTCCTGGGTGAGGCTGACTTCGTGTGGTGTCCTGAGCGGCTGCGGGAAGAGGACGCGCGCCTGCTCGGGGATGTGCGCAGTTGCCGGGTGCTCGAGGTGGGTTGCGGGTCGGCGATGTGCTCGCGCTGGCTGGTCGGGCAGGGCGCGCGCCCGGTGGCCACGGACCTGTCGTCCGGAATGCTGGCCCAGGGCCGTGCTAGCGCGGAGCGGACCCAGATCTACGTGCCGCTGGTGCAGGCCGACGCGGAGTTTCTGCCGTTCACCGACCAATCCTTCGACATCGCCTTCACTGCCTTCGGCGCGATGCCCTTCGTGGCCGATTCGGCGCGGGTCATGCGTGAGGTGGCGCGGGTGTTGCGTCCGGGCGGCCGTTGGGTGTTCTCGACCACGCACCCTATGCGTTGGTGCTTCCCATACGATCCCGGTCCGGATGGTCTGACGGCGCGGATGCCGTACTGGGAGCGAACCCCCTACGTGGAGTTCGATGACCATGGGGCGCCGACCTACGTCGAGCACCATCGCACGTTCGGCGACCGGGTGCGCGAGATCGTCGCTGCCGGATTTCGGCTCGTCGATGTCGTCGAGCCGGAATGGCCGGCCGACCTGACCGCGGAATGGGGGCAGTGGTCGCCGCTGCTCGGCGCGATCTTCCCGGGGACCTCGATCTACGTCTGCGAGTTGTCCGGCGAGCGTCCCTGATGCTAGCGATCGCCGCGGCGGACTTGCCGGCGCCGCTGCGGACCTATCTCGCCAGGTCGAGTACGACGGCCACGGGTACGAGCTGACCACCTGTGGCCACGATCTGACGAGGGTCTGCCGGAGTCCGCGGCGAGTTGGGAGCTCGGTGGCTCAGCGCGGTCTCGCTGGACGATCCCAGCGGCCGAGCACGCGTACGCGTGGCGGGCGGTGCGTGACCGATGCTGTGAGCGTGGCGCGTCAGCCGCGTTCGCGCACCAAGCCGGCGGGTAGCAGGGATCGGGCCGCGCCCAGCAGTACCTCGGTCGCCATGCCCACGATCAGCCGTGGGGTCAGCAAGCCCTCGCCGATGCCGAGTGTGGCGATGTCCTCGAATACCCGGGGGTTTGTTCTGGCCGCGCGGGCTCCTGCTTCGAGCAGCGTGCGAGATTGGGTGATCGCGGCGAGGGTTGCGATGTCGTGGTGGTGTCGACCGAGTCGGCGCTGCACGCTGGCTCGGTAGTGCTGCCCGGCACGGGCCGCGCCCAGCATGCTGGCGGCCCCGGCAGCCAGGCCGGTCGCGATCGCGTAGTTGATCCCTTCGCCGGAGACCGGATTGATCAGGCTCGCTGCATCGCCGGCGAACAGGACTCGGCCACGAGCCAGGGGCTGCGCGGAGGTGGACAGCGGCAACCGGTGGGCCCGGATCGTGGTTGGGTCGACCTCCAGTCCCGGCAACAGGACGTGCATCTTGCGAAGCAGCACCGAGCGAGAAACGGTCTCACCGGACGCCAACGACCGGCCATATCCGACATTGGTCGGTCCGCCGGCCGTGGGAAAGCGCCACGCGTAGGCCAGTCCAGGTCGGTCGTCGAGCATGATCGTCGGCACCGGGTCGCCGGTAGTGCGCGCATAGCCGCGGATGGCAACCGCGATGTCGCGCCGTCGCGAACCGATCAGCGACCGACGGACCGCGGATTCGGCTCCGTCGGCGGCGATCAGGACTCGCGCCTTCAGCTTGCCGTCGATTTCCACACATGTGTCCAGCTCCCGCACGCTGCGCACCGTGTGCCGTACCGACTCCGCCCCGGCCGTTCGGGCGGCAGTGCGCAGATTCGCGTCGAGCACCATCCGAGGCACGATCGTGATCGGACAGCGAGTCTGGCCGGACACCTGCACGCCGCGCGGCGAAGTGATGCGCAACGTATCCACCGAACGGTGATCGCCGACGATGCGGTGCCGCGCGACCCCGTAACTCTCCAACTCCGCCAACGCAGCGTCCAGCACGGCATCACCACAGGCCTTGTCGCGCGGAAAATCGACGCGGTCCACCAGTAGCACCGAGGCGGACGGTCTGCAAGACAGAGCGCCGATGGCTGCAGCACTACCTGCCGGCCCACTTCCGACGATCACAACGTCCCACACCGCGCGCGCTCACCACCGAACTTGTGCCGCAACCGGGCCAGCTCATCGGCCGGCCAATTGCCCTGCCAGCCGAGCCGCGCGCTCTGCTCGAGCGCCCGCGTTACGGCTGCTTGTTGGCACGTCGGGTGGAATCGGTAGATCCTCTCCGCGCACCGCGAGAGCGCGCCGCCGCCGAGCGCCAGCATGACTTTGATCGCACCTGCCCGTCCCGATGTGCTCCTTCGAGCGGCACGCTAGCCACGCCAAGAACCGTCCATATCACCTCCACAGGGTGAACCGCCCGGGCGGGTCCGGACGCTCCAGTTCGTCAGAACGAGAGCCTGGAGTCATGTCGCGCGATGGGAGCAACTACCCGCAGGAGTTGCGGGTGCGGGCGGTGCGGACCCTCGTCGAGATCAGGGAGGACTATCCGTCGCTGTGGGCCCGCGATCCGTGCGGTCGCGGCCAAGCTGGGCGTCGGTGGCCAGGCCGATTAGCGAAAAGATCCAGGCGCGCGCGCCGGGGCGGCGCGACGCGACGGCATGGTCCGCCGTGACCCAGCAGCAGCGTCGCACCGACATGACAATGCCGGCGTCGATGCACACGTCAGCGGTATTGCACGGCGGTTGGTGGCTGAACATGAATATGGCGCTCCGCGTTCTCCGGGGCGTGACGGATCGCCGAATACGGAACGCGTCGGACCTGCGGGCGAGGTGCGCCGTAACAGTCATTCGCGCACGGCCCGCGGACCTCCGAGCGACAGCGCGCTGTATCGGTGACCGATGCGACCTGTCGCCGATTAGCTGCGGGCCGTATCTGCGAATGTAGTTTTCTGGTTCTGGACGGTCAGTCCGGGCCGAAGTCGCCCCGTGCCCGCCCTCCCAGGCGCGCGTCGGGCCTCTGGCGGCGACGGGTCTTCGTTTCCGACGACTACCCGCACTGGTCGGTGAGGTAGGCCTTAGCGCGGTTGGCCGCGGCGTTGACCCGCGCCTGCTCCGCTTGGAATGCCACGTAGTTGCCGTTGTAGAGGTCGCGGAAGGCGCCGGCGACTAGGCGCAGATCGGCGGCGTTCTGCGGGGAGGGAGATTCCGCGGCGAGCAGGTCGAATTGGTCCGCCACGTACGAGACCTCCGACCGGTTCTTACTGAGGTCGGCCTTCATCGCAGGAAGCGACCCGTACCTCGCATACAGTGCGCGCGCGTCGGTGCAGAGGCCGTGGCCCCCGCTGCTGCCGCCGCTCAAGGTGACGGCCAGGGTGATGCCGACGGCCACAGCTACCACGCCACCGGCGATCGCCAGCTTGACCTTCGGCGAGCGCCAGCTGGTGCGCGGCGCGCTCTGCAGGTAGGGCGGCGGCGTGCCGGGCCCGGTCTGTCCGGTCGGGCCGTACGGCGTGTGCACCGACGTACTGACCTGGGCGCTGGTGGCCGGTGGCGGCGACGCAGTCAATGGGTCGATGGAGTTCACGCCTTGCGTAGAGACCTGCTGGGTCCATTGCCCGTTGAAGTAGCGCGACTCGTGCCGACCGGTCGGGTCGGGATACCACCCGACCGGTGTCTGCTGCTGCGTCATCTGATTCCACCCCCGTTGGGTTGTTTGGTTGTGTCCGGCGCGACTGGTGGCCGGCCGGTGAGCATGGTGGAGCGGCCGTAGCGCATCGAGCTGTCCCCGGCCGACAGTTGCGGCGCGCGCCTAGCGCGGCTCCCAAGAGCTTCATCACCGCATGCCCCCGGCGCTAGACGGTGCCCAGAGCGACTCGGTCACCAACGCGTCGGCAAGGGCAGCTGTGCTGTCCCGCTTGTTGCTTATGACGGCGGCTTCGCCTCAGTCTTCACACCGCGGAATGGGCATGCTCAGCCCTGGTAGGCGATCGTGGTGTAGTCCCCGGTGTTTGACCCGGTGACGAACACCGTCCCGGTGGTTGGGCTGACCGTTATCGAGCTGGGGTAGAGGATGCTGCCGGCAGGGCGCTTGACCCACCGCTGGGTGCCGGCGGCGGTGTAGGCGACCGTGGCGTAGGTGAGTCCGGTGTTCGTGTGGCTTTGCCCGGTGACGTACATCGTCTTCCCGGTGGGGCTGACTGCCAGCGAGGTGGCCTCGTCGTCGCCGTTGCTGGTGTCGTTGTACCGCTTGACCCAGCGCTTGGTGCCGGTGGCGGTGTAGGCGATCGTGGCGTAGTCCGCCCCAGTGTTTGCTCCCGCGCTTCGCCCGGTGACATACACCGTCCCGCTGGTGGGGCTGACCGCTACCGAGCTGGCCAGGTCGTACGCGTTCCCGGGACCGTTGTACCGCCTGACCCACTGCTGGGCACCGCTGACGGCGTCGTAGGCGACCGTGGCGTAGTCCCAGGCCGGGGTCTGGCCGCCCCAGCTTTGGCCGGTGACGTACACCGTCTTGCCGTTCGGGCTGACCGCCACCGATTTGGCATCGTCGGAGAAGCCGCCGGGGCCGGTGTAGCGCTTGACCCAGAGCTGGTGGCCGGTGGCGTCGTAGGCGATGGTGGCGTAGTCATAGCCCGAGGCGGGGCCGCCCACGCTTTCGCCGGTTACGTACACCATTCCCGCGGGGCTGACGGCCATCGAGTTGGCGTTGTCGTAGTCGTTGCCGGGAGGGCCGTTGTAGCGCTTGACCCACCGCTGGGTGCCGGCGGCGGCTTTGTAGGCGATCGTGGCGTAGTCGGTCGCCGTGCCATTCCCCCCGCTGAACCCGGTGACGTATACCGTGCCGCTGCTGGGGCTGACCGCCACCGCGGTCGCCTCGTCGTCGCTGTTGTTACCGGGGCCGTTGTAGCCCTTGGCCCACAGCCGGTGGCCGGTGGCGGCGTTGTAGGCGACCGTGGCGTAGTTGACGGCCTGGCCGACAGTGCTCTTCCCGGTGACGAAGACCTTCGTGCCGTCCGGGCTGGCCGCCACCGAGCTGGGCGCGTCGAAGCCGCTCGGGGTTTGGTAGCGGGCCACCCACCGCCGGGTGCCGTTGGTGGCGTTGTAGGCGACCGTGGCGTAGTCGGTCACAAGTGCGGTCCCATAGCTCTGCCCGGTGACGTACACCGTCTTCCCGTCCGGGCTGGCCGCCACCGCAGTGGCCACGTCGTTGTTGTTGCCGGTGCCGTTGTAACGCTTGGCCCACAGCTTGGCGCCTGGACTGGCCGCCGCGAACGATGTGCCAGCTGGGGCCACGCGCACCGCGTCGAACGGGACCGCCGCGGCCGCCGTCGCCGCGACGGGCGTTAAGGTGGCCGCTGCTGCGAGCGTGACCGCCAACACCGCCCGACGCAGACCCTGGCTGCCTGCACCGCCGTAATTGACCGTCTGCCTGCGCAGGCCAGTGTGTTGCGACATGGTCTCGCCCCCGATACTCGACCCGGCGCACTCCCCGGAAAGGTCCTCGGAAGTATCAGCGGCATGTCGGGTAAATGGCAACGCCATCAAGTCCCGACAAATGCCGAAGTGGCCGAGCTCGTACCGGCCCGATGGGTCTGGTATCCACCCTGGGCTGCTGGATCGGTGATCGATTGCCATTGCAGTTCCTCGTCCTTCTTCCGGGGTCTGCGAGCGGGCGCCGCCCGAGACGCGATCGGTTGCCGTCCAGTGGCGGCGCGCGGATGGCCGTGCAGGACTTGACGGCATGTGCGGTGGCCGGATGCCTCGGCATACCTTGGTCACGTCCACGGCCATGACCCTCGGGGTAAGACGGGCTCCGCGAATCAGCCGAACGCAGTATTTCCGCGCCGGCCGGTCGCGCTGAGATCGCCAGATAAGGCGTTCTGCCGACGGCGGATCCCGTTCTTAGCCGCAGGATCGTCGACGTGCGCCAGGGTCTCGATGCGGTACGCGGTGACCGCGCCAAACCCGCATCTGCGCGGCGTGCTGGCGTGAGACGATCGCGCCGTGGCACGCATGCGCAGCCGGGTGATGGTCGGACGCGATGCCGAGCTGAGCGCGCTCGCGGCCGCGGCGGCGCGAGCCCGCCAGGGCGAGGTGGGGCTGGTGCTGGTGACCGGCGAGGCGGGGATCGGCAAGAGCCGACTGGTCTCCGACTTCGTCAGCCGGCTGGACGATGCGCTGACACTGATGTCCCACGGCGTTGCGATGTCGACCGGCGAGATCCCGTTCGGAGTACTCGCCGACCTGCTGAAGAACCTGCTCGGCACCGATCCGACCGCGCTCACCGACAGCGAGCGCGGGGCGCTTGCTCCACTGCTGCCGGGTACTGCGCGCAGCGGCGACCGCGTCGGCATGTTGTCTGCCGCGCTGGACCTGCTCGATCGCCTTTCGGCGCAACGACTGGTGGTGTGGGTCCTCGATGACCTGCACTGGGCCGATGCGGCGAGCCGCGACCTGCTCACGGTCGCGCTGCGCACGCGCCCGGGCCATCGGCTCCTCGTCGTCGCCACCGTGCGGACCGACGACCCCGCCCGCGACAGCGAGCAGGAGCACGCAGTGGCTCGCGAAATAGCCCGGCTGGCTCAGCTTCCGGTCACCGAGACCATGCACCTCCGGCGCCTCGTGCTCGCGGACGTCCGGCGCCAGCTTGCCGGGATGGACGTCTCCCTCGATGCCGGCGCCCGAGCGCGGGTCGAGGAACTGTCCGCCGGGATCCCGTTCGTCGTCGAAGAGCTGGTTGCCACCGCCGGCGTCCCCGAGCGAACCACCCAGCTGATCGCCTCCCGGTCCCGGCTCACCGGACTCGCGCCTGACGCCGTCCGTCTGGTCGAGGCGGCGGCGGTCGGCGACGGTCACCTACGCTTGAAGCTCCTCGAGCAGGTGACCGACCTCGCCGAAGATGAGCTCGACGACGCGATCAAGGCCGCGACGAACGCCGGCGTCCTCGATGAGCAGCCGAGCCATGAAGAGCTCGCCTTCCGGCACCCACTGCTGCGTGCAGCCGTCGATGAGTCGATCGCGCCGGGCGCGCGACGTGGGTGGCACCGCCGCTGGGCAGAAGTGCTCGAGGCGAATCCCGGCAAACTGGCCGCCTCGCCGACCGTGATCGCCGTCGCCCAGCACTGGGCCGGCTCCGGCGACGCCGCCCACGCGCTCGCCGCCGCTGCACGCGCCGCGATCGCCGCCGGTGAGCTGGACCTGCACGAGGTCGAGGCGGAGATGTGGGAGCGGGTCCTCGAGCTCTGGGACGGCGTCAAGCCGTTGCCCGGCCTCGAGCAATACACCGAGCGCGAGATCCGGCGATTCCGGCGCTGGGCGGTAGGCCAGGTCGACAACGACCGATTCCTCGAGGTCCTGTCCGAGGATCTACGGCTCGCCAACGATCCGTCCACCCGGGCCTGCCTCGAACTCGCGGTCAACGTGCACAGCGGGACGGCGTTGGGCTCCTCGGCGGGCCCCGGCGATCGGGCGGAACTCGAGGAACGGGCGCGATCCGGTCCGCGCGACCTGGTGCTCGCGATCTTCCTCAGCAATCTCGGTGAGGCGATCCTGCAGGAGGGCGAGACGGTCGCTGCCCGGGAGCTGATCGAGGAGAGTCTGGTCATTTTGCGCGAACGCGGGGACACCCGCACCGCGATCCGCAGCACGGCCCTACTGGCATATGTCGATGCAGCCGTCGGGCGCGCCGAGCAGGCCATTCCTGACCTTGAGCGTCTCCTCGAGGATCCGACCTTGGATCGCACCTACGTCCGCCGTTGGGTGGGCAACATACTGATACTCCTGCAGCAGCTGGTGGGCAACGCGGCGGCCGCGAACGCGGCCTTCGACATCGTCGCGTCGACATTGGATACCCGATTGGACTGGCCCACCTTCGCGCTGCAGCTCAACTACATTCTGCCCAGCTGGCTGCACACGGGGCGATGGGAGCACGCCCGCACGCAGTACGAGGCGATGCGCCCCAACTGGGCCGGACATCTGGTCATGTCGGACCTGCATATCGCCCAACTCGACCTGATGGCACGTGGCGAGGTCGCCGATCCGGACCTCTGGCGAAACCTGCCGGATCGTGCGCCGGAGCAGGCCGGAATCGACCCGCTTTCGGCGGCAATGATGGCCGCCCAGGTGTGTGGCGTTGCCGGCGATCTTGCCCGGATGCGCCAGCTCCTTGGACCGGTGTGGGAGCAGGCACATCCGCAGTTCAGTGACCACGCCGTGCTCGGGCTCATGTGGGCCGCCGTGCGTGATTTCACCCGGCTCGAGGTCGATGCCGCAAGTCGCCGGCCCGATGCCGATGATCGGCCGGCCGCCGAGGCCCACCTCACCACGATCGTCACGTACGCGAACCGGATGCATCGCTACGCGGCGCTCGGCAAAGCCTGGCCGGTCGAACTCGAGGCGCAGCTCGCCCGGTTCCGTGCGGACGAGCGCCAGTTCGAGCTGTTCGAGACGGCAATCGATCGCTGGCGAGCCATCGGGCACGACTACGACGCGGCGGTGTGCAGCCTTCGGCTCGCCGAAGTCCTCGCCGCACGCGGTGAGCGACCTGCTGCGCGCAGCTACGCCGAGGCTGCACTCGCCACCGCGAACACCCTGGGTGCGGCCCCATTGCGGTGCGACGCCGAAGGGCTCATCGACCGGCTCGGGTCGACCCAGCGCGCCGAGGGTCAGCTCACCCAGCGCGAACGCGAGGTGCTTGTGCTGATCGCGCAAGGGCGCACCAACGAGCAGATCGGGACTGCCCTGTTCATGTCGCCAAAGACGGCGAGCGTGCATGTGTCCCGGATCATCACAAAGCTTGGGGCGGCCAACCGTACCGAGGCGTCGGCCATCGCCCGGCGGACCGGACTGGTGACCGACTAACGCGCTCGGCAGCTTATTGCGGGATATCGGCAATCCCGGGCGCTACCGAGAGATTCATATGCTCGCTGTCGCCATCAGCTGCCGATCGCGCAGAACTACGGCTACCGAGCTGGTCAAGCGCGTCCCACCGACGCATAACGATTCACGGAAGGTGACTCGCCGAACCGCACTCGCTCGCCGCCCTGTTGAGCCGGCCGTCGAGGGGTGGTGCTCAGGCGGGCCGGGGGTAGTTCCACGGGAACTTCGATGGGCGGTGCCGCGCCGTGTGCAACGGTCCGATTTCGGCCGGCTGCTTTCGCCTCGTACAGGGCGGCGTCGGCGTTGCAAGCAGCGCCGCGATCGTCGCGGGCGCGACCGCACCCGAACACGCACAGCAGATCAGCCAAGACGTGCCATCGACCGGCAATAGCACAGCCACCGAACAGGGGCGCCCTCCGCGTGACGCGCGAGGAAACCGGCTGCCTCCTCACCCGGTTGCGGCCGCGAGTGCGGCGATTCGGCCGAGCCGGCCCACCCGTGCTGCTGGCCGCCGTGTGCTATTTGGGATGGCGCAGGCGCGCCCCGACCGTTGTTGATCGAGCCGACTCGCTGACCCGCTGCCCACGCACCTGCTTGCTGCTCGCGGCGGCCGCCGGAGGCGCGCCGCGGTCGTCACTGGGTGATTGAGATCGCTACGTATGTGCTCGCGTCCGGCGCCGGCGGCCGGCCGCGGCGCCGAAGCCGAGCGTATCCGTCGAGCAGCCGCTTCTGGACGAAGTACTTAGCTCGCAACCGGGACTGAATCGACGCCCCGTCCGTTGCGGGAAGGATCCGCGCCCGGCCGGCCAGTGGGCTGCCGGTCACCCGGCCCAGGACGGTGCACGGGGCGATGTCGCAGCGAGAGTCGTGGCGCAGCCGCTTGACCTTGCCGGACAAGGTCGCCGTCCATAACCGGACCTCGCCCTGATCGGTCACGAACCACACCGGACTCGAAACAGGGGTGCCGTTTCGCCGATAGCTTGTCAGCAACATGCACCGACGCCGCGCCCACGGAACTACGCTCCGGTCCGCGAAGCCTGTCGAGCGACCCACCATGGCCGAAGGCTAGCCGCGAATCCGGTCCGCAGCCCGAGAACAGGCGTGGCCACGCCGCGCACGGCCAAGGCACACGTGCGCGTGACTTGACCGGCTAGTTGATCAAGTCCGCGTTCGCGGACCCCGGCGACGCCGGATCGCGGTGGACGGCGCCCATTCGGTCCGGCTGGTGCAGGACATTGGCCACTGGTCGACAGGCTGGGGTCGGCCGCATGCTCAGGGTGTGGCCGGAGGGCAGCGTCGTAGTGGGCTGGTGATCGGCGGTGGCGCCGCGCTGGGCGGGGCGTGGGCGGTCGGCGCGTTATGCGCGCTGGCCGAGGTGGAAGGTTACGACCCGGCCAGATCAGCCGACTTGCTGGTGGGCACCTCGGCAGGTGCGGTGCTCGCGGCCATGCTGGCCTGCGGTGTACCGCTGGACGTGATGCGTGAGCGGCTGTCCGGACCCGGCGCCGACGACGTGCACGGTACCGAACCGGTGAACCCGTTCGCCGTCCCCGACCACGTGCCCGACCACGTGCCCGATCACGTGCACGCCGCGCTGGGTTCTATTCCGCGCCCGTCCCTGCTGCCGGGGAACCTGGCGCTGGCGACCCGGACGCTGGCCGCGCCGCACCGGTACACGATGATGACGATGGCAGCCGGGCTCGCGCCGCGCGGGCGCGGCAGCCTTCACCCCGTCACCGAGTTGATCGCCGAGGCAGCCGGCGAACGCCGCTGGCCCACCCGACCGCGGACCTGGATCGTCGCGATGGACTTCGACTCGGGCCGGCGGGTGACCTTCGGGCGCGGCGACGCTCAGGTGGTGCCGCTGCCCGAGGCGGTCACCGCCTCTTGTGCCGCGCCGGGGTATTTCCCGCCCGTGGTGATCGGCGGTCGCCGCTTCGTCGACGGTGGCGCGGTCTCGGTCACCAACCTCGACGTCGTCCTCCACGAACACCTCGACGACGTGCTCGTGCTCGCCCCGATGGCAACGTTCGAACCCGACTCTCCGAGCGGGCTCGGCGCCCGCCTCGAACGCCGGGCCCGGCGGCTGTGGACCCGCAGGCTGAACCTCGAGATCGCCCGAGTAGCCGCCACCGGGACAACCGTGCGGGTGTTCGCGCCCGGCGCGCAGGACCTCACGGTCATGGGCGGCAACGTCATGAACCCGGCACGCCGGCGCGAGGTCTTCGACACCGCAACACGCACCGTGAAGGCCCTGCTGACCGCCCAGGCCGAACCGCCCAGCACAGACGCCGCAGGCTGGAGCTGAACATCAACCGATCTGCGCCAGTAACGCGCAGCGGTAGCTGCACACGCGATCGACGGTTCCAATGCGATCGTCGTTCGGCGACGGATGGTGAACGTCGAGGATCCGGACCTCACACCGCCGCGGCACACATGATCGCGCAGTGCACGCGCGACCGGGCCTGCTCCGCCGTCCCCGAGCAGAGCATGCGGGCGGCTACGGCAGCGCAGGGCCGTCCGTCGAGTTCTCGTCATTTGATCCACAGTTGGTCGAGCACCACCGTGCCGTCCTGCTCGTGGTAGTTGCCGACCCGGGTGGACGTCAGGTTGGCGATGGTTGGCGTGAACAGCGGAATCCAGGGCGCGGCGTGGGTGAGTTCACGGTCGATCGTCTCTGCCAGCGCCGCGGAGCCGGCCGGGTACGCCGGCTGCTGGTTCTGAAGCCGGCGCCGAGTCACGCCGATGGCCGACGACCCTTCCGTCCGGCGAGGGAGAACGGCGTGGTCGAGCGCAGGTTCGCTGGCATGCAGCCAGCCGTTCTGTCCAACCCGAGCGCGGAACTACGAGCGGGCGCGCTGGCCACCCTGGTGTCGGCATTTCGCGATGACCCGGTGGAGCGCTGGCTCTATCCGACCGATGAGGAGTACGAGGAACCCTTTCCGGTGTTCGTCGCCGGCTTCGGCGGGCTTGCGTTTCGGCTGGGGACCGCCTGGCAGCGACGTAGGTCGGCGTAGAACTCGTCAAGCAGTTGCGCGGCGATTCTTGCCGAGGGGCACTTGTCCGAGCGTCGGTTTGATATGCCGGCGGGCGTTCGCTTCGTAGCCCCGCAGCGTGTTCGCCTCGGCCTCGTGCACTCTCAGCCAGGCGTCCACTGCGTTGGCGAGCGTTGCCTTGGTGCGCGCGTTGCGTTGCTCCTCGATCTCGGTGGCGAGTCGCCGCAGTGCCTTGTCGGCTTCCTTCTGGCTCCGGGTCGATGCAGTGAGGTAGTTCGCGCGTCCAATGACCGGATCTACGCCGGCGTAGACGCGGACCTGATAGCTGTTGCCGCGCTTGCGGATGCTGCCGCGCTGACATCCGTTCTGAACCGTGCTGGCCACGCCGAGATCGTATCCGTGGACACCGACATGGACAGAGAGGATCACATGATCAAAATGAGATTCTTGGAACCCCCGGAATACCTAGCCTGGAAGTGGCTCCCCCGACTGGACTCGAACCAGTAACCTGCCGGTTAACAGCCGGACGCTCTGCCAATTGAGCTACGGGGGATTGCCGCGCGTTGCCCTCCCGACAACCGAGACAGGATAGCTCACGGCCGCGCGGCACCGCGCGAGGGTTAGGCTGGCAACATCAGCATGTGGCCATCGCCGGATAGCCGCCATCAAGCGTTGGAGGCGCGTGACAGTGAGACTGTCCCATCTCTGCTACGCGGCCGCGGGCTACGTGCTCGGCGCCCGCGCCGGCCGCGAACGCTACGACCAGATCGTGCGCACCGCCCGCCGGGTGGCCGGCAGCCAGACGGTTCAGTCCACCGCGGGGCTGGTGCAAGCGCAGGTCGACCAACTGGTCTCGCACACCAGGCAGGTGATCACGGCGAAGATCACCGGGTCGCACGAGCGCGAGCCCGCGGGCGTGAACGGGTACCGCCACTAAGTCTGGCCCGCACGCAGGATCGCGATCCGTGCCCGCACCGCGGCGCGGACTGGTTCGGTGTCCGGCGTGCCCGGCTCCAGGCGCGCCCACCACACCGCGCCGTCCCGCCCCGGCTGGCGACGTCCCACGAAACGCACGGTTCCCCCAGACACCGCCACCAGCTCCGAGCGCACGATGTTGGCCTCTATCCGCTTGCGCACCGTCGGCGGCAGGTCGCGCGGCTGGACGAGCCGCGCCGCTATCGGTGGCCGGTCGACGAGCAGCAGATCGTCCTCCACGTCGGCCTCGGTGAGCGTCAGGATGTCGTCGCGCCAGACGGCTTTGTCGACGTGCTCCCAAAGGATGCGCCGCGGCCCGTCCTGCTCCGGCCACCAGATGCCGCGCTGCGTCGCGACGATGGCCTCGTCAGCCTCGGTGTCCGCCCACGACAGCACCCGCTCGTCGCGGTGCAGCAGCGCGACAACGTCCTCGGGCGGACGTTCGCGACCGAACAACGGCATCACTGGCCTCCGATGGCTCGCTCCCGGAGATTGCGGCGGTAGCTCTCGAGAGCGATCAGTTGACCGAACAGGCGGGCGTGCTCGTCCGGCTGCTCCTGTGGATTGATCCGCTGCAGCTTCGACTTGATCGCGGCGATCTGCCGCGCCGCGACCACCTCGTGCATGCGCGCGACAACAGCTCCGGCGTAGCGCTCCTCCGCGTCGGCGCCGGCGCGCAGCGGCTCGACCGCGAGCGCGTGCACGCCGCTGCGGACCCGTTCGTCGGTGAGCAGCGCGGCGATCTTCTCCGTCCACGCCGCGCCGGACACGCCCGCCTCGGTGCCGCCCGCCACGGCAATCGCAGCCCGGACCTGTCGATGGGCGTCGATCAGGAAGGCGTCCGGCTCGAGCGCGTCGAACTCGGGACCTGCAACCGCCGGCAACTGCAACGCGACCTTGAGCACCTCGCGCTCGACCGCCGCCACGGCCTCGTCGACCTTCGCCGGCTCGGCCGCGACCAGCGGCACGTCCGGTCGCTTGTCGCCGGAGCGGACGAGCCCGCGCACCCGCGCGACGACGCGCATCGGGTCGTCGACGCCGACGAGCCCGGCCAGCCTGCGCGCGTACTCGTCGCGCAGCCCGAAGTCCTTGATCCGGGCGACTAGCGGCACGCCACGATCGAGCGCCGCGCTGCGCCCCTCGGCGGTGTCGAGGTCGTAGCGGCCGACGGTCGAGCGCAGCACGAACTCGACGAGCGGAATGCGCCGGGCGACCAGGTCGAGCACCGCACTGTTACCGGACTGCATCCGGAGCTCGCACGGATCCTGACCGGTCGGCTCGATCGCCACGAACGTCTGCGACATGAACTTCTGGTCGTCCTCGAACGCGCGCTCGGCCGCTCGCATGCCCGCGGCGTCTCCGTCGAAGGTGAAGATCACCTCGCCGGTGAAGGCGTCGGAATCCATCAGCAGCCGGCGCACGACCGACACGTGCTCGGCCCCGAACGCGGTACCACACGTCGCGACGGCCGTGGTCACGCCGGAGAGGTGACATGCCATCACGTCGGTGTATCCCTCGACGATGACGGCGCGATGCTGGCGCGCGATGTCCTTCTTCGCCATGTCGACGCCGTAGAGCAGTTGGCTCTTCTTGTAGATCGGCGTCTCCGGGGTGTTGAGGTACTTCGCCTCGACGCGATCGTCGTCGAACAACCGGCGGGCGCCGAACCCGACGACCTCGCCGCCGACATCCCGGATCGGCCACAGCAGCCGACGGTGGAAGCGGTCGATCAGCCCGCCGCGGCCACCCTCGCGCGACAACCCGGCGACCGTCAGTTCCTGGCCGGTGAAGCCCTTCGCGAGCAGGTGCCTGGTGAGCGCGTCCCACACCGACGGCGCGTATCCGCAGCCGTAGCGCGCCGCCACCGTCGTGTCGAAACCGCGCTGCGCGAGGAAGTCACGGGCCGGTGCTGCCTCGGCGCCGCTCAGCTGCTGCGCGTAGAAGGTGGCCGCCTCGCGATGCGCGTCCAGCAGCCGTTGCCGCTGCCCGCGGCTCTGCTGGGACGCCGGGCCGCCGCCCTCGAGGTAGCGCAGCTGGATGCCGGCGCGCGACGCGAGCCGCTCGACCGCGTCGGCGAAGTCGAGGTGCTCGATGTCCTGGACGAACTTGATCACATCGCCGCCGGCCTGGCAGCCGAAGCAGTAGTACATCCCCCGGCTGGGCGTGACGTTGAACGACGGCGACTTCTCGTCGTGGAACGGGCACAGGCCCTTCAAGTTGCCGCCGCCGGCATTGCGAAGCTGCACGTGGTCGCCGATGACGTCGGCGATCGGCGACTTCTCGCGGACGAGTGCGATGTCCTCGTCGCGGATCCGTCCCGGCACGCGCCCGAGTGTATGTCCCGTCGCGTCAGCGCGCCGCGGACCGCGCGGTCAGATGACGAACCCGCCGTTCTTGCTCACCGCGACCAGCAGCACGACCCAGAGGATGATGTCGACGATGCCGAGCGCGATGGCCCATATCGACATGGTCCGATGGCTGGCGCCGTGGTTGGCGCGCGAGAGCCCGATGCCGCCGAAGATGATCGCGAGCGGGCCGAGGACGATCGCGGCCACGAGAAGGCCGACGAGCCCGCAGACCAGGCCGGCGATCGCCATGCCGTTGTTGGTCCGGGTGCCGGCGCCCTGGGCGGGGGTCGTGACCTGTGGTGCGCTGGGGTAGCTCATCGTTCCTCCTTGCGGCGTCTCACACACCGCGACGGTCGAATGCCCCCTCCACTTAGGTGCGTACCCGCGTCGGCTCGACCTGGAACGTCCCGACGCCGAAGGTCAGATGTGCTGGCTGGGGCCAGTGGGACGAATGAGACTTCTGTGACGTGCCTCGGCGGACGTATCGGTCAGCTGCGCCACCTGGTCGATCACCACACGCAGCCGGTCGGCGTCATCGCCGCACGCGTGCCACGCGGGGCGCAAATCGCGGTCGAGCGTCTCCGGCGCGCCGTCCTGCACGGCGTCGATCAGTTCGGCGAGCAGCCGGCGCTGCCCTTCCTGCCGCTCGGCGACACCTGGCCGCCGCATGACGAAGAGCACCGCAATCGCTTTGAGCAGCGCGCATTCGGCGGCGACCTCGGCCGGCACGACCAGATCGGCGGCGTAGCGGGTCAGCGGCCCGGACCCGTGCACCGCCCGGGTGGCCTCGATCGCGGCTCCGGCAAACCGGCCGGTCAGCTCGCTCGTCGCCCACTTCGCTGCCGCCTGCGCCGCATACGACCGGTCGTAACCGGCCAGATCCCGCAACGGCGGCAGCGCCAGCAGCTCGTCCAGGACGGGTGCGAGTTCCGCGGGAGATCGCGGTGAGTACATCTCCGCCGCGATCTTGCACAGCGCAGCGCGCTCGTCGTCGGATACCCGCTCCAGCCGGACCAGACCGCTGTGCACGCCGTCCTCGACATCGTGCACCGAGTACGCGACGTCATCGGCCCAGTCCATCACCTGCGCCTCGAGGCAGCGCGCGCCTTCCGCGGCAATGCCGCGCAGCCACTCGAAGGCCTCCTGGTCAGCGGCGTAGTAGCCGAACTTCGGCGTACCGGCGCGCCGCGGCCACGGATACTTGCAGGTCGCGTCGAGCACCGCTCGGGTGAGATTCAGCCCACCCGGCGCGCCGGAGGGACGCAGCACCTTCGCCTCGAGCCGGGTCAGGACGCGCAAGGTCTGCGCATTGCCCTCGAATCCCCCGCTCGGCGCCGCCGCCAGATCGAGCGCGGCCTCGCCGTTGTGCCCGAACGGCGGGTGCCCGATGTCATGCGCAAGACCGGCCGTGTCGACGATGTCCGGGTCGCAGCCGAGCGCGCCCGCGATCTCCCGGCCGATCTGCGCCACCTCGAGCGAGTGGGTCAGCCGGGTCCGCGGGAAGTCGTCCTTGCCCGGGACGGCGACCTGCGTCTTGTCCGCCAGGCGGCGGAAGGCGTACGAGTGCAGGACGCGGGCCCGGTCGCGCGCGAAGTCGCTGCGTTCTGCCGCCTGCGTCTGCGCACCGGCGCGCTTCGCCGACTCGGCCACCCACCGCTCGTGGTCGGCGCTCCCGTAAGCGCTCACCGATTCCTACAGTTGGTCGTCGAGCCAGTCGGAGAAGCGCAGCAGGGTGTCGATCCAGACCCCGACCGCATACTTCAGCTGCGCCCGCGTCGCGCCGGCCTCGAAGTCGTGGCACTGCTCGGCGCAGATCCCGACCATACCGTCGTCCGGCAAGATCGTGAACGCCTTCGGGAACAGCTTCGTGCGATTCCACTCGTCGAGCAGCATGGCCAGCGTCGCGCGCATCTCGACGTCGAAGCGCCGGTTCAGGTACATCCGCGCCTGCAGCACTTCCTGACGCTCGCCGTAGAAGAAGAAGTAGATGCGGCACTTCTCCCACTGGACCGTGAGGTCGCCGTCGTCGTCGATGCTGTGCCGGAGCCCGAATTCGTCGAGCAGTTGCTGCACGAGCGGGATCGTCGGCGTGACGAAAGTCGTTCCGCCCGGCTCTGCCCGCCGCGAGCTGAGGGTCTGCTTGGCATCGGAGCGGGGTCTACGGCGGAACACACTCCGACGGTACCGAGTGGGCCGGTTATCGGTGCCGCCGCACGCGGTAAGTGCCAGTGGGGACCGATCGGAAGGAAACCAAGCGCAATGCGGACAACCGTCCTCGGAACGGGAATCATGGGCGTCGGCATGGCCCGCTCGATGCAGCGGGCCGGCCTCGACGTGACCGCCTGGAACCGGACGCGAGCGAAGGCCGAACCGCTCGCCGACGCCGGCATCGAGATCGCTGATTCGGTCGGCGCGGCCGTCTCGGACGCGGACGCCGTCATCACGATGCTGTTCGACGTCGATGCCGTGCTCGCCGTCACCGACGAAGTCGTGGCGGCGCTCGGCCCGGACGCGGTGTGGCTACAGGCGTCGACCGTCGGCGTGCAGGGCATCCGGCAAATCGCGGAGCAGGCAGGCGACGCCGCGCTGCTCGACGCGCCGATGCTCGGTACCAAGCAGCCCGCGGAGCAGGGCAACCTCGTCCCGCTCGTGTCCGGCGAGTCGACGCTGATCGATCGCGCCAAGCCGGTGCTGGAGGCGATCGGCACCCGCTCGGTGGTCGCCGGCGATCGGGTCGGCGACGCGAGTGCGCTCAAGCTCGCCTGCAACGCCTGGGTGCTGTCGATCACCGCGGCGACCGCGCAATCGCTCGCGCTTGCGGCAGCGATGGACGTCGACCCGGCGAAGTTCCTCGACGCGATCGGCGGCGGGCCGGCGGACAGCCAGTACGCGCAGCTCAAGGGCAAGATGATGCTCGCCGGTGACTTCACGACCGCGTTCGGGCTGGACGGCGGGCGCAAGGACCTCGCGCTGATCGCCGCAGCTGCCGGCACCGCGGGCGTCCGCGAGGAGTTGCTACAGGGCGTCATCCGATACTTCGACGCGGCGAGCGCGAACGGCCACGGCGAGGACGACCTCGCCGCCGTCTACACCGCGTTGATGCGCGACTGACCGCCGTCAGTCCGGCGCCACCGAGCGGCCCGCCTCGAGGCGGGCGATCGGCACGCGGAACGGCGAGCACGAGACGTAGTCGAGCCCGACCTGCTCGAAGAAGTGCACCGAGTCGGGGTCTCCCCCGTGCTCGCCACACACGCCGAGATGCAGACCCGGCCGGCGCGAACGGCCCTTCTCCGCGGCGATCCGGACGAGTTCGCCGACACCCTCGGCGTCGATCGACTCGAACGGGCTGATGCCGAAGATGCCCTTCTCGAGGTAGGCGGAGAAGAACGCGGCTTCGACGTCGTCTCGCGAGAAGCCCCACGTGGTCTGGGTGAGGTCGTTGGTTCCGAAGGAGAAGAACTCGGCGGCGTCGGCGATCTGGTCGGCGGTCAGCGCCGCGCGCGGCAGCTCGATCATGGTGCCGATGAGGAACTCGAGATGCACGCCGGTCTCGGCGCGCACCTCGCGGGCCACCTGGATGATGTTGTGCTTGACGGTCTCGAACTCCTGGACGTTCGCGACGAGCGGCACCATGATCTCTACGCGCGGCACGCCGCCGGCCTTGATGCGTTCGGCGGCCGCCTCGAGGATCGCGCGGGACTGCATCTCGAACAGCCCGGGGATCACGACGCCGAGCCGGACGCCGCGGAGTCCGAGCATCGGGTTCTGCTCATGCAGTTTGTGGACGGCCTGCAGCATCCGTAGGTCGTTCTCGCGCTTCTCGCCGCGCGCCTCCGCGACCGCGACGCGCACCGAGAGTTCGGTGATGTCGGGCAGGAACTCGTGCAGCGGCGGGTCGAGCAGCCGGATCGTGACGGGCAGCCCGTCCATTGCCTCGAGGATGCCGATGAAGTCCTCGCGCTGCAGCGGCTGCAGTTGAGCGAGTTCCTCCTCGCGCTCCGCGTCGTCCTCGGCGAGGATCAGCCGCTCCACCAGTTGCCGCCGCTCGCCGAGGAACATGTGCTCGGTGCGGCACAGCCCGATGCCCTGGGCGCCGAAGCGACGGGCGCGGGCCGCGTCCTCGGGAGTGTCCGCGTTCGCGCGCACCGACATGCGGCGCGCTCCGTCGGCGTGCCGCATGACGCGATCGACGGCCACCACGAGATCGCTCGACTCGTCGACCATCCCCTCCTCGAAGTACCGCACGACCGGCGAGTCGACCACCGGGACGTCGCCGAGGTACACCTCTCCGGACGTGCCGTCGATCGACACCACGTCGCCTTCGTGGATCTCGACGCCGCCGGGCGCGCGCAGCAGGCGCTGCTTCGTGTCGACGTTCAGCGCCTCGGCGCCGCAGACGCAGGTCTTGCCCATGCCGCGCGCCACGACGGCCGCGTGTGAGGTCTTGCCACCGCGCGAGGTGAGAATGCCGGCGGCGGCGATCATGCCGTTGAGGTCGTCCGGGTTCGTCTCCCGGCGGACGAGGATCACCTTCTCGCCGGAGCGGGACCACTTCACCGCGGTGTATGAATCGAAGACGACCTTGCCGACAGCGGCGCCGGGCGAGGCGGCGATGCCCTCGGCGATCTTCTTCGCGCCGTGATCGCCGGTGTCGAAGCGCGGGAACATCAGCTGCGCGAGCTGCGCCCCGTTCACCCGGGACACGGCGTCGTCCATGCTGATCAGGCCTTGGTCGACGAGCTGGAGCGCGATCCGGAACGCGGCCGCGGCGGTGCGCTTGCCCACCCGCGTCTGCAGCATCCACAGCTTGCCGCGCTCGATGGTGAACTCGATGTCGCACAGGTCGAGGTAGTGCTCCTCGAGCGTGCGCATGATCTCGACCAACTCGCCGTAGCACTTGCCGTCGATCTGCTCCAGCTCGCCGAGCGGAACGGTGTTGCGGATGCCGGCGACGACGTCCTCACCCTGCGCGTTCTGCAGGTAGTCGCCGTAGATCCCCTGCGCGCCGGTCGCCGGGTCTCGGGTGAACGCGACGCCCGTGCCGGAATCCATGCCAAGGTTGCCGAACACCATCGTGCAGATGTTGACCGCGGTGCCCAGGTCGGTCGGGATCCGCTCCTGCCGGCGGTAGATCACTGCGCGTTCGGTGTTCCACGACTCGAATACCGCGCGCACCGCCATGTCCAGCTGCTCGCGCGGTTCCTGCGGGAACTGCCGCCCGGCCTGCTCGACGGTGACGTCCTTGAACGTCTCGACGAGCCGCCGCAGATCCTCGGCATCCAGGTCCAGGTCGCTCGTCGTGCCCTTGGCGTGCTTAGCAGCGTCGATCGCGTCCTCGAAGTGTTCACCGTCGATGCCCAGCACCGTCTTGCCGAACATCTGGATCAGCCTGCGGTACGAGTCGAACGCGAATCGCTCGTTGTCGGCCTGCTTCGCCAGTCCGCGCACCGACTGGTCGTTGAGGCCGATGTTGAGGACGGTCTCCATCATCCCGGGCATCGAGAACTTCGCTCCGGAGCGCACCGACACGAGCAGCGGGTCGTCGGACTGGCCGAGCCGCTTGCCCATCGTCCTCTCGAGCGCGGCCAGATGCTCGCTGACCTCGTCGGAGAGCCCGTCCGGCTCTCGAGACGTCCGCAAATACGCGCGGCACGCCTCGGTCGTGATCGTGAAACCGGGCGGGACGGGCAGCTTGAGATTGGTCATCTCCGCCAGGTTGGCGCCCTTGCCGCCGAGCAAGTCCTTCATGCCTTTGCTGCCTTCGGCGAAGGCGTACACCCATTTCTCGCTGCTCGACGCCATTGGGGCCTCCCGTCCGTCTTGACACTGCCTTCCTGAGCCTAGGCCCGCATGCCGTTCCGCCGTCAGATCGAAAGGTCCTATGCAATAGGTCACTCGCCGGGCCGGGTATGACCCGGGTATCCGTGACGTCCCCCGAGGAGGGCCCCATGTCCACTGACGCAATCACGCTGTTGAAGGCCGATCACAAGGAGATAAAGCGGCTGTTCCGCGAGTTCCAAGCCGCCGGAGAAGACGCGACCAAGCGCAAGGGCGATCTCGTTACGAAGATCATCGAGTTGTTGACGGTGCATACCTTCGTCGAGAACGAGGTGATGTACCCGGAAGTCCGCAAGCTGCTGCCCGGCGTGGAAGACGACATCCTCGAGTCGTACGAGGAGCACCACGTCGCCGACGTGCTGTGCATGGAACTGTCCGTGATGAAGCCCGAGAACGAGCGCTTCGACGCGAAGGCGACGGTGCTGATCGAGAACGTCGGCCATCACATCGACGAAGAGGAAGGTGAGTGGTTTCCGAAGGTGCGCGCCGGCCTCGGCCGTGCCGCACTGGCCAGCATCGGTCAGCAGATGCTCGCGGCACGGGAGCGTGCACCGCATTCGCCCGTCCAGCCCAGCGCCCTCAAGAAGGCTGTCGACGCCGTACTGCGCTGACGCCGGCCGGATAGGCGACCTGCATCCGGGGGGAAGGTCATTGGTATGGGTACTGAGAAGCCAGTAGCCAAGCCAAGGCTGGACCGCGACGATCCTGACCACACGTTCGCGGATCAGTCGCAGATGGATTTCGATCCGGACGACGGGCTCTATACGGGCACGGTTGTCGACGGCACGAGCGAGATCCCCGGTCCGCACATCGACGCGGAGTCAGGCGAGCTCGAAGACTTGGACGACGCGCAGCCGGAGTAGCGGCCGTGCGTGCTCTTCCCCGCTGGTGTGGGCACAATCCGCCCCCCGATCCTGCCCACACCGGAGGGGAAGACGACGGATGAGGCGGAATGTCTCAGCCGCCGCTGTCGCCGAGCTCGGCACCGGCCGGCACGGAGCGTGATTGGCGGCTGCCCAGCCAACCTTCGGGGAGCGCGACGGCACGCATGCCGGACGTGCGTCCGCGGGGCTGCCCGAGAATCTCGACCGGGAACGGCTGGTCGACGTCGAGGGTTGCGAGCAGGTCGTCCAGCTCGGCCAGCGAGGATGCACACGCCATGGCGCGACGCAGCCCGCCGCCGACCGCGAAGCCCTTGAGGTACCAGGCGACGTGTTTGCGGAAGTCGACCACGCCGCGCTCCTCGCCCAGCCACTCGGCGAGCATTTCCGCATGCCGGCGCATCGCCTGGCCGACCTCGCCGAGACCGGGACGGATCCGTTCCGGGCGCGCGCAACAGGCGGCCTCCAGATCGGCGAACAGCCATGGCCGGCCCAGGCAGCCACGTCCCACGACGACGCCGGCGCAGCCCGTCTCGCGCATCATGCGCAGCGCGTCGTCGGCCTCCCAGATGTCGCCGTTGCCGAGCACCGGAACGTCGAGCAGCTCGGCCAGTTCGGCGATCGCTGCCCAGCGCGCGGTGCCGCTGTAGAAGTCGGCCGCGGTCCGGGCGTGCAGGGCGACCCACCTGACGCCGGCGTCCTCCGCCCGCAGCGCCGCCTCACGATAGGTGAGGTGATCGTCGTCGATGCCGAGCCGCATCTTGACGGTCACGGGCAGCCCGCGGGCCTCGCGCACCGCGGCGCGGACG
Source organism: Jatrophihabitans sp. (assembly GCA_035642535.1). Taxonomy (GTDB): domain Bacteria; phylum Actinomycetota; class Actinomycetes; order Mycobacteriales; family Jatrophihabitantaceae; genus Jatrophihabitans. The sequence continues at coordinate 20,565 of DASQSE010000024.1, read as the reverse complement.
ATGTCGTCGAACAGTTCGATGCGCCACGGCAGCGCCGCTCCCCCGCCCTTGCGCGTGACCTTCGGGACGGGGCAGCCGAAGTTGAGGTCGATGTGGTCGGCGAGATCGTCGTCGACGATCATCCGGGCGGCCTGTCCGACGACGGCCGGGTCGACGCCGTACAGCTGGATCGAGCGCGGCGTCTCGTCGGGCGCGAAATGGATGAGCCGCATCGTCTTGGCGTTGCGTTCCACGAGCGCGCGGGAGGTGATCATCTCGCTGACGTACAACCCGCCGCCGTAGTCCTTGCAGAGCCGCCGGAACGCGGTGTTGGTGATCCCGGCCATCGGCGCGAGCACGACAGGCGGGTCGACCGTGATCGACTCGGATAGCCGCAGCGGGGCGGCAAGCGCGGTGGTCATTCGGTCTCTACCCGCAGCGGGAAATGCCGCGCCATCGCGGCGTAGTCGCGATCTCGATGGAGCACGGGCACGTCGTTGCGGATCGCGATAGCCGCAATGAGGCAGTCATTCAACGAGCGCACGGTGTTGCCGAAGGTGCGACACACCCGATAGATCTCCGCCGCGTCATCGGCATCAACGCGGTGCAACTGCAGCACGTCCTCGCAAACGTCGAACATCGCGTTGACGCGACTCGGCGACGCCGCCGGGCTTAGTCCGGCCAGCACCTCGAGGCGCACCGGATCGACGATCATCGCCCTGCGCTCTCGAATGGCAGTGGCGAGCCGGTCGGCTTGCCACGTCGGCCGGTCGGCCGAGTAATCGAGCCACACCGAGGTATCAGCGATCACGCGGATTGCTCTGCATGCTCCGGCTCGTCAAACGTCCGTGTTGCTTTGATCGCGTCGATGTCAAGATCCGGGTCCATGAAGTTGGTCCCACGCATGGCGAGTGCCTCATGGACGCTCAGCGGCTTCCGTCGGCGGATTCGGCGTAACGCAAAGTCGACGGCTTCCCGCTTGGTGCGCAGACCGTAATCACGCATGACTTCCGCAATCAGCTCGTCGTCGATGTCGATGTTGGTGCGGGTCATACACCAACGATACACCTCAGCAGCCGGGCAGTTGCGCTCCCAAGTAGCGCTCGACCTGGTCGATCGCGATGCGCTCCTGCTTCATCGTGTCGCGCTCGCGGATCGTCACCGCGTTGTCGTCCAACGTGTCGAAATCGACGGTCACGCAGAACGGCGTGCCGATCTCGTCCTGACGTCGATACCGGCGCCCGATCGCCTGCGCGTCGTCGAAGTCGACGTTCCAGTTCTTGCGCAGCGCGGCGGCGAGATCGCGGGCCTTCGGCGAGAGCTCCGGGTTGCGGGACAGCGGCAGCACCGCGGCCTTGACCGGCGCGAGCCGCTTGTCCAGGCGCAGCAGGGTGCGCTTCTGCAGCTTGCCTTCGGCGTCCGGCGCTTCGTCCTCGCTGTACGCGTCGAGCAGGAACGCGAGCACCGCGCGAGTCAGGCCGGCGGCCGGCTCGATGACATACGGGACGTAGCGGGTCCCGGTCTCGGCGTCGAAATAGGAAAGGTCGACGCCCGAGTGCTCCTTGTGCGTCGTCAGGTCGAAGTCGGTGCGGTTGGCGACGCCTTCGAGCTCGGCGAACTCGCTGCCGCCGAATCGGAAGCGATACTCGATGTCGATGGTGCGCTTCGAGTAGTGCGAGAGCTTCTCCTTCGGGTGCTCGAAGTAGCGCAGGTTCTCCGGGTCGATGCCCAGGTCGGTGTACCAGTTCCAGCGCTGCTCGATCCAGTAGTCGAACCACGTCTCGTCGTCGCCGGGCGGGACGAAGTACTCCATCTCCATCTGCTCGAACTCGCGGGTGCGGAAGATGAAGTTGCCGGGCGTGATCTCGTTGCGGAAGCTCTTGCCCGTCTGCGCGATGCCGAACGGGGGCTTACGCCGCGCGGTGTTCAGGACGTTGAGGAAGTTGACGAAGATGCCCTGCGCGGTCTCCGGCCGCAGGTAGTGCAGCGCCGAATCGTCCTCCACCGGGCCGAGATAGGTGCGCAGCATCCCGCTGAACTGCTTCGGTTCGGTCCACTGGCCGCGCGTGCCGCAGTTCGGGCAGGGCACCTCCGCCAGCCCTTCCGGCTTGCGGCCCTTGCGCGCCTCGAACTCCTCCTCGAGGTGGTCGGCGCGGAACCGGTTGTGGCAGTGCATGCACTCGGTCAGCGGGTCGTGGAACGTGCCGACGTGGCCGGACGCCTCCCACACCTGCGGCGCGAGGATCACCGCCGAGTCGATGCCGACGATGTCGTCGCGGCTGGTGACCATCGCCTTCCACCACTGGCGCCGCACGTTCTCCTTGAGCTCGACGCCCAGTGGGCCGTAATCCCATGCCGAGCGGCTGCCGCCGTAGATCTCGCTGGATTGGAAGACGAACCCGCGCCGCTTGCTCAGGTTGACGACTGCGTCATTCCGCGCGGCAGCGCGTGAGGTGGCATGGCGGTCGGATGGCACTCGTTCTCCAGCGTCGATTCCGATGGGCTTTCAAGGGTATCCGGCGCCGGGCGTGCCCTTTGCCGGCGCTCGATCCGGTTGGCCAGCACGTGGATCAGCCAGGCGCACAGCGCGCCCGCGATCCCGTCCGCGACGTAGTGGTCGGCGCCGTAGGTCAGGCTGAACTGCATCAGGATCGGGTACGCGACGAGCAGCGGCCGCCACCACTTGTTGAGCCGGTTCCACATGAACAGCACGAACAGCACGGTGCCGCCGACATGCAGGGACGGGACGGCCGCAACCGCATCCCCCCAGCCGCGCCCGTGCTCGACCAGTTTGTCGGCGACGCCGAGGTGCAGCTTGCTGAACGCGCGGGTCGTGATCAACTGGACCCATTGATCTGCACCCGACACGTGGCCGTGGAAGTTCCCGAGCACGTTGCCGGGAACCTTCCGGTCGATGTACATGCAGACCGGGTTGTTCGGGTGGTCGGCGACCTCTGCTGCGGTGCACCGAGCTGCCGCCCACGGGGGCGCCGACGGGATCAGCAGGAAGAGCCCGAAGCCCACGAACGACAGGGCGACGAAGCGCAGCGACCAGCGGTAGAAGTCTGCGCGGCTGCGCAGCCACATGATCGCCGCGACCAGGTAAGGCAGGAAGAAGAACGAGAAGTAGCAGATGCAGACGGCAATGTCCCACCACTGGGCGTGCTGATGCTTCAGGTACTCCTGCAGCACCACCGTCGGCTCGTGGCCCAGGAACAGCCATCGGTCGACGTTGATCTGCGGGTGCCACCAGGTGGGCATCCCGACCGTGTACGACCAACCGCGCAGCCGGTCGTACGCGATCAGGACCGCTGCCAGCGGCAGGAAGTCTGCGACGACCCACAGCAACCACATCGGGTGCCGCCCGATGCAGGCACAACCCAAGCCGATGCCGATCCACAGCAGCAGGCCGGTGCGGTCGAAGGGCACGCCGTGCGCGTGCCAGTTGACGACCAGGACGACGAAGTAGACGAGCAACGCGGCCCAGCGCACGCCGCGCAGGAGCTGCCCGAGCGGCCGGTCGAGCGGCACCCAGTCGGTGCGCTCGCGCCACGCGCGGGGCGCGTCCCGGGCAGCGTCGGTCATGACGGGACGTCCACCGGCCCGGCTTTTCCGAACCGCCGATCCCGCTTCGCGTACTCCAGGCAGGCCTGCCAGAGATGGCGACGGTCGAAATCCGGCCACGGCGTGTCGACGAACGCAAGTTCCGCGTAGGCCGCCTGCCAGATCAAGAAGTTCGACATCCGCTGCTCGCCGGAGGTGCGGATGAACAGGTCGACCTCCGGCAGCCCCGGCTCGTCCAAGTGGGCCTCGACGGTCCGCTCATCGATCTTAGCCGGGTTGAGTCGCCCGGCCGCGACCTCGCGGGCGATCGCCCGGGTGGCCTCGACGAGCTCGGCGCGTCCGCCGTAGTTGACGCAGAACTGCAAGGTGAGCCGGTCGTTGCCGCGCGTGTACTCCTCGGCGTCCTCGAGCTGACTGATCACGCTGCGCCACAGCCGCGGCTTGCGACCCGCCCAGCGGATGCGCACGCCGATCGCGGCCAGCTCGTCGCGGCGGCGGCGGATGACGTCCTTGTTGAAACCCATGAGGAAGCGGACTTCCTCGGCCGAACGGCGCCAGTTCTCCGTCGAGAACGCGTACGCGGAGATCGTGGAGATGCCGAGCTCGATCGCGCCGTGCAGCACGTCCATCAGGCTGGCCTCGCCGGCGCGGTGCCCCTCGATCCGCGGCAGCCCTCGGGCGTGCGCCCAGCGCCCGTTCCCGTCCATCACGATCGCGACGTGCCGGGGCACCAATTCGGCGGGGATTTCCGGCGGGCGCGCCCCGGATGGGTGCGGTGGCGGATCGGGCCACCGTTCACCGGCCGTTCGGGGCGTGGTCATCCGGACACGTTAGCCAATGAACACTGAACCGCACGTTGATCGAACGAGTCGGCGCCGCACCGTAACCTCTGCGGATGGGGATCGACGCGGAGGCGGCGGAGGGTTTCAAACGACGCCAGATCGCCGTGTACAGCACCGGGGACCCGACGTTCCTGGCCCGGCGGCAGGAGCCGATCGCGATCTCGCTGGTCGAGGCCGCCGCACCGTCGCCCGCCGACGTCGTGCTCGACGTCGGGGCGGGTACCGGGAACGTCGCCGTGGTGGCGGCGCGGCGCGGCGCCCGGGTCACCGCGACCGACCTCACCCCGCGGCAGGTTCAGCTCGGCCGCGAACGCAGCGCGGCGGCCGGCTTCGACATCACCTGGGCCGAGGCCGACGCCGAGCAGTTGCCGTTCCCGGATCACAGCTTCACCCAGCTGCTGTCCAGCTTCGGTATGGTCTTCGCGCCGCGGCCCGAGGTCGCAGCTCGGGAGGCGATGCGTGTGACGCGGCCCGGCGGGCTGATCGGGTACACGATGCACGCAAGCAACTCGTTCAACGGTGAGACGCGGCCGCTCGTCGCCCGCTTCCTGCCGGACATGGCACCCGATCCGGTCGACGCGTTCGCCTGGACCGACGTCGAGACGGTGCGGAGTTGGTTCGCCGGCTGCGCGGTAACCGTGAGCGAACACGTCGATGTCGGGGAGCGCTATGCCTCGATCGACGCCTGGTGGCGGGACACCGAGGACAACGTTCCGATGGTCACCTACATCCGCAGCGTCCTCGACGACGACGCGTTCGCGCAATTCCGCGACGAGTTCGTCGAGTTGGCGCTGCGGCACGCCGACCTTTCCTCCGACGGCTCGCTACGCCGGCGCAGCGCCTACGTGATCGGGCTGATCACCCGTCCGTAACTCACGCGCGGTCGACCAGCGGCAGCGAGCGCAAGCCGCGCTCCAGGTGCCATTGCAGGTGGGCGGCGATGAGGCCGCTGCTCTCCCGCCGCACCGCCGGCTGGCTGGCGTCGGCCACCGTCCAGTCGCCGCCGAGCAGCGCAGCCATCAGGTCGATGACCGCCGGCTGCGGCCACGCCGAACCCGCGGGCCGGCAGCCCTCGCACACCGCGCCGCCCGCCGCCACGTTGAACGCGGCATGCGGGCCGGGGCGTGAGCACTTCGCGCATTCGCGCAGCGCCGGCTCCCACCCGGCGTTCGACATCGCTCGAATGAGGAAGGCGTCCAGGATCAGCCCGGCGTCGTGCTCGCGAGCCACCAACGCCCGCAGCGCGCCGACCACGAGCAGGTAGAGGCGCAGCGCCGGCTCGCCCTCCTCGGTGAGTCGCTCCGCCGTCTCGCAGATCGCCGACGCAGCGGTCCAGCGTGCGTAATCACCGGCGAGCCGTGCCCCGAAGGGGTCGAGCGACTCGGTCTGCTGCACCACGTCGAGCCCGCGCCGCCCGCCCGGCGCCGCCTGCCCCTCGGGCAGCCGGGAATACACCTGGACGTCGATGTGCGAGCCCGGTTCGAGGCGGGCGCCGAAGCGCGACGTGGTCCGGCGCACGCCCTTGCCGACCGCCCGGACCCGCCCGTGCCTGCGGGTCAGCAGGGTGACGATCCGGTCGGCCTCGCCGAGCTTGTGAACCCGGAGGACGACCGCGTCGTCGCGGTACAGCGGCACCTACGCATCGTCGCACTAGATGCCGACTGCGAGCGGCTCCGACGCGGGGCGGCGCAGCCGCTGGTGCAGCACGAGTGCCAATGCCCCCATCAACAACCCAGCCCCGACCGCGACGGCGAACGAGGCACGCGCGCCGTGTGCGTCGGCCAGCCGCCCGACGGAGGCGGCGGCCGCGCCGTAGCCGAGATTGAGGCCGGTGGTCAGCCACGCCATGCCCTCGGTCAGCGAACTGGCCGGGACGGTGCGTTCGATCAGCCCGAACGCGGTGATGATCGTCGGGGCGATCCCGGAGCCGACGACGAACGCCAGCAGCGCAAGCACCGGCACACTCTGCGCCGCGAAGAACACCAGCGTCAGCAACCCGAACACGATCGCGTGCACGCGGAAGCGGGTGAGGACGTCGGTGTGCCAGTGCCGCGTCCCGTAGAGGAAACCCGCCGTGCCGCTGCCGAAGGCGAAGCAGGCGAGGACGGCTCCGCTCGCCCCGCGCGAGCCGTGCTGGCCGCAGAAGGCCACCATCGACACCTCGGCGCCGGCGAAGATGCCGCCCATCGCCACGGCCACCGCCGTCATCAGCAGCATGCCGCGCACCCGCAGCGCGGAGCGCTGGCCTGACGCGTCGCGCGGGTGCACCGGCGGCTCGGTGGCCGTCTGCGCGGCCAGCCAGACTGCGCCGAGCCCGACCAGGCCGCCACACAGGACCAGTACGAGCACCCCGTTGACCTGCGTCGCGATGACGGTCGCCACCAGCGGCCCGACGATGAACACCACCTCGTCCAGCACCGATTCGAGCGAGAACGCCGTCGTCAGCTCCGGTCGCCCGGAGAGCATGTACGACCAGCGCGCCCGGATGATGGAGACGACGGAGACATAGGAGAAGCCGAGGACGAGCGCAGGTACGATCAGCGTCCACTGCGCGGCGTGCGTCTCGAACAGCACGATCAGCGTGGCGTCGGCGGCCAGGTGCACGCCGGTGGACGGCAACACGATCGGCCGCTGGCCGTACCGGTCGACGAGCCGGGCGAGCACCGGATTGCCCACCCCGCCGAGCACATAGCACCCGGAGAGCACGCCGGCGAAGCCGTAGTGCCCGGTGCGCGCCGAGACGATCAGCACGATCGCGAGCGGGTACATCGAGATGGGCAGCCGCATGACGAGCCCGGCGGCGCAGAACGCGGCCGTGCCCGGCGTGCGGAACACCGCGCGGTAATTGGCGAGCATTGTTCAGAAGCCCAGCCTGTCGAGCTTCTTCGCGTCGCGCTGCCACTCGCGCTCCACTGCGACGTGCAGCGCGAGGTGGATCCGCTCGCCGAGCAGTTCCTCGATGCCGGCCCGCGCCGTCGTACCGATGCGCTTGAGGCGGGCACCGCGCGGCCCGATGACGATGCCCTTCTGGCTGTCCCGCTCGAGGTGCACGGTGGCGAACACCTCTTGCAGTCCGGACTCGCGGCGCCGGATCTCGTCCACCGTCACCGCGATCGAGTGCGGCAGCTCGTCGCGCACGCCGTCGAGCGCGGCCTCGCGCACGAGCTCGGCGATCCGCGTCTCGAGGTCGGCGTCGGTGGTGACGTCGTCGGGATAGAGCAGTGGCCCTTCGGGCAGGTGCCCGACCAACACGTCGGCCAGGATGTCGACCTGCGCGTTCGCCACCGCCGAGACGGGCACGATGTCAGCGAATTCGCCGAGCTTCGCCACGGCGAGCAGCTGCTCGGCCACTCGCTGCTTGGCGACCATGTCGGTCTTGGTGACGACGGCGACGACGGGAGCGTTAATGCCGGCCAGCTCGCCGGCGATGAAGCGGTCGCCGGGTCCGATCCGCTGATCGGCCGGCACGCAGAAGCCGACCACATCGACGTCGGCGATCGTGGTTCGGACGACGTCGTTGAGCCGCTCGCCCAGCAGCGTCCGCGGCCGATGGAAGCCGGGCGTGTCGACGATGACGAGCTGCGCGTCGTCGCGGGTCACTATGCCGCGCACCGCGTGCCGGGTGGTCTGCGGCTTGTCGCTGGTGATGACGATCTTCGTGCCGACGAGAGCATTGGTGAGCGTCGACTTGCCGGCGTTCGGCCGGCCCACGAAGCAGCAGAAGCCGGACCTAAAGCTCACGCGTCCTATCCTCGCACCCGTGAGTGTCCGGATTCTGGCTGTCGCGACGGCCATGACGCTGCTCGCCGCCTGCACGTCCTCCGGGCCCGACCCGGCACAGACGACACTCGCACCGTCCGGCTCAAGCGCATCCGGCTCTCCGGGCGGCACCGGGATCCCGCCCGAGCCCCGTCTGCACGAGGTCCGGGCGCACAGCTGCCCGTTCGCGGTGACGACGTTCGTGCGCAGCACGATGGGCATGCGACTCGGGCGCCTCACGGTCCTCCGGACTCGCGGGCAGACCGTCGGCTGCCGGATCTACGCATTGCAGAACTCGCCGCTGCACGTCTCGGAACACCTCCCCGGCCCGCACCAGCCGGTCGTCGAGATCGTCACTCGGCACCTGTCCACGGCGCGAATGGCACGCGATGCGTTCATCCTGCTGTCGCGCAAGGGCAAGAACGCCGCACGGGTCAACTTCGGTCGGCACGTCGGCGTGTGCTTCCAGACGGACTTCTATCCGAGGGACGACGGCAACGACTGGGCATGCGCCACGAGCGTGGGCCGCACCGAGGTGGTTGTGCGAACCGTCGACACGACCGGCACGTTCAGCACCGCGGCTGTCACGAAGCGCGTGCTGCGCCGTGTCTGAAGCACGGCGCATCGCCTACGGGCCCGACCCGTCGCAGTTCGGCGAGTTGTCCCTCCCGGCTCGCGCTGCACATGCCGGGACGATCGTGATCATCCACGGCGGGTTCTGGCGGGCGCGCTACACACTGGACCTCGCTCGTGCACTGGCCGCCGACCTCGTCGCGCACGGCTTCGCCTGTTGGAACGTCGAATACCGCCGAGTCGGCAACGGTGGCGGCTGGCCCGCGACCTTCGACGACATCGCCGCCGCCATTGATCACCTCGCCGAACTCGACGTCGATGCGTCGCGCACCGTCACGGTCGGGCATTCGGCCGGTGGTCATCTCGCGGTCTTGGCAGCCGCTCGCCGGGGACGCATTCCGGTCGTCGGCGCGGTCGCACAGGCCGGTGTCCTCGACCTCGACGGCGCGGTGCGCGACCGGCTCGGCGACGGCGCGACGATCGACTTCCTCGACGGGTCGCCGGACGAGAAGCCCGACCGCTACGCGGCGGCGGACCCGATCCGCGCCGCGCCGCTGCCCGTCCCGGTGCTGTGCGTCCACGCCGCTGCCGACGACACGGTCCCGATCAACCAGAGCGAGCGTTACGTTGCTGCGGCTACGCACGCCGGCGGCCGTGCGGTGCTGCGTGAGGTGCCGGGCGATCACTACACGCTCATCGAGCCGACGCACGAATCGTGGGCGGTCGTTCGCGCGGCGCTGCCCGACCTGCTTGCGGGGACGAACGGCACGCGGTGATCTTGTCGATCTTGCCCGCTGCAGCACACTTGTCGATCTTCGTCCACCTTGTTCCACGGAAGGTAGCGCGTCCGCCCGACGATCGGTAGAGACCGAACGGTCGGTTGCTGAAGACGATTGGCACAGGCGGCACCCAACCTTGGTCATGACCTGCATCGGCATACGTCCCGAGCCCGACCGAACGCGCCTCCGAGGGGCGATGTAAGAGCTACGTTTGTTCTCGACGGGCAGTGCCTCGGTTGGGGGAGGTGGCTGTTCAGCCGCGGGGGAAGCGCGCGCTGGACGCTACCGGCCGGGGGGCGTCCGTCAACGGGGGACAACAATGCTCAGCTCCGAATCGCCGGTTCTTCGCAGCGTGTCGCGGGTGGAGTCTCGCGCGCGCCTGGAGATCGTCGGACACGGACTTCGGGCGGAGCGGACGCCGCGCGCTGCGTGGGTGCGCCGATACCGCCATGCGTTGATCATCGTGGACGCCTGCGCCGCTGCTGCGGCCGCAGCGGTCGTCCTGGCGATGCACGGCATGTCCACCGTGCCGTTGTACGGACTGTTGGTCGCGCTCGCATTACCGGTCATGTGGCCGGCGCTGGTAGCGACGAACCGCGCGTACACGGTGTCGGTCGGTCGAAGGGCGCGGGACGGCTATCAAGGGGTCTTCACGTCGTTCTGCCAACTCGTTGCGCTGATCGCACTCGGCGGCTACGCGCTCGGCCGCACCGCGGACACCGGTGTTGCACTCGCGGCGCTGCTCGTGCTGATCGCCGTCGATGTGCCGGCGCGCGCCGTTGCCCGACTCGATCACAAACGCCGCCGACCGGCGGGCTACGCGTCGTCGAGCGTGATCGTGGTCGGCGAGGAACCGAACGTCGACGCGTTCACCGAGCAGGCGCGTATCGACGAGGGCACGGGCGTGCATGTCATCGGCGGCTACCGGAACTTCGCAGCTCCGGTCATCGCCAGAGCCGCGGCCGACCGCGGTGCGGACGCGGTCGTCGTCCTGCCGGGAGCGATGTCGTCGAGTGCCTTGCGCCACCTCGCGTGGGACCTCGAAGGCTCCGGGGTGAAGCTGCTCGTGGACACCGGGCTGACCGAGGTTGCCCGCGCCCGCCTGCACCTCGACGGGAGTGCGCGCACGCCGTTGCTGCAGGTCTCGATACCTCGGTTCACCGGTCCGAAGCGGCTGGTCAAGAACGGCTTCGACCGCGTCGCAGCCACGCTCGCGATCATCGTGCTTTCACCGGTCCTGCTGGGCATCGCGCTGGCCGTTCGCCTTACCTCGCGCGGGCCCGTCCTGTTCCGCCAGGAGCGCGTCGGATTGGGTGGCCGACGCTTCACGATGCTCAAGTTCCGCTCGATGGCCGACGGCGCGGAGGCGCTGCTGCCGATGCTCGAGCAGGCGAACGAGCAGGACGGGCCGCTGTTCAAGATCGCCGAGGACCCGCGGATCACCCGGCTCGGGCGAATGCTGCGCAGGTATTCGGTCGACGAGCTTCCGCAGTTGTTCAACGTCCTGGCCGGCGACATGTCGCTGGTCGGCCCGCGGCCGCCGCTGCCGCGCGAGGTGGCCGAGTACCCCGATGACGTGCGACGCCGGCTGCTCGTCAAGCCGGGGATCACCGGGCTCTGGCAGGTCTGTGGACGTAGCGACCTCACCTGGGCCGAGTCGGTGCGACTCGATCTGCACTACGTCGAGAACTGGTCACTTGGACTTGATCTTGCACTGCTGGCGAAGACCGTCAAGGCGATCGTCCGCGCCAACGGCGCTTACTGACAGCCGTTGGGGATCGGCCGCCGGGCCGATCGCCACGTCACGAGAGGAGGGTAGGTGCGCATCGCCCTGGTCGGGACTCGCGGAGTTCCCGCGCGCTACGGCGGCTTCGAGACCTGCGTCGAAGAGGTCGGCAGCCGGCTCGCCGCGCGCGGGCACGAAGTCGTGGTCTACTGCCACCGCTCGGCAGACGGCGCCGCGCGCCCTGCCGAGTACCTGGGCATGCAGCTGGTGTGGTGTCCGGCGCTCCGGCGCAAGACACTCGAGACGCTCAGCAGCACCGCCGTCGCGGTCGCGCACCTGATGCGGCGACCCGTCGATGCCGCGATCGTCTTCAACGCCGCCAACGCGCCGTTCCTGCCGTTCCTGCGCGCCCGGCGCATCCCGGTCGCCACCCATGTCGACGGGTTGGAGTGGCGACGCGAGAAGTGGCAGGGCGTCGGCCGGCGCTACTACCGGCTGGCCGAGTCGATGGCCGTGCGTTGGTCGGACGCGCTCATCGCGGACGCGCGGGGCATCGCGGATTACTACCGCGAGGAGTTCGGCGCCGACACGGTGCAGATCGGCTACGGGGCGCCGATCGTGACCGAGCCGTCGGACGCACGCATCGCCGATCTGGGTCTGTTCGCCAAGAAATACCACTTGATCGTCGCCCGGTTCGAGCCGGAGAATCACGTCGACCTGCTCGTCGCGGGCTATCGCCGCAGCGGGGCGGAGTTGCCGCTCGTTGTCGTCGGATCGGCACCCTATGCGGACGGATACACCCGCCGGATCCACGAGCTCGCCGATGACCGGGTCAAGTTCCTCGGTTCGGTATGGGACCAGGAACTGCTCGACCAGCTCTACGCGAACGCACTCACCTACCTGCACGGGCACTCCGTGGGCGGGACCAATCCGTCGTTGCTGCGGGCGATGGGCGCGGGCGCATCGGTCATCGCCTATGACGTGACCTTCAATTGGGACGTCGCGGGCGGTGCCGGCAGGTACGTGCGCAACGTCGAGGACGTCACGAGCGAGTTGGAGCGCGCCGAGGCCCGACCGGCCGAGACGATGGCCCGCGGTGTCGAGGCGCAGGAGGCGGCGGCCGGCCGATTCGACTGGGACGAGGTCGCAGTCGCGTACGAGAAGCTCTGCATCGATCTCGCGGCACCGGCCCGGCGCCCTGCACCGCGCTGCTCAGGGCGTCGGCAGACGCACACCGCGCGGGCGCCGCGGATCCTGATCGCCCACCCGTCGACCGAGGAGTACGGCTCCGACCGGCAGATGCTGCAGTCCGTCGCGGCGCTGCGTGGCGCCGCCACTGAGGTCGTCGTGTGTGTGCCCGACGGCGGCCCGCTGCTCGGCGACCGTGACCTCGACGGCGCAACGGTGCGTGTCGCACCGTTCCCGGTGTTGCGCAAGGCACTGCTGCGACCGCGTGCCCTGGCGCGGCTCGCGCTGAGCACGCCGCGCGATCTGCACCGCTTGGTGCGGCTGATCCGCGACGTCGACCCGAGCGCCGTGTACGTCAACACGCTGACGATCCCGCTTTGGATCCTTGCCGCGCGGCTCGCCCGGCGGCCGGTGCTCGTGCACGTGCACGAGGCCGAGGAGACGCTCGCCCGGCCCATGCGGGTTGCGTTGGCGGCACCATTGCTGCTCGCACACCGCGTCATCACGAACAGTGCGGCTGCTCGCCGCCTGCTCGTCGAAGCAATACCACCACTGGCGCGCACGACGCAGGTCGTGCTCAATGGCGTCCCGGACCGCGGCCCTGCCCCACCGCGGTCGGGGACCTCTCCCCCATGGCAGCTGCTGCTCGTCGGCAGGCTGTCGCCGCGCAAGGGCACCGACGTCGCCCTCGAGGCGACCGCGATCCTGCGCCGCCAAGGCCAGGAGGTCCGGCTCAAGCTGTGCGGCGACGCGTTCGCCGGATACGAGTGGTTCGAGCAGCAGTTGCGCACTCGTGCGTCGGCTCCCGACCTGGCGGGCGCGGTGGAGTTCGCCGGATTCGTGCCGGACACACGTCCAGCGCTAGCCGAAGCCGACGTCGTGCTCGTGCCCTCCCGCGCCGAACCGTTCGGCAACACCGCCGTCGAGGCGATGTATGCAGAGCGCCCGGTCGTGGCGTCGGAGGTTCAAGGGCTCGCCGAGATCGTTGCCGACGACCGGACGGGCTTGCTCGTGCCGCCGAGCGATCCGGCTGCGCTCGCGGCGGCGATCGCCCGGCTGCTTACCGATCCCGCACTTCGCCGGCGACTTGCGCTCGCCGGCCGGGTCGAGGCGGGTGCGCGATTCACGACCCGCCGATATCGGCACGACATCTGCGCAGCTTTGAGCGAGGTGGTCACATCATGACGTCCATTACCCGGGTCCGCACCGCGTTGATCTCCGGCGCGCTGCTCGCCGGCCTCCTCGCGTGTACCGCGTGCGGGTCGTCGGAGCCGGCATCGCACCAGCCGGCTGCGCCGGGCGTCGAGCAGTCCGCGCCCAGCGGAGTCGCGAAACTGCCTACCACGCCGGTACCGGCGCCGGCCGGTGGGAACGTCCACCGAACCGTCGCCGCGCAACCGATCTCGACCCGTCCGCCTGTGGCGTTCTCGCACCCGGCACAGTTCGGCGACGGCGTCACGGCGATCATCACCGGCCAGCGCATCGTCCACGTGAAGGCGAAACTGCCCGGCGAGATCGCAGGTGCGGCCGTGGCCGTCACGGTTCGGCTCGTCAACCGCTCGGCCCAGCCGGTGTCGCTCGACGCCGTCGTCGTGAACGACCAGGACCGGGCCGGCACACCGCTCGTACAGATCACCTCGGCGAGCACTCCGTTACGCGGCGAACTCGCCGCCCACTACGCCAAGTCCGGAAGCTACGTCTTCGGGCTACCGGCGCATTACCGCAATCCGCTCACCCTCACGGTCCGCTACTCGACCGCCGCTCCGGTGGTCGCGTTCGTCGGACCCGTTCGATAGCAATTGGAGACGAAAGTGATCAGTTCCGCGAAGCTTCTGCGCTCGGCTACGATCACGGCCGCCGTCGCCGCGCTCGTTTCCGTCGGCCCGTTGGCGCGGCTGGAGACGTCCGCGACGGCGGATGCGGCCAGTACCCCGGCGGGCGTCTCGCCCGTACAGCAGCGCGGCCCCGACAACGTCACGGCCGACGCGTTGCCGACCGTCCAGATCGACGGCGTCGTCTGGTCCGCAGCGACGGTCGGCAACACCGTCTACGCCGGGGGCAGCTTCGCGACCGCCCGGCCGGCCGGCGCAGCGGCCGGCACAAACACGACGGCGCGCAGCAACCTGCTCGCTTTCGACATCACGACGGGGAACCTGATCACCTCGTTCGCGCCGTCGCTCAACGCCCAGGCGAAGGTCGTCGTTGCCTCGCCGGACGGCTCCCGGATCTACGTCGGCGGGTCGTTCACCAAGGCGAACGGAGCCAACCGCTACCGGATCGCGGCGTACAGCACGACGACCGGGCAACTGCTTTCGAGCTTCGCGCCGGCGCTCGATGCGACGGTCAACTCGATCTCGGCGACCAACAGCGTGGTGTACGTCGGCGGCGCGTTCAGCACCGCGAACGGCGTGGCCCGCGCCCACCTGGCCGCGTTCAACGCGAGCAACGGCGCACTACTCGGCTGGGCGCCCACCACGGACGACCTCGTGCAGGCCGTCCAGGTAACGCCCGACGGCAGCCGCGTGATCATCGGCGGCCAGTTCAAGAGCGTCAACGGAACCGACGCGTACGGCCTCGGTGCGGTCAACGCGGTCACCGGCACCAGGTACCCGTGGACTGCGGAGAACTACGTCCGTGACGCCGGCTCGACCGCGTCGATCCTGAGCCTGTCGACCGACGGCACCTACATCTACGGCACCGGCTACGTCTTCGGCTCCGGCGGCAACTACGAAGGTGTGTTCGCGGTCGCGCCGAACTCGGGCAACATCCACTGGCTCGCCGACTGCCATGGCGACACGTACGACACCTACAGCGTCAACGGGGCGGTCTACGTCGCGAGTCACTTGCACTTCTGCGCGAACATCGGCGGCTTCCCCGACACCTACCCGCGCAACTGGTGGTACCGAGGCGACGCGCTGAGCGTCGACACAACCGGCACTGTGCAGACCAACACCGAATTGGGTGGCGGGTACGGAGACTTCACCGGGCAGCCAAGCCCGTCGCTGATCAACTGGATCCCGGAGTTCGACATCGGCACGTACACCGGACAGGAGCAGGGCCCGTGGACGATGGCCGGCAACAGCCAGTACGTCGTGTCCGGCGGCGAGTTCCTGCACGTGAACGGCACGGCGCAGCAGGGCCTGGTGCGCTTCGCGATTCCCTCGATCGCGCCGAACAAGCAGGGGCCGCGGGTGAGCGCGGCGGCCGCAGCGCCGTCGGTGCGCGCGACGTCGACGACCTCTGTCGCGGTCGGCTGGCAGACCAACTGGGACCGCGACGACCAGAACCTCGGCTACACGGTCTACCGGGACGGTTCACCGATCTACACGACGAGCGCGGTCTCGCAGCGATGGAACCAGCCGATCATCGGTTTCACGGACACCGGCCGGACGCCGGGCACGACCTACGGCTACCGCATCCGGGCAAGGGACGACAGCGGCAATACCGCGTGGAGCGACACGGTCAACGTCACCATGCCGACCACCGGCCCGCCGGGCTACAGCCAGTACGCGAAGGACGTCATCAACCAGGGGGCGATCGACTACTGGCGCCTGGATCACGGCTCAGCAGCGACGAGCTCACTCGACTACGCCGGGTACAGCCCGCTGTCCGTGGGCTCCGGCGTGACCGCAGGCGCGAACGGTGCGATCGTGGGTGACCCGGACAAGGCCGCTACCTTCAACGGCACCTCGACCGGCATCGCGGCGCCGAGCTGGGCCATCCCGGCACCGAAGAAGTTCACGATCTCCGCGTGGTTCTCGACGACGTCGCGCAATGGCGGCAAGATCCTCGGCTTCGGGAGCGCCGCCAGTGGCACCAGCTCGAAGGTCGACCGGCACATCTATCTCGACACGAGCGGCCGCGTCAACTTCGGCGTGGACTTCAACGGACACAACGTGATCCGGTCGGCGCAGTCGTACAACGACGGCCAGTACCACCAAGTGGTCGCCAGCTTCGGGCCGACGGCGGGTATGCGGCTCTACGTCGACGGGGCGCTGATCGCCAGCAAACCCTCGGCGACCGCCGCGGGGCCCTACGTCGGTTACTGGCGCATCGGCGGTGACTCCAGCTGGAGCGGCGGCAGCTACTTCTCGGGACGGATCGACGACGTCTCGGTGTATCCCAAGGTGCTGACCATGACGCAGATCCACCAGCAGTACCTCGACAGCGGCCGGGCCGGCGTCGGGCTGACAGCGCCGGCGGACAGCTACGGGCAGGCGATCTGGAACGACTCGCCGCTGCTGTATTACCGGTTCGACGAGACCGGTGGCAGCACGGCGACGGATGTCTCAGGCAACGAGATCGACGGCCGCTACTCGGGCAGCTACACGCTGGGCACCGGCAGCCTGGTCACCGACGACGGACCCGGCGGCGCGGTGACGTTTCGGGGCACGAACGGCACCGTCGGCTCGGCCTGGTCGATGGAGGGTCCAACCGTCTACTCGGAGGAGCTCTGGTTCAAGACAACTTCGACGGCCGGCGGGAAGCTGATCGGCTTCGGCTCCTCGCAGACCGGGACGAGTTCGAGCTACGACCGGCACGTCTACATGCTCGGTGACGGCCGGCTCGTGTTCGGCACGTTCACGGGTACGTACAACACGGCGACGACCACGCGCAGCTACAACGACGGGCAATGGCACTACCTGGCCGCCACGCAGGGACCGGACGGCATGACGCTCTATGTCGACGGCACAGCGGCGGCCACGAACCCGACGACGTCGGCGCAGTCGTACGACGGCTATTGGCGCATCGGCGGGGACAACCTCAACACCTGGAGTGCCGACGGCGCGTACTTCAACGGCGTCATCGACGAGCCGGCGGTGTACCTGGACGAGCTGACGGCCGACCAGGTGCGCAGCCACTTCCTCGCCTCGGCGCTGTCCGCGGGCCGCAGTCCGACGGCCGCATTCTCGCCGTCGATGGTCGACAACGTGGTGACGGTGAATGCTGCTGCCTCGTCGGACCCGGACGGCACGATTGCGTCGTACGCGTGGGACTTCGGCGACGGCTCGACCGGCACCGGCGTCACGGCCACGCACACCTACGCGGCCGCCGGCGTGTATCAGATCCAGTTGACCCTGACCGACAACACCGGCCTGACGGACGCGACGACGGCCACGATCACCGCGGTCATGCCCAACCAACCGCCCACCGCGTCGTTCACCGCCGACCGGACCGCACTGTCCGTCGCCTTCGACGGCAGCGCCTCGAGCGACACGGACGGGACCATCGGTTCGTACGCGTGGGACTTCGGCGACGGCAGGACCGGTACCGGCGTCAGCCCGACGCACACCTACGCAGCACCGGGCACGTACTCGGTGACGCTGACGGTCACCGACGACAAGGGCGCGACGGGCCGAATCAGCTCCGACGTGACGGTCGACGTCAACAAACCACCGGCACCGGTGTTCGCGGCGACGGCCAAGTACCTGACCGCAACCTTCGACGCGACCGCGTCGACGGACCCGGACGGGACGATCAGCAGTTACGCATGGGAGTTCGGCGACGGCACCACCAGCACCGACCTGAACCCGACGCACACCTACCCGATACCTCGCACGTACTCGGTGACGCTGACGGTGACCGACAACCTGGGCGCGACGGCGTCGACGACGCGTGCGATCAGCGTGCCGACCGAGCTGACTGCCTCCGACGCGTTCAGCCGCACCACGGGTAGCGGTTCGTGGGGCAGCGCCGACCTCGGAGGTGGGTGGACGCTGTCGAACGGCGTCAGCCAGCTCTCGGTGAGCGGTGGCGTCGGACGGGCGAACCTCGCCTCGGCCGGTGCGTCGCCGAGCGCGCTGTTGAACGGCGTGTCACTGACCGATGTCGACGCGTACGTGGACTCCTCGGTCAACGCGATCACCACGGGCGGCGGAGCCACCGTGTCCATGCTCGCCAGGCACGCAGGCAGTACCGACTACCGGCTCAAGCTGCGGTACATGCCCGGCGGCGTCGCGCACCTCGCGCTGTCCCGGGTGGTGAACGGGAGCGAGACCGTGATCCGCGAGGTGGCCATCAACCTCACCTACCAGCCCGGTGACGTGTTCCGGCTCCGGTTCCAGGTGACCGGCACCGGAACGACCTCGCTGAGCGGCACGATCTGGCAGGTCGGTTCCACACCGCCGGCGAACCCGCAGATCACCGCGACGGACAGCACCGCGAGCCTGCAGGGTGCAGGCGGCTGCGGCCTCGTGTCGTCGTTGTCCGGCTCGGCGACGAACGCGCCGATCCTGACCACGTACGACAACCTGATCATCGCGGGGAACTGACGCGCATGCAGGGCGGGCCGGAGCAGACCCAGCACGACGGCGCGGCCGTCGTGCTGGTGAACTACGGCTCGCACCTGCTGATCGAGGCGAACCTGGCACCGCTGCACGCCGAGTTGGCGGCTCGCGGCATTCGCATAGTCATCGTGGACAGCCACCACTCACCCGCCGAGTCGGCGGCGATACGGCGACTGGCGAGCGCGCACGGCTGGCTGCTCGTCCCGCTGCCCGACAACCCGGGCTTCGCGGCCGCCGCCAACATCGGTATCCGGCGCGCGGTCGAGGACGCGGACCCGGCTGCGTTGGTGCTGCTCAACCCGGATGTCGCGCTCGACGTCGGCGTGCTGAGCGAGCTGTGCGCGCATGCCCAGCGTGAACCGCTCGCACTGATCAGCCCACGCATCGTCTCCGCGGCCGACGGCTGGGTGTTCGACGGCTCGGTCGTCCGGCTCGCGTCGGGTCGCATCCGCGCCGTGCCGGGGCGCCGCGCCGCGATGCCGTGGCTGCCCGGCACCTGCCTGGCATTCTCCCGGGCGCTCGTCGAACGGATCGGGAATCTCGACGAGCGCTACTTCCTCTACTGGGAGGACGTCGAGTACAGCCATCGCTGCCTCGCGGCCGGCGGCGCAGTCGTGCTTCGCGGCGATCTGCTCGTCCGGCATGCCGAGGGCGGCACGCAGGGCGTCCGGCGCGGCCGCGCGAAGTCGGCGCGCTACTACTACTTCAACTGCCGCAACCGGTTGTTGTTCGCGGCTCGGGAGCTGCCGCGCGCACAACTCGCGCGCTGGATACTCGCCACCCCGCTCGCGAGCCGTGACGTCCTGCTCCGAGGCGGACGCCGTCAGTTGCTCACGTCGCTGCGGCCGCTGCTCGCCACCGTCGCCGGCTCGCTCGCGGGTTTGCGGGTCGCACTGCCGGCGCTGCTGGGAGGTCGGCGGCGATGACCGGCTCCCGACTCACGGTCGCCGTCGTCACCTACCGGCGCCCCGACCGGCTCGCGGCGCTGCTTCCCGCGCTGCTCGACGCGGCAGGCGAGTTGGACGCCGGCGTCGACGTCGACGTGCTCGTCGTGGACAACGACCCGGCGGCGAGCGCCCGGGCCGCCGTCGCGCAGCACTCCGGTTCGCACGTGCGCTACGTCCTCGAACTCACGCCCGGGATCGCCGCGGCCCGCAACCGCGCGCTCGCCGAGGCGGCCGACTCCGACTGGCTCGTGTTCATCGACGACGACGAGCTACCCACACCGGGATGGCTCCCGGCACTGCTCGACGCCCAGCGCCGCAGCGCGGCCACCGCGGTGGCCGGACCGGTGCGCTCCGACTTCGGGTCGGCCACGCACCCGTGGGTCGCCGAGGGCGAGGCGCTCAGCCGACGGCACCGCGCGGCGACGCGGACCGGTGCACCCGTCAGTTCCGCGGCCACCAACAACCTCCTGCTCGACCTACGTGCCATCCGCGGGCTCGGCGTGAGCTTCGATCCGTCCTTCGACACGACCGGTGGCGAGGACACGATGTTCACCCGCATGATCTGGCGGCGCGGCGGATCGATCGTCTGGTGCCGCGAGGCCGTCGTCGTGGATCACGTCGCACCGGAGCGGGTGCGGACCGGTTGGTTGCTGGCCCGCGCGGTCGCACACGGGAACGCCGAGGCCCGGGTGGCCGTGCGGCTCGCCCACGGGCGGCGGAAGAGGCTGCTCGCCCGGCTTCGCGCAGCACTGCGCGGCGCGCTGCGCGTTGCCGGCGGCTCCGCGCGATGGGTCGTCGGCACGGTGCGCCGGTCGGTGCGCGACCGGGCGCGCGGTGCGTTGACTGCGGCGCGCGGTGTCGGGCTGCTGCTCGCCGTCATCGGCCACACGAGCAGGCCGTACCGAGCACGAGCCACACCGG
>DASQSE010000023.1:0-26079 GCA_035642535.1 Jatrophihabitans sp. | reverse complement strand
CCTTTTCGGCCCGGTCCCAACGATCATCGGCGCTGGCTCGCGGGTGCTGTGGTTGCAGACTCGCGCCGCCTCCGGCGCGCTGGGCTGCGTCAGCGCGAGTACTGGACGGCTCGAGCAGCAGTGGCGCTTGCCGGGGGTGCTGGCCGCGACTTCGTCGAGCGGCGACGGCGCGCTCGTGGCCACCCGAAGCGACGTGCTCGGGCTCATCATGAACGGCTGCCAGGGGTAGCGCCGCTCCGCTTCAGCTGTCGGCGAGGACGGCCTGGCTCTGCGTCACCTGCGCGACGAGCCGGCCCTGCTCGTCGCGCAGTTCGGTGCTGACCGCGATCGTTCGCCGGCCCGCGTGCAGCGGCCGCGCGGTGCCGGTGACGTTCCCGCGGACGCCGCGCAGGAAGACCGTCGAGGAGCTCGTCGTGGTGGTGCTCGCTCCGGGCGGCAGGTTCAGGAACGCACAGGCTGCCCCGACGCTGTCGGCCAGCGTCATCAGCGCGCCGCCGTGCAGCGCGCCGCCGGCCGTGGTGCGGCTCTCGTCGTAGGGCAGTCGGCCGACCACCTCGTCCTTGTGTGCCGAGTCGATGATGACGCCGACGGTGACGGCGAAGGGCATCAGTGCGGCGAAGTCGTCCATATGGCAATACTGCCGACGTCGGCAATTACCCCGCAGGTCGTTGCGGCGCGCGTCCGGCGAGCCGGTCCGGCCGGCCCAGGTTCCAGTAGCCCTTGACGAAGATCGCGTCGTGCGCCACGCCGCGGCTTTCGAGCAGCGCGCGCAGCGCCACCATCGCACGCGTCTCACCCATCAGGTACGCATGCGCGTGCGCCGGAATGTCGAGCTGATCGAGCGCGGCGCTGAGCAACTCGGCATCGCCGGGTCGCGCACCGGCGCGATGCACCCAGGTCGTCTCGCCGCGCACGGGCAGCTCGTCGGCGGCGTCCTGCACCTCGATCACCGCTCTTGCTCGTTCGTGGCTCGGCAGCGCTTCGCAGATCGCCGCGATCGCGGGCAGTGCCGACTCGTCCCCGACGAGCAGATGGTCCGGCGCAGCACGCAACTCGAGCTTGCCGCGCGGGCCCTGGAACTCGACCTCGTCGCCGGGCGCCGCGGTAGTGCCCCAGTGCGCGCCCGGGCCGGTGCCGTGCAGCAGCACGTCGAGGTCGAGTTCGCCGACGTCCGGCCGGGCGTACCGGATCGTGTACCGCCGCTTCACCCGCCGGCCGGATTCTTCGCGGAGCAGCAATTCGACGTCCTGCGCCGGCCGGATCGGCACCCCACGCATCGTCTCTGCGCGTACTGTGACGCGTCGCATTCGCTGGGTGAGTTGTTCGGTGTGCACGATGACTGCGCGCTGCGGAGGCGTACGCCGAACGACAGGGGCAACCACAGTTCGCCGACCCTACGCGCCGGTAGCGCGCATGATGGGGGTGTGTCCATCAGCGTCTTCGAACTCTTCTCGATCGGCATCGGGCCGTCCTCCTCGCACACCGTCGGTCCGATGCGCGCCGCCTGCATGTTCGCCGAAGGGCTGGCCGACGACGCGATCCTCGACGATGTGACCCGGGTTCGGGTGGAGCTGTTCGGTTCGCTGGGCGCGACTGGGCACGGGCACGGCAGCGACCGCGCGGTCGTGCTCGGCCTGATGGGGGAGCATCCGGAGACCATCGACATCGTGACAGCGGCCGACCGGGCGCGCGCCGCACGTGCGGCCGGTCGCGTCGAACTGCTCGGCAAGCACGGCGTCGAGTTGGGCGAGGACGATCTCGTGCTGCACCGTCGGGAGAGCCTGCCGGCCCATCCGAACGGCATGCGTTGCTTCGCGTTCGCCGGCGACGAACTGATCCGCGAGCGCACCTATTACTCGGTGGGCGGCGGTTTCGTGGTCGACGAGTCGGCCGCGGGCGCCGACCGCATCAAGGCCGACGACACGGTGCTGCCGCACGCGTTCACCACCGGCGCCGAACTGCTCGACCGCTGTGCGGAGACCGGATTGCCGGTGAGCGGCGTCATGCTCGCCAACGAGCAGGCGTGGCGCACCGAGGACGACGTCCGCTCCGGCTTGCTGCACATCTGGGCGGTCATGCAGGAGTGCGTCGCGAACGGATGCAGCAACGAAGGAACGTTGCCCGGCGGCCTGAAGGTGCGCCGTCGTGCGCCGGAGCTGCACCAGCGGCTCGACGGCGAACCCACCGGGTCGGATCCGCTGCATGTCATGGACTGGGTGAACCTGTTCGCACTGGCCGTCAACGAGGAGAACGCGGCGGGCGGTCGGGTGGTGACCGCCCCGACGAACGGCGCGGCCGGCGTGCTGCCGGCGGTGCTGCACTATTACGCGCGCTTCTGCCCGGACGCGTCGGACGAGGGTGTCGTGCGGTTCCTGCTGTGCGCCGGCGCGATCGGCGTCCTCTACAAGGAGAACGCGTCCATCTCGGGTGCCGAGGTGGGCTGCCAGGGCGAGGTCGGCTCGGCGTGCTCGATGGCAGCCGGCGCGCTGTGCGAGGTGCTGGGCGGGACGCCTGCACAGGTGGAGAACGCCGCCGAGATCGGTATGGAGCACAACCTCGGGCTGACCTGCGACCCGGTGGGCGGATTGGTCCAGGTGCCGTGCATCGAGCGCAACGCGATGGCGGCGGTGAAGGCCATCAACGCGGCGCGCATCGCGCTGCACGGCGACGGTGAGCACATCGTCAGCCTGGACAAGGTGATCAAGACGATGCGCGAGACCGGTGCGGACATGAAGGTCAAGTACAAGGAGACGGCACGCGGCGGCCTGGCTGTGAATGTCATCGAGTGTTGAGACGTGGCGAAGGGCCGCCCCGGAGAGGATGGGGCGGCCCTTCTCGGGGAAACGTCAGGCGGCGGCTGCGACTTCCTCCATCGGCTGCGACGGCAGCTCGGACTTCTTGACGTTGATCAGCACTGCGGCCGCGATGATTGACACCACGCCGAAGACCGCGCCCAACAGGAAGCCCTGGCCGGACGCGTGCGCGAGCAGGTCGTGGGTGAAGTCCTTGTACGGGCCATAGAAGAAGTCGCGCGCGGCTGCCTGCTGACCCTGCGGCAGGCTGTTCACGAACGAGTCGATGTCCGGCTTCTGTAGCCCGTTGCTGCCCGCCGATTGGATCTTGCCGGCGATCTTGCCGGCGAGCTCCGGATCGTGGACGGTCTGCGGCAGCGTCTTGCCCAGCAGGTCGGGCGCGTGTTCGTTCGCGTAGTTGCGGCTTGCGGTGCCGAACACGGTCGCCATGACGGACAGGCCCAGCGACCCACCGACCTGCTGCCCGACGTTGAGCAACGCGGAGGCCAGGCCGGCGTCGGTGTGTTTGACCTTCGACACCGCGGTCACGGTGAGTGGGACGAACAGGTTGCCCATCGCGATGGCGAGCACGATCATCGCGGGAAGCAGCGTCGTCCAGTACCCGGTGTCGGCGTCCACGGTCGACAGCCACAACAGCGCCAGCGTCAGCAGGATGGTCCCGATCAGCATGTGCGTCTTGGGGCCGACCCTCGGCAGGGTCTTGGCCACGATCTGCGAGGTGACGCCGATCACGAAGGCGACCGGCAGGAACGAAACACCCGTCTTCAGCGGGCCGTAGTCGCGGACCAGCTGGACGAAGAAGGTGATGAAGTAGAACATGCCGAACATCGCGGCGCCGACGACGAGCATCACCACGTAGGTGCCGGCGCGGTTGCGGTTCTCGAAGATCCGCATCGGCATCATCGGCTGCGCTGCAACGAATGCTTCGTAGAGGACGAAGGCGACGAGCAGCACGATCGCGATCGAGAAGACGGTGGCCGTCTCGGCGTTGCTCCACCCGCTGTGCGCGACGTGGATGAAGCCGTAGACGAGGGACACCATGCCGCCGACCGACAGGAGCGCGCCCACGAAGTCGAAGCGACCCTTCAACCGCTCGGACTGGTGTAGGTAGAGGAACGCGCCGCACATCAGCACGATCCCGATGGGCACGTTGACGAACAGCACCCACCGCCAGCTGAAGTAGTTGGTGAGAACGCCGCCGAGCAGCAGGCCGACCGCGGCGCCGGCGCCGGACACCGCCGCGTACACGGCGATCGCGCGGGTGCGCTCCTTGCCCTCCTCGAACTCGGTGGTGATCAGCGAGAGGCCGGTCGGGGCTGCGATGGCACCGCCGACGCCTTGGATGGCGCGTCCGATGAGCAGCATCGGGAAGTTGACGGCGATACCGGCAAGGAAGCTGCCAGAGGTGAACAGAATGAGGCCGACGATGAACATTCGGCGCCGGCCGAGGATGTCGCCCATCCGGCCGCCGAGCAGGAGCAGGCCACCGAAGGCGAGGGTGTAGGCGTTGAGCGCCCACGTCATGTCGGTTTGGGTCTTGTCGAAGTACCGGCCCATCGAGGGGAGCGCGATGTTCACGATGGTGCCGTCCAGCACCACCATCATCTGCGCGCCGACGATGACCAGCAGGATCAGCGCAGGATGGGCGGCGCGACGCGCCCCGCGCTCGCCGGCGGTAGCCGGTCGGGACTTCGTGTCTGCCAACGAAAGCTCCGTTCGGGGTTGGTGCTCGGCGCGGGATCGCCGCTTAGAGCACGCACGCGTTCACTAATCGGCTACAGTAGGTGCCAGACTATAGGGAACGCAACCGTGCACTAACTGAATTTATCCCATTAACAATCTTGACGAGGGGTACGACAGAAACGTGACAGTCGCCGAGAGCCGCGAGCTCGCGCTGGGTCCCTCGCGCCGGCGGGGCGCGGCGCTGGAGGACGCCATCCTCGCGGCGGCCTTCGTCGAGCTCACCGAGGTCGGTTACACGGCATTCACCGTCGAGAGCGTCGCTGCCCGGGCGCGTACCGGCAAGGCGAGCATCTACCGGCGCTGGCCGACAAAGCAGGAGCTCGTCATGGACGCGCTCTGCGGCGGGTTGCCGACCGTCGAGGAGTGCGGCCTGGAGTTGCGCGTCCACGACGACGTGACGACCGCCGAGGCACTGCTCCAGGTGGCGCGCGCGATCGCCGACGTGATCACGAGTCCGGCCGGCAACGCGATGCGGGCCATCAAGTGCGAGGCACTCGGCGATCCCGAACTCGCGCAGCTGATCGACGATCGGTTCCAGGCACCGCGCCGGGCGGCGCTGATCGGGCTGCTCGAGCGCGGCGTGGCGCGTGGCGAGGTCCGTCCCGGGGCGGCGACCCAGCTCGTGGCCGACGTCATTCCGGCCGTCCTGAGCCATCGCGTGATCATGCAGCGGCAGCCGGTGACCGAACGCGACATCGCCGCGATCATGGAACAAGTGTTCATCCCGCTGGTCGAGGCCCGCTGACGCGTTGGAGCCGTTCGCCGCGACCTTGTAGGCTTTTGCGCCGGTGGCTGCGCATCGCTCTCGGCCGCTTGGAGGCTTCGCCTAGTCTGGTCTATGGCGCCGCACTGCTAATGCGGTTTGGGTTAACCGCCCATCCCGGGTTCGAATCCCGGAGCCTCCGCCAAAGCGCCCTCTGGCCTCGTAAATGCCGGGGTTGACGACGGGACGGACCAGCTGACGATCTTGTTGCGGAGCTGGTACTGGGGCGCCCAGTCTGCAACATCGTCGTCGGCCGAAAGCTGCCGATCCAGGCGCGTCGCGGGACACGAGCGCTACAGTTCGCGCGCTCGCTTACTGAGTCGCGGGGACGATGCGCTCGAGTCTCGTCCACCCGGTCCAGCCGCGCTCCTCGAGCAGTCTGAGCAGCCTCGGCGCGACGGGTACGGAGTTGAGGAAGACGGAGTCGAGCAGTTCGACCAGTTCGTCATCCAGCGCGAAGTCCTCTGCGGAGTCGTAATCCTCCCAGCCTTTGTCCGACTCCTCGATCAGAGACACCAGCCGGTCGGCGAAGGCCGGTAGCCGCGGATCGTCGGCCTGCCAGTCGGCCGCCTCGACGAGGTCGAGGTAGATCGCGGTGCCCGCCGGGGTGTCGATCTGGGCCTGCTTGATCGCCATCAGGGCCGGCATCTGCGCGGGGAGCTTGGCCGCCACCAGGATCCAGGCGTCGCGTTCGAGTTCGATCGCCCGAGTGGGGAGGTCGAGCCGGCGGAGCCGGTCCAGGTAGGCCACGGCCTCGGGCGGCAGCGCCAGGCTGTCGCCGGCCGCAAGCTGCGCGATCCGCTCGCGGTGGTGCTGCCGGTCGCGGATCTCGGCGCGCAGGCGGCGGTCGATGTCCTCGACCGCCGCCGCGAACTCGTTGGCGTCGGCCACTAGCAGTTCCTGCACTCGGGACAGCGGGACGCCGGCGTCGGCCAGTGTCCTGATCCGGATCAGCTGCACGACGGCTGCGGCGTCGTAGCGCCGGTAGCCAGAGTGATCGCGCTCCGGCTCGGGCAGCAGCCCCTTGGCGTGGTAGTGGCGCACTGCCCGCACCGTAACGCCGGCGTACGTCGCGAGCTGGCTGATCGTCAGCATGAGGCCATTCTGCGAGCTTCGCGGCCACGGTGCGGCCGAGCGAGGTGCGCCACTTGTCGAGGTAGGACGTCGGGCCGCCCAGCCGCTCGTCGCAGAACGCGGCCACGTTCTCGCCCGGTGCTCGAGATGTTGTGCATGCGGATCAGGCGATCTTGCGGCGGTAGGTGTTCATCGCGAACGCGTAGGCGACGACGAGCAGGCCGACGCACCAGGCGAGCGCGGTCCAGATGTCGCTGCCGACCGGATGCTCGGCGTAGAGGTTGCGCAGCGTGTCCACGATCGAGGTCACCGGTTGGTGCTCGGCGAACCAGCGCACCGGGCCGGGCATGCCGGAGGTCGGCACGAACGCTGAGCTGATGAACGGCAAGAAGATCAGCGGGTAGGAGAACCCGCTCACCGCGTCGGCCGACTTCGCCGTGAGGCCAGGGATCACGGCCAGCCAGGTCAGGGTCAGCGTGAAGAGCACGAGGATCGCGACGACTCCGAGCCACGCGAGGATTCCGGCTCCGGAGCGGAAGCCCATCGCGACTGCGACGATGACGACGAGCGCGAGCGAGATCAAGTTTGCGATCACTGAGGTCAGTACGTGGCCCCACAGCACGGCCGAGCGCGCGATCGGCATGGACTGGAACCGTTCGAAGATGCCGCCCGATACATCGGTGAACAGCCGGTAGGCCGTGTAGGCGATGCCGGAGGCGATCGTGAGGAGCAGGATGCCGGGAAGCAGGTAGTTCACGTACTTGACGCCGCCGGTGTCGATCGCGCCGCCGAAGACGTACACGAACAGCAGCAGCATCGCGATCGGTGTGACCGCGGTGGTGATGATGGTGTCCGGGCTGCGCAGCACGTGGCGCAGCGAGCGTCCCAGCAAGGTGGCGGTGTCGCCGAAGAAGTGCTTGTTCATTGTCATTCCCTAGTTGTCCGTGCCTGCGGCGGCGGGCAGGGCGCCCACAACGCCGGTGTCGTGGCCGACGATCGCGAGGAAGATCTGTTCCAGACTGGGCTGCTTCTCGACGTACTCGACCTCGGCAGGAGGCATAAGAGCCTTGAGCTCGCCGAGGGTGCCGTTCACGATGATTCGACCCTCATGCAGGATCGCGATCCGGTCGGCAAGCTGCTCGGCCTCCTCCAGGTACTGGGTGGTCAGCAGCACGGTCGTGCCGCCCCGAGCGAGTTCCTTGACCGCCTGCCACACCGCGATGCGCGCCTGCGGGTCGAGCCCGGCGCTCGGCTCGTCAAGGAAGATCACCGGCGGATCCCCGATCAAACTCATCGCAATGTCGAGGCGCCGCCGCGTGCCGCCCGAGTACGTCGCCGCCCGTCGCGAGCCGGCCTCGGTCAGCGAGAACCGGGCCAGCAGGTCGTCTGCGATGTGGCCGGGACGCGCGAGGTGCCGCAGCTTGGCGACCAGCACCAGGTTCTCCCGCCCGGTGAGTATCCCGTCGACTGCGGCGAACTGTCCGGTGAGGCTGATCGACTCCCGCACCTCCGCCGACTGCGTCGCGACGTCGAGGCCGTCGACGGCAGCCGTCCCCGCGTCGGCCTTCAGCAGGGTGGCCAGGATCCTGATCGTCGTGGTCTTGCCGGCTCCGTTCGAGCCGAGCAAAGCGAAAATGCTGCCCCGCGCCACGTCGAAGTCGACGCCGCGGAGTACCGAGTGGTCGCCATAGGACTTCGTCAGTCCGGCGACTTGAATGGCATGTGTCGTGGTCATGAGAAGAGCTTGCAACCCTGACCTTGCGTCAAGGTCAAGGACAATCTCAGTGCGGCCACCGCGACCGTGCTGACGAAGGTTCCCGGTCGGAAAACCGGTTGAACCATCTTCCGCGATCTCGTAGGTTGCCTGCGGCCCGTCGCAGTGAGGACAGAGGACAAACCACGTGACCCCGCCCGCTCTTTAGACCTGACACCTTCTTCCGCTCATCGGTAGCCGACGCTTCAGTCGGTTCTGCCGGGCTGCCCTTGTGCGCCCGGTCCCACGGCGTTTGAGGTCGCGCGCAATCGGCCTCGTGTCAGGTCTAGAGAGATCATGTCTTCACAACCTCATACCGTGCTGCCCTGGGTCGTTCGTCGGACCAGGCTGCCTTTGCTGTCGTTGCGGTGCGTGGATTGCCGGTCGGAGTCGGCCACCACCGGCGAGGGCAGATTCCGCGTCAACGCCAACGGCAAGCGCCTGGACGTGTGGCTGCTGGTCCGCTGCCTGTCCTGCGACCGGACGAGCAAGCTCACCGTGCACGAGCGAGCATCGGTCAAATCCTTCGATCCGGCCGTGCTCCACGGCTACCGCGTCAACGATCGGGAACTGGTGGCGTCCAGGCTGTTGGATCCGCTGTTCGCCCGGCGCAACCGCTTCACCCTGGACTGGGCGGAGGCCTGGCGGCTGGACGCCCCGTCCGCATGCCTCGACGAGGCGTGGCCGGTCCAGGTGGAGGTCGTCTTCGAGGATCCGGTACCGGTACGCCCGGAACGACTCATCGCGCGCGGGCTCGGCCTCAGCAGGAACGAAGTACTGCGCCGGATCAAGTGCGAAATTGCGCTGCGCCGTCCGACGAGCGCCGCATTCAGCTTCACCGTGCTGGCCAGGGACTAGTGGGCGGCAGCTCCCCTCACCGCGACGCTCGGGCGGGTCGCGGCGCATATCCTTCGCCTTCCACGTCCAATCGGAGGTGCAGATCAGGATCTTGCCGCCCTTCAAACCCACCCACACCACGTGGTTGCACGACCTGCCGTCGGCGCGCAACGTCGCTCCCTCGTGAAGTCGACGACTCCTCGCCGGCGTTACGTCGACACCTGGCCCGTCAGGACCCGTGTCGATGGGACCGCAAGATGCTGGTGTCCGCCGCGGGGCGCCCCGATCACTGGCGCTAGACAGTTCCCGGACAACCTGAGTCCACGGTCGTTGAGTAGACCTCCACAGCGTCCACTTCCGCCTGCGACTTGCTGAGGTCCGGGTTGGCCCGAGCCACCGCGGCCACGAGATCCTGCATCGAGGCGGCGGTTAGTGAGTGGTGTCCGGCCACCTTGACGACCGGGAGGACCTCGTCGTAGTCGAGATTGAGAGCCAGCGCGCGGTCGACGCACAGGTGATTGCCGCTGCTGCCAGTAATCCCTACGACCGTCTCCCATTGTGACTGCGTCCAGTTACCGCGCGTGCCGGGGGGGCCGTCGAGCCCGTCCTTGGTCGGAACGAGTCCTGCGGCCGACGCCAGCGCCGGGCCACCACCCGCGGGTGTGGGGGAGCCGTGCTTGTCGTTGCCGCGCAGCCAGACGGTCACGGTGACGCCGACGGCCACGGCTACCACGCAGCCGGCGATCACGAGTTTGACCTTCGGCGAGCGCCGGTTGGGTCTCGGAGCGCTCTGGAGGTCGGACCACGCCTCCGGCTCGCTCCGGGTCTCCGGAAGGTTCGGCGTGCCCTCGGGCGCACTGACCCGGGTGCTGACTGCCGGAGCCGGCGAACCCTCCAACGGGTTGATCGAGCTGACGCCTTGGGTGCAGACGTGCGGCGTCCATTGCCCGTTGAAGTAGCGCAACTCGTGCACGCCGCTCGGATCGGGATACCACCCAGCCGGTGCGTCGGGCCGCGTCATCTCGATCAACCCCCGAGTGCTCGCGTCGCTCGTAACGGGTGCGGGGGACCGATCTCGATACTCACCAATTCAACCGCCGATGGCAACAACTCGGCCTGATCAAAGTGATGTGAACTGTGGCGTGCCTCCGTAGCGGGCTTTCGCCCGGCGTGTCTGCCCGCAGCGGCGCCACACCTTGATTTACTACCGCAGATCACCTTGATTCGCCGCTTAAGTATCGGCATAGGTGTCGATGTACACAGTGAGCCAGTCACCGGGTGCATAGGCTGCGATGAGCGTTGGCGAGGTCGCATGCGTGGAGTCGTAGATCACGAGGTGACCGCCGATGACCTCGAAGTTCCGCGACGTGCGCCACCGCTCGACGTTGCTGGGCTTGCCGTCGCCGTCACGCTTGGTGACGACCACGGTGTGCGCCTCACTGCTGGCAAGCCGGCCGGTCATGTTTAGCCGAGCGTAAGCAACGCCCGACGACGGCCACGGCGGCTCGCCGTGACGGCGCGGGTGAAACTCGCCGCGACCGAACCGATCGCCGGCGGTCAGCCGATGCTGAACGTCGTCAACCACCTGTCCGATAGCTGAACGGCTGGAGCTGTGCGCCGCCGGGTGCGAGCGTGAATGCGGTACCGGTGCCGGGATTGAGTTGGACGTAGCTGCCCATGTCCAGCAGGAAGATGTTGAAGAAGTTGAACTGCTCGACGCGCCGGACGAGGTTCCCGTGCTCGTCCACGACCACGACGCTGGACATCGCGTTGTTGTTCGGCGAGGTGCCGAAGTAGTCCGGCGGCGCGACTTCCTGCATGACGAACAGGTGATGCGCGCCGTCGGCTGCAACGTGCTGATAGCCGCTGCCGCCGTTGGTGATCGCCGTGGCGGTGTGCCCGGTGAGGTCGTAGATGCCGTAGTTGTCGTTGGACGGGACTACCGCGGTGTGTGTGCTCGAGTCGACCGCGACGCCCGATGCGAAGAAGTCCGTCACCGACGGGGAGCTGCTGACCTGGCCGGTGCCGAGATCGACAGTGACGAGCCGCCCGGGCGAGTTCGGCGCGAAGGCGTCCACCACGGGCACCAGTGCCTGGTTCAGCCCGGTGTCCTGACCGATCCCGCCGGCGATGCTCAGCGCAGCGGGATCGAGGCCGGGCGTCAGGTCGACCGGCGTGCCGAACGTGCCCGCCGCGATGTCCGACGTCACGACGTTGAGCGTCGGCGTGCTGCCGTCCTGCTGGGTGAGCACCGCGGTGTCGTTGGTGTCCTGGTTCTGCGCGAGGCAGATGGGGGTGCCAGGAGGTGTCCAAGTGCCTCCGTCGCCGCCGGATGTGACCGGGTTCAGGACGCGCAACGTATCCGACTGCGCGGCCGTGTCGACGTCGTCGTAGAGCCCGACGTCCCGATGGAACATGCCGGGACAGCCGCCGTTCAACGTGCCGTACAAGTGGCCGGAGCTGACGACCGTGGAGGTGATCGCCGCGGACTTTTGCGAGAACGTCTCCACTGAGCCGAGAAGCGCGCCGTCGGCGGTCAGTTGGTCCGACGTGATGAAGCCGTCGTCGCCGTTGGCGTTGACTCCGAAGCCGTTGGCGACGTTCCCGCCGTCGGCGGCTCGGACGCCGTCCATGCTGATGGAACTGACGCCACTGGCCTCGCCGATCACCCGTCCCGCGCGGGTGGCGAGCACGCGCACGACATGGTTCATCGTCGGGTCGAGACCGAGGGCGCCGCCGTTCAGCGTGACTGTGCCGTGGCTGGCGCCGAGCCGGACGTAGGCGACCGAGCCGGTGTCGTGGCCGTTCGCGTCGCGCTGGCTGCCGTTCGGGTTGTTGAAGGGGTTGTAGTCGTTGAACGGTGTCGGTCCTGGAGCGCTGATCTCGATGACTGCTCCGTCCGCGTGCGAGACCGCGCGCACGTCGAAGCTGACGTTGAACGACCCGCCGTAGGGGAACTCCGCGTAGTGCGCCGGCGCGCTGCCACCTGCCGCGACGAGTGGCACGGCGGGCTGGCTGTCGCCCGCCGGCGCGACCCGGGTGAACGCGAATGCCGAGTCGTTGCGGCTCGCCCATCCGCCTGGCGCGTCCTGAATGCCGACGCCGTAGATGCCGGCGCCGGGCAGCGCGGCAACCGGCACGTCGATCGACCCGGTGGGCGCACTGAGCGGCACGGTGTAGGACGGCCGGAAGAACAGGCCGGTGGCCGACTCGACCCGGCCGGGCTGCGAGACGACGAGTGTCGGGTTGGTCGCGCCGACCAGGTTGCTGATGTCATAGCTGACACGCATCGTCGCGCCGCGGACGACGGGCGCGACCAGCGGTGCCGGGACGCTGGGCCGGCTGCCGTCGGTCGGGCCGAGCGTCAGCGCGGTGTGGACGCTCGCCAGCAGTGCTCCGTCGGAGCGCGCGGTGTAGACGAGCGGGACGGTCCGCGCGGTCGTCGAGACGAGCGGTAGCCCGGCGGCGGCGAGAATGTCGCGCGGCTGGACGCGTGCCCACGGCGTGGCGGCGAGCACCTGGTGCGGTCCGGTATCGGCGCTGAGCTGGTACGTGACGCCGTGTCGCGGCACGCCGATCCAGTCCGGCGCCACCGTGATCCACGCGTCGACGAGCCTGCCGGTGAGCGAGACGTTGGCCGGATCGGTGGCTGTCTGGATCGTGCCGCCGAGCGCACTGGCTTGCTGCCGCTGTGCGACGGCGACCCTTGCGACATCCGGTTGCGATGTCTCGCCGGCGCGGGCGAACAAGGTCTCGACCGCGTTGCCGACATCTACCTGTGGGCCGACGTCGAGGGGCAGGTCCGATTGCGGGACGGCAGGCAGCGGCGTCCCGGTCTGCGCGAGGAAACTGCGAACGGCCACCGGGTCACGGGTGAGGCGCGTGTCGTGCGTGAGCCGCGCGACCTGGAGGACGACCGCGGCCGCGGCCGCCACCTCGGGCGCCGACGCAGAAGTGCCTCCCTCGTTGAGGACTTGCACGGCTGTGGCCGCACCGCCGAACGGATGGGCGAGACTGACCACGTTGTCGCCCGGTGCGGACACGTCGACGCGGGAGCCGATGCCGCTGGAGTAGAGCCGACCGCCGGTGTAGCGGGTAGTCGGGAACGCCTGCTGCGCCTTGAGCTGAGCGTTACGCGGATCTTGTGGCGGTGCGGCGAAGATGTCGTTCAACGTCGACCCGCCGACGTCGATCGTGCCGGAGTCCCGAACCAACGAGCGGGCAGTGGAGAACACGAGGTCGTTGATGTCGGTCGGCTGCTGACCGGGTGTGGCTACGTCGGTGTCGACGCTGCCGCCCGACGGTGGCACCGCCGCGTTGGTGGCGGTCCGCAGCCCGTCGTTGGACGAGACACACACGACGATGCCGGCGCCGTGCACGATCGAGGTGAGCAGCGCCTGGGACATCGGGTCTTCCTCGAGGTAGCGGCTCGGGAATCCGTACGCATCCAGGCCGAACGAGAGCGAGGCAGTGATCACGTCCGGTTTCGGCGTCTGCGTGGCGGCGGCGAGGAACGCCGCGTCGACGTCCGTCACGGCGCCACCCGCGGTGTGCGGGATGACGAGCCGGTAGTCGGCACCGGGCGCAATACCGAGCAGGTCGGTCAGCCCGCTGCCCACCGCGTCGGCACGCTGCTGGTCGTGCGGCAGCGGCGCCATCATCGAGAAGTCGAGACCGACCTCGGTGAGATTCGGGTCCTGCCCGCACGTCTCACCTGTGGGATCGACGGCACCGTTCGCGTCCGAGGTGTAGGTCGGGATGAGCGGCATCGACGGCCAGTCGATGTAGCGCTGGCCGCCCTGGACGATCGTCGTCGGCCCGTAGTTGGCGGCGTAGAAGTTGCACGGATCGGCGGGATCGGCCGCGGCGGAGGCGTCGGTGAGATCGCCCAGCGAGACGTTCGTGATGACCTCGCCCTGGCCGGGCAGCTGGCCGTGCTTCGCGAGCGCGGTGTACGCGGGCACGACATCGGTCGCGGGACGGTTGAGCAGGCTCTGTGCGCTCGAGGTGAGGGCATAGTTGTCCGGCAAGCCGCTCGCACTCAGCGCTGCCGAACGCGCGGCGCTCTGTTGTGTCCTGGTCGCGGCGCGCAGCGCGGCAGCGGATACCGGCGTCGGCGGCGTGTCGCTCGTCGTGACCCGCCAATTCGGAGCGGCGTAGGCGACGTCCGGGCTCGCGCGCAGCCGGTTGACGGCGTCGGGCACCGACGCACCCGTCACGTGCAGCACCTGGGCGTCGGGGAAGTCGAGCAGGTTCCGACCGAGCGCAGCTTGCGCAGCGGTGCGCATCGCCGCGAGCCGGGTGCGGCCCGTGCCCGTAAAGACCCGCCGGGTGTGGTCAACGCCCAACTGGTTGACGATCCTGGCGGATGGCGCGGTGGCGCCGGATCGGTACACGACGACCACCTGATGCGCGACGTAAGCCTGCTGACCACTCCGCAGCAGATCAGCGATCACCGCGCCGCGGCCCGGTAGCTGCCGTGCGCCGTTGCCGAGCGGGCTCGTCGCGCCGTCCGGGTCGAGCAGCGGCAGCTGCACCATCTTCACTTGCGACTCGTCGCGCGTGTAGACCTCGGCCAAGCCGTCCGAGAACACGCGCGCCCACTGCCCGCCGGGGAGCGCCAGATGCGCGTAGGCGACGGTCGGTCTCGCACCTCCCGTCGGCGCTGCAGCGGCGGTATCAGCCTGCGCAACCGCGTCGCTCGACCCGACGATCAGCGCGACGATCGCCGCGAATCGAATTGAGATGCTGAATCGGCGCCCGGACATGTGCTGCCTCCAACCATCCAACCCACGGCGGACGCTAACGACGGGACCAAACAGGCGTCAATCGGCATATACGACCAATACCTGTCATTGACATAAACTGCTCAGACCGAACAGCCGGGCCGTACCCGAGAGAGGCGATGCCGATGCTCGACGGCATAGGCGTCGACGCCGACCAGCAGCAGGTTTATCGACATCTGCTCACGAACCCGTCCCACCGATGCAGCGATCTGGAAGCCCAGTGGTCGCACTGGCCGACGACCCGCATGCGACGCGTGTTGCGCAGGCTGATCGAGGCCGGCCTGATCACCGAATCGGAATCCGGCCCCGATCCGTCCTATATCGCGATCGCGCCGGATGCTGCGATTCCCGGCTTGGTGCGTTCGCTCATCGAGCAGGCACGCCGCGCGGAACAGGCCGTCCCCGCACTCATGGCCTCGTTCTGGGCCGGGCACCATGCCGAATCACACCAGTTCATCGACGTCGTCGACGACCCGGACACCATCGTCGAGCGCTGGCAACAGATGCAGCGCGCAGTGCGCACTCAGGTACGTGCCCTCGACTGCCCGCCGTACTTCGGCGACCCGGTCGAGCCCGACCCCGTCGAACTCGAGCGGCTGCGCGACGGCGTCGCGTACCGCGTGATCTACGCCGAGGAGGTGCTACGCACGCCCGGGCGCTGGGCCGATGTCGAAGCCGGCATCATCGCCGGCGAGCAGGCCAAGCTCGTGCCCGAACTGCCGGCCAAGCTCACCCTCTTCGACGACTTCGCCGCGTCGCTGCCGATCAATCCGCACAACGACCGGCCTACCGCGGTCGCGATCGTGCACCCGTCACCGCTACTGGACTGCCTGTCCGCGCTGTTCGAGATGTACTGGTCGATGGCGGTCCCGCTCGTCGTCACACCGGCCGGCGAGCCGACGCCCGCGCCCGGAGAGGTCTCCCCCGAAGAGACACGGCTGATCCGACTGCTCGCGGCCGGGCTCGGCGACGACGCGATCCGACGTGCGCTCGGAGTCAGCCCGAGCACCGTCCATCGCCGCATCCACGAACTGATGCGCCGAATCGGCGCAACGACCCGCTTCCAGGCCGGCTTGCAGATCGGGCGGGCCGGCGCCACCGTCGAGCTGCCGGCACCAGCCGGGTCGAAGGCTTCGCCCGGCGCCGTTCGCACGAGGTAGCCGCACCGCGGCAATGGGTCACACCGACTGACGTCACTGCCACTTCAGTCCGGTGTGCCGCGACAGGAAGGCGAGGACGTCGGCGCGTTCGGCGATCAGCGCGTCGTGCGAGCGGCCGTGCTTGTGTCCGCTGGCCGCGTCGACGCGCAGCAACGCGATCGCCTGCGGCGGCGAGACGGCCTGCAGTGCGGCGGCGAACTTCATGCTGTGCGCCGGGACCACCCGGTCGTCGTGGTCGCTGGTCATCACCATGATCGGCGGGTACGGAATATCGGCGCGCAGGTTGTGCAGCGGCGAGTACGCGTACGCCGTCCGGAACTGTTCCGCGTCCGAGCGGGGGTCCCCGTAGTCCGAGATCCACGCCCAGCCGATCGTCCACAGTGGGAAGCGGAGCATGTCCAGCACGCCCACTTCGGGGATGATGGCGGCGAACAGGTCGGGACGTTGGGTGATCATCACCCCGGCAAGCAGGCCGCCGTTGGAGCGGCCGGTCATGCCCAGCTGGTCGCGGGCCGTCCAGCCCTCGTCGGCCAGGTACGTCGCCGCCGCGATCATGTCGTCGAAGACGTTCTGCTTGTTGGCGAGCCGGCCGGCGTCGTGCCACGGCGCGCCGTACTCGCCGCCGCCGCGCAGGCAGGCGACAGCAACGACGCCGCCGGCGGAGGCGAAGGCGAATCTGGTCGGCTCGAAGTCGGGCGTCATCGGGACGCGGAAGCCGCCGTAGCCGTACAACCAGGCCGGGCGCGGTCCAACGTCGCGCGTCACGTCCGGGCGGTGGATGAGGAACATCGGCAGCCGAGTGCCGTCGATGCTGGTCACCCACACCTGTTCGGTCACCAGGTCGCTGCTGAGCTCGGCGCGGAACGCGTTGGTCAACTCGCCGCTGCGCGCGTCGTAACGCAGGACGGCCGCCGGCTCGTGGAACGAGGTCCAGGCAAGGTGCGCGATCGGTGCCGTGGGCCGGGCCTCCATGGCAGTGATGCTGCCGAGGCCGGGCAGGGTGAGCGCGCCGAGTTCCGTGCCGTCGAGATCGTGGACCGTGAGCCGGCTGGCCGCGTCCTGCAACCACTGCACCAGCAGCCGCCCGCCGGCCACGGTCGCCGACTCGAGTTGCTCCCCGCGTTCGGCGATGAGCTCGCGCACCGTGCCGTTGATCGCGTGCAGGGCCACGATGCGGTTCTGTGGCGCGTTCCGGTCGGTGATCATGAGCAACTCGTCCCCGACGGAGCCGATCTGTTGCCAGAACGCGTCGGCTGTCGGCACCAGCTCGCGCATCGAGGTTTCCGCCGCAAGGTCACGGACCCAGATCCGCGCAGCGTGCTCGGTGCCCTTCGCCCCGAGCACGGTGAGCCAGCGGCCGTCGTCGGTGATCTCCGGCCAGAACGTGATGTCCGACTCGTCCGGGAGCGCGTGCACCAACTCGTCGGCGTCCTGCGACGTGCCGAGGCGATGCAGTTCCAGGCGCATCGCGCGGTTGCTCGACACGTACTCGTCGCCGTCCGGCGCGGCGAAGCGGCCGTAGACGAAACCGGAACCATCCGCGAGCCAGATCGGGTGGGTGAATTTCGCCCATCGCACTTCGTCGCTGTGATCCTCGCCGGTGGCCACATCACGGACCCGCCAGGTGCGCCAGTCACTGCCGGCCCCGCTGTAGGAGTACGCGACGAGCGTGCCGTCCGGGCTCGGCTTGAACTCGGCGAGCGACGTGCTGCCGTCGCCGATCGCGTTCGGGTCGATCAGGGTGCGCGCCGGGCCGAACGGTTCGTCGCCGACGAGCAGCACGTCCTGCTGTTGGGTGCCGTCGTTGGCGGTGCGGAACCAGTGCGCGCCGCGATGGACCGGCAACCCGCTGCTGGGCAGCCGGACGGCGCGGTCGAGCGCCGCGCTGATCTCGGCACGGAACGGCAGGGATTCGAGGTATTCGCGCGTGTACGAACCCTGGGCCGCCGCCCACGCCGCGACCTCGGGATCGTCCGGATCCTCCAGCCAGCGATACGGGTCCGGCACTTCGGTGCCGAAGAAGTCGTCGGTCTGATCCACGCGGCGAGTGTCGGGCCGAACCATGACCTAGACCCTATGGGTGGCAATGGCGATCAGAATCCGATGCCTTCGCGGAGCAGCAGGACGACGCCGCGTCCGGGATCGGGTTCCGCATTGAGAACGAGCAGGCGATTGACGGCACTGGGCTGTCCGTAGGCCTGCATGGCGCGCTCGCTTTCCAGTGGGAGGCAGTGCTCTTCGACGCGGCGCAGCGCGCTGCTCAGGTCAGGCACCACCTTCTGCGCTCCGACGACCCAGATCGCGCGGCGGGATCCGCCGGCGTACCCGGGAAGCTGGCTTCCGCTGGCCGACGCGATCACCAGGGAGCCGGTTTCGGTGACCGCGTGGACGCTGCCCACGATGACGTCGGGGGTGGAGATCACCCGCCAGATCTCGGCGAGTTGAGTGGCGCGGTCCATGGTCTGCCCGCGTGATCTGACGGCGTCGTACCGTCCGCCGGCATTGATGTCCTCCTCGATGCCGGAAAGGCGGAGAGTCTCGCTGGCCCCGGTGAACACGCTGGCGCCCGGGGGGATCAGGTCCTTGACGCGGGCGCGTGCGGCGGCGGCGTCGTCGAGGATCTCGACGGTGAAACCGTGCGCCGCCAGCGCGGCGGCCGCTCGCTCCAGGCGCTGCGTGGTCGCGGGTTCGGTAAACGATGTTGTCGGTGTCGGGGTAGCCAATGGAGCCT
Source organism: Jatrophihabitans sp. (assembly GCA_035642535.1). Lineage (GTDB taxonomy): Bacteria > Actinomycetota > Actinomycetes > Mycobacteriales > Jatrophihabitantaceae > Jatrophihabitans. The sequence goes on along the minus strand of DASQSE010000023.1, from coordinate 7,419 downwards.
CCTGGTTGGTTCGTCTCAGCAGATCGACAAGACAGCCGCGCGCAATGTGAGGGCGGCGCGTCACCTCACACTTCGATGGGCTGTCGTGTCGTACTGGTGAGGGCACAAGTGAGCGAGAGGGGCGGCGAAGGATGAGCACCCGATCCGAGCCGGGAGGCGCCTCGGGCCTGGACGAGGTGATGAGCGAGCGACGTCAGCTGATCAATCTCGCTTACCGGCTGCTCGGCTCGCTGACCGAGGCCGAGGACGCGGTGCAGGAGACCTACGCTCGCTGGTACGCGATGTCCCGGCCGCAGCAGGAGGCGATCGAGTCTCCCGGTGCATGGCTGACGACCGTCGCCAGCCGCATCTGCCTCAATATGCTCGGTTCGGCCCGCGCTCGGCGGGAACGATACGTGGGCGAGTGGATCCCCGAGCCGCTACCCGATCGCCGCGAGTGGCTCGGCGGGCGATTGGGCAGCGGCACGATCGATCCGGTCGACCGGGTCACCCTCGACGAGTCGGTGAACATGGCCTTCCTCGTGGTGCTCGAATCGATGACCCCGGCCGAGCGCGTCGCGTTCATCCTGCACGACGTCTTCCTGTACTCCTTCGCCGAAGTGGCGGAGATCGTCGGCCGTACCCCGGCCGCCTGTCGCCAGCTGGCCTCCTCGGCCCGCCGTCGCATCGGCACCGCGCCGGCTCCCGTGACTCCGGCCGTCGAGCACGCCGAGATCGTGCGCAACTTCAAGCGGGCCTGGGAAGCCAAGGACATCGACGCCCTGATCGGCCTGCTCGACCCCGACGCAACGGCAACCGCCGATGGCGGCGGGCGCGCTCTGACCTTCCTGCGTCCCATCTACGGCTGCGCGCAGATCGCGCACGCCTGGGTCGAACTCGCCAATCGGGCGACGAGCGACATGACGCTCCTCGAGCGCACCGTCAACGGCGAGCCCGGCCTGGTGATTCAGGAGGGCGGCGTCACCGTGACGGTGTTCGCGTTCGACGTCGTCGGCGACCAGATCAAGCACATCTGGGTAGTACGCAACCCCGACAAGCTCGGCACCTGGACGACGGGCTGACGCGGACACTCGCTTTCGAGCTACGTTCAGCTCCGAGTCGCATCGAGATCGAGGTACTCCTCCGCTGGTCGGATGGCATGCCGCCTCGCATATGTCGCCGCGGGAGCGCGGTCCAAACGACGCTTGGCTCTCATTGCCTGCCTTGCGTGCCGCCCACCCAACTTGATCGCCGAGAGCAGTGCCCGTTGCTGCCGCGACTGAAGATCCTCGGTCAGGCCGGTTCTGAAGTCACTGGCCGCGTCCATGACGGCCTCGTAAGCAGGTTCGGGTGATCGTGTCCGTGGAGCCTTGCTCTGCGGCATAAGCCTCGAGCAGGTTCTGCAGATCTCCGTATCGAGCTCGCGCGTTTTCAGACAGGTACATTCCGCCGCCCGCGTAGTACCAGGTGCGCAGATCATCGTGAAGTCTTGCGAGGTGGGCGCGTCCGGCATCGGTTCGAGGCCAGCGTGAGATGACCGAGGTGCGATTCCACACGGAGGGGTAAGCGAGGAGCCGTCGTTCGCGTAACTCGTCTGCCACCTTCTGCCGAGCGCCGATCCAGCCGTTCAAACCAGCTCCGATCGCGGCGCCTGCCACGCCGACGATCGCGACAAGAATGGCCTCCATGTGATCCCCCTGCTTGCGCGACAGTCGCCAGCTCGACGTCGTGCACCGTCATTGTGGCCCATCGACTGGAGAGTGGAATGCGGACACCGCAGTGGAAACCGACCCGTCGACTGGGCCGGTCCGGCATCGAGGTGAGCGCGCTGGGGCTCGGCGGGTGGGCGATCGGCGGCGCGATGTCCGCCGGCAACCAGTCGCTGGGATATGCGGGCGCCGACGATGACGTCGCGCGCGCGGCCATCCGCCGCGGTGTGGAGCGCGGTGTCACGTTGTTCGACACCGCCGACGCTTACGGTACGGGGCACAGGTGAACGGCTACTCGGCGAGATCCTCGAACACGACGCCGACGTCCGGATCGCGACCAAGTTCGGGAACACGATCGACGAGTCCACCCGCCAGCTGACAGGCGTCGACGTATCGGCCGGCTACGTGCGCTCGGCGGTCACTGCATCATTGCGCCGGCTGCGACGTCAGCGCGTCGACCTCTATCAACTGCACACGCCGGACGTGACGCCTGCGCAAGGCGACGATCTGATCGAAGTACTCGAGGAGCTCGTCATCGAGGGTGCGATCGCTGGTGGGGCGTCAGCACCGACGACGCCGCGATCGCGCGCCGGTTGCTTCGGGACCGCACTGCACCGCGCTGCAACTTGAGCTCAACGTGCTCGACGACAACCAGGCGATGCTCCAGGTGTGCGCAGAGCACGATCTTGCGGCGCTGTGCCGCTCACCGTTGGCGATGGGATTGCTCGGCGGTCGATACGGCTCGACCAGCGCACTGCCGGCCGACGATATTCGTGGCCGGCAACCGGAGTGGTTGCGGTGGTTCCGCGACGGCCGTCCCGATCCCGACTACCTCGCTGCCCTCGAGGCCGTGCGCAGCGCGCTCACCTCCGGCGGGCGAACACTCGCGCAAGGCGCGATCGGGTGGATCTGGGCCCATGACCCGCGCGCCATCCCCCTGCCCGGCTTCCGCAACTCGGCGCAGGTGGACGACAACACAGCTGCACTCCAACTCGGACCGCTGACAGCAACCGCACACGCCGCGGTACAGGACGCGCTCGGCCGGCAGCGCTGAAAGTATCGACGAGGGACCTGATCCCGGAGCCTGCGCCGGACGGTCGGTCGACCGTCGGTAGACTGGCGGGTCGGTACCACCAGCGCCCGTAGCTCAACGGATAGAGCACTTGACTACGGATCAAGAGGTTAGGGGTTCGAATCCCTTCGGGCGCGCGGAGTGAAGGCCCCGAATTCTGGGGCCCTTATCATGTTCACTCAAGCAAGCTTGTTGATCTCTGTCCATGGATCTGTCCATGAGACAGTTCGGACGTGGCGAGATCGAAGGCGTCCCGAAGGCCGCAGGGCAGCATCCGACCCCGCGGGAACAGCTTCCAGGTGCGGGTGTACGCCGGCATTGATCCGGTGACCGGCAAACCGAACTACCTCACCGCGTCGACCCATGATCAAAAGGAGGCCGACCGTATCCTCCGTCGGCTGCTCAGTCAGGTCGACGAGCAGAATCACCCGCGCACCAAGATCACTCTTGGCGAGGCCATCGACGCATGGCTAGCCGTGCACGACGCCGACGCCAACACCCTCGCCGGCTACGAGACGCACGCCCGGCTCTACGTGAAGCCGGCTTTGGGCAAGGTGGCATTGAGCAAGATCGAGCCGCAGGTGATCGAGCGGCTCTACGCCGACCTGCGCCGCTGTCGACTGCGGTGCAATGGCCGATCGTTCATCGAGCACCGCAACGACGAACCTCACGACTGCCGAGTCGTAAGGCATCGGCGCCCGCCGGGGCGCCGACCCGCCGGCGGTTATCCCCCGCACGATTGCGAGGCGATGCTCTGCACGGTTGTCGAGTGCAAGCCGCACGTGTGTTCACCGCTGTCGCCGTCCGCGATTCGGCAGGTGCACGCCACCCTCAGCGGCGCGCTCTCCGCAGCTGTCCGATGGGGCTGGATCAGGTCGAACCCGTCGTCAGCGGCCCGCAAGCCGCGCGCGCCGGCGCCCGAGCCTGACCCGCCGAGCGCCACGCATCATTCGATGCGGCCTGGAAGCAGGACGATGACTGGGGCACCTTCGTCTGGCTGGTCATGGTCACCGGTATGCGCCGCGCCGAAACGCTCGCCCTGCGATGAGCTAGCTCGCACGCTCCATATCGAGCTGACCGACCAGGCGTACCTGTTCTCGCACGATCCGGACCGGTCGCGGCCCTACCACCCGTCAAGCGTCACGCACCGGTACACCGCGATGTGCGCCAAGCTCGGCATCGACCGCCACCTGCACGCGCTGCGTCACTACTCCGCCACCGAGCTGCTAACCGCCGGCGTCGATCTCCGCACCGTCGCCGGCCGCCTTGGCCACGCCGGCGGCGGTGCAACAACGCTGCGCGTGTACGCCGCTTGGGTCAGTGAGTCTGACAAGCGGGCGGCAGCAATTCTCGGCAGCCGGATGCAACGTCGGCAGAACTGAACGTCCACAAGCGATGCGCAACCAAGATCGGTCAAACGGTGTGCAGAGTTGACAGACCCCGCAACGCGCAGCGGCGTTTTGTCGACGCAATTCGACGGGCATGATCCAAGCCGCACGACGAGCGTACACAGGATCGTCGACTCCTCGTGGGGCGTTCACCGACTGTGATAGGCGCGCTATATCGTCAGCCGATACGCATGGACATGCCGATGACACGCGGCTCGCTTGGCGGATCAGTATGCGGGTGGCTGTATAAGAACGTGCCGCTCCGCGCAGTCCGCGGCGTAACGGACCGCCGAATCAGGCGCGCGGTCTATCAACGCTGAAGCCAGGTGTTCTGCCCGCCCGAGCGGCTCCCGCAAGCGGATGCCGAAACGAGCAGTCGGTCCTGAACGTGACCTGGCCGTGTTTCGGCGGGAATGAGCACGGAGAACCGATGGGCGTCGGGTGGTGGTCAGCCGTGCGTCGTGTTAGGCGTGCAGCAGGAGCCGCAGTTTGGGGGAGGGCGGGCCGGGCGGTACGGCGAGGTACGTGTGCGCGGTCAGTTCGGCGAGGGTCGGAATGGCCGAACTCGAGCCCGGTCGATCCGCCGAGCCGGAAGGCCAGCCGCGGCCAATCGGTGCAAATGTGTCACTGCGCCGCGGTGCATCTCGTCTATAGGGGAAGCCGCGCCGACCCAGTCAGCGCTGGCCAGATCATTGGAGGTGATTGGGAATGGCTTCGCCGAGCGGAACCTCGACGATGCGTCTCGTCGAAGACTCTCGCGGACCTGCGAATCGTCCAATCGCAGCTGGCGCGGTTGTAGTCATCACGGCCTTGTGCGGGTTGTTCGCCACAGCGGTGGGGGTTTGGACGCTGGGCTGGCCGCGCAACTTCGCGACATCGGTCAGATACGGCTCCGACGAGCACTTCATCCACGTCGCCGGTGCCTTTCAGATCGGCATCGGTGTCGGCCTGCTGTTCGCGCTGATCTGGCGCGATGCGATAAGCACCGTGCTGCTGGCCTTCCTGATCGCGAACAGCATCCATGCCGTCAACCAGGGCATCGATCTCGACACCAGTGGACGTGCGGGCGACCGGTGGCTGATCGGCGCCGTTTCTGTGCTTGTCGCCGGTGCGCTGTTTGCGCGGCTGCGGCAGTGTGGCTGGGTTGTCGGCCATGTGCAAGCCGCGGCCGACCCGCACCTCGTCCGGTTTGTCGCGCAGAAGACGGTGCTGGTCACGACCTACCGTCGTAACGGAACACCGGTTTCGACACCGGTGAGCCTGGCCGTCGACGGCGACCGCGCGGTCATCCGCACCTATGAGAAGGCCTGGAAGACCCGTCGGCTACGCCGCAACGCCACCCTTGAGCTGGCACCGTGCACCGCACGAGGCGCACCGACCGGTCCCGCCATCCGCGCCGCTGCCCGGCGCCTCGACGGACATGACGCCACCCGTGCAGCGCGCTTGCTACGGCGCAAGTATCCGCTGCTGCATGGCGTGACCGTTCCGCTCGCACACCGCCTCGGTCGAGCCAAGACCGGACGCACCGTGCACTTCGAGCTCATCCCTAATCCCGTCAATACCGAAAGGTAGGCCGCCATGCATCGCTTTCGCGCTGCCATCGAAGCCCGAGATGTCGACGCCGCCGTAGCGCTGCTCACCGAGGACGTCGAGTTTCGAAGCCCCGTCGTCTTCTCGCCATACCGCGGCCGTGACCCTGCGGCAGTCCTGTTGCACGCGGTCGCTCGCATCTTCGACGACTTCCGTTACACGCGCGAGATCGGCGACTCGGACGGACGCGATCACGCTCTCGTCTTCCAGGCGCGCATCGGAGACAGGCGCGTGGAAGGATGCGACTTCCTGCACAGCAACCAAGACGGCATGATCGACGAACTCGTGGTGATGATCCGCCCGCTTTCCGGCGCACTCGCCTTGGCCGAGGCCATGCAGGCGCAGCTCACCAAGCCCGAAGCGATCAACGTTCCTGACGAGGTCCAGCACGGTAGGTTCGGCCACTCGTTAGCCGAGACAACCACCCCCGACGCCAACGCGTCGGCGAGGCGTCGAACGTGAATCGCACCATGCGAACGCCGACCTACCACGATGGCGCTACTGCCTGAGGACGAGCGTGAGCCGTTGGTTCCCGGCTCGGGTGTCGCCTGTGCCGATCGAGGACAAGTTGACCGACCGGCGGCGTACCCGCAGATTAGCGAGGAGGCATCGATGATCGGCGACCGATGGGGCGTGACCGACGACGAGGTCGCCCGGCACTACCCGTGCGACGACGTCGTCTCGGCCCCGGCTCTGCAAGCGTGGCGCGGCGTCACCGTGCACGCCACATCCGACGAGGTGTGGCCGTGGGTCACTCAGATCAGGCTCGCGCCGTACTCCTACGACTGGATCGACAACCGCGGACGTCGGTCGCCGCAGGAGCTCCGCGACATCGGGCAGCCGGCCTCCGGCCAGCACTTCACGATCGCCGGTAACCGCCCGCTCGGGCGCATCCTGAGTGTCGAGCCGACGGTGCAGCTCACCGGTCGGATCGGGGGCGAGGTCATGTCCTACGTGCTCGTGCCGACAGATGACTCGACCCGACTGCTGCTCAAGGTCGTCGCCGCGCGCGGCACCTGGCGAGCCCGGTTCCTCTGCGTCGGCGACCTCGTCATGGCTCGCCGGCAACTACTCAATCTCAAGGGGCTCGCCGAGCAATCGCCCACGCAACCGCGCGCCTGACGCAAGCTGAGATCCATCTCCAGCACGTCGAGGACGATCGCTTCCGAGCTTGCACGGTGTCACGACGCACGCTCGGCCGCGGCAGTTTGACCGGGCCGGCGGCCCTGATTTGCCTCGCCGATGACCGCCCAGGCGTCCGCAAGCCGACCCTCGTCGCCGAGCCGGTCGAGGCTGCTCAGCGAGCGCATCGTCTGGATCCGCACATCGAGTATGTCGAGCCCAAGGTGTTAAGGACGTGCTTGTCTTCGGTCGTGGAAGATCGCGCCCGCGGACCCACGCGAACGATCGATCTGGCGCCATAACGTGCATCTCATCAGCCAGTGTGGCGTGCACCGAACGACGGCTCGGAGCGCGGACCGCGTGGCCGCGCCGGTGCATGTTTATCCACGTACGACGTCGCCCGAGAAGCGCACGCTATCGCCGCGGATATGGCGCGCATTGCCGATTGGCCGCTGGCCATCAGAACTGGCTGATGCGGTTCACCCAACCCCCGGGCCTTGGCCATCGAGCGCGAATCCAGGGCCGCGCGGGTATCACAAGCAGTGAATCGCGTTCACCT
>DASQSE010000022.1:0-59261 GCA_035642535.1 Jatrophihabitans sp. | reverse complement strand
GTACGAGGATTACCCGGAGCCCGAGCGGCGCCGCGAGCTCATCCGCCTGTGGCTGGTGGTCGATCGCGATCTCGGCCTACCTGACGACTTCGTCAGCGCCGGAATTGTTGCTCGCCAAGTTGCATTCGATTGAGACTGTGGGGCGCGCTTCGATGGCGTCTCTTGAACCCGCGATGTATCGGCGCATCTCGGCCTACGTCGGCTAGCTCCTCATCGTGGTGCGCGACGCTCTGGCGCACTGGAGACCCACCCGCCGCTCGCCGGCATCGAGCTCGCCGACGACGCCCTGTCACCCACACCGACGACGTCTGCTCGATCCTCACCACGTGCGGTTGATCTCGCGGCTGGGAGATGCACCAGAACGATACGGCACCACTTTGGCTACCACGAGACAGATACCCCGGAGGGGTTATCATGCTACAGCCCAGCAAATACGGGGGCTACAGGTGGCCAGGGACAGGATCGAACTGTCGACCTTCCGCTTTTCAGGCGGACGCTCGTACCAACTGAGCTACCTGGCCGGAGACCCGAGCGAGTTTACCGGACCGGCCTCGCCCCGAGATTCGGATCAGGGCATGGTGCGGCGCAGAGTGGCGGCTGCGGCCATCACGCCGCCGGCGACGAATCCGGCCAGGACGAGCAGGTCGCGCGCGAACGAGCCGTCGACGCGCCCCTCGGAGACGTACTGCAACACCTCGACGGCGTACGAGACCGGCAGCACGTCGGCTGCCCAGCGCAGCACAGTGGCCATCTCGTCGCGCGGCTGGAACAGCCCGCACAGCAGCAGTTGCGGCAGCACGACCAGCGGCATGAGCTGGATCGCCTGAAACTCGGTGCGGGCGAAGGCACTGGCGAGCAGGCCGAGCGCGACCCCGAGCAGCGCGTCGACGGCAGTCACTGCGAACAGCCAGCCGAGTGAACCGGAGACGTCCATGCCGAGCCAGAGCGACACGCTCGTCGTCACCGCAACCTGCACGGCGGCGACGACACTGAACGCGAGCTCGTAGCCGGCGAGGAGTGACAGCTTGGGCAGCGGCGTCGTCATGAGTCGTTCGAGCGTGCCGGACGAGCGCTCACGCAGCGTCGCGATCGAGGTCACCAGGAACATGAGCAGGAACGGGAAGATCCCGAGCCGCTTCGGCGCCACGAGCGAGAAGACCAGCTTCGCGTCGAGGACGTAGCGCAGCAGGATCATGAGCACCGTCGGCACCAGGATCATGAGCGCGATCGTGCGCGGATCGTGCCGCAGCTGGCGCAGCACGCGCGATGCGGTGGCGATCACGCCGCGTGCTCCGCTTCGTGAATGATGGCGAGGAACGCGCGGCCGAGGTCGTCCTCGCCGGTGCGGATGCGCAACGCCGCCGGGGTGTCCTGGGCGAGGATCGATCCGTCGCGCATCAGCAGCAGCCCGTCGCAGCGGGCCGCCTCGTCCATCACGTGACTCGACACGAGCAGCGTCATGCCGTCGTGCGCGAGGCCGCCGAACAGCTCCCACAGTTGTTCGCGCAGCACCGGGTCGAGCCCGACTGTCGGTTCGTCTAGCAGCAGCAGCTGCGGAGTACCGAGCAGCGCCACCGCGAGGCTGACCCGCGACTGCTCGCCGCCGGAGAGATGGCTCACGACGTGGTGGCGCAGCCGGCCGAGATCGACGGCGTCGATCACTCGATCGACATCACCTGTGGCGCGCAGGATCGCCGCGAAGTAGCGGACGTTCTCCTCGACCGACAGGTCCGCGTACACCGCGGCGGTCTGCGCCGCGTAGCCGACCTCAGTGCGCAGGCGCGGGTCGCCGGCCGGCCGGCCGGTCGAGCACCTCGACACCGCCGCGTGCGATGCGTTGCGTGCCGGCGATCGCGCGGATGAGCGTCGTCTTGCCGCAGCCCGACGGGCCGAGCACGCCGGTGACCTGACCGGATGCGACCTCGAACGTGAGTTGGTGCAGGATCTCGTTGCCGCCCCGGATCACGGTCAACTCCGTTGCGCGGACGGCAGCCATGCCGCTGATTGTGTCGGACGGATCGCCGTTTACGCCGCAGCCACTGCGTCGTCGAATCGCTTCCAAACGAGTTGGACGAGAGACGGGTGGGCGCCGATCGGCTCGGCCACGGTCGCGAGTCCCTCGGCGGACTGCTGCAGCGACGTGACGAACTGTCCCTCGGCGAGCAGGTAGGTGGCGACGCGGACGGGCTGTGCCAGGCTCGCAAGCTCGGCGCGCACGTCGTCGCCGAGCGTGAAGACGCGGACGGCTCGGGCCAGCCGGCCACCGAGCAGTCGACCCATGTCGGCGAGCTCGTCGGCCGCTTCGGCCCGACTCGAGCCGGCCCCGACCAGCACCACCGAATCGCCGGGTGCGATCGTCCCGAGCCGATCCGCAAGCGCCTCGACCAAGAGCGGATCCGGCCCGAGATGCCGCGCGACCCGCGCAGTGGTGTACGGCTCGACGGCGGCCGGTATGTCGGACTGGACGTGGTAGCCCGTCGAGAGCAGCAGCGGCACGACGACCGTCGGCCGCTCGTCGAGCACGTCGGCGAGCCGCGGCTCGACCACGTCGAGGAAGCAGAGATCGACGACGGTGGTCGGTCGAGCGGCCTTGACGGCGTCGGCGAGCCGGACGGTGGTGGCCGCGCCGGTAGGTGACGCGGTGCCGTGCGCGACGATCAGCAGGCGCGGCGGCGATCCTTGCATGGCGACCCCGACCGGACTTGAACCGGCGACCTCCGCCGTGACAGGGCGGCGCGCTAACCAACTGCGCTACGGGGCCTCGATGGGCCTGGTGACTCTTCTGTTGTAGGCCGTGCCCCCAACGGGATTCGAACCCGTGCTACCGCCTTGAAAGGGCGGCGTCCTGGGCCTCTAGACGATGAGGGCGCGAACGTCCCATGCTAGCCCCGCCGGATGACTCGCCCAGCATAAGGGACCAGTCGACCCGGCTCCAAAACAGCCCCGTCAGCGCCGTGCTCGCTCGACGGTGCGCCAGATCCACAGCAGGAGCACGCTGCCGATGATCGCGCCGATGAAGGTCGAAGACTTGCGCAGGTCGAACTTGTCGTTGAAGAGGATCGAGTAGAGCGATCCGCCTGCGTACGAGCCGATGACGCCGAGCACCGCGGTGCCGAGGCAGCCGAGCCGCTGCGGGGTGCTGATGAACAGCCGCGCGATTGCACCGGCGAGCAGGCCGACGAGCAGCAGCACCAGGATGTGCCAGAGCATGCGCTCAGGGTATTGGCCGCATCCCGAGCAGCCGGATCCCGTCCGCGTCGCGCAGCACGGCGGTGATCCAGCCACCTGTTCGGCCGTGTTCGAGCAGCACCGGCGCGGCCGGCGAGAGCTCGACCGGCTCGAAGCGGCGGTGCTCCCAGTTGATGCGCGCGTCGTGCCCGGCGCGGGCGAGCGGGAACACGGTCTCGTCCGCGGCCAGGGCGTCCCGCGCGCCCTGCAGGTGCGCGATCGCGTCGTCGAGCGCACCGACCAGGCCGACGTTGCCGTCGCACCAGGTGGCGACGAGCTCCGGACGCGTGCGCGCGACCCGCGAACCGGACATGTACGAGCCGGCGGCGAGCGACAGGCCGAGCGGTCCGCCGGCGAGTCCGGTGAGCGCCAGCGCCTCGGCGAGCACATGCGGCAGGCCGATCACGCGCGCGATCGCGGCGTCCTGCTCGGCGGCCGTGCTCGGCACCGGTCGGGCGCCCAGGTCGCAGACGAGTTCGGCGAGCCGCAGCCATGCCGAAAGCAGGGTGTCGTCCTCGATGGTGAGCGACCACGGGGCGTCCCGGAACAGCAGCGGATCGGCGGCCGCCCAGCCCGTCTCCTCCACGCCGGCCAGCGGATGCCCGCCGACGAACGTCACGTCGGAAAGCAGGCCGCGCACCGCGGCGAGGACCGGCGTCTTCAGCGTGCCGACGTCGGTGAGCACGGCACCGGCCGTCAGGTGCGGCGCTACGGACCGCAGCGCTCCGGCGACGTCGGGCAGCGGCATCGCGAGTATGACGAGGTCGGCGCCGTGCACCGCCGCGGCATCCGTCGGTGCGACGGGAAAGCCCGACGCACTCACCGCGGCGGCCGTCGCCGCGTTGATGTCGTACCCGACGACCTCGAGGCCGGCGTCCCGGATCGCGTGCAGCATCGAGCCGCCGATCAGCCCTAGGCCGAGCACCGCGGCGCGGTGGAAGCCGCCTGGCCGGGACTGCACGTGCACGCGCCGACCGTAGCGCGGGCCCAATGATGACTTTCCGCCGCTGGCTTCTCCGTGCCAGGATCGAGACTCGTCGTCGGTCCTGCGCGGCGAGAGGGGGTGGCAAGTGGCCGTCCGAGGCTTCGCCGTCGTCGCGTACCGGGTCGGCGCCATCTGGCGCGTCGAGCCGCTGCCACCTGCGGTGCTGGCCGATCTCGGTGTGCTGCTGTCGGCGCTGCGCTCGCAGCCACCCGAGGGCGGGCCGTTCGTCATTGCCTGCGTCGAGGACGAGTTCTTCGTGATCGCGCGCGCGGAGGGTCGGCGCACCTCGCTGCTGCTGTCCGACCTCACCGCAGCCGTCGAGTTCCCGCTGGCCGAGCAGGCGATCGCCAAGCTCGGCGAGGAGCCGCCCGCCGACGACGAGCTTGACGAGGTGTGGCCGGTCGGTGATCTGGAGCTGTTCACCGACCTCGGTCTTGCGGAGGAGGAGATGGAGGAAATCCTCGACGACATCGACGCGCTGCCGGAGGAAGTGCTCGACACGATCATCGACCGGATCGGGATCACGGAGCAGTACGGGGCCGCGACCGAGGCGGCCTGGGCGGGGCGCTGATGTCGTACTTCGCAGCAATGCTGGCCCGCACCGGCGACCGCTGGCGGGTCGACGAGGCCGCGATCGATGACTGCGAGTCGCTCGCCGACCTCGGCGACGCGTTGCGCGACAACGCCGGAGACGTGCGGCTGCTCGTGATCGAACAGGACGACGAGTACGCCGCGATCGTCCGGCTCGACGACGACGCCGACGATCCGCGCGCGTTCCTCTCCGACGGGCATGCCGCCGATGCCTACCCGATGGCGGCGATCGTCGCCGAGGATCTACCCGAGATCGGTAAGGACGACGACGACGAGGAGGATCTGCTCGACGGCGAGGCGCTGCCGGCTCACGACAGCGCGCCGTTCGGAGATCCGGACATCGTCGAGGATCTCGGTACCTCGGGCGGCGACCTGCTGGGGATGTGCGCCCATCCCGGGACGCTGCCGGTCGACCTCCTGGTCGCGGTGTGCGAGAAGGCCGGCTGCGGTCCGGCGTTCGAAGACCTGCGCGGGTGAGCGTCCCGTCCGACTCGGCCGCGGTCGGGTTGGCGCTCGATGTCGCGCGCGGCGCGCAGGGGTCGGACGAGGTGCCGGTCGGCGCAGTCGTCCTCGATCCGTCGGGCGCGGTGATCGCGTCGGCACACAACGCCCGCGAGGCGTCCCACGACCCGACGGCGCACGCCGAGGTGGTCGCGCTGCGCGCCGCCGGCGCCGCGCTGGCCACCTGGCAGCTGACCGGTTGCACGCTCGCGATCACTCTCGAGCCGTGCACGATGTGCGCCGGGGCGATCGTGCTGGCCCGGGTCGCGCGCGTCGTGTTCGGTGCGTGGGACCCGAAGGCCGGCGCGGCCGGATCCCTGTGGGACGTGGTGCGCGACCGGCGCCTGAACCACCGGCCCGAGGTTGTCGGCGGCGTGCGCGACGCCGAGTGCGCGGCGCTGCTGGAGCAGTTCTTCGCCGCGAAGCGCAGTGGTGGCGTCCGGTAACCTATCCGGCGGTGGCGTGTCCGAGCGGCCAAAGGAGCACGCCTCGAAAGCGTGTGTGGTTAACAGCCACCGTGGGTTCGAATCCCACCGCCACCGCCGTGTTGATCTTCCCATCCGCTGCCGTTAAGTGAACTTGGCGCGGTTTCATACCGTTTCTGTCGTCATGTCATGATGGGCCCGGTTTCGAGGAGGGAAGATCCAGTTGACGGAGGGGCAGCCGCCGGCACGGGTGATCGTTGGCCGGTATCGACTCGACGGCCCGCTCGGTCGCGGCGGGATGGGCGTGGTCTGGCGCGCGGTCGACACGCTGATCGGGCGCGACGTGGCGATCAAGGAACTGCGCGCGCCGGCGGGGATGAGCCAGCCCGAGCGGGACGCGTTCCTGGAGCGGGCGCTGCGCGAGGCGCGCAATGCCGGGCAGCTGAATCATCCTGCTGTAGTTGGTGTGTACGACGTGCTCGCGCCCGCCGAGGACGACGCCGTCTACATCGTCATGGAGTACGTGCCGGCGCCCACGCTCGCCCAACTCGTCGACGAGCACGGGCCGCTGCCCGCACCGCGGGTGGCCGCCATTGGGTTGGGGATCCTCGACGCGCTCGACGCCGCGCACGCGTTCGGGATCGTGCACCGCGACATCAAGCCGGCCAACGTGCTGGTCCGGGACGCGGATCGCGTCAAGCTCACCGACTTCGGCATCGCGTTTGCCGTGGGTGACACCCGATTGACCCGCAGCGGCGTCATCGGCACGCAGGCCTACCTCGCACCGGAATGCTTCGACGCCGGCGAGCCCGGCCCTGCTGCCGACCTGTGGGCGTTGGGCGCGACGCTCTACCACGCGGTCTCCGGCCGTGCGCCGTTCGACCGCGACACCACGACGGCCACCCTGCGGGCGATCCTGCTCGACGAACTGCCGCCGCCGCCCTGCGCACCGCCGCTCGCGGACGTGCTCAGCGGATTGCTGACCCGTCCGATTGAGCAGCGGATGACGAGCGGCGCGGCACGCAGCGTGCTGCAACGCGTGGCGGCCGAGCCGGTCAGCACCGGCGGGCCGCCGGCCGCTGCACAGGCTCCCTGGGAAGCGCACGCCACAACGTTTCAGCCGTTGCCCGGCCAGCCCCCGGCGGGGCAGCAGCAGCCGCCGGCCGGCTACCCCGTCGGCCCCACCTACCCGCAGCCGACCGCGCCGCCGCAGCCGACGGCACCGCCGCAGCCCGTCGCGTACGCCGCTGCGCTACCTCCACCATCCGCGCCGATGCCGCCCCAGCAATGGGCTGCGCAGCCGCACCCCGGGATGCACGCACCTATGGGGCCGCCGCCGAACTACGGCTACGGCGGCCCGCCACCTGGCGGGAGCAGCCGCAAGGGACGCTACGTCCTGCTCGCGCTCCTGGTTGCGGCCGGGCTCGCTGTGGGTGGATTCTTCCTGTTCTCCGGCGACAGCGGTGGCGGCGGACCGCAGGCGGCTGCGGCGACGCTCCTGGACGCCGGCGAGAACCGCGATGTCAACGCGGTGCGGGGCGTGCTGTGCCACGCTGATCTCGGCAAGAGCTCGCTCATGACCGGGCTGACGCGTATCCGCATCCGGTCGTACACGATCAAGAACGTCACACACGACGGCGATGTCTCGGTGGTCCACGCGCAGATTCGATCCAGCGAGGGCACCACGAACGACGGGAAGATCCCCGTGGTGCAGGAGGAGGGCAGCTGGAAGGTCTGCTTCTCACGCGAACTCGGCGGTGCGGCAGGGCCGGCCCCGGCCAGCCCGTCGTCGTTCAGCCCGTCCCCGTCGTTGCCCGCCGACACGTCGAGCGCGAGCGGTGGCGCCGCCTGCGACACCGACCAGACCGACGCCTACAGCGTCGCATCCGAATACGTCATCGCCTCGACGTTCGGCAACATCAGCGACGCGCAGGCGTGCGTCTACGAGGGCAGCGTCGCGAGTTCGGTGGCCCAGCAGATCGCCGACAGTGGCGACACGTTCGGCTTGGGCGACGGTGATGATCCCGGGCCCTACGTCTTCCACGGCGACACGCTCACGGTGCGGGTTGAGCTCATCAGATCCGGCGGGATGTATTGGGTATTCAAGGTGGCGGTGTCGTGAGTAGGGGACCCGAGGGGTAGAGGACCGGTTCTACCCGTAGGTGGATGTGCGTCAGGTGATCGGTCTCGATGATCGATGGCATGACAGCCACCAATGTTGAAGACATCGTCACTGTCCGCGGGCTGCGCAAGTCCTACGGCGAGCGAGTGGTCGTCGACCACCTCGATATGGATGTGCGTGCGGGCGAGGTCGTCGGCCTGATCGGTGCGAACGGCGCCGGTAAGACGACGACCGTGGAGTGCATCCAGGGCTTACGGCGCCCGGACGCCGGCACGTTGCGCGTCCTCGGCTGCGACCCGGTCTGCGAACCCGGGCGGGTGCGCACGATGATCGGCAGCCAACTGCAGGACTCCGCGCTTCCGGACCGGTTGCGGGTTGCCGAGGCGGTCGAGCTGTTCGCGACGCGCCGGGCCCGCGACGGGCGTGAGCTGCTCGAGCGCTTCGGCCTCACGGCCCGGCGTAACGCCGCGTTCGCGTCGCTGTCCGGCGGCGAGCGGCAGCGGCTGTTCCTGGTGCTCGCGCTGCTCAACCGGCCGCGCCTGGTCGTCCTGGACGAGCTGACGCAGGGCCTCGATCCAGCCGCCCGGCGCGACGTGTGGGCCGCGGTCGCGCAGTTGCAGGACGAGGGCACCACGGTGCTGTTGGTGACCCACGAACTCGACGAGGCGGAGGCGCTGTGCGGACGCGTGATCGCGATGCGCAGCGGCCGCATCCTGGATCAGGGCCGACCCGCCGACCTGGTCGCGCGGCACGCGGGCTGGGCACGGATCAGCTTCACCGCGCACGACGCCGGACTCGTCGACGGTCTGCGCCGGCTGCCGGGCGTGCGGCGCGTCGACCACGTCGCGGGCCGGGTGCTGCTGCACGGTGACCGTCGCTCGATCGCCGAGGTCGGG
Organism: Jatrophihabitans sp.; assembly: GCA_035642535.1. Lineage (GTDB taxonomy): Bacteria > Actinomycetota > Actinomycetes > Mycobacteriales > Jatrophihabitantaceae > Jatrophihabitans. The sequence continues at coordinate 50,513 of DASQSE010000022.1, read as the reverse complement.
GCCGAACTCGTCCATCGCGGCGAGGTGCCGGCTGATCTCGACGTGGTGCTGCCCGACCTCGAAGCCGCGCTGCTGCAGCTGCTCGACGCGGCGCCTCCCTCAACCGTTGCCGACCGAGAGCTGGTGAACTCCCGATGACCTCCGCCGCCACCCGGCTGATCCGCGTCGAACTCCGTCTGACGATGCGCGACCCGCTCGTACTCACCTTCGTGCTCGTCTTCCCAATCGTGACCATGCTGATCATCGGCGGCGCCTTCGGAACGTCGCCGGACGTCGCGTTCGAGCACCAGAACCCGGCGCACTGGTACGTCGCGTCCTACTTCACCGTCGTGATCGCGGCGACCGGGCTCGTGATGTTGCCGGTGCACCTGGCCGCGTATCGGGAGCGTGGCGTGCTGCGTCGCTTCGCCGCAGCGGGCTTCCCGCGCTGGTCGTTCGCGGTGACCGAGTTGGTGCTCGGCCTGGCCACGATCGCCCTCGCCGGCGTTCTTCTGCTCGCCGTGGCGGCCCCGATCTACGGCGTGCCTGCGGTGCACGATGTCGGCCGGGTCGGGCTCGGGCTGCTGTTCGGCTCGATCGCCTTCATCAGCATCGGCGTGCTGCTCGGCACGCTGTTGCCGTCGGCGCGCGCGGCGCAGGCGGTCGGCCTGATGCTGTTCTTCCCGTCCTTCCTGCTCGGCGCCGGCGGGCCGCCGCCGCACGTCATGGGCTCGGTGTTGCAGCACGTCGGTGACGCGCTACCGCTCACCTGGGTGACCACCTCGATCCGGCAGCCGTGGCTCGGCCTCGGTACGCCCACCGGCACGCTGGTCGAGGTGATCGCGCTGGCCGTCGTGGCCACCGCCGTCGCGGCCCGCCGGGCCGCGCTCTGATCGTCGTAGGCTGCGACGCAGCATGCTCAGCCTGACGGCGACGCCGGCACCGCTCCCTCGCGCCGCGGGGCGGGCGGTGTTCGGCGCACTCGTCCTGTTCGTCATCGCCGGCATCGTGCGCCGCGCGCTGGACGATCTCCCGCTCGCCGCCGTCGGTGGTGTGATCGCGCTCGGCTTCGGCGCGATGGCCATCCTCGGGCCGCGCCGGTATCTCGTTCCGGCCGCGGCGTTCAGCACCGCGGGCGTCGCGGTGCTCGGCAACGGCACCTCGTCCAACGTCGGCTGGTTCGCCGTGCCGGTGCTCGCCGCCTGGTGCGCGATGTCGGCGCCGCTGCTCGTCCTGATCGGCTACTGGGCCGGGTCGGTGGCGCTTTTCGTCTGCGAGTCGATCTTCGTCGAGTCCGACCCGGGCTGGGTGGCCTGGATCGCCGGTACGTCCTTCAGCGCGGTTGCCAGTTTCTTCGGACGCCGGCAGCGCGACCTGCTCGCCCAACTGCGCGAGGCACAGGCGGGGCTCGCGCAGCGCGCGCAGGCCGAGGAGCGCAGTCGCATCGCCCGCGAGCTGCACGACGTGATCGCGCACAGCCTCACCGTGTCTCTGCTGCACGTGTCCTCCGCACGCCTGGCACTGGACGAGGACCGCGACGAGGCGGCGCGCGCGCTCGACGAGGCAGAGCGTCTCGGCCGGCAGAGCCTCGACGAGGTGCGGCACGCGGTCGGCCTGCTGCGCCGCGACGGTGAGTCCGATCCCAGCACGCCGCTGCCGGGCAGCCTCGACATGCCGGCGCTCGTCGAGCGCTTCCGCGCCGCGGGCGCCGACGTCCGGGCGGACGTGACCGGCGACCTGGCGACGCTGCCGGGCACGGTCGGTCTCGCGACCTACCGGATCCTGCAGGAAGCGCTGACCAACGCCGTCAAGCACGCGCCGCAGGCCACCTCGATCGTCCAAGTGGAGGTCGCGAGCGAAGCGGTACGGCTGTCCGTCGACACCTCGGGGCCGCCGCGCCGCGGAACCGGACTCGGCCTGGTCGGCATGCGGGAACGCGCAGAGTCACTCGGTGGTCGCTGTGCCGCCGGGCCGGGCGGCGCGGGGTGGCTGGTCAGCGCGGAGATCCCGCTGTGACGGCGCCGATCCGGGTGCTCATCGTCGACGACCAGGAGCTGGTCCGTGCCGGGCTGCGCGGCATCCTGCGCGATCGCCACGGGTTCGACGTCGTCGGTGAGTGCGCCGATGGTGCGATGGTGCCGGCCGCCGTCACGACCTTGCACCCCGACGTGATCCTGATGGACGTCCGAATGCCCACCGTCGACGGCGTCACCGCCACGCGTGAGTTGCGCCGCGATCCGGATGGCCCGCCGGTGCTCGTCCTCACCACGTTCGACGACGACGAGGCGTTGGCCGGCGCGCTCCGTGCTGGCGCGTCCGGGTTCCTGCTCAAGGGCGTGCCGGCTCAGGACCTGCAACGCGCGGTGCGCACCGTCGCGGCGGGCGGCGCGTGGCTCGACCCCGCGGTGACGGGTCGCGTCTTGTCGACCTACCGCGCGGCGCCGACCCCGCCCGACATGGCGTCGCTCGACAGTCTCACGGCCCGCGAGCGCGACGTGCTCGGGCTCATCGGCACCGGCCGCACGAACGCTGAGATCGCCGCAGAACTCGTCCTCGGCGAGGGCACGATCAAGACGCACGTCAACCACATCTTCACCAAGTTGCAGTTGCGCGACCGCGCCGCCGCGGTCGTTTTCGCCTTCGACAGCGGCCTGGTAACCCCCAAACGAGGCTGACGATTCGCTAATCGGATAAATCGGGATGAAGATCGCAAATCTCTGCTAGCGTACGGCGAAATGCGCAGCGTGGTGCCGGGAGCAGCCGGCCACGCGGCGCGCGATTCATGAACAGACGGATCCGACTGGTCTGAGCGCGCCAGTGCGCATCGCGGGCTCCCGGTCCCCGCGGCCAACAGCGGAAGGGGCATCGATTGGCGACGCGGTTCGCGTGCGACCCGGAGCAGGCGCAGCAGGTTACCGAGCGACTCGTCCGGGTCGGCGGCAGCATCGCCGCCAGCCCGCCATCCGGTCTTCAGAAGGGAGGCATCGGCTCGAGTCTCATCGAGGAGGCGATGGCGGAGCTCGACGACGCCGTGGCCTCTGCTCAGCGGAAGCTGGCCGACTTGATCGACAAGTCGGGCAAGAATTTCTCGGATCTCGCCACCGGCGCAGTCAACCTCGATCAGCAGGAAGCAGAAGGGATTTGACGGCATGGACATCAATGTCAGTTATCAGGAGTTGCAGGGGCTTGCGGGTTGGTTGGAACAAACCCACGGCGAAATGACCAACACGCTCCAGCAGATGCAAGGCAAGATCACCGAACTCACCAACAGCGGCTTCCGCACCCAACTCGCGTCGGGAGCGTTCCGGGACGCGACCGATCAGTGGAACAACGGCGCGAAGAACATGCTGGAAGGCATGACGAAGATGTCGAGCTTCCTCACCCGGGTCGGGCAGGAGCACGTCGACCTCGACCAGCGTCTGCAAGGCGAAGGCGGCACGGTTTGACCGTCGCGGTCGCGTGACTGATGAACGGTGGCAATTGGAGTGCACTCGGGCTCGCCGGGGACCCTGTCCCCGGTGACCCGGTGAACGTCCGAGCGCTGGCGACCTACACGCAACGGGAGGGCGAGTACTGGCAGCAACACGCCGAGACGCTGCGCGCGACGGCCGTCTACGGCAGTGAGATGCCGATGGAGGGCGACTTCGCACCGGTGTTCCGCGAGGGGCTGGGCAAGCTCCCTGAAGGGGCGGCCGCGCTCGTCACCGCGCACCAAGGCGCAGGGGCTGCGCTCGCGCAGTACGCGGTGCAGTTGGAGGCAGCGAAGCGTGAATCCCAGATCGCGCTCCAGCAAGGCATCCAGGCCAAGGAGATGGGTGCGCAGGCGACGCGCGCCTACGACCAGGCAATCGCCCAGATGAACGCGCTGCCGAAGGTCGTGCCGCCCGAGCAGTACCCGTTCGTCCTCCAGCAGTACGAGATGCTGCAGGCCGAGGCGAACCAGGCCATGCAGGCGATCAATCAGGCGAGGATGGAGTGGGAGGCCGCGCAGCGCAGTGCGCTGATGGCCGGTGACCAGGCCAAGCAGGCTGAGGCGGTCTGCGCGCAGAAGGTACGCGACGTCCTCCCCAAGAACGTGCAGCCGGCAGCGAGCGGCGGCGGCGCGCCGGTCGCGGCCGGGGGCGGCGAGCGGCCCGACGGCGGGCTGGACGCTCGCGGCCTTCCGCACGACCTGAACGAGGAAGACGTTCACGAGATCGTTCCGTTCGCAGACAAGGCCGCGGCGCGGCAGGGTCTCGAAGGTGATCTGCAACCGGTGGCCAATCGGTTCTACCGGGGCGCGACGAGCAAGAGCCGGGACTTTCAGTTGATCAATCTCGCGGACGGCAACCTTCGGATGCAGTACTTCTCGCCGGCGAACAACCCGGGATACGGCAAGCTCTATGTGCAGACGATCGATCCGAGCGGCCGGATAGTGACGGAATTCAAAGACACGCTCGGCCCGGGCGGGCTGATCGAACGCAAGTGGGTTCACGGGGAGCCGTCGTGACGGAACTGATCGGCACTGCTTTAGCGGCGGTATTGGCCGGCGACGTGGCGAGCATGGCGTCGCTGCGCGAAGTTCCGCAGCAGGAGCTGGCGGCTGCGGCGGACGGTCCGCTATTGCTGACCCGCGACGCCGTCGTCCGCGTGCTTCGCAGCTACTCGGCGGGCGAGTTCTCCGATGCGGCTGTCCAGTCGTGGGCGTCATTCGTGCGACGCGGTTACGTCGCCGGTGGCGGCGGGCAGCCGGTGCACGCGTTGCCCATCGATTGGGAGGCTGCGCACGAGGACGCGATGGCGGAGGCGATCGAGCGGTTGGACGAGCTCGGCGAGCCGGTCGACGGCACGCTTCGCGAGGGCGAGCTCGACGAGTTGCTCGCTGCGCTGGCGTAGCAGGCCGCTCGGCCGATCAGCTCGCCGTCGCGAGCTGCAGCAGCATCGTCGTCTGCGCGGCGGCGAGGTAGCCGCGGCCGGGTGGCCTGGTGAAGAACTGATCCCGCTCGAGGTTGATGTTGTGGGCCGCGCCGACGCTTCGATCGGCCGGCGTGAGCAAGACCCGGGTGCCGGCGGCGACGATGCTGTTGACCAGGCGGGACAGTGGGCTGCCGAACCCGCTCAGGATCGGGGTGGCGTCCGCACTGACGACGAGCGCGCAGCGGCCGCGCGCGGCGAACTGCGAGTTCTCCTCGAGCAGCGTGGGCGCCTCGCCGAAGCCCTGCGACGTGGCGAGGATTGTGATCAGGTTCGCGTCGTCGACGAGCATGGCGTACGGGTTCTCGCCGAACTCTGCGGCCGCCGCGCGCAGTTCGTCGTCCTTGACGGTGAATCCGGTGATCATCCGAATGCCGCCGTCGTCGGGCAGCTGATGAGTCAGCGGCGAGCCGGGCGGCGCGAGGGCGAGGACACCGACGCCGACCCGCCGCAGGCCGTGCGCGAGAGCGGCCACGGCCGTGGTGCGCCCGGAGCCCTCCGGTCCGGAGATGAGCAACGTGTGCGGGCCGCCGAAGAGGTCGATGCCGATCGTCCCGGTAGCTGGTCCGCCGACTCCGAACGGGATCCAGGTGGGTGAGGGCAGCCCGTCGGGTCGGGTCAGTTCGTCGATGCTGATCCGCTCCGGCAGCGCCGGGAAGCGCTGCGGCAAGAGCGCCGGATCGACCTCGCTGCGCACTCGGGCGGCTAGTTCGGCCGCCGGCAGTCCGCTGACGCAGATCTGGACGTGCCGGCCGCTGGCGGCATCGACGGCTCGACCGGGCAGCGCCGGTGGGCTGGTCATCTTCGAGTTGAGGTGTGCGCGGCGGGTGTCCTCCTTCGGGAACGGGAGGAGGAGACGCCGGCTGTAGTAGGTCGGCAGCTTGTGGTTGAGCATGTCGTGACCGCCGAGCGCCACGACGTGAACCCCGACCGGCGCCCCGGTCGTGATGATCTCGCGCAGCTTCGCGACTACCGAGGTCTCGACGTACATCGGATTGCTGTGGTCCTCGAAGTGCTCCCACCCGTCGACGACGAAGACGATGCGGGCGGCCGTCGGGGCCTGCATCCCTGCGCCGCGGCGCTGGACCTCTTGCCCCAGCCAGTCGACGAATCGTCGCAGGCGATCGGGATCGGCGGGGGAGAACACGGCGCCGCAGTGCGGGAGCTCCGCGTAGTCGGCAAGACCGCCGCGGTACTGCTCGAAGAGGTAGATGTGCGCCTCGTGCGGGCCGAAGCGAGTGGCGAGGCTGGTGATCAGCGTGCGCACGAAGGTCGTCCGGCCCGACTGCGGCCCGCCGGCGACCATGAGTCGGTCCATGCCGGCGAGATCGAGGTGATCCACCGGCTGCGCCTGCTTGTCCGGTTCGTCGGTCAGCCCGAACGGCGCGGCCGTGCCCGGCGCGGCACTCGTCGCGCGAGCGGCAAGCTCGTCGAGCAGCAGCGTGGCGGGCAGCGCGGGGAGCAGCGGACGGAACGGCGCGGAGACGCCGAGCCGCCGCCCGGCCTGTTCGATCGCGCCGATCGTCAGTTCTTGGTCGGTCGGGCCCGCCGCGCGCACGGCCCGCTCGACCGGACGTGGCGTACCCAGCTCGGCCCAGCCGAGGGCTCGCACCGACGCGGGGGCGCCGTTCGACACGTTCGGCGGCGCGTCGCCCAGGTAACCCGACTGGAACGTCTGCGGCGAGCGGTTCTCGGCGGTGGTGCACACGATCATGCCGCGGCCGCGCAGCGAGCCGGGCAGCTCCGCGGCGTCCGCCACGCCGAGCACCTCCGAGCTCTCGGCCGGCTCGTTCTGGCGCAGACTGATGCGCAGCGAGATGTTGTTCTTCAGCTCCGCCGACAACTTGCCCTGCAGCGACTGGGTGCCGAGGACGAGGTGCATGCCGAGCGAGCGCCCCTTGGCCGCCACGTTCACGAGTTCCTTGAGGAAGTCCGGCGATGTCTCCAGCACTCGCGCGAACTCGTCGAACACCATCACGAGGCGCGGCAACGCAGCCAGCCCGGGGTCGCTCGGGCGCCGGTGCCAGTAGTCGTCGATCTCGCCGTTGTAGCGGGCCAGGACCGACTCACGGCGGCTGACCTCGGCCCGCACCGAGGCCAGCACCCGGGCCGCAGCAGCCTCGTCGAAGACGTCGGCCGCGGTTTCGCCGGTAGACCGGATCAGCGAGACGACGTGCGGGCAGTTCTCGAACGGCAGGAAGGCGCTGCCGCCCTTGAAGTCGACCAGCACGAGGTTCAGTTCGTCGGGACGGTTGGCGAGCAGCAGCGACGTCACGAGGGTCTGCATCAGGACGCTCTTGCCGGCACCGGTCGCGCCGCCCAACATCGTGTGCGGGCCCTGCCCGGCCAGGTCGACGTAGACCGGACCGGTCGCGTCGGCACCGAGGATCACCCGGGTCCGCGGCCCGTCCTGCTGCCGCCACTGCGCAATTACGTCATCCGCCGTCGGCGTGACGATCCGGAGCAGATCCAGCAGTCGCACCTTGCCCGGGATCGCGTTCTGCGCCGCGGCGAAGGTGATCCGGTCGCGCATCGGGGCGAGCGACCGCGCGAAGCGGTCGGCGGTGTCGGCGTCGAGCCGGTCCGGCGCGACGGTGATCGGGTAGTCGCCGCGGGTGCGGGTCAGCCGCAGTCCCTCCGGCCCGAGTTCGCACAACCCGCGGCATTCGTTCATGCCGTGCCGGTCGGCGCAGATCACGTAGACGCCGGCGGCCGGCCCGTCGCGCAAGATCGCGTCCATGCCCGGCATCTCGCGCAGCGTCAAGGCGCCGTCCATGACGACGACGACCTCGCTGTCGACGCGCGCCTCGCCGCGCTCACGTTGTCGCGCGGCGATGAGGTTACGGAGCTCCTCGACACGTGCCGCTCGCGTCTGCGGGGTATTGCCGATCCGGCACGGCATCGGCGCCGTTGCGCCCGCGTCGACCTGCGGCAACCACTGCGACCAGAGCAGCTCGTTGCGGGCGTCCGCAGCCATCACCACGATGCGCAGGTCGTCCGGACCGCGATGGGTGGCCAGCTGAATCAACAACCAGCGCAGCACGTCCTGCACGTCTCGGTCGGCGCCGATGACGCCGAGCACGCCGGTCGTGCGCAGGTCGACCACCGCGGGCGCCCCGGCCAGCGTCGGCGGCGCGAACCCGGGCCACGCCTCACCCCGCACCGTCACGGCTGCGGTCTGATCGGCCGTCCCGACCCGGACCGTCAGGCCGTGTGGGCTGTCGATTCGCCGGGCCCACAGATCCGGCCGCGTTCCGGTGACCGTCGCGGCGACCTCGTCCGGGCCGGGCGCCAACTGGCGGCGCACCGCCCACTCGTTGGCCAGGTGGGCCTGGATCTGACCGTCGATCCGACCGCACGCCGCTGCGTATTCATCGTCGCGCTGCCCGCGTTGCTTCCGGTCGATCAGGCGTGCCACCGCGAAGCCGATCACGCCGGCCGCGCTGGCCAGCAGGACGATCGGGCGCTTCGTGACGACCGCGACGATCACACTTGCCACGACCGTCAGCAGCGCCGTCACCGCAGCGGCTGCCTGACTGCTGTGCGACGCCTGGCGCGTCGGCATGGTGACCTCGAGCGGCGACACGTCGGGCACCGTCGAGTAGGCGCGGTCGAAATCCAGCCGTCCGTCTGCCGCGCGCGTCGCGCGCAGCGCGCCGACCGCGGTCGGACTCCACTGCAGCACGTCGGAGCCGATGCGCACCGTGCTCGTCGGATGCAACTCGCCGCCCGTCACGCGCACGCCGTCGATGAACGTGCCGTTGGTCGAGCCGGAGTCCACGACCCCGGCACGGCCGTCCGGCGCAACCTCGATCCAGGCGTGTTCGCGCCGGGAGATCTCTCCGTCGCGCAGCGCGACCGGCGCCGTCGAGTCGCGGGCGACCCGATGGCGGCCCGGACCCAACGAGAACGCCTGACCCGCATCCGGGCCGGCGACGACGCGTAGCTTGCCTATTTCGTCGCCGGAGACCACGCGCGTGAGCGGGCCGGGCGCGCCCACGCTGACCACCGCGCCGGGCACCAGCCGACTCTGGGCCACGGTCGCCCGCGGATTCAGCGGCGTCTGACCCACATAGCACGCCCGTCCGTTCACCCGGACCGGCAGCGCATCGATGAGCGACGCGACGCTCGCGGCCGGATCGATGGCGACCTCGACGTCGCGGTCGTCGCCTTCGTCGCGCACCGTCAGGCGCAGGAACGTCGTCGACACGTGTGCGTACCCCTCCTCACTTCGCGAGACGTCTGCTCAGCTGCGCAGCATCTGGAAAGGCAGCCTGGACACCTTCCAGCTACCGGCGGATTTCTCGAGCTGGAACAACGCGTCCGCCGACGGGGCGGTCGCGAATTCAAAGGTGACCGTGACCCTGGCGCGCGCGCCGGTGATCTCGACCGTCTGGGGTTTGAGGTCGATGATCGCGAAGTCGCCCTCGCCGCCGTTCATCAGCTTGTGCCCGGCCTGCGCGCTCTGCACCGCGAGGTGGGCGGATCCGACCGACAGGTCCAGCGCGCTCGCGTAGTTGCCGACCGAGGCGTGCAGGAAGAACCTGCCCGCAGTATCGAGCGCCTCGCGGGCCGGGGTGCCTTTCGGTGGTACCCCGGAAACGGTTGTGCCGCCGCCCGGGCCGGTGCCTCCCGCCTGCTGGTTGTCGTCGCCACCGCCGGCCAGCGTCAGGACGAGCACGAGCGCGACCGCGCCGGCGATCAGCACGACGGCCGCGATCAACCACGGAGCGCGCCGGCGCTGCTGCGGCGGCGGGCCACCCCAAGGCTGCGCAACCGGGCCGGGCATCGGCGGCGGAGCCGACGGCGGGTAGTAGCCGGGCGGCTGGGTGGGAGCGCCGCTGAACTGCGCCGGCGCCGTGGTCGGTGGTGGCGGCGGAGCTACCGGCGCGACGTGGTGCAGCGTGGTTGCGTGCGCCTCCCAAGGCGCCTGGTCGGGGTTGTCGACGGGCGCCTGGTCGGGGTTGTCGACGGGCGCCGGGGTGACGCCGGCCGCGGCCACGGGCTGGAGCAGTTGCCGCACTGCGGCGCTGCTCAGGCGTTGGTCGACCGGGCGAGTGAGCAATCCGGTGATCGCCTGCGCGAGGCCCGGTTCACCGGGCGGGGCGGGCACGTCCTCGAACAGGATGGCGCGCAGCGTCGCAGTGGTGGTGTCGCGGTCGAACGGCGCCCGGCCGGCCACGGCGTGGAAGAGCGTCGCCCCGAGTGCCCAGAGGTCGGCGGCGGGTCCCGCCTCGCGGGCGTCGAAGCACTCCGGGGCGAGATAGGCCTGCGTACCGATCACGCCGCTGCGCGTAAGCCGGTTGTCGGCGGCAGCCAGCGCAATGCCGAAGTCGGTGAGTTTGACGCGATCGCCGTCGCCGACGAGGACGTTCGCCGGCTTGACGTCGCGGTGCACGATGCCGCGCGCGTGTGCCGCGTCAAGGGCGTCGAGGATGCCCAGCCCGACCGCAGCAGCGCGTGCGGCAGGCAACGGTCCGTGGCGGTCGAGCAGATCGGCGAGGCTCGGGGCCCGCACGAGTTCCATGACGATGTAGACCGCATCGTCCGCACCAGTGGGTGAGACGACGTCGTGCACGCCCACCACGTTGGGGTGGTTGAGCTGACCGGCGTGCCGGGCCTCGCGAAGCGCGCGTTCGACGAATGCGGCTCGTTCGGCATCGGTGGCCCCGTCGGGCGCGCGCAGCTCCTTGATCGCAACCGCGCGCTCGATGAGCGTGTCGACGGCCTGCCAGACCACCCCCATGCCGCCCCGGCCGAGGCTGCTTTCGAGCCGGTAACGCCCCGCGACAACACGGTCCGTCGGCAGCCCATCCTCTGCAGCCAAAGATCAGCACCCCTTCCGAACCCGACAGCTCGCGTACCGCCCAAAGCGAGCCTAACCGGACAAGGTAGGCACTTCTTGACGCGGCAGTTGCGGACCTTTCGCTACGGACGACACAATTCGTCGACCTGATCACTGGCGGGAGAGTTGGGCCGATGGCCGTTTTCGATCGGGCGCAACTGGTCGCCGCTGCCGAGGTGGACCCCTGGAAGCTGCTCACCCAGCTGAACTCCGGCGACCCCGACCAGATCGAGGAACTGGCCGATGCCTTCTACCGCGCTGCCGGCGATACCCGCGATGCCACGGCCAGTGACGCCCGGGCGAGGCAGTACGCCAGCGACGGATACCACGTCAATGGCGGCGCACCGCTGGACTACAACGCCGAGGCGCGCCGCACGAGCGCGTCGCTGTCGGACGCGTCGGACAAGCTGCCCAAGATCGCGACGCTGCTCTCGTCCGTGGCGGACGACCTCGCCGACGCCACCAAGTCCGCGAGGGGTGAGATCGCGAACCTCGATTCTGAGCTGAACTCGATCGAGGACCAGTACGACTCGTTCATGCGGACGACCGGGCATCACCTGCCACCTGAGGACCAGCAGTCGGTGCGCGACGGGTACTTCAAGGACGCGGTGGCGAAGGTTCAGAGCTACGGCAAGACGACCAATGGGGTCGTCATGGACTACGAGCACTCACTCGCGCGCGCAACCAAGTCGATGGCCGATCTCGGCTACCTGGCCCCGCTCGCGCTCCGCGAAGCGGGCGAGCAGGTGACGGCCCCGCTGCCGGTCGGCAGCGATCCGAAGACGGTGGCGACGTGGTGGGCTGGGCTCACTCCCGCTCAGCAGGAGTATCTGATCGACCACGACTACGAGATCCTCGGCCAACTGCGCGGCCTGCCCGCGCCGGTGCTGGACACCGCGAACCGGCATCGCATCGCGGACGACAAGACGAGCCTCGAGCATCAGATCGCGGCGCTGCAGGCCGACCCGTCCCTCGACCCGGACGGATCCGAGCTCAAGGCGCTGCAGAGCCGGCTTGCGGACGACAACGGGATCCTGAACGAGATCAACAAGGCCGGACCGGGGCAGCCGCCGACCGACATCTACGTCCTCGCCTTCGACCCGCACGGCAAGGAGGGCCAGACGGGGGTGGCGATCAGCTACGGCAACCCGGACGCGGCCGACAACGTCGGTGTCGTCGTCCCCGGCACGACCAACAACGCGAGCAAGCTCAGCGGTGTCGGCGCCGACGGACGCGACCTGTACAACACGATGTCCAGCCCGTCCAAGGCCGTCGTCGTATGGCTCGACGGGCCGGAGCCGCAGTCGATCATCCCGGATGCCGCAGAGGACAAGTGGGCCGAGGAGTCGGCACCCAACCTGGTCGCCGACCTCGGCGGATTGCGCGCGGCGCACACCGCGGCGAGCGGCGATGCGGGACACGTGACAGTCATCGGGCACAGCTACGGCAGCTACATCGTCGGCAAGGCGATGACCGAGGGTGCGCCTGCGGACGACGTGGTGTTCGTGGGCTCGCCCGGGGTCGGCGTCAATTCCGCCGGCGACCTCGGCGTCGACCCGTCGCACGTGTGGGACGGCGCCGCCGAGGACGACCCGATCCTGTGGACCGAGAAGCGCTTCACACCTGATCCGCTCACCGGAAACAACCCGGAGGACAGCGACTTCGGTGCGCAGCACTTCAGCGTCGCTGGCTCGAGCGGGCACTCGGAGTACTACAAGGCGAACAGCGAGTCGCTGCGGAACATGGCTCGGATCGCGGACGGCGACTACACGTCCGTCGACCGGGTGCCGGCGCCGAACTATCGCGGCCTGCCCGAACTGCCGGGCGACCTGATCGCCACCGGCGTGAATCCGATCGACACTACGCTCGACACCGCAGGCGACCTGCTCACCGGCCATCCGATCGACGCGGCCGAGCGACTCTGGGACGGCACGGTGAGCGAGGGCAAGGACATCATCAACACCGGAGAGGACGCGGTGGACACCGTCGAGTCGGGTGCGAAGTGGGTTTGGGACCACCTGTAACGCGCCGCCGCCCACTCGTCCTCGTCGTTCTCGGTGCGGCCGCCGTGGTGGTCGCCGTCGTCATTGGAGTGATCATCGCGGTGAACGGCCACTCGTCCGACCACTCGACCCACTCGGTGGCCACGCTCAAGGCCGTCCTCGACAAGGTGCCGCTGCCCGACGGCGCGACCCTCGTGCACGAGACTGCGAACGAGGAGGAAGGCGACGCCAACGCCTACGTCGAGCGGCAGTACCGGCTGCCGCCGCGGCCGGCGCCGTCCGACCAGGTGCACGCGGCCCTCGTGCAGGCGGGCTGCCGGCTCGTCGACCTGCAGACCGGCGCGGTCGGCCCGGTCGCCTCGGCGGACTGGTCGAGCCTCGTGCGGCCCGACGCCGGCGACATCACCGTGCTGCCGCGCGGCACCACGGGCGGCGGCATCGAGCTGAACTGGAAGGGCACCGCGCTGTACGAGAGCGTCAAAGGCGGCGACGCCGAGCTCGGCTGACGGGTTGTGCAGCCAAGGTCAACAGGTGTGCACGGCTCGGCAAGACGGCGGCGCATCGCGCTGCTGAGAATGTCGAGGTCCGAGGTACCCGCCGATCCGTAGGCATGGCTCCCCTCGATTGAGGGATTACTGCGCACCGGACCGGCCAACACACTGCGGGTACCTGTCGCCGTCCGATGGAGCCCCCGGTGTTCGACCGCGCACAGCTGACCGCCGCCGCCGGGGTCGACCCGTGGGCGCAGCTCGATCAACTCCGCGCCGGCGACCCCGACCAGATCGAGGAGCTCGCCGCTGCCTTCTATCGGGCCGGTGGCGACACCAAGGACGCATCCCACGCCGATGCGCAGGCCACGCAGTACGCCCGTGATGGCTACACCGTCCAGGGTGCGGCGCCGATCGACTACAACGCGGAGGCCAAACGAACGAGCACGTCGCTCGCCGACGCGTCCGACAAGTTGCCGAAGATCGCGAAGGTGCTCTCGGCGGTGGCCGAGGAGCTGGCCGGCGCGACCGAGTCGGTCGACGGCAACGTACGCGATCTCGACAGCGCACTCGCCAAGATCGAATCGGGCTATGACTCGGACGTGCAGGTCACCGGCCACGCTGAGTCGCTCGCGGACCGGCAGGACATCCGCGCGGGCTACCTGCATGACGCCGTCGCGACGGTACGCAGCTACGGCACGTCGACTACGAAGGCGGTCTCGGCTTACGAGCAGTCATTGGCCACGGCGACAAAGTCCATGTCCGATCTCGGCTATGTCCCTCCAGCGGCCCTGCAGGAGGCGGGTGAGCCGACCAAGCCGCTGCCGGTCGGCACTGATCCGAGGAAGGTGGCGAAGTGGTGGGCCAGCCTCACCCCGGCGCAGCAGCGGTATCTGATCGAGCACAACTATCAGACCTTGGGCCGGTTGAGGGGCCTGCCGGCAGGCGTGCTCGACGTCGCGAACCGCCGCCGAGTTGAAGAGCACACCGCCAGTCTGAAACGTGAGATCACGGTCGCCGAGCAGCAGGATCCGACCGGCTCCGTTGCCGGAGCGCTGCGTGCCGAAGTCGAAGACGACGAGGCACTGCTGAACCGCTACCTCAATCCTGGTCCCGGCGGGCCGCCGCGCTACTTGCTCGCCTACGAACCCAACGGGGTGAACACCAACGACGGGCATCCGTCGGTCGCGATCAGCTACGGCAACCCGGACACCGCGGCGAATACCGCGGTGATGGTGCCCGGCACCGGCAGCAACATGACCAAGCTGGGTGGCGGGCTCGGCGCGGACGCCAACTCCCTCTATCACGCGATGTCGGGTCAGTCGAAGGCTGTCGTCGTGTGGCTGGACGGACGCGAGCCGCCGACACTTCCGGATGCGGCCAGTGACTCCTGGGCGAACGCGGCATCGCCGAAACTCGTGTCCGATATCAACGGCCTGCGAGCGGCACACACCGAGGCCAGCGGCGACCCGGGGCATCTCGCCGCCATTGGGCACAGCTACGGCAGCTACATCCTCGGCAAGGCGATGACACAGGGTGCCCAGGCCGACGACGTGGCGTTCATCGGCTCGCCGGGCGTCGGTGTCAACCATGCGAGCGATCTCGGCGTCGACCCCTCGCATGTCTGGGACGGCGCAGCCGAAGACGATCCGATCCTGGGGCCGGTGCCGGTGGAGCACCGGTTCACGCCGGATCCGATGACCGGCAACAATCCCGAGGAGAGCGACTTCGGCGCGCAGCACTTCAGCGTCGGCCGCGCGAGCGGGCACTCCGAGTACTACAAGGATCCCGAATCGCTCGGCAACCTGGCGCGCATCGCAGACGGCGGCTACGTGCACAGGGTGCCCGCCCCGAACTACCGCAGCGGCAGCGAGCTGGCCGGCGACGCGATCGCGAGCGTGGTCAACCCGGTGGACACCACCATCGATGCGGCAGGCGCCCTCGTCACCGGGCATCCGATTGACGCAGTCACGCGGCAGGCCGGCGGGATGATGAACGAGGGGGAAGACGTCCTCAAGACGGCGATGGACGTCGGGCAAGCCGCCGAGCCGGTCGCCGACTGAACGCCGCCCCCAGGAGCGAGTTGTCCGCCCCCCAGCACGCGTGCACGTACTGAAGGGCGGACAAGTCGGGCGTGGTTAGGCAGTCTTGATGGCCGAGATCTCGAACTCCAGCGTCACCTTTTCGCTGACGAGCACGCCGCCGGTCTCGAGCGCGGCGTTCCAGTTGACGCCCCAGTCGCGACGGTTGATGACGACGTCGCCCTCGAAGCCGATCCGGTCGTTGCCGAAGGGGTCCTTCACCGCGCCCTGGAACTCGAGCGGGAAGCTGACGGACTTGGTGACGTCCTTGATGGTGAGGTCACCGGTCACCTCGAACTCGTTGCCCGCGACGTGGCTGACCGCGGTCGACTTGAAGGTGATCGCCGGGTACCGCTCGGCGTCCAGGAAGTCGTTGGTACGCAGGTGCTGGTCGCGCTGCGCGTTGCGCGTGTCGATGCTGGCGACGGCGAGCGTCACGTCCACCGACGAGTTGCCGGGGTTGTCGCCGTCGATGACGGCCGTCCCGTCGAACTCGTTGAAGGCGCCGCGCACCTTGGTGACCATCGCGTGCCGGGCGACGAAGCCGAAGCGGCTGTGCGCGAGATCGACGGTGTAGGTGCCGGTCAGGGTCCTGAAGTCGGTGGCCGTAGCGGTCATTATGTCCTCCTGGGTATTTGGTTGAGCTATCAACTTGACGGTAGGCACAATGCGGATGATGTGTCAACTATTCCGGTATGATGGTCACATGAACGAGGCCACGGTCGCGGCTGCGCGCTGGTTGACGGCGCGCGAGCAGACCGCGTGGCGCGCCTACCTGGACATGAACGCGAAGCTCGCCGCGAAGCTGAACCGCGAGATGCAGCAGCAGTCCGGCATCTCGATCGCCGACTACTCGGTGCTCGTCCAGCTCAGCGAGCACGTGGACTCCAGGATGCGGGTACTCGAACTCGCCCGCGCCCTGGGCTGGGAGAAGAGCCGGCTCTCGCACCAGCTCACCCGGATGCAGCAGCGGGGCCTCGTCGAGCGCTCGTTCTGCACCGAGGACCGGCGCGGCGCCTTCATCCTTCTCACCGACAAGGGGCGCGAGACCGTGGTGGCCGCGGCGCCGCTACACGTCGAATCCGTACGCCGGTACTTGTTCGACGAGCTCAGCGCCGAACAGGTCGACGCCCTCGGCAGCATCGCGCGCAAGGTGGCCGACCTGGTCGATGCCGCGTGCGCCGAACCTGCGGACGCCTGCGACGAGACCTGCGAGTGAACTGGCGAGTAGTGTCGTTGTGCCCTGTTTAGGAGGCGCGCAACAGTGGTCCAGCGCGGCGCCGGCGTGCGACCAATTGCGGCAACGCCGATCCTGCTCGTGGACGACGACGAGCAGGCGGTGAAGCGCGTCCGGAGCTGCCTCGTCGAGGCCGGGATCGGCGACGACGCCGTCATTTGGGTGCAGACGCTCAGCGACGCGCTGGCCGCGTTCGACTCCGGGCCGCGCTGCGTGCTCCTCGGCCTCAACCTTCCTGACGCGGACGGATACGCCGCGATCCACAAGCTGGTCGAGACCGCGCCGCAGATCCCGGTGATCGTCCTGACCGGACGCGACGAGCGCGACGGTGTCGAGGCGGTCGCGGCCGGCGCCCAGGACTTCCTGACCAAGCACTCTCTCTCCGGGGAGTTGCTCGAACGCTCGATCCGCTACGCCGTAGAGCGCGGGCGCGTCCATCGCGCGCACGAGCAACTGCGTGCGGTGCGGATGAGCGCGACCGAGAAGGCGCGCCTTGAACGCGGCCTGCTGCCCACCCCGATGCTGGACGAGGCAGGGGTCAGCTGCTTGACCTACTACCAACCGGGCCGCGACCACGCGGTGCTCGGCGGCGACTTCTTCGACGTCGTGCAGACCGGTGACGGACGGGTGCGCGCCGTCATAGGCGACGTCATGGGACACGGTCCCGACGAGGCGGCGCTCGGCGTCCACCTGCGCGTCGCCTGGCGCACGCTGGTGCTGGCCGGCACTGCGGACGCGGACGTGCTGCCCACGCTGGCCCGGCTGCTCGATGCGGAGCCGGACGCGCACCGCCGGTACGTAACGGTCTGCGACATGACGCTCGAGGGGGATTCCGCCACCGTGCGCTCGGCCGGCCATCCGCCGCCGATCGTGTGCGTGGACGGCGCCTGCTCGTATCCCGAGCTCGGGGTCGGCCCGCCGCTCGGCGTCAGCGTGCCGGACGTCCCGGCCACCGGCTGGCCCGAGAACCGGCTCGCGACCCCGGCCGGGTCGTCCGTCGTGCTCTATACGGACGGGCTGCTCGACGCGTACGCGGTCGACGAACTGTCTGCCACCCTGGGCATGGACGAGTTGCTCCGCGCAGTGCAGGACTGTGTGCGCGGCCGGGCTGCGGGACCGGGTTGGATGTCGCAGCTGCTCGGTGAGGCGCCCGGCGAATCGATCGACGACACGGCGATGCTCGTGTTGACCGTGCAGGGCTAACAGTCTTCCCCGGCCGTTCGTTATTTTGTCGGTTGCATCGGGAATGGTGCTGCCATGACTGCGCGCATCGGGACCTTGTCGGTCGACGGCACACCAATCTCGCAAGCAGACCTGGCCCGCATCGAGGCCGAGGAGAGGTTGCACGCGGCGCGGGAGCGCAGCGCAGTTTGGGTGGTTGCCGGTAGCGCGCTGGACGTCGACGACTGCCGAATGCTGCTGTCCATTCTCGGGTTGAGTTCCGAGACCGTGGCGGCCGCCCGCGTCGAGCACGCCAAGCCGGCGTCGAAGCGGCGGCGCCGCGCGGCGTAGTCCGTCCGTCACACCCAGCGTCTCAGCCCCGCCGCGCCGACTGTCCTGTCGTAGCGTTTTCTGTGTGGGGATGCCCTCGGTTCGCAAGACGGCGCTGGCGGGCGAGCATGTAATCGCCTACCAGGAGGCCGGGCCGCCGGACGGCCCGCCCGTCCTGCTGCTGCACGGGCTCGCCTCCGACGGCGACACGTGGGATCGGGCCATCGGACCGCTCGCCGCCCACGGCGTGCGGGTATTGGCCGTCGATCTGCTCGGTCATGGCGAGTCCGACAAACCGAACTGCGCGTATTTGCTGAGCGATTTCGCCAACTCGCTCCTGGCCTTCATGGACGCGATGGACCTGCCGGCGGCGACGTTGTGCGGGCATTCCTTCGGCGGCGCGATCGCCATCTACTTCGGCGCACAGCACCCCGAACGGGTCGAGCGGGTCGTGCTCGTCGCCGCGGGCGGGTTGGGCCGTGAGGTGCATCCGGTGCTGCGGGCCGCGGCACTCCCGGTGGCCCCGACGCTGCTGCGCGCGGCGCTGCGTCCGCCACTGCGCCGGGTGTACGGCCGGCCCGGGTTGCACAAGGCGCTGCGCCTCACGCCCGACAACATCGCGAATCTTCGCCGCGCGGCCCGGGCGCTCGGCTCCGATGCCGGCCAAACCTCGTTCTTCGCGTCGCTGCGTGGCGTGATCGCGCCGTCCGGCCAGCGCGCCGCATCGCGGGAGATGCGCGCCTTCGCCGACAAGGTGCCGATGCTGCTGATCTGGAACGAGACCGACCCCGTCATCCCGCTGTCGCACGCGCGGGCGCACGTCGCCGTCACGCCGGCGAGCCGACTCGTGGTGTTCCCGAGCGGTGGTCACGAGCCGCACCGGCGCAGCGCGGAGCGCTTCGCGGACGAGGTCGCGGCGTTCGTGCATGAGTGAGCGGAGGCGCTGGACGATCCTCGCCGTCGGCACGTTCGCACAGGCGGCGACCTGCACGTTCCTGTACGGCATCCCGATGCTGCTGCCGGCGTTGCGCGACGACGGGGTGAGCCTGTTCGCCGGCAGTCTGCTCGTCGCGGCGCCGATGGTCGGGCTGACGTTGACGCTGGTCGCCTGGGGCGCAGCGGCCGATCGGTACGGCGAGCGGGTCGTCATCGTGAGCGGCGTCGCCTGCGCGGCGGGTCTCGTGTTCGTGGCCGCGGCGGTGCCCGGTGTCGTCGCCGCGGGCGTGTTGTTCGTGGTTGCCGGGGCGTTCGCGGCGTCGGTGAACGCGGCCAGCGGTCGGGTGGTGATGGGCTGGTTCCCGATCACCGAACGCGGCCTCGCGATGGGGACGAGGCAGACCGCGCAGCCGGTCGGTGTCGCGCTCGCCGCGCTGGGGCTGCCACCACTGGCGCGTTCGGCGGGCGTTCATCTCGCGCTGCTGTTCCCCGCCGGGCTGTGCGCGGTCGCCGCGTTCCTCGTGTGGCTGCTCGTCGCCGACCCGCCGCGTCCGTCCCGCCCGGCCGGGGCGCTCCCGGCGCGCTCCCCGTACCGCGGCTCGGCCGATCTGGCGCGCGTGCACCTCACGAGCGCGATGCTCGTCGTGCCGCAGTTCGCGGTCGCGACGTTCACCCTCGTGTATCTCGTCGGGCAGCGCGACTGGGACCCGACCGTCGCCGGCCGGGCGGTGTTCGGATTCCTCGTCGCCGGGGCGCTCGGCCGAGTCGTGACCGGCGTCTGGTCGGATCGGGTGGGCTCCCGACTGGTGCCGATGCGGCAGCTTGCGGTCGCCAGCGCGACGCTCATGGTTGTCATCGCGATCGGTGCGGCGACCGGGCAGTGGTTCGTCGTCTTCGGTTTCGCGCTCGCCGCCGTTGTAACGGTGGCTGACAACGGACTGGCCTATACCTCGGTGGCCGAGTTCGCCGGGCACGAGTGGGCGGGGCGCGCGCTGGGCCTGCAGAACACCGTCCAGAACCTGGCTGCGGTGGCAACCGCTCCGGCGCTGGCGGCCGCGATCGGCGATTCGCGCTACGCGCTCGGCTTCGCGCTGGTGGCGATCTGCCCGGTGCTCGCCGTGCCGCTCACGCCGGTGCGCGCCGAGCGGCGGCGGTCACGAGCTCAGGACGTCGCCGCGGCCGATGTCGTCGCGGCCGAGGTTCCGCAGTAGCAGCCCCACGTTGTCGCCGGCATTCGCGGTGTCCGTCGTCCTGCGGAACATCTCGATGCCGGTGATCGTGACGTCACGGGCGCTGCCGTCCGGACGGGTCTGGCGCACGGTGTCGCCTTTCGTGACCGAGCCGGACGCGATGCGGCCGGTGACCACGGTGCCGCGCCCGGTGATGGTGAAGACGTCCTCGACGGTGAAGTGGAACCCGCCGCCGGTCCAGGCGGCGGGCGGCGTCGCGGCCTGGGCCTGCTCGAGGAGGTACTGCGGATCGAGACTGTCCCTGTTCTTGCGGCGGAACAGCGCCACCGAGCACCCCGCAATCGTCGCAATCGTTCTGCGTGGCGGAGGATGCGGGATTTGAACCCGCGAGGGGTCTCCCCCAACACGATTTCCAATCGTGCGCCCTAGGCCACTAGGCGAATCCTCCGCGGACGAGGATACGGGTGCCGCCGCGCGGGTTGACCGCCGCACTCACAGGACCACTCCTCCCGATGATCAAGCACGAATGTGGGCTATGGGTCGGGTTTCTGCTTGATCATCGGCGGAATGTCACGCTGCAAGCAGCCGGGCACGGTTTTCCAGCCACCTCTGGACTCCGTTGACGAACAACGCCGGCTGCTTGACGACCAGGCGTGGGGTTCGATGGATGACGCTGTAACCGTCCGTCTCCAAGCGCAGGTGGCGGTCGCTCGTCCCGTCCGCGTCGCCGGCGAGGGCATGATGGGTGTCGCTGTCGATCTCGAGTACTGCCCGCAGCGCCCGCCAGATGAAGTCGACGATGACAAAGCTTGCGTCGGAGAGATCGACCCGGACGTTTTGTTCGAACGGCGGGATGCCGGCGCGCCGAAGCAAAGTCGCCGCTCGCGCCTCCGGCGCCGACCATGCGCCACCGCCGACCTCGTCGATTGCCTGCCGCAGATGGGCGCTGCCTCGTCGCGGGCCGTGGCGCAATTCCGCGGCGAGCTCGTCCACGGTGCAGAGCTTCAGCCGCACCGCTTCGGCGACCAAGGCTCGGACATCGTCGAGCCGCGGTCGCTCGAGCGCGAGGTCGGCGACAGCCCGGGCCTCGCTCGCGCGCGGCGGGCCTGCCCGCATCGCGGGATACACCGGGCGTGCCGACGGGCGTACCCGTACCCAGCCGCAATCGCGCGGATCTCGGGGGGTCGGGACGAGTACGAGTAAGACCGCCGGCCTGCGCACCGAAACCAGGCCGAGGTCGCACAGCGCTGCAGCGCCGCTGAGCATCGCGTCCTCGCCTGCGTAGGTCGTGGCCGCCCACAGCCTGTCCGCCCAGGTCAACGTGTCGCTCGTGAGGTAGGTGTGGGGCAGGACCCGTCGCCAATGCCCCTTGTCCACTTGATGCCGTATTGCCGCGTCCGAGTAGCCGAGACGGTTCGCGGTGTGCCGGCTCATGACGCGTGGCGGCGCGGTCGGATCAAGCAGCGGGACGACGTCGTCAACGTGCACCGGCACATCGTCCGCGCGTCGCGCGCGCCGCGTGCGAGGTTGTGGACAACTCCGATGCGGCGGCGCCGGCCCGTCCCCGCTCTCACACGATGATCAAGCACGAATGTTGGCTATGGGTCGAGTTTCTGCTTGATCATCGGGAGTACGTAGACTGGGCGGCCGACCCCCCGTGTGGCGCATACCCTGTGAACCTCCCCAGGGCCGGAAGGCAGCAAGGATAAGCAGGCTCTGGCGGGTGCGCGGGGGGTCCTTTGGTCAGCTACGGGCGGCAAGGATAAGCAGGGCTGATCCTTCAGTGCGGGTGCGCGGGGGTCCTTCCGAATCCCGGCCGCTCAGCCAACCGCCCACCGTGGCGGGTGTCAGCGGCGCTCGTTAGGGTCGTGGCGTGAGCGAGCAGGCAACGCCGATCGATCCCGTTGCCTCCGATTCCGGCAATCTCGCGCTCTATCGCAAGTACCGTTCTGCCACTTTCGCCGACGTCATCGGCCAGGATCACGTCACCGTCCCACTGCGGCACGCGCTCGCCGCGGGGCGGATCAACCACGCCTATCTGTTCTCCGGCCCGCGCGGCTGCGGCAAGACCTCGAGCGCACGTATCCTCGCGCGCAGCCTGAACTGCGCGCAGGGCCCGACGCCTGAGCCGTGCGGGGTCTGCGACTCGTGCCGCGAACTCGCCCCGAACGGCCCTGGTTCGATCGACGTGATCGAGATCGACGCCGCCAGCCACAACGGCGTCGACGATGCCCGCGATCTGCGCGAGCGCGCGTTCTTCGCGCCCGTCCGCGACCGGTTCAAGGTCTACATCGTCGACGAGGCGCACATGGTGACGACGCAGGCGTTCAACGCTCTGCTCAAGCTCGTCGAAGAGCCTCCGGGCTTCTTGGTATTCGTGTTCGCCACCACCGAGCCGGAGAAGGTGCTCACCACCATCCGGTCGCGCACCCACCACTACCCGTTCCGGCTGATCGCCCCGGGCGTGATGCGTGCGCATCTCGAGACGGTCTGCGCAGCCGAGCGGATGGCCGTCGAGCCGGCCGTATTGCCGCTTGTCGTGCGCGCCGGCGGCGGCTCCGCGCGTGACTCGCTGTCGATCCTCGACCAGCTGTTCGCCGGTGCAGGTCCGGAGGGCGTCACATACGCCAACGCGGTCGCGCTGCTCGGCATCACCGACGACGCGTTGCTCGACGACATGGTCGACGCGCTGGCGGCAGGCGACGCCGCTGCGGTCTACGGGACGGTCGACCGTGTGGCCGAGGGAGGGCACGACCCGCGCCGCTTCTCGGTCGATCTGCTCGAGCGGTTCCGCGACCTGATGCTGCTCGACGCCGTCCCGGACGCCGGCGAGCGTGGCCTGGTCGACGTGCCGCAGGATCAACTCACCCGGATGGCCGACCAGGCGGCTCGGCTCGGCGCCGGCACGCTGACCCGGTACGCGGAGATCGTGCACACGGCGCTGATCGAGATGCGCGGGACGACTGCGCCGCGTCTCGTGCTGGAGCTGCTCTGCGCCCGGATGATGCTGCCGGACGCCACGACCGATGCGGCCGCGGTGCTGCAACGGCTCGAGCGGTTGGAGCGACGGCTCAGCGCGACCGGCACCGCCCCCACCGCGGCCGAGCCCAAGGAGGAGGCCGCCGCGCCGGAGCCCGAGCCGGCGCAGCAGCCCGCGCCGGAGCCCGAGCCAGCGAAGCAGCCCGCGCCACAGCCACAGGCACAGCAGCCACAGCAGCCACAGCAGCCGCCACCGCCCGCCAAATCCGAACCAGGTGCGCTGGACGCGGGCGCGCTGCGCGGCCTGTGGCCGGAGGTACTCAACGTCATCGAGGCCGGCAGCAAGACGATTCGTGCGCTGCTCGAGCGTTCGCAGATCGTCGAGGCGGCCGGCAACACGGTGACCCTCGCAGTGCCCGGCAGCCTGGCCAAACGACTGGCCGAGGAGCGCAATGTCGCCGCCATCGCGGAGGGGCTGACGAAGGTGGTGGGCGGCAGCTGGAGCGTTGTCGTCAAGCCGGCCGCCGCTCCCGCCGGCGGCGCATCGCGCACCGCAGCTGCGCCGCCGCCCGAGCCCGATCCACGCGACGACCCTGACTACGAGCCGTCGCTACCAGCCGCGACGGCACCCGCCGACGCGGAGGCCGAGGCGATGCGGCTGCTTCAGGACGAATTGGGCGCTCGCCGCATCGACGGGTAGCCCACCTGCGCCGATTACAGTTCAGAGGCGTATCGATCAACGGAGGCGCAGTGGCACAGCGAGGCGGGCAACAGTTCGGTGGACAGCCCAACATGCAGCAGCTGATGAAGCAGGCCCAGAAGATGCAGCAAGAGCTCGAGGCCGCGCAAGCCGAACTCGCCGCGGCCGAGGTCACCGGCACCGCCGGCGGCGGGCTCGTGACCGCCACCCTCACCGGCGGCGGTGAGCTCACCGCCATCGCCATCGACCCGAAGGTCGTCGATCCGGACGACGTCGAGACCTTGCAGGATCTGATCATCGCTGCCGTCCGCGACGCCCACGAGGCGGTCGGCAAGCTTGCGAACGAGAAGATGGGTCCAGTGACCGGCGGGCTGGGCGGTCTCGGTCTGCCCGGCCTTTAGGAGGTCACTGAACAATGCACTGCTCTGCTGCGCGACGCCCAGGCGCGCGATCTGCTGCGTTGTCGTCGTCGGCAGTAGCTCCGCTACAGCTCTCCTCCGAAATCAACACAGCCTTGCATCTCGCACGCTCTGCCCAATTCGACGCCGCTCGCGACGAGCGGCATTGTTCAGTGATCTCCTAGAGCGCGCTGAATGTACGAAGGCGCCGTCCAGGACCTCATCGATGAACTCGGCAGATTGCCGGGCATCGGGCCGAAGAGCGCGCAGCGCATCGCGTTCCACCTGCTCGCGGCCGAGGCGCCGGACGTCGAGCGATTGGCGGCCACCCTGGTGCGGGTCAAGAACGAGGTCAAGTTCTGCACAATCTGCGGCAACGTCGCCGAGGCGGACGTGTGCCGCATCTGCGCCGACCCGCGGCGCGACCAGACGGTCATCTGCGTCGTCGAGGAGCCGAAGGACGTCGTCGCCATCGAGCGCACCCGCGAGTTCCGCGGCCGCTATCACGTGCTCGGCGGCGCGATCAGCCCGATCGACGGGATCGGGCCGGACGACCTGCGCATCCGGGAGTTGCTCGGCCGGCTGCGCGACGGCGAGATCACCGAACTGATCCTGGCCACCGACCCGAACCTCGAGGGCGAGGCGACCGCCACCTACCTCGCCCGGATGCTCAAGCCGATGGGGCTGACCGTCACTCGCCTGGCGAGCGGCCTGCCGGTCGGCGGCGACCTCGAGTACGCCGACGAGGTGACACTCGGCCGGGCCTTCTCCGGCCGCCGGCGGATCGAGTGATGCAGCGCAAGCTGTACTGGGCCGGCGTCGTGGCGGGCGTGCTGATGCTCGCGGCGGGCGCGGTCGTCGCGGTCGCAGGCATCGCAAGCGAGGCCGGGCCGGCGAGCGTCGTGCGTAGCTACTTCGCCGCGCTCAGCGACGGCGACGCCGCGCGGGCGCTCGCCTATGGCACGGTGCCGCCCGGGCGACACCCGCTGCTCACCGCGGACGTGTTGCGCGAGCAGCAGCGGATCGCGCCGCTGGGCGACGTCGCGGTCGTCGGCACCGACCAACACGGCGCGAGCGCGCACGTCCGGGTGAAGTACGCGCTGGCGTTCCCGGGCCAGGACGAGACGGTGTCCGTGCAACTCAAGCTGCACAAGAGCGACGGCGACTGGCGGCTGGACAAGACGGCGGTGCCGATCGATCTGCTGCCGACCGGCGGCCGGCAACGCGAGTCGATTCTCGGCGCGCGACTGCCAGACCGGACGGAGCTGATGTTCCCCGGCGCCTTCCCGATCCGGCTGGACACGCCGTACCTCAAGCTCGATCCGGCCAAGGACACCGTCACGTTCGACCTGCCGGGCAGCACCGGCGTCTATCTCGAGGTCAGCGACGCAGGCGCGGCCGCGATGCGGCGCGCAGTGCGTGCTGCGCTGGGCCGCTGCTTGACCCATGCGGACGATCCGGCGTGCCCGTTGCCGACCGAGCGCTACGTTCCCGGCTCGATCCAGGGCGTGGTCAAGGGCGGGCTGCGCGCGACGAGCGTGCTGGTTGAGACTCTCGAGCCGGTCGGGACGCTGCGGCTGTCCGGCTCGGCAAAGATCGCCGGCACGTGGCAGCGACTCGATTTCCACAACCAGCGGGTGACCCGGCACGGCCACCTCGACCTGGACCTGCACGCGGTGGCCTATGCCAAGCCACCGCTGCGGGTGCGCTGGGTGGCCGGCTCGTGAAGCGCCCCGCGATTGCCGCTATCGCGCTGGCCGTCGCCGTCGGCGCGCCGCCGGCCGGTGCGGCGCCGGGCCCGTCCGACGCGCCGGAGTACTGGTTCGACTCATGGCGTGTCGATTCGTTGTGGGGTGACGGTGCGCGCGGGCAGGGCGTGACGATCGCCGAGATCGACACCGGGGTGAACGCCACGCTGCCTGAGCTGCGTGGCCGGATCGTGTCCGGTCACGACTTCGGCGCGCACGGCAACGGCGAGATCGACCGCGACCGGGACGCATTCGGGCACGGCACGGCGATGGCGTCGATCATCCTGGGCCGGCCCGGGCCGTTCGATATCACCGGCATCGCGCCCAGGGCCAAGATCATGCCGCTCGCGGTGCCGCTCAACGACACCACCACCGCGGGGCATCCGGACGAGGTGCCGCGGGCGATCCGCTACGCGGCGGATCATCATGCCGACATCATCAACATGTCGCTGGGCGGCGATCGGCGACCAGGCGTGAACAGCCAACCGTGTGACGACAACGAGCAGGCCGCGATCTTCTACGCGCTGCGCAAGGGCGCGCTCGTCGTCGCGTCGGTCGGGAACTCCGGGCCCGTCAAGAACACCGTCGAGGATCCGGGCGTGTGCTTGGGCGTCCTCTCGGTCGGCGCCGTCGACGGCAGCGGCGCGGTTGCGCGCTTCTCGGCGCGGGAGCCGTACCTCACGCTGGTGGCACCGGGCGTGAACGTCCCGTCGCTGGGCCGGGTGGCCGGCCAGGCGTATGCCGGTGCCGGGACGAGCCAGGCGACGGCACTGACATCCGGGGTCGCGGCGCTGGTGTGGTCGGCGCACCCGCAGCTCGACGCGCGCGGTGTCGCCACGCGCATCCTCGCCACCCTTGACGACCACCGCAGTACGCCGAGTGCGTCCTACGGCTACGGCCGGCTCGATGCCTATCGGGCGGTGACGGCGCACGTCACGTCGCGCGCGCCGAATCCGGTGTTCGACGCAGTCGCGCCGTTCATGTCGCGGGTCGACGCGCTGAACAAGGAACCCCCGGAACCGGCGCGCGCAGCGCGCGGTCGGATTGGCGCGATCGGCGACTACCACGTCGGTTCGCCGCCGGAGCTGACCGAGCAGATCGTGCTCGGCATCGTGCTCGCAGCGTTCGGCCTGTCGCTGATCGTCGTCCTCGTCACCGTCGGCCTCGACCGCCGCCGGCAGCGCGGGCGAGCAGGCGCCGCGGCCGAGCCGGTCGCCTTCGGGTTGACCGCCCCTACGCCGGGGTCACCCCCACCGTCCGCGCCGCTCGGTTGACCGCACTGACGACGGCGCGCAGCGACGCCTGGGTCGTCGACTCGCTGATGCCGACGCCCCACAGCACCTGGTCGCCGATCTCGATCTCGAGATAGGCCGCGGCCTCCGCGTCGCGGCCCGAGGTGAGCGCGTGCTCGTGGTAGTCGAGCACCCGCACGCCGAGGCCGCCGGCGCCGAGGTCGACGGTCGAGAGGGCTTCGCAGAACGCGGCGATCGGTCCGTTGCCGAGGCCGGTGATCACTCGCTCCTCGCCGTCGACGCGCACCGTCGCGGTGATGTGTTCGGTGCCGCCTTCGCTCGTCGACGAGGTCTGCACGACGTCGATCCGACCCGGCGAGAGGTATTCCCCGGCGAAGATCTGCCACATGAGCGGAGCGTCCACCTCGCCGCCCTCGCCGTCCGTGTAGTGCTGGATGACGTGGCTGAACTCGATCTGCAGCCGGCGCGGCAGGTCGAGCTTGTGGTCGATCTTCATGATGTACGCGACGCCGCCCTTGCCGGACTGCGAGTTGACCCGGATGACGGCCTCGTACGAGCGGCCGACGTCCTTCGGATCGATCGGCAGGTACGGCATCTGCCAGGGCAGCTCGCCGACCGGGAGACCGGATTGCCGAGCCGACCTTTCCAGATCGTCGAAGCCCTTCTTGATCGCGTCCTGGTGCGAACCGGAGAAGGACGTGTAGACGAGATCGCCGGCGTACGGGTGCCGCTCGTGCACGTCGATGCGGTTGCAGTACTCGACGGTGCGCCGGATCTCGTCGATGTCCGAGAAGTCGATCATCGGGTCCACGCCCTGGCTGTACAGGTTCAGCCCGAGCGTCACGAGGTCGACGTTGCCGCTGCGCTCGCCGTTGCCGAACAGGCAGCCCTCGATGCGCTGCGCGCCGGCCAACATCGCGAGCTCGGAGTCGGCGGTCGAGGTGCCGCGGTCGTTGTGCGTGTGCACTGACAGGCAGACGTAGTCGCGCCGTGAGAAGTGCCGCGACATCCACTCGATCTGGTCGGCGTAGACGTTCGGTGTCGAGCGCTCGACGGTGCACGGCAGGTTGATCACGATCTCGCGCTCCGGGCCGGGCTGCCAGACGTCCATGACGCCCTCGCAGATCTCCAGCGAGAAGTCGAGCTCGGTGTCCATGAAGATCTCGGGGGAGTACTCCAGCCCGAAGTAGTCGGTGTCGCCGAGGTGAATGTCGGCGAACTTCATGATCGCCTGAATGCCGTCGACGGCGACCGCGCGGCACTGCGCCCGGCCGTCCCCTTCGAAGCCGAAGACGACGCGCCGGAACACCGGCGCCGCGGCGTTGTACATGTGGACGGTGGCCTGCTTGGCGCCGATCAGCGACTGGACGGTGCGCTCGATCAACTCCTCGCGCGCCTGGGTGAGGACGGAGATGCGGACGTCGTCCGGGACGCGGTCGTTCTCGATGAGGCTGCGCACGAAGTCGAAGTCGGTCTGGCTCGCGGACGGGAAGCCGACCTCGATCTCCTTGTAGCCCATCCGGACCAATAGGTCGAACATCGCGTTCTTGCGGGCCGCGTTCATCGGGTCGATGAGCGCCTGGTTGCCATCGCGCAGGTCGGTGGACAGCCAGCGTGGGGCGGCGGTGATGGTCTTGCTCGGCCAGGTGCGATCAGGCAGGTCGACGGCCGGGAAGGGACGGTAGCGGTGGCACGGCATACCCGAGGGCTGCTGCGCGAACGTGGAACTCATGACGGGGGATCTGCTCCTGAATCGGCTGGGCTCTGCTGGTGAGGTCGGCGCGATCGAGCGTCCCGCGACGAGGGGCCGACCGTTAGCAGGCCTCGTCGCGGCCGCGAAGCAGCAGCACGCGCGTCATGGTGGACACAGGCTAGCCGACGCCCGCGCGCCGGAAAACTCGACCCGCGCGGCGCAGTGGACAACGAAATGCGGCTGGAACAACGGATTCCGTCCGAAATCCCACGCTGCGCCTGCGGATTTCGTTGTTGCCTCCCTTGTCGGCCGTGGCTAGCGTTGCCGTATCCCCCTACGGCGTGTGACGGAGTGCAACGTGGCGAACCACCGGGCAGTGCAGAACTTCATCGACGGCAAGCAGGTTGACGCGGCCGACGGCCGGCGCACCGACCTCGTCGATCCGTCCACCGGCGAGGTGTTCGGCTCGGCGCCGCTCTCCGGCCAGGCCGACGTCGATGCGGCGTACGCGGCGGCCGCGACGGCCTTCGAATCGTGGCGCGACTCCACGCCCAGTGACCGGCAGCGGATGCTGCTGAAGTTCGCCGACGCGATGGAGGCGCGCGCCGAGGATGTCATCGCCGCCGAGTGCGAGAACACCGGCAAGCCGATCGAGCTGACGCGCTCCGAGGAGATCCCGCCGACCCTCGATCAGATCCGCTTCTTCGCCGGCGCCGCCAGGGTGCTCGAAGGACGCAGCGCCGGTGAGTACATGGCGGGCCACACGTCCTACGTCCGGCGCGAGCCCGTCGGCGTCGTCGGCCAGGTGACGCCGTGGAACTACCCGATGATGATGGCGATCTGGAAGATCGCGCCTGCGCTCGCGGCCGGCAACTGCGTCGTGCTCAAGCCGAGTGACACGACGCCGGTCAGCACCGCGCTGATGGCCGAGATCGCGGCCGAGTTCTTCCCGCCAGGCGTCTTCAACGTCGTCTGCGGTGATCGCGACACCGGTCGCGCAGTCGTCTCGCATCCGACGCCGGCCATGGTGTCGATCACCGGGTCGACGCGCGCCGGCTCCGAGGTCGCCGAGGCCGCCGCCAAGGACCTCAAGCGCACCCACCTCGAACTCGGCGGCAAGGCGCCGGTCGTCGTCTTCGACGACGCCGACCTGGCAGACGCCGCGGAGAACATCGCGATCGCCGGCTACTTCAACGCCGGCCAGGACTGCACGGCGGCCACTCGGGTGCTCGCCGGCCCGCGGGTTGCCGACGACTTCGCCGAGGCGCTGGCCGAGCAGGCGCGCGGCACCAAGACCGGGCCGCCGAGCGACGCGGACGTGCTGTACGGCCCGCTCAACAACGCGAATCAGCTGACCAGGGTGGGCGGCATCCTCGAGCGGCTGCCCGATCACGCGAAGCTGCGTACCGGCGGGGCGCGGCAGGGCGAGGTCGGCTACTTCTGGCAGCCGACGGTCGTCAGCGATCTCCAGCAGAACGACGAGGCGATCCAGTCCGAGATCTTCGGCCCGGTCATCACCGTGCAGCGGTTCACGGACGAGGAGGAGGCGATCCGCTGGGCCAACGGCGTCGAGTACGGCCTGGCCGCCTCGGTCTGGACGAAGGATCACGGCCGCGCGATGCGCATGACCCGGGCTCTCGACTTCGGGTGCGTATGGGTGAACGCGCACATCCCGATCGTGGCCGAGATGCCGCACGGTGGGTTCAAGCACTCCGGGTACGGCAAGGACCTGTCCGTCTACGGCCTGGAGGACTACACCCGCATCAAGCACGTCATGCACAACATCGCCATTTGACGCCGCGGCGCGATGCCATGATGCAGTCATGAGGTATCAGGTGGTCGCGGAAATCGTGGGCAACGTGCTGTCAGTCGCCGTCGCGGAGGGGACGCCGGTGGTCGCGGGCGACACCATCGTGGTGCTCGAGTCGATGAAGATGGAGATCCCGGTGCTCACCGAGTACGGCGGCGTGATCACGGACCTGACCGTCGAGGCCGGCGACGTCGTCCAGGAGGGCGACGTCCTCGCCGTCGTGGAGCCGGCGGTCGCCTGATGCCCGAATCCCTCGTCGAGACGCCGCCGGCCGAGTCGGCGGTGCAGACGCCGCGGATCAGGCTGCGCGGGCTCCGCAAGGTGTTCGGGCACATCGTCGCGGTGGACGGGATCGACCTCGACATCGCCGATGGCGAGTTCTTTGCGGTGCTCGGGCCGTCCGGATCGGGCAAGACCACCGTGCTGCGTATGATCGCCGGTTTCGAGGTCCCGACGGAGGGGAAGATCGAACTCGGCGGCGTGGACGCCACGCGCGTCCCGCCCTTCCGGCGGGACGTCAACACGGTCTTCCAGGACTACGCGCTGTTCCCGCACATGACCGTCGCGCAGAACGTCGGGTATTCGCTCAAGGTGCGCCGCGTGCCGCGCGCCGAGCGCGCCAAGCGGGTCGCCGAGGCACTGGAACTGGTCCGGCTGCCGGAGATCGGCAGCCGCAAGCCGGCTGAGCTGTCCGGCGGCCAGCGGCAGCGCATCGCACTCGCCCGGGCGCTCGTCAATCGCCCGCGAGTGCTGCTGCTCGACGAGCCGCTCGGTGCCCTCGACCTCAAGCTGCGCGAACAGATGCAGGTCGAGCTCAAGGCAATTCAGCGCGACGTCGGCATCACCTTCGTCTTCGTCACCCACGATCAGGACGAGGCGCTGACGCTCTGCGACCGACTGGCCGTCATGCACAACGGCCGCATCGAGCAGGTCGGCGCTGCGGAAGAGGTGTATGAGCGGCCGGCGTCGCGCTTCGTGGCCGAGTTCGTCGGTACCTCGAATCTGCTCGTCGGTGAGGTCGCGCAGCGCCTGCTCGGCTCGGACTCCGCCGCATCCATCCGTCCGGAGAAGATCCACGTCCATCCCCGTGGGAACGCTCCGGCTGTCGCGCCCGGCACCGTTCAACTCGACGGTGTCGTGCGCGAGGTCGTCTACGCGGGACCCGCGACCCGGGTCGTCGTCGACGTCGCGCCCGATCTCAGCCTTGCCGCACTTCTTCTCAACGTCGAGGCGGGCGCAACTCGATTCACCCGAGGTCAGGAGGTCACGCTCGGCTGGGACGGTTCCGCCGCCCGCCGCGTCGACCCCTCCGCTGAATAAGGAGAACCGTCATGCACGCACTGCGCTCATTCCGCCTGGCGCTGGCTCTGCTGACCGTGGGCGTGCTGGCAGCCGCCTGCGCGAGCAGCGGCGGTGGGTCCGGCAAACGGGAGGTGCCGGATGTCCCGATGGCGCACTCGGTCGGCAAGGGCGAGGGGCAGCTCAACATCATCGTGTGGGCCGGCTACGCCGAGAAGCAGTGGGTGAAGCCGTTCGAGGAGAAGACCGGCTGCCAGACGAACGTCAAGATCGGCGACACGTCGGACCAGATGGTGTCGCTGATGAAGACGGGGCAGTACGACGGCGTGTCCGCGTCGGGCGACGCGACGCTGCGCCTCATCTACGGCGGCGACGTGGCACCCGTCAACACCGATCTCGTCCCGAACTACAAGACGATCTCGTCGTTCCTGAAGAACGGCAGCTGGAACTCGGTCAACGGCCAGATGTACGGGATCCCGCACGGTTGGGGCGCGAACCTGCTGATGTGGGACACCCAGCACGTGTCGGGCAGCCTCGACTCGTGGTCCGCGGTGTTCGACAAGTCGTCGCAATACCATGGCAAGGTCACCGCATACGACTCGCCGATCTACATCGCCGACGCCGCGTTGTATCTGATGAAGACGAAGCCGGACCTCGGGATCAAGGACCCGTACTCGCTCACCGAGGATCAACTCAACGCATCCATCGATCTGCTCAAGCAGCAGAACGCGAACATCGGCGAGTACTGGTCCGCCTACACGAAGGAGGTGCAGGCCTTCGAGTCCGGCACGTCGGAGGTCGGCACCACGTGGCAGGTGATCGCGAACCTGATCAACGACGACGGCAAGACGCAGGTGAACACGGTGCTGCCGAAGGAGGGGGCGACCGGCTGGTCCGACACCTGGATGATCTCGTCGCAGGCCAAGCACCCGAACTGCATGTACGAGTGGATGAACTGGATCACCTCGCCGAAGGCCAACGCCGAGGTGGCCGAGTACTTCGGTGAGGCGCCGGCGCAGACGAAGGCGTGCGACGAGACGTCCGATCCGAAGTTCTGCGACACCTACCACGCCCTCGACGCCAGCTATGCGTCGAAGATCCACTACTGGACCACGCCGCAGGTGCAGTGCGTCGACGGCAGCGGTGACAACTGCACCGACTACTCGGAGTGGATCACCAAGTGGCAGGAGGTCAAGGGCTGAGCGCCGCGGAGGTCCGGCAGGGCAGTCGCGGGCGGCTTTCGGCGTTC
Organism: Jatrophihabitans sp.; assembly: GCA_035642535.1. Lineage (GTDB taxonomy): Bacteria > Actinomycetota > Actinomycetes > Mycobacteriales > Jatrophihabitantaceae > Jatrophihabitans. The sequence continues at coordinate 17,181 of DASQSE010000022.1, read as the reverse complement.
TTCGCGACGCGCCGGTGGCCGCGGCTGCTCCTGCTGCTGGCGCCGCCGATGTTGGCGTTCGTCGTCGTCTACATCGGCTCGATCGTCGCGATGCTCGTGTCGTCGTTCTGGACCATCGACTCGTTCACCGAGAACATCGTCCACCAGTACTCGACGGCGAACCTGCATGACGTCTTCACCGAGTCGATCTACCGCACGGTCGCGATCCGGACGATCGTCATCGCGCTCGCGGTGACGGTGATGGACGCGGTGATCGCGTTTCCGATGGCGTTCTACATGAGCGTCGTGGCCGGCCCGAAGCTGCGCCGCTTCCTGATCGTCGCGGTGCTGACGCCGCTGTGGGCGAGCTATCTCGTCAAGGCCTACGCCTGGCGCACGGTGTTCGCGCCGGGCGGTCCGCTGAGCTGGGTGACCGGCGGGCATACCCCCGAGTACGGCAAGACGACGCTCGTGGTGACGCTCGCGTACATGTGGCTGCCGTACATGGTGCTGCCGGTGTACGCGGGCTTCGAACGCCTCCCGCGCTCGCTGTTCGAGGCCAGTGCCGATCTCGGCGCTGGAGGGTTGCGCACCGTCCGCTCGGTGATCCTGCCGCTGGTGTTCCCGGCGATCGCGGCCGGCTCGATCTTCACGTTCTCGCTGACGCTGGGCGACTACATCGCGGTCGGCATCGTCGGCGGCAAGACGCAGCTGATCGCGAACGTCATCTCGGATCAGGTAGTGCTGAACCAGCCGCTGGCCGCGGCGGTCGCGGTCATCCCGCTGCTCGCGATCATCCTGTATCTGATCGCGATGAAGCGCACCGGCGCATTGGAGAACGTCTGACGATGTTCTTGACCTTCCGGACCCGCATGGTGCTGCGCCTGCTGATGATCGTCGGCCTCGCGTTCCTGTACGTGCCGCTCGGCATCGTCGTCCTCAACGCGTTCAACAAGTCGCGCGCCTACGCGTTCCCGCCGACCGGCTACACCGTCAAGTGGTGGCATGCCGCAGCTGACAACGACGGCGCGATCAAAGGCCTCGAGGCGTCGGTGAAGGCCGGGCTCGGCGCCACCGCGATCGCGCTCGTGCTCGGGACGATGGCGGCCTTCGCGGTGCAGCGCTACCGGTTCTTCGGCCGCTCCACGGTCAGCTTCCTGGTGATCCTGCCGATCGCGCTGCCGGGCATCGTCACCGGCATCGCGCTGCAGAACGCGTTCACGTCGGTGCTGGCCATCAACCTGAGCATCTGGACGATCATCATCGGGCACGCGACATTCTGCGTCGTCATCGTGTTCAACAACGTCCAGGCGCGGCTGCGACGAACCGGCACGTCGCTCGAGCAGGCGTCGGCCGACCTGGGTGCGACCGGATTCCAGACGTTCCGGCTCGTGACCTTCCCGGCCGTGCGCGGCGCGCTCGTGGCCGGGGCGCTGCTCGCGTTCGGACTGAGCTTCGACGAGATCGTGGTCACCAACTTCACCGCGCCGGCCGCCGTGCAGACGCTGCCCTTGTGGATCTTCGGAAACCTGTTCCGACCGAACGAGGCGCCGGTCGTGAACGTCGTGGCCGCCGTCCTCATCGTGTTGGCGGTCGTCCCGGTCTGGCTTGCGCAACGCCTCACCGACGACGCGGCCGGCAGCCGATTCTGATCTGGAGGACCTGATGGACGTACCGCAGCAGCGCGTGCTCAGCACCGCAATCCCCGGCCCGCGCTCGACCGAACTGCACGCCCGCAAGACCGCTGCCGTTTCCGCCGGCGTCGGCACCATGTTGCCGATCTACGTCGAACGCGCCGGCGGCGGCATCCTGGTCGACGCCGACGGTAATCAGCTGATCGACTTCGGCGCCGGGATCGCCGTGACGTCGGTCGGCAACGCTGCGCCGCGGGTCGTGGCGGCGGTGCAGGAGCAGGTCGCAGACTTCACGCACACCTGCGTCATGGTGACGCCGTACGAGGAGTACGTCGCGGTGTGCGAGCAACTCAACGCGGTGACGCCGGGCGGGTACGAGAAGCGGTCGGCGCTGTTCAACTCCGGCGCCGAAGCGGTCGAGAACGCGGTCAAGATCGCGCGGCACGCGACTGGGCGCCAGGCGGTCGTCGTCTTCGACCACGCCTACCACGGCCGCACCAACCTGACGATGGCGCTCACCGCGAAGAACATGCCGTACAAGCACCGCTTCGGCCCGTTCGCAGGCGAGATCTATCGGGTGCCGATGGCCTACCCGTACCGCTGGCCGACCGGCCCCGAGCGCTGCGCCGAGGAGGCGTTCGCGGGGTTCGTCGAGTTGGTGCACACCCAGGTCGGCGAGCAGAACTGCGCTGCCGTCCTCATCGAGCCGATCCAGGGTGAGGGCGGCTTCGTGGTGCCCGCGCCCGGCTTCCTGCCGCGCGTCGCGGAATGGTGCCGGGAGCACGAAATCCTGTTCGTCGCGGACGAGATCCAGACCGGCTTCTGCCGCACCGGCGACTGGTTCGCCTGCGAGCACGAGGACGTCGTACCGGATCTCATCACCACGGCGAAGGGCATGGCCGGCGGGCTGCCGCTGGCCGGCGTCACCGGACGCGCCGAGATCATGGACGCGATCCACGCCAGCGGTCTGGGCGGCACGTACGGCGGCAACCCGGTCGCGTGCGCGGCGGCGCTGGCCGCGATCGAGACGATGCGCGCCGAAGACCTGTGCGGCGCCGCGCGGCGCATCGAGTCGATCATGCTGCCGCGGCTGGCCGCGCTCGGCGAGAAGTACGACGCCGTCGGTGATCTGCGCGGCCGCGGTGCGATGCTCGCGGTCGAGTTGGTCGAGCCGGGCACGAAGGAGCCGAATCCGGCGCTGACGGCCGCGGTCGCAACCGCGTGCCATCAAGAGGGGCTCGTCGCGCTGACCGCCGGCACCTTCGGCAACGTGTTGCGCTTCCTGCCGCCGCTGGTCATCGGCGACGCCCTGCTGCACGAGGGCCTGGGCATCGTGGACGCCGCGTTCGCCGCCAACGTGTAGGCCGGTGAGTCGCCCGCTACATTGCACTCCGTGTCGCTGACGCCTGCACCGAACACGCTCGTCGAACTCCGTCCGCGCCGGATCATGATCACCGGCGGGGCCGGCTTCATCGGCTCGCACCTGACCCGGCGGCTGCTCGCCGCGGGGCACGAGGTACTCGTCGTCGACAACTTTTACTCCGGCACGCGGCAGAACATCGAGGAGCTGAAGGGGGAGCCGCGCTTCGAGCTCATGCGCTTCGACGTGACGTTCCCGCTCTACGTCGAGGTCGACGAGATCTACCACCTCGCCTGCCCCGCGTCGCCCATCTTCTACCAGCGCGATCCGGTACAGACGACCAAGACGTGCGTGCACGGCTCGATCAACATGCTCGGGCTGGCGAAGCGCTGCGGCGCGAAGATCCTGCTGGCGTCGACGTCCGAGGTCTACGGCGATCCGGCCGTCCACCCGCAGGAGGAGAGCTACTGGGGCAACGTCAACCCGATCGGCATCCGCTCCTGTTACGACGAGGGCAAGCGCTGCGCCGAGACGCTGTTCTTCGACTACTACCGCCAGCACCGACTGCGCATCAAGGTGGCGCGCATCTTCAACACCTACGGGCCGCGGATGCTCTCCAACGACGGCCGCGTCGTGTCCAGCTTCATCGTTCAGGCGCTCACCGGCCAGCCGCTGACGGTTTTCGGTGACGGAAGCCAGACTCGCTCGTTCTGTTACGTGGACGACCTCGTGGACGGGCTGATCGCGCTGATGAACACCGATGACGATGTCACCGGCCCGGTCAACCTCGGCAACCCGGGGGAGTTCACGATGCTCGAGCTCGCCAGCTTGGTGCTCGACATCGTCGGGTCGGGCGGCGAAGTGATCCATCAGCCGCTGCCCTCCGATGACCCGGTACGCCGGCAACCGAACATCGACCAAGCGCAGAGGCTGCTCGGCTGGAGCCCGACGGTGTCCCTCGACGAGGGGCTGACTCGCACCGTCGAGTACTTCCGCGGGTTGCTGAACGCCTGACCCGGAGGACGTCCGCAGCATGCGCTTCTACCTCGCTTGGCAGTACCTCACCGGCTACTCGACGTCGGGGATGCACGCGCTCGTCGAACAGGGCCACGACGTCCGGCTCATGTACCAGGAGGCGCTCGTCCACCCGCCGTTCCTCGCGCCGTTCGACGACGCCGAGCTGACCAAGGGCCTCGAGGCGATCGGCTGGAGCGGCAAGCCGGACGAGGAACTGCTGATGCGCCAGCTCGACGAGTTCCGGCCCGACGTGCTCGTCGTGAACTCGTGGCACATCGCCGCCTACATGAAGGCGGCCCGGCGCTGGCGGGACCGGGCGCTGCGCATCGTCGTCATGGACCATCAATGGCTGGGCACGCCCAAGCAGTGGCTGGGCCGGCTGACCCGGCAGCTCTACATCCAGCCCGCGTTCGACGCGGCCTTCATGCCCGGCGACGAGCAGGCCGTGTTCGCCCGCCACCTCGGCTTCGCGCAGCACGAGATCATCGTCGGTCTGTACACCTGCGAGGACGCGTTCTTCACCGGCCCGCAGGATCCACCGCGCGATTCGTTCCTGTTCACCGGACGACTCGTGGACACCAAGGGCGTCGACGTCCTCGCCCGCGCGTATCGCGCCTACCGCGAGCAGACCGCCGACCCGTGGCCGCTCGTCGTCGCCGGCATCGGGCCGATGGACGCCGAGCTCGGCGCCATCGAGGGCGTGCAACTGCGCGGCTTCGTCGCGCCGCAGGACCTGCCCGCGGTGATGGCGGAGGCGGGCTGCCTGGTGCTGCCCAGCCGGTTCGAACCGTGGGGCGTCGTCGTCCAGGAGGCCGCCGCTTCCGGGCAGGCCGTCATCTGCACGAATGCATGCGGGGCGGCGTCCCGGCTGGTGCTCGACGGCTACAACGGCCGGGTCGTCGCGCCCGGCAGGCCGGACGAGCTCGCCCAGGCGCTGCACTGGATCGCCGACGCCGACGCGGAGCACCGCGCCGCGGTGAGCAGGCGCAGCGTCGAGCTGGCCAAGCAATACACGCCGCAGCGGTGGGCCGAGCATCTCGTGGACCGGTGCCGGGAGCTGTTGCCGTGAATCCGCGCGTCCGCCGCGTCGTCCGCCGGGCGGTGCACGCTGTCAACCGCCCGGTGGCGACACTGCGTTTCCGTGCCCTCGTGCGGCGCATGCCACGGCCGATCGCGCTCGAGGTCGGCGGCCTGAAGCACCGCGACGGTTGGCTGATGGTGAACGTCAACGCCGTCACGCCCTACTACATGGACGGCACCAAGCCGTGGATCTTCGAGGACGGAGCGCTGTCCTACGTCTATGCCGACAACATGATCGAGCACGTCCCGCTCGCCGGCGGCCGGGTTTTCCTTGCCGAGGCCTACCGCTGCCTGCGTCCGGGCGGCATCATCCGGCTCGTGACGCCCGATGTGCGCACCCACGTCGAGCTCTACCTCAAGGGCGGCGACGTAGTGCAGAATCCGCTGGCCGACGAGTACCGTCAACTCGGGGTGGTGATCGAACACCCGATCGACCTGCTGCGCACGCCGATCGGCGAGTTCGGTCACCACGTCGGTTATGTCTACGACTTCGAGACGCTGGACGCGGAGTTGCAGCGTGCCGGGTTCCGGCCCGCGGTGCGCGGCGCGCTCCAGGAGAGCGACGACCCGATGCTGCGCGGCTTGGAAGAGCGACCCACGCACGGCTCGTTGCAGATGGTCGTGGAGGCTGTCCGCGGTGAATAGACCCGGGATGACGACGGTGCTCGTCGAGCCCAACCCGTTGGGGCACCGCTTCCAGGCCGTCGCCGAGGTCGCGGCCGTGGCTCGCCGCGATGGCAGCGTCGTGCTGTTGACCTCCAAGGGTGCCCGCTCGACGGACTGGTTCCGCTCGTTCCTCTCCCGCGCGCCGATCGAGGTCATCGAGCGCTACGACAGGGTCCACCCGTCGACGCGTGAAATGGCGCGCAGCATCGCCGAGGTCGTGCGCGAGTGTTCCGACGCGACCGTCGTTGTGATGGACGCCGACGAGTCGTTGAAGCGCTGGTGGTACGCGGCGGCGCTCGAGTTTCGCGGGCTGCCGCGCCGGCCGCGGGTCGTGTTCATGCTCACCCGCTACATCGCCCGGCTCGAACCGCGCGACTACCACGGCTGGTACCTGCGCATCAGCAAGGCGAACCTCGTCCTGCTCGCTATGGCGACCCGCACTCTGCACCGGGCGGCCGGCTTCGCGGGCCGCGACGACCTGTCGACGGGCCGGGTCGTCAAGCGGCTGCGCGACCCTGCGGTTAACGCCGCGCACTCGCGCGACCGGGTGCGCCTGCGCCGCAAGCTCGGGCTGCCGGTCGATCGGCGGATCGTGGGCATCATCGGCGCGATCGACGCGCGCAAGAACGTGCCGCTGATCTACAGGGCGACGGTCGCCAGCGCGGACGATGCCGATCTGCTGGTGGCCGGCCCGGTGAGCGACGACGTCGCCGCGTGGCTGAAGAAGCGGACGCCGGCCGAGCGGGCGCGGCTGATCCTGCGCTGCCGGCATCTCGAGAACGCCGAACTGGATCAGCTCGTCGCCGCCTGCGACGTGATCTCCGTCGTCCAGCTGAACAAGGGCCCGAGCGGCATCATGGGCAAGGCCCTGACCGCCCAGGTGCCGGTGATCACCGGTGGTTCGAAGGTGCGGGCGCGCGAGGTCCGCGCGACGCACGGCGGGCTCGCCGCCCAGATGAAGGTGGCCTCCATCGCCGCCGCCCTGGAGCAGCTTTACGGGTGGCACTCGGCCGACGTCGGCACCCCGGATCTGCCGCCGCCGACCGCCGAGGCGTTCGCGCGGAGCCTGCTCGGCGAATCGGGTGTCCGCGCGCCGTAAACTGAAGATTCCGCCCAGACCGTCGGAAGGTCGCCAGTGAGCCTTGTCGTGCAGAAGTACGGCGGCTCTTCTGTCGCTGACGCCGAACGCATCAAGCGGGTAGCCGAGCGGATCGTCGGCACGAAGAAGTCGGGTCATGACGTCGTCGTGGTCGTATCCGCGATGGGCGACACCACCGACGAGCTGATCGATCTCGCCCAGCAGATCGTGCCGGTGCCCGCGGGGCGCGAGTTCGACATGTTGCTCACCGCGGGCGAACGGATCTCGATGGCCCTGCTGGCCATGGCGATCAACTCGCTCGGCTACCAGGCCGAATCGTTCACCGGTTCGCAGGCAGGCGTGCTGACGACATCCGTGCACGGTAAGGCGCGCATCGTCGGCATCACACCGGGCCGCGTCGAGGACTCGATCGCGAGGGGCAACATCGCGATCGTCGCCGGCTTCCAGGGGTTCTCGAAAGAGACGATGAACATCACGACGCTCGGCCGCGGTGGCTCGGACACCACGGCGGTCGCGCTCGCCGCCGCGCTGCATGCGGACGTCTGCGAGATCTACACCGACGTCGACGGCGTGTTCACGGCCGATCCGCGCATCGTCCGCAATGCACGCCAACTCGAGAATGTCACGTACGAGGAGATGCTCGAGCTCGCCGCCTGCGGCGCGAAGATCCTGCATCTGCGCAGCGTCGAATACGGCCGCCGTTACAACGTGCCGATCCGGGTGCGCTCGTCCTTCTCGACCAAGCCCGGCACGACCGTCGCCGGATCGATAGAGGAGCTATCGGTGGAAGACGCGATCATCAGCGGCGTCGCGCACGACCGCAGCGAGGTCAAGGTCACCGTCGTCGGGGTGCCCGACAAGCCCGGTGAGGCAGCGGCGATCTTCAGGGAGCTCGCCGACGCCGAGATCAACATCGACATGATCGTGCAGAACATCTCGACGGGCGGGACGGGCCGCACCGACGTGTCGTTCACGCTGCCGGCCACCGACGGCGCGACGGCGCTCAACGCGCTCAGCCGCGTCCAGGATCAGATCGGCTACACGGAGCTGCTCTACGACGACCACGTCGGCAAGCTGTCGCTGATCGGCGCGGGTATGCGGTCGCACCCGGGTGTGTCGGCGCGGTTCTTCAGCGCATTGGCGGACGCCGGGGTGAACGTGGAGATGATTTCGACGTCCGAGATCCGCATCTCGGTCGTATGCCGCGACACCGATCTCGACACCGCCGTACGCGCCGTCCATGACGCGTTCGAACTCGGCGCCGAGGACGCACAGGCCGTCGTCTACGGAGGCACCGGACGATGAGGGTTGGCGTCGTAGGTGCAACGGGGCAGGTCGGTGCGATGATGCGCCGGGTGCTCGCCGAGCGCGCGTTCCCGCTCGACGAGATCCGCTTCTTCGCCTCGGCGCGCTCGGCAGGCACGACGCTGCCGTGGCAGGGCGCGGACGTGGTGGTCGAGGACGCCGCCGCGGCCGATCCGTCCGGGCTGGACATCGCGCTGTTCTCCGCGGGAGGCGGGGCGAGCCGGGAGCTCGCGCCCAAGTACGCCGCCGCGGGCGCCACCGTGATCGACAACTCGTCGGCGTGGCGGATGGATCCGGACGTCCCGCTGATCGTGTCCGAGGTGAACGGCGAGCAGGTGCGCAATGCACCGAAAGGGATCATCGCCAATCCGAACTGCACGACGATGGCGGCGATGCCGGTGCTCAAGCCGCTGCACGACGAGGCGGGGCTGATCAGGCTCGTCGTGTCGACCTATCAGGCGGTCAGCGGCTCCGGCAGCGCAGGCGTGGCCGAACTCGACACCCAGTTGAAGGCAGCCGGCGACAAGGCGGCCGAGCTGACCTTCGACGGCGCCGCGATCGCGCTGCCCGAGCCGCGCAAGTACGCGCGCCCGATCGCGTTCAACGTGCTGCCTCTGGCCGGCTCGCTCGTCGACGACGGCGAGTTCGAGACCGACGAGGAGAAGAAGCTGCGCAACGAATCGCGCAAGATCCTCGCGATTCCCGAGCTACTGGTCTCCGGCACCTGCGTCCGGGTGCCCGTCTTCACCGGCCATTCGCTGTCGATCAACGCCGAGTTCGCGCGGCCGCTGCCGGTGGCGCGCGCGCTCGAGTTGCTCGGGGCTGCGCCGGGCGTGGAGCTCAGCGACGTGCCGACGCCGCTGCAGGCGGCCGGCCGGGACCCGTCCTACGTCGGGCGAGTGCGCCAGGACCCAGGAGTTCCCGAGAACCGCGGCCTCGCGCTGTTCGTCAGCAACGACAACCTGCGCAAGGGTGCCGCGCTGAACGCGGTTCAGATCGCCGAGCTACTCGTCCCCTGACGCCTTCTCGCGCAGCACGCGGGCCGGCGCGCCTGCGACGACCGTCCCGGGCGCGACGTCCGAAGTGACGACCGAGTTCGCACCGACCACGGCGCCGTCGCCGATCGTCACCGTGCCGAGCACGACGGCGTGCGCCCCGAGCGTCACGTCGTCACCCACCCGCGCTGCCGCCCACTGTCCGGCGCCCATGTGCACCGGGTCGCCGAGCGTGACGCCTTGGTGGATCCGCACCCGCGCGCCGATGATGACATCCGGGCCGATGACCACGCCGGACGAGTGCGGCAGGAACAGACCGGGGCCGATCGTCGCGAGCGGATGGATGTCCGCGCCGGACTTGCCGACGGCGCGGCCACGCAGCCACATCGCCGGCGGCAACAGCCCGCGCTCGGCCAGCCGATGCGCGATGCGGAAGTTGATCACGGCGCGCACGTTCGGGCTGAGCAGCGCCTTGCCCAGTGCCCGCGTCCAGAACTTCGCGTTCGAGTAGAGCCGGTAGTTCGGGTGGGTGGCCGCTTCGATGTCGGCCCGGACGGTGGCGAGCAGCGACGAGGTCACGACGTCGCGTTCCACTCGTACGGCTCCATCTCACGCAGCACCCGGCGCCGCCGATTGCGCGGCAGATGGTCGATGTAGAGGACGCCGCGCAGGTGCTCGGTCTCGTGCTGGAGGCAGCGGGCGAAGAAGCCGGTGCCGGAGATCTCGAGCGGGGCGCCCTTCCGGTCCGCGCCGCGCACCGTGGCCTGCGCCGCGCGCGCCAGCTCGTGATACGGACCCGGCACCGACAGGCAGCCCTCGTCCGCCGTGATCTGCTCGCCGGAGGTCGTCAGCACGGGATTCACGATGTGCCCGACCTGTCGCTGCCCCGACTCGTCCGGGCAGTCGTAGACGAACACCGCGAGTCCGACGCCGATCTGCGGCGCGGCCAGCCCGACCCCGCCCGCGATCGCCAGCGATGCGAACATCTCGTCGATCAGCGTGCCGAGTGCCTCGTCGAACTCCGTCACCTCCCGCGCCTGCGCGTGCAGGACGGGATCGCCGACCAGCCTGATCTTGGGAGCATCCGCCACGGTTGCAGCCTAATAAGTACGCTGCCCCGATGACCCGTCGCAGGCTGCCTGCCGCTCTCGCGGACGTGCGCAGCCGGCCGCGCGAGTACGCCAAGCTCGCCTTGCGCAACGTACTGCACCGCAGCCATCTCGACCTGGTCTCCGATCCGTACCCCGCGCGCATCGCGGCGACGCTACGTCACCTCGGCGCGGACACGGTGCTGGACGTGGGCGCGAACATCGGCCAGTACGCCAGCGCGCTGCGCGCCAGCGGCTATCGCGGCGCGATCGTCTCCTGCGAACCGCTTTCGGACGCCTTCGAGCACCTGCACCGCCGCGCTGCCCGCGATCCGCAATGGGAGGCGGTGCGCACCGCGATCGGGGCCGCGCCCGGCATCGCAGAGATCAACGTGTCGGCGAACTCGTATTCGTCATCGTTGCTGCCGATGACACGGGCGCACACCGATGCCGCGCCCGGCTCGGAGGCGATCGCGACCGAGACGGTGCCCGTGACGACCGTGGTCGACTTGGTCGCGCAGCGCGGCCTCGACCCGGACCGGACGCTGCTCAAGATCGACACCCAGGGCTACGAGGCGCAGGTGCTCGACGGCGCCGGTCCGCTGGTGGGCAAGCTGGCCGCCGTCTCGCTCGAGCTGTCGTTCGTCCCGCTCTACGAGGGGCAGCAGCTGTTCCACGACCTCGTCGCCCGGCTGCGCGGTGCCGACTACGTGCTGTATGCGCTGGAGGCGGGCTTCGGCGACCGGCGCACCGGCCGGATGCTGCAGTGCGACGGGCTGTTCGTCCGCGCCGATCTCGCATCCTGATTCGTCGGCAAGGCTCCGTCTTCCCCTCCGGTGCGGGCAGCTTTGCGTCGAAATTCTGCCCACACGGGAGGGGGAGATGGCTCAGCGCTGGTACGGGAGGGGGCGGCGGCGCTGCTTCCGAGCCGGCGCCGACATGCCCAGGGCCTCGAGGATGGCCTTGACCGCCGTCGTCAACTCGGCTGCCGTCGCGCGGTTCACCGCCGTCGGCTGCCGGTGCGGATCGGCGACGTCGTCCGCTGCCGGGTCCGCCGGGCGCCGCACCACCCCGCGCAGCATGGCCGCCTCTGCGACGGCCGCACGCGGGTCGTCGGCCCGCAGGCGTGGGGCGATGCGCGCGAACTCCTTGATCGTGAAGGTCCGGCGCAGCGCGTTCGGTACCTGTTGGAGCACCACCTCGCGCTGGTAGCGCTCCGCCGTGAGGACGAGGTCCGCGGTGGCCGCCATCGCCGGCTCGAACTGCCGGGCCCGATGCCGGCTCGGGTCGAGACCCAACTGCCCCATCGCAGACGCCGCGCCGTGGTCCATCGGCTGCCCGACGAGCGCGTGCACCCCCGCCGTCTCGACGACGAGGTCCGCACTCGGGTCGCTCCACGCCTGTAGCAGCAGCTGCGTCATCGGCGATCGGCTGACGTTGCCGGTGCAGACGACGAGCACGGTGAACGGCACAGACCGACTTTATTGCCGCGTGGGAAGGGCGCGCAGTTCGCCCGGCCGTTCCGGACAAGCCGGAAAGGCCGGATTAACTTGACACTGACGCAACCAGTCCGAGATCGGGTCGTTGGTCCTGTCATGCGGGTCACCGTCCACGACTACAGCGGGCATCCGTTCCAGGTGCAGTTGTCGCGGGAACTGGCCGGTCGTGGGCACAGCGTTCTGCACGAATTCAGCACCCAGTACGTCACCGGGCACGGCAAGCTCACGGTCTCCGACCGGGACCCCGAAACGCTGCGGATCGAGGGCGTCCAGGCTCGCCAGCCGATCCGCAAGTACGACCCGCTGGCCCGGATGCGGTTCGAGCTCAGCTACGCGCGCGCCTGGCGAGACCGCCTCGAGCGCGACCCCGCCGATGTCGTCGTCGCCTGCAACGTCCCGCTGTTCGCACTCGCGGCGATGCGCCGCTACTTCGCGACCACCGGCCGCCCGTGGGTGTTCTGGCACCAGGACATCTACAGCCTCGGCGTCGCGGCCGAGATCGACCGCAAGCTGCCCGAGGCGCTGGCCGCGCCGCTGCGGCATTGGGTGGACGGCTTGGAGCGCACCCAGGTCCGCAGCGCCGATCGGGTGGTTGCCATCGGTGACGCGTTTGTGCGCCAGTACCGAACCTGGGGGCTGCCGGTCGACAACGTCGACGTCATCCCCAACTGGGCCCCGGTCGACGAACTCGTGCCGGGCCCACGGGAGAACGCCTGGACCCGTGAACAGGGTCTGGCGAGTGAGCCGGTCCGGCTGCTCTACGCGGGCACGCTCGGCCGCAAGCACAACCCGCTGCTGCTGGTCGAACTGCTCGACAGCGCCCGCGCCCGCGATCTCGACGCGACCCTCGTGGTCTGCTCCGAGGGCGTGGGCGCCGACGAACTCGCTGCCGCGGCAGGAAATCGTCCGGACGTCCGGGTGCTCGGCTACCAGCCGGCCGATCGGTTCGCCGAGGTGCTCGCCGGCGCCGACGTCATGGTCGCGCTGCTCGAACCCGATGCCGCCGCGTTCTCGGTGCCGAGCAAGGTGCTGAGCTACCTCTCCGCCGGCCGTCCCACGATCGCGCTCGTGCCCGCCGGCAACCCGGCTGCGCGCGACGTCCGCACCGCGGGCGGGTTCGTGGCGTCGCCGACCGGCGCCGGCGCCCACGCCGCCGCGCACTGGCTGGCCGCGACAGTTGCCTCCGGACCGGACGCGCTGGCCCACCTCGGCCGGCGTGCCCGCCAACTCGCCGAGCGCCGCTTCGACATTTCCGCGATAACAGATCGCTTCGAGGACATTCTCTGTGCCGCAGCGCGCAGGACCGCATACGCAACTCGCGTCACGCGGTCGACCGAGGAGGCTGCAGCATGAGCACCCCACGAAATCGCTCCGCAAAGAGCGCTCCACGATTCCGCGGGCATGGCCAACGTTGTGGTACCAACACGAAAGCCATGCCCGCATGACGCAACTCGCTGCCGGCGTCAAGGACGGCGCCAGCCCGTTGACGCTGTCCGCAGTACCACCGCGAACCCTGTCATTGCCAAGGCACGCCGTCGTGCCGACGGCCACCGCCAACTGGTCGCGGACGCTCATTACCCGCCTGGTCGTCGCCGATTTCGTCTGCGCGCTTGCCGCCGTCGCCATCGGCTTCGAGGTACGCATCGGGCTGTCCGACATGCGGATGTACCTGGCCAACAGCGCCGCGCTCGCGCTCGGCTGGCTCGCCAGCCTGACGGTTCAGGGCAGCTATGAAATCCGGCGCATCGCAACCGGCACGCGCGAGTACCAGAAGGTGGTCCGGGCCGGTGCCGCGCTCGCCGGCAGCGTCGCGATCGTGTGCTACCTCGCGAACTCCATCGTCGGGCGGACGTTCGTCGCGATCGTCATCCCGAGCGGCATCGCGCTCATGGTCGGCACCCGATTCTTCCTCCGGCTCTCGGTCTATCGGCATCGGCGCCGCGGCAACTGGTCGAGCGCGATCCTCGCTGTCGGCACGGCTGAATCGGTGCAGCACCTGGCTGACATCGCGCGCCGCACCCCCGAGGCGGGCCTGATGGTGGTCGGCGCCTGCGTCGAGGACGCCATCGAGGGCGACGAGATCGCGCCGGGCGTTCCGGTCGTCGGCGCGATGTCCACCGCCGCCGAGATGGCCGACAAGCTCGACGTCGATGTCGTCGCGGTCGCCGGCAACGGCCTCGGGCCGCGCGGCATCCGCGAGCTCGGCTGGGCCCTCGAAGGCACCCGCCGCAACATGGTGATGGCGCCCGGGCTCACCGAGGTCGCCGGGCCACGGGTGCATGTCAGCCCCGTCGACGGGCTGCCCTTGATGTGGGTCGACCAGCCGCAGTTCACCGGCACCCGTCGCGTCGTGAAGCGGGTCGTCGACATTATCGGCGCGGCGGCGGCGCTGCTCGTCACCGCGCCACTGCTCCTCGTCATTGCGCTGGCCGTCCGGCTCACGAGCCGCGGCCCGGTCATCTACCGCAGTCGGCGGCTCGGCCGCGGCAGCGAGGAGATCATCGTCTACAAGTTCCGCACGATGGTGCGCGAGGCGGAGCGGATTCGTCCGCACCTGCTGGTGCACAACGAATGCGAGGACGGCCTGCTGTTCAAGATGCGGCTCGACCCGCGGGTCACCCGGGTGGGGCGGTTCCTGCGCCGCCTTTCGCTGGACGAGCTGCCGCAATTGGTCAACGTGCTCGCCGGGTCGATGTCGCTGGTCGGGCCGCGTCCACCGCTGCCCGACGAGGTCGAGCGCTACTACGGCGACGTGCGGCGCCGGCTGCTCGTGAAGCCCGGCCTGACGGGGCTCTGGCAGGTCAGCGGCCGCTCGGACCTTTCCTGGGACGAGTCCGTCCGGCTCGACCTGTACTACGTCGAGAACTGGTCGCTGGGCTTCGACTTCGCCATCATCGCGCGCACCGTTTCGGCCGTCCTGCGCCGCCGTGGCGCCTACTGAGGCAGGACGGACGCCCGTGACGCAGCATCGTGTCGATCAGGTGGCGGCGCGGCAGCAACCCGTTCCCGGGCGACTGCCGAGTCCGGACGAGATCCTGGAGATCGGGCCCGAATCGCGGCCGCCCGCCGGTCGCCGGCTGCTGCGCCGGCCGCGTCGCTGGCTGCATTCCGCCCGGCGCACACTGCGCACTCGACGCGGCAAGTGGGTGCTGATTGCGCTGGCCTGCGTCGCCGTCCTGCTCGTCGGGCTGCTCGCCGCGGGCTTCCTGTCCCCGGCCTCGGCACCGTCCGGCGATCTGCCGCCGCCGGCCGACCTGGGCATCCAGCCGTCGTTCGGTGACACCTCGCCCGCCCCGTCCGAATCGGCCGCGAAGGACAAGCAGCACGGCGATTCGCCCAGCACCGGCGGGGTGAGCAACCCGCTCGCCGCGTTGCGCGCGAAGTTCCCTGACAACCCGCTCAACCACCTGCGCGGCGCCGGACTGCACCGCGTCTCGATCAGCGTGTCCTCCGGCAGCCCGGTGCTCGTGCTCGGCTACCTGGTCCCGACCGGGCTCGGCTCGTCCTACGGACAGGTCAGCGGGCATCCGCGGCACTGGTCGATGTCGGAGCGAGCCATCGGCCGCGGCTACCTGGCCGCGATCTTCGTGCAGGCCGGACGGGACGGCTCACCCGCCACCTGCCGGGTGACGGTCGACGGCAAGGTGACCGACTCCGAGAGCACGTCGAGCAGTTACGGCCGGGCGGTCTGCCTGGGCTGAGCCCTGGCCTATCGCCAGGACGCGTCGCACCGGTCGTGGTGGGCCAAGACTGGTCGGTGTTGTCGCCTGCCGGATGTACTCGATGTCGGCCGGCCACCGCGCAACGTGCTGACCGCGCGTCTCGGCGTCGTAACCGATGTAGGTCACGTCGTCGATACCGATGGCGAACAGCGTGAACCGTCCGACGACAGGTTGCCAGCCGAGCGTTGCAGCGACGGTGGCGGCGAAGCGGTCATGGACGGCGCGGTCGCTTTCGCGTCGAACCGTGCCGCGCACCTTGATCTCGGTGATGGGGTCCGGGCTGGTGACGATGCTGTTCAGCGTGATGCGGGAGTCGCGGCGCAGATCACCCGCCTTCATCGAATCCTGCAGCATCGACACCCACAGCAGGCCGTCCATGATCAGCGGTTCGACGCCGCTGATGCGCGTCGATCCGTCACGTCGGATCGTGCCGATCAGGAGCACGCCCGGCTCGATCAACGCCTCGTGCGCGACCTTGCCGAGGGCAGGCTGTTGGGATATGAGGTCAGACCACTCCATGCGCCGTGCATACCTCGGGCTACCGACAAGAGGAGAGATGACGAGTGCGAATACCGGTGGTCGTGGGTCAGGTACCGATCACCTGGCGTCCGGATCGCAACTGTGCCGTGATCGGTGCCTTCTTGGCCGGCCAGACATCGCCGGGCGACCTTGTCGTGCTTCCCGAAGCCGTGATCTCCGGCTATGACGACGAGCTTTCCGGGCTGGACGATCTCGATCCGCGGGAGCTGTCCGAGGCGGCCGACGCGGTGTCCGAGCTCGTCGCCGCGCACGATGTCCACCTGCTGTGCGGCGCGCTGGCTCTTGAGGACGGCACATGGCGCAACACGGCCATCTACTTCTCCCCGGAGGGCCGGCGCTGGACCTACCGGAAGGTGAATCTGGCCAGTTCCGAACGCGGCCGGCTCGTCGCCGGTTCGACGCTGCCCGTCCTCTCCGCTGCCATCGGCCGCACAACCGTCCGCATCGGCGTGCAGCTGTGCCGGGAGATCCGGTTTCCCGAGCAATGGCATGTCCTCGCGCGAAGCGGGGCTCAGATGCTCGCCTACCTGACCTACGCGGCCAATCCGCGCGAGCCCGCCGGTGTATGGCGCAGCCACCTGATCAGTCGCGCCGCGGAGACCCAGCGCTACGTGCTGGCGGCCAACGTCGCGCACCCCGACCAGCACTGCCCGAGCATGATCGTCTCGCCGCGCGGCGACGTGCTTGCGGAGGCCGGCACGACCGAACCCACGGCGCTGCGGCACGAGCTGGAGCTGGGCGACGTCAGCGACTGGTACGTGTCCCAGCAGCGATCCGACGTGGTCGAGATCGGCTATCTCGGCGAGTCCGACCGCGGGTGAAGAGCTTGCTGAGGTGCGACGGGCCAGGTCATGGCCAGCGAGAATAGAGTCGCGCGATGGCCGGTGAGCTGAAACAGCGCGCGCAACGCGTGCTTCCGACCAACCTCGTGCAGTGGCTGGACCGGCTCGTGTTCGTGCTGCGCCGCGCGCGCATCCGGACCGTCCACCGGATCTTCGCCGCACTCGGCGTCAACATCGTCAAGTGGCGCGACTACTACTCGCCGTTGCCGGTCATCTCCGACCTCGACCGCAACCGCGCACGCTGGGACCGGCCGAGCGAACTACCCGGGATCGACGTCGCGATCGAGCCGATGCAGGAGCGTCTCGCCGCACTGGCCGACCGGTGGGAGACGGATTACCTCGAGCGGGCCGGCGA
>DASQSE010000021.1:0-14776 GCA_035642535.1 Jatrophihabitans sp. | reverse complement strand
GGGACTCCCCGTCTTGCGACGCTGGGTCAATCACGACGCTCTACGCGAAGAGACGTCGGTCAACACACCATGTCCGCCCTCGGGCCCTTGCCGGCATCGCCGGCACCATCAGCATGTCCCGACCCGGGCGCCGTTCCACAGAGGCCGAAGGTCCTGAGCGGGGACGGACGATCACTCGCGCGAGGCCCGCCGCCGGTCCGCCACGTTTGCTCGCCGAATCGCGGCGTAGGTCCCGGTGCCGCCGGACCGTTCGGCACTGCGCAGGACGGGCGCACGCGACGAACCTGGGTCCTAGGGCAGAGGAGGTTAGAGATGTCCCACGCAACGATCGCGGCGCTGGACCGGGCGGCGCACACTGCCCAGGACTGGATCGTAGACGTCGCCGACGAGTTCGAGACCGACGATGTGGAGTTCGCGTACCGGGTCACCCGCGCTTGGCTGCACGTCGTTCGCGACCGCCTTCCGGTCGCGGAGGCCGCGCACTTCGCCGCGCAGCTTCCGGAGCTGCTTCGCGGCACGTTCTACGAGGGCTGGCAACCGTCGGCAGTGCCGCAGCGCTTCGGGCGCATCGAGTTCGTCGAGCGCTTCGCCAACACCGCCGGCATCGCGAAGTCGGACGTGCCCAAGGCCGTGCACGCCGTATCCGCCACGCTGGACTGGCACATCTCCGGCCACCTGCGCTCGGTACTTCAGTTGTTACCCGAGGAGTTGCGCGAGCTGCTGCGCCCAGTGCAGCGGTGACCCCGATGAGCGCGATCACCGGCCCGGCGCCGGCGCTGGATGCCGGGCCTGATCAATCGCCTGAGCGGGAGTTGGCGCGCCCGTTCGAACGCGTCGCGTTTCTGTACGCCAACCCGGACCCGGCAGACCCGGAGGCCCACACGCTGCGCTGGCGTGCACTCGCTGCGATGCTGCGCAGCGACGGCGCTCCGGAGCCGGCCATCGCCGCCCTGGGAGTTCGATACGCCGCAGCGATGCAGCAGCCGGCGACGCTGGCCGTGTTCGCCGCTGCCGACGGGGAGATCGTCCACGAGCGCAGGCTCGTCGGATCCGGATTGTCAGACGTCGCCGGCTATGCCGCCCCGGCGCCGATTGTGCCGCTGCTGGTCGGGGGGCAGCAGCGGCCACCCTACTTGCTCGTCGTTGCCGACCGCACCGGCGCCGACCTCGCCGGCAGCCGTGGCGCGGACCACCCCGTCCAAGCCTGGACGGTCTCCGGCCCGGACGACGAGATCGAACGCAACGCCCCGGGCGGGTGGTCCCAGCTTCGGTATCAACACCGCGCCGAGGACAGCTGGAAGCACAACGCGAAGCAAGTCGCCGCGGCGGTCCTCGCCCGGCTGACGCAGCTCGACGCCGAGGTGTTGGTGCTGTCCGGCGACGTACGCGCGCTGCAGTTCCTCCGCGACGCGTTGCCGGCCGACCTCGACGTGCTCGTCGCGCACATCCACGGCAGCCGGGGGGCCGACGGCTCCCAGCCGCATCGGCCCGAAGCGGTGGCCCGCGTCCTGCGCGACGCGGCCGACAGCCAGACCGCGCTACTCCTGCAGCGCTTCCACGAGCATCTCGACCAGCGCGGGCTTGCAGTGGAAGGACGAGCAGCGACGCTTGCCGCGCTCGCTGCCGGCCGCGTCGCCACGCTGTTCGTCACCGATCCGCCTGACCTCTTCGCTCGCGCCTGGTTCGGCCCCGGCACCACCGAGGTCTATCCGGACCGGCACGCCACAGTCGGAGCGTCGCCGCAGACCCGGCTCGGCATGTTGGCCGATGTGGCGGTGCGCGCAGCGCTGCTCGCCGGCGCGCACGTTCGCGTCGTCCCGGCCGGAACACCGGGCGCTCCTGTGGACGGGATCGGCGCCTTGTGCCGGTACGGATCGCCGGGATAGGGAGCGAGCGCCGGCCGTCGCCTACGAGGTCCTAGCGGGTCGCCAGGAACGCGGACCGCATGCGGTTGGCACGCTCGACCTGTGCGTGGTCCATCTCTATCTGCCTGGCCGCCGGGACGATCTTGGCGTCCGCGCCGGGGAACACGAGCGCTTCGAGGCCGGTGTCCAACCAGCGAACGCGGTAGGGCGGCCGTCCGGCGCCGCCCACCCCGAGGATCTCCGCACGTCGCGACTGCAGCGAGTCGCGTGCGCTCTTGACGACCAACCAGTCACCCGGGTCGGCGTACATGCGAGTCGTCCCCTCACTCCGCCAGCTCGACCGTTCTGCCATTGGGATGCGCCGCCCGCTCGACGGCGGCGTCCTTCTCGCGCGCGAGGAACGCGCCGAGCTCCTCGATGGTGCTCATCAGCGGCGCGGGGAACACGACAGTCGTGTTCTTGTCCACGCCGATCTCGACCAGGCTCTGCAGGTTGCGCAGTTGCAGCGCGAGCGGGTGCGCCATCATCACGTCGGAGGCCTGACCCAGCGCCCCGGCGGCCAGCGATTCGCCTTCCGCGTTGATGATCTTGGCGCGCTTCTCGCGTTCCGCCTCGGCCTGCTTGGCCATCGCACGCTTCATGGTGTCCGGGAGCTGAATGTCCTTGAGCTCGACCAGCGTGACCTCCACGCCCCACTCGGCGGTGGTCACGTCGAGAATCTTGCGGATATCACTGTTGATCTTGTCGGTCTCGGCCAGTGTCTCGTCGAGGTTGTGCTGACCGACCACTTTGCGCAGCGTCGTCTGCGCGATCTGGTTGATCGCCGCGCGCACATTCTCGATGGCGATGACCGACTTGATCGGGTCGATCACGCGGAAGTACGCGACTGCCGACACGTCCACGCTGACGTTGTCGCGCGTGATGATGCCCTGCGACTGGATGGGCATCGTCACGATGCGCAGCGAGACGCGATGCATCACGTCGACGAACGGGATGATCAGCCGGAAGCCGGGTTCGCGCACTCCGATCAGCCGACCGAAGCGGAACACGACGCCGCGCTCGTACTGCTTCACGATCCGGATCGCGAGCACGAACAGCAGGAACGCCAGCACGCCGACGATGATGACTGTGATGAGAAGAGCGACCATGACACACCTCGCAGAGTCGTCCACCTTCAGCGTTGCGAGACCGACCGCCCGCCGGTAGGTCCGATCCGCCTGCCACTACTGCGACCAAGGACCCGGACAGCACGACTGGAACGTTGGCTCCCGAGCGGCGTGGCTATCGTGTGGTCATGACGCCGCGGCTCGCGACCGAGCGGTTGGTGCTGCGTCCGTGGTCGACCGACGATGCGTCCGCGGCGCGGGCCATCTACGGCGACCCGGAAGTGGCTCGGTGGCTGGTGCCCGTGATGGACCGGGTGCCTGACGAGCAGGCGATGCGTCTGGTGCTCCAGCAGTGGGTCGTCGAGGACGCACGCATGACCGATCCCGCGGGGCGGTGGGCCATCGAGTTCGCCGACGGCTCCGACGTGGTCGGTGGCGCGATGCTGCTCCCGCTGCCGCCGGAGGACGACTTCGAGGTCTCGTGGCAGCTACGGCGCGACAGGTGGGGTATGGGCTTTGCGACCGAGACCGGACGCGCCCTGGCCCGGTGGGCTTTTGAGCAAGGGATCGAGGAAGTGTTCGCGCTGGCCCGGCCGCGCAATGTCCGCGCTACCGAAACTGCGCGCCGGCTCGGCATGGGCTGGGTCGGCGAGACGGAGAAATACCACGGCCTGCGGCTGCAGGTGTTCCGGCTCCGCCCGGGCGATTTGATCCTGCCCGGCTGACCGGACGCCCTCGAGAAGCCCACGCCGGGGGGCGGACCTTCGGCCCATTGCTGCAGCACGTCCGGCGGACGCAGGGTGCAAGTGGAGGCTTCCGACGTCTACGGGAGGGCTGATGACCACCTCGACATCAGCACCATATGTCCAGCTTCAAACCCAGGGCACCGTGCCCGCGGCCGATGTCACCTATCTACATGCGAAGGTGGCGGTCGTGCTGCGTCAAGCGCACGAGCCGGTGCTCTTCGTCCGCGCAAAGCTGGCCGTGCTGCCTGATCCAGCAGTAACTCGGCCCGCGATCGCTCAGGTGAACGTCGACCTCAACGGCCGCGTGCTGCGCGCACAGGCCGCGCAACCCACATTGCGCGAAGCGATCGACGACGTCCAGGACCGGCTGCATGAGCGGTTGCAGCGCACCGCCAGGAACTGGCCGGCCATTCGTGGCGGCAGGCCGCTGCCCGAACAGCAGGAGTGGCGGCACACCAGCGTGCCTGCCGTGCGGCCGCCGCATTTCCCGTTGCCGGACGACGAGCGGGAGATCGTGCGGCACAAGAGTTTCGGGCTGCGCCGGATGACCGTCGACGAGGCAGCGTTCGACATGGAGTCGCTCGGCTACCAGTTCCACCTGTTCACCGAAGCCGGCACCGGCCTCGACAGCGTGCTGTACCTCGTCGACGACGATCCCGCGTACCGGTTGAGCCAACTGGTTCCGCGACCGGACGAGGTGACCGCCGGCGCCGAGTGGGCGTCGGTGAGCATGCGCCGGCCGCCGACGCTGCGCGTCGAGCAAGCTGTCGAGCGGCTCAACCTCAGCGGATGGCCGTTCGTGTTCTTCCAGGACGCCGCGACCAAGCGCGGCTTCGTGCTCTACCACCGCTACGACGGCAACTACGGCCTGATCACCCCGAGGGAGTGAACGCGAGGCACATGACGATCGAGTTCGCCCGGCAGGAAACTGAGCCCGCGACACCACTCGGTGCGCTGCTGGACGTCTTCCAGATCCGCCAGTACTTCAACGTGCTGGTGGGCGCTGCCGACCTGAGCGCTGCATTGGCGCACGACGCGGGGTTCGTCAACGACCTGCGCAGGGCGGTGCTGCGCCTTCCGTTCGAGCGCCGATCGACACCATCGATCGCATTTCCGGCGGCCGAGGCGCGGCTTCCGGGCCTCGGCTCCGCACGGGTGGGCCTCGTCGCCAGCGGTGGCAGCGGTGCGCTGGCGTCCATCGTCGGTGTGGTGCGCGCGGTGGAGGAGGCCGGCGCGACGATCAGCGTGTACTCGCTGTGCTCGGGCGGGGCGTTGTTCGGTTTCCCGCTCGCGGCCGGGCTCTCCAGCCAAGAGACCGCCGAGCTTGTCATGGGTCTCGAACCCGAGGAATACGTCGACGTCTCCTGGCGCGGCATGGCGCGAGCGGTGGGCTCATTGGGCCGCGGGTGGGCCGGCATCATTCGCGGGGACAAGCTGGAGCGGTATTTCCGGCGGCACCTCGGCGATCTCACCCTGGGTCAGCTGCGAACGCCGGCCTACGCGCCGATCTGGAACATCGAGACGAACCGGCTGGACTATCTCGGACCACGCAGCTACCCCGACCTTCCGGTGGCCCGCGCAATCCGCACCGCGATCTCGCTCCCGCTGTTCGTGGAACCGGTCGTGCTGGAGGGCGGGTCATGGTGCGACGGCGGCATCGTCGACATCTTCCCGGTACACCCGGTCCTCGACCTCGAGCCGTCCGTCGACGCAGTCGTTGCGATCAACGCGTTCTATCCGTCCGAGTTCGCCGGCGAGGACGAGAGCGACTGGCAGCACAAGCCGGTCAGCATCATGCACGTCGCCAGGCAGGTCCGCAGCTGTCAGCACGTCCAACTTGCGCGCGAGAACCTCGCCCGGTTGCGCAGCGCGACCGACGTCGAACTACTCGAGCCCGTGCCCTACCAGAAGGTCCGCGCGACCGGCTTCTATCAGCAATTCATCGACAACCGCGAGTGGCCCGAATTCATCCGCGCCGGCCGACTGGCAATGTGCGACGCACTGCGACGACGCCATGGCGCATGGGGTCGTCAGAGCGGCTAGCTGCGCGACGTCACACGCTCAGCGCGAGAGCGCCGGCTCCTGCGCAAGGCGATGCCGCGCGAGTCGGACGGCCAACTCGGGCAGCGCTTCGGCGCTGACAGAGCCACGCAGGTCGTGGATCGCCCGGCGCACGTGCATCGAGATCTCCTCCTGCGGGTATGCGCCGGCGAACTGATTGTCGAGGTCTCGAACCAATTCGCGCGCCACCCGCGCCTCGGCCCGCGCGAACGCGCTTTCCCGGCGAGACGGCTCGTGATAGGTGCCGGGCGGCGGGGGCGGCGGAATCGTCGTGGCCTGAAGCGGTGGACGCGGCCTGGTGCGCGAACGGGCTTCGGCGTCGAGCAGGACGCGCCGGTCGCGGAACAGCGAGAGCCGACGCATGTCGGCGTAAATGGGACAGCCTGCGACATGTCCGACGACCACATCGAAATCGCCCGGGCGGTAGCACTCGCGCGGCAGATACGTGGCCCCGCCTGGCCAACTGAGCAGCACGGCCTGTCTCCGGTCTCGCCGACACGCGTCCACCAGGACAGTGCGTGCCGTGCGGGAGAACCGGATCTGACCGGCGCGGGCCCCGACCGGATCGAGGCGCGCGGTGGGTTGCTCCATCCAACATTCCTTACAGGAAGAAGAAGTCCGGCAGGACGTGCACGACAATGTGGCACGAGACGCACAAGTATTGCGGCTCGATGGCCTTGCGGGCAGGGCCGATGGTCCCGGTTGTTCGTCTTTGTGCGCGCGTCGCACGCTTACCTCAAGCTGACGCCGGGGCATGACTTCGGACCCATTTCGTCGCGCAACGAGCCGGCGTTTAGTTGGTACTGAACGTCTGCGGGGAGGTCGCAATGTGGTTCGCCGATCGCGTCGATGCCGGCCGTCGGCTAGCCGAATCACTGCGGTTCCTGGCCGGCGCGGATCTGGTGGTTGTCGGATTGCCGCACGGTGGTGTGCCGGTCGCCTTCGAGGTCGCGCGCGGGCTCGGAGCGCCGCTCGACGTGATCCTGGTGCGCAAGCTCGGTGTGCCGGTTCAACCCGAGTTGGCGATGGGTGCGGTCGGTGAGTGCGGTATCCGGATCGTCGACGACGAGATCGTGCGCAGCCACGGCGTACGAAAGTCGGAGCTCGCAAAGATCGAGCAGCGCGAACTGGCCGAGATCGAGCGCTGCGCGAGCAGCTTCCGTCGCGACAAGGCACCGGTCCCACTTACCGGGCGGACGGTGGTCGTCGTCGATGACGGCATCGCAACCGGAGCGACGGCTCGCGCGGGGTGCCGGGTGGTTCGGGCGCAGGGCGCGGCGCGCGTCGTGCTCGCGGTGCCCGTCGGTCCGTCGGGCGTGCACGAGACCATGCGCCGGGACGCCGATGAGATCGTTTGCCTGTATACGCCGGCAAACTTCCGCACCGTCGGCCGGGCGTATGCGGATTTCGCTCAGACGAGCGATGCCGAGGTTGCCGATCTGCTGCACCGGGCCGCCGATATCGAGGCCGCGATGTCGCCGACAGGTATACCGGTTCGTGCCGATCCGGCTCGCGACGACGAGGTCAGCGTGCACGCCGGCGCGGTGCAACTCGCCGGCCACCTGACCGTGCCGGAGGATGCACATGGGCTCGTCGTGTTCGCGCACGGCAGTGGCAGTTCCCGGAACAGCCCGCGCAATCTGCACGTCGCGGCCCAGCTGAACGCTGCCGGCCTGGGCACCCTGCTGTTCGACCTGCTCACCCCCGCCGAGGAGGCCGGCCGCGCGCACGTCTTCGACATCAAGCTGCTCGCGCATCGGCTCGTCGAGGTCACCGACTGGCTGCGCACCCAACCGGACCTCGCCGAGATGCGCATCGGCTACTTCGGAGCCAGCACCGGCGCCGCTGCCGCACTCGCGGCTGCCGCCGACCCGCGCACGTCCGTCTCGGCCGTGGTCTCACGCGGCGGGCGGCCCGACTTCGCCGGTCGGGCGCTCGGGCGCGTGCAGGCACCCACCCTGCTCATCGTCGGCAGCCACGACCGGGTCGTCCTCGACCTCAACCGTGCCGCGCAGCGCCGGCTGCACTGCGAGAACCGGCTGGCTGTCGTGCCCGGCGCGACGCACCTCTTCGAAGAACCCGGCACGCTGGAGCAGGTGGCCCGCCTCGCCGCGGCATGGTTCATCAACTACCTCACGCCCGCCGCCGATCTCGTCGTCGCACGCCCCTAGGACTGGCCAGCCGGGCCGTTCAACCCAGCGGACGAGTTGCGCTTCCCTGCCGATTCAGGTCCAGGGGCTCTAGCGGTACGGCAACCGCATGGTCTCCAGTAGTGGTACGCCGGACGGAGGGACACGCATGCCTGGGGAATCGCGGCCGACGACCGGCCACCGGAACCTGTCGCACGGCGTGGACGTCATCATCGAAGCCTGGGCGCCGAGCATTGCGGCGTGCATTGCCGAGGCCGTCGCGGCGCTCGTCGATACCTTCGTCAACACTTCGGAGGCACGCGAGACGGTCGACTACCCGTTCCGCCTCGCCGTGGACACTCCAGAGGCCGCCCTCGTCACCGTGCTCGAGGAGGTGCTCTACATCCTCGACATGTCCGGCCAGGCGCCGGTCGCGACCACGATTTCCAGCGTCGAGGCGGGCCTCGTTTCGGGATCATTCACGTTGGCCGACGTCATGGACCGAGAGCTCACCGGCGGCGTGCCCAAGGGCATTTCGCCCTCCGGCCTCGTCCTCCTTGAAGACGGCGTGCAGTGGACGTGCCAGTTCATCGTCGACGTGTAGTTGCGTAACCCGGCTATTGCGTGCCGTGGTCTTGACATCCTGATCGCAGCGCCGCACCCTGCCTAACCATGACAGCTTTGCCTAATCGCGATAGGCGAGCCGAACGTCGTGAGGCAACGCGTAGAGAGATTCTCGACGCGGCCTGGCTGATCGCCCGGCGCGACGGCTTGACCGCGGTGACCTTGCGCGAGGTCGGCGAGATCGTCGGGATGCGGGCACCGTCGCTCTACTCACATTTCGCGTCGAAGAACGCGATCTACGACGCGATGTTCGCCGAGTCGTGGCAAGGCCTCATCGACGTGTTCTTGGCCGCGACGTTCCCGGGCGCGCCGCGGCAGGCGTTGTTCGTCGAAGCCGAGGTGTTCTTCGACTACGCAACTGCGGACCTCGCCCGCGACCAGTTGATGAATCGGCGCATCATCCACGACTTCGAGCCGAGCGAGGCCGCATTCGCCATTGCCATCGAGGCATATGAGCGACTGCGCGACTCGATGCGGAGCAAAGGCGTCAAGCGGCAGGCCGATCTCGATCTGTGGACGGCGCTGCTCGCCGGCGCGATCAACCAACAACATGCGAACGACCTCGGCGGGAAGCGCTGGCGCCGACAACTCCCCCGCCTCGTCGACATGTTCTGCGACGAAGTCGATATTCCCGGACCACCGCTGCGGAGGGCGAAATGATCATGACCTCGACTCTCACCGAACCGGTCACTCCGGCGCTGGACCGTCGCACGGCGATGCGGCTCGCGGCGACCGAATACGGCCGATTCCTCGACCTGCTGCGCGCACTGCACAGCGACGACTGGACGAAGCCCACCGCATGCGCATCGTGGGACGTCCGCGACACAGCAGCGCACTCGCTCGGCATGGTCGAGATGGCGGCGTCCGTCCGCGAACAGGGCCGGCAGAACAAGGCTGCAATCGCGCGGCGTGAGCAGCGCGGGGGGCTGTTCATCGACGCGCTCACCGGCCTGCAGGTCGACGAGCGGGCGGAGTGGACGCCGCAGCAGATCATCGACCGGTTCGCTGCCCGGGCGCCGAAGGCCGCCAAGGGCCGCACGCGCGCGCCCGGTTTCATCCGGCGCAGGCAGCTGCCGGCGCTGCAGGACGTCGACGGCCGGCAAGAGGCGTGGACGCTCGGCTACCTGATCGACGTCATCCTCACTCGCGACCCGTGGATGCACCGAGTCGACATCGTCGGAGCCACCGGCGCCGACCTGATCCTCACCGCTGACCACGACGGCGTGATCGTGGCCGACGTCGTGGCGGAGTGGGCCGCGCGGCACGGGCAGCCGTATTCACTGCGCCTGACCGGCCCGGCAGGCGGCGAGTGGTCGCAGGGCAGCGACGGCCCGCAGCTCGAGCTGGACGCCGTCGAGTTCTGCCGCACCGTGTCGGGTCGAGCACCGGCCGACGGTCTACTGAAGACCCAGGTTCCGTTCTGAAGTTCCGTTCTCACGGGGGAGAAACCCATGCACACGTACCGCCCGCACCCGGACGTCACCGTCCTGCACGACCAGACCGAGATCCCCGGCCTGGGCTTCCTGCCGATCAACGCGTTCGTCCTGCATGCCGAGCAGCCGGTTGTCCTGGACACCGGACTCGGCCTGCCCGACCGCAATTTCGTCCAGTCGCTGTCCGACGTCATCGACCCGCAGGACGTGCGCTGGATCTGGCTCACCCATCCGGATCGCGACCACACCGGCGGCATCTACGACATGCTCGAGGCGGCTCCGAACGCGAAGGTCGTCACCACCTTCGTCGGCGTCGGCATCCTCAGCACCGAACGTCCGCTGCCGCTGGACCGGGTCTATCTGCTCAACCCCGGCCAAACGCTCGACGTCGGCGATCGGCAGCTCACCGGGTTCCGTCCGCCGCTGTTCGACAACCCGGCGACGGTCGGCGTCTACGACCACAAGTCGGGCGTCTGCTTCAGCTCCGACTGCTTCGGCGGGCCGCTGCCGAGCTCTGACGACGCCGGCAGCGAGACCATCGCCGCCGTGTCGGCCGACGGGGTGCGCGCGGCGCAGCTGCTCTGGGCAAGCGTCGACAGCCCGTGGGTGCACAAGGTGGATCAGGCGCGGTTCGAGGCCGGCTTCGAGCCGTTGCGCGCCTTCGATCCGGCGTGGACGTTCAGCGTGCACCTGCCGCCCATTCAAGGCGGGCTCGACCCGATGCTGCAGACGCTGCGCAGCGCGCCGTCGATGCCCGAATTCGTCGGACCGGACCAGGCCGCGCTGGACGCGATGCTGGCGAGCTTCGAGCCGGTCTAGCGCGGCGGTGCCGCCCAAAGAGCCGCACTGGCGCGCAGCGTGACTAGACGAGCGAGCCGTCCGGGCCGGCGCGCAGGATCGTCACCGCGGCTGCGACATCACGCGCTGCTGTCTCGCCCGCCGGGTCGGACGGGTCGTCGCCGAGCACGACGGCTGCTTCGAGACCGGGCGCGCCGGAGGAGACCGCCATCGCCACCGCAACCTGCAACGCGGACAGCTCCAGGGACGGCAGCGCAATCGTCGTCGCGACGTAGGTGCGACCGTCGCCGTCGCGTACCGCGGCACCCTGGATCGCGCCGGTGCGCGCCCGCGCGGTGCGGGCCAGGGTGACGAGCTTCTGGTTCTCCGGATCAAGGCTCATGTGCCTGCGGCCTCTGTGTCGCGTTCGGACTGGGTGTCCTTCTCGTCGCGGGAGACCCGCCGCACGAGGACCGTGTCGATGCGGTTGCGCCGCCCACCGACGTCCTCGGCCGTCAATTCCAGCCCGTGCACCACGGCCTTTGCGCCGGGGATCGGCACCCGGCCGAGCGCCTCGGCGAGCAGCCCGCCGACCGTCTCGACGTCGTCGCGGTCGGGCAGGTCGACGCCGAACAGCTCGCCGAGATCCTCGACCGCGAGTCGTGCGGTCACGCGCGCGCTGCGCTCGTCAAGTCGCTCGATCGGCGCCCGTTCGACGTCGTACTCGTCGGTGATCTCGCCGACGATCTCCTCGAGGATGTCCTCGATGGTGACGATCCCGGCCGTCCCGCCGTACTCGTCGATGACGACCGCGATGTGCGAGCGGGCGGCCTGCATCTCGCGCAGCAATTCGTCGACCGGCTTGGACTCCGGCACGTACGTCACCGGCCGCATGACCTCTTCGACGGACGTGTTGCGCACGCGCTCGGCGTCCTGCGCGCGCCGCGCCATGTCCTTGAGGTAGACGACACCCACGATGTCGTCGAGGTTGTCGCCGATCACCGGGATCCGCGAGAAGCCGCTGCGCAGCGCGAGCGCGAGGCCCTGCCGGATCGCCTTGCCGTGCTCGATCCAGACGACCTCGGTACGCGGCACCATGACCTCGCGCGCGATCGTGTTGCCCAGCTCGAACACGGACTGGATCATCTGCCGCTCGTCGTGCTCCACGACGCCGCGCTGCTCGGCGATGTCGACCAGCTCGCGCAGTTCGACCTCTGACGCGAACGGCCCTTCGCGCATCCCGCGCCCCGGGGTGATTGCGTTGCCGAGCAGGGTGAGTAGCGACGCGAGCGGATTGAAGATTCGGCCGAGCAGCCGGACCGCCGGGGCACCGGCCAGCGCCACCCGGTTGAAGTGCTGCCGGCCGAGCGTGCGCGGGCCGACGCCGATGACCGCGTACGAGATGACGATCATGATCAGGATCGTCAGCAGCGGCACCGCCCAGCCGCCCCCGAACTCGCCGCGCGCCACGATCGTGGCCAGCACCGTGGCCGTCAGCTCGGCCGAGAGCCGCAGCAACAACAGCAGGTTCGTGTAGCGCGGTCGGTCGGCCATGATCGCCCACAGCGCCTTGCTGCCGGCCCGACCCTCCCGCAGGAACTCGTCGGCGCGCGCCTTGGAAACGCGCGCGAGCGCAGAGTCGACGCACGCGAACAACCCGGCGATCGGCACGAGGCAGATCGCGACGACCAGCGCGACGATGTCGGCCGTACTCATCGGCCGACCACCGACCTGTCAGCCACGGCGAGCTGCCGAATCGCGGACCTCGCCACCGCTGCCTGGGAGCGGAGCCCGGATGGGGCCGCGCTTGGTCGCGCGCGCCCAATCGGTGACGAGCCGCGCCTGGAGCTCGAACATCTCGCGCTCCTCGTTTTCCTCGCCGTGGTCGTATCCGAGCAGATGCAGGATGCCGTGCGTGCACAGCAGTTGAAGTTCGGCCTCCGTCGTGTGACCGGCCGAACTCGCCTGATCGGCGGCGACAGTCGGGCAGAGGACGACGTCGCCCAACATCGCCTCGCCCGGCCGATTGTCGGTGCCCGGCGGCGCGGATGGATCGCGGCGCTCCCCCGGCGCGTCCGTGATGTCCATCGGAAAGGCCATCACGTCGGTCGGCCCCGGCAGATCCATCCACTGCTGGTGCAGGGCGGCCATCGTGTCGGCGTCGACGAGCAGCACCGACAGATCGGCGAGCGGGTCGATGCGCAGCGCGTCGAGCACGAAGCGGCCGAGCTCGACCAGCGCTTTCTCGTCGACCTCGACGCCGCTCTCGTTGTTCACTTCGACGGACAACGCGGCCTACCGCCTGGGTTTCGCGCGCTCGCCGCTCTTCTGCGGCGTGATCCGCTCGTACCGCTCATACGCATCGACGATATTGCCGACGAGGCGGTGCCGCACGACGTCACTGGAGCCGAGGTAGGCGAAGTGCACGTCCTCGAGGCCGGTCAGGATTTCACGGACCACGTTGAGTCCGCTCCGGGTGTCGCCGGGCAGATCCACCTGCGTGATGTCACCCGTCACGACGATCTTGGAGTCGAAGCCGAGCCGGGTCAGAAACATCTTCATCTGCTCGGGCGTGGTGTTCTGTGCCTCGTCCAAGATGATGAATGCGTCCGAAAGGGTGCGCCCACGCATGTACGCCAGGGGGGCGATCTCGATCGTGCCCGCGGCGGTCAGCCGGGGGATCGAGTCCGGGTCGATCATGTCGTGCAGCGCGTCGTAGAGCGGGCGCAGGTAGGGGTCGATCTTCTCGAACAGGGTGCCGGGCAGGAAACCGAGCCGCTCCCCCGCCTCCACGGCGGGCCTGGTCAAGATGATCCGGTTGACCTCCTTGTCCTGCAGCGCCTTCACCGCCTTGGCCATCGCCAGGTACGTCTTGCCGGTGCCGGCCGGGCCGATCGCGAACACGATCGTGTGCCGGTCGATGGCGTCGACGTAGCGCTTCTGGTTGAGCGTCTTCGGCCGGATGGTGCGGCCGCGGGCGGACAGGATGTCCACGGTGAGCACGTCCGCGGGCCGCACGCCAGACTTGCGGCGCAGCATGCCCAGGCTGCGCTCGATGGTGTCCGGGGACAGCTCGGCGCCGCTGGCCAGCAGCTCGATGAGCTGCTCGAACAGCGCGGTGATCAGGGTGTTCTCGGCCGGCTCGCCGGTCACCGTGATCTCGTTCCCGCGGACGTGGATGTCCGCACCGAACGCGTCCTCGATCACGTGCAGCAGCTCGTCGCCGGAGCCGAGCAGCCCGATCATCGGGTACTCGTCCGGGATCACGATCTTGACCTGGGTGCGGCCGCCGGCCGATGGCTCAGTGCTGCTGCCGCTGCTGCGGTCGGAGTTGCCGCGGCGGCGGCGGTCTGAGGAAGTCTCGGTCAATTGCTCCCCTTCGGGAGGTCGTGCGTCCCGGGTCTACCCTGCCATGCTATCCGCCGGAGATCAGCCTGGTGGCCAGTCGAGATCGCGGCCGCCCAGGACGTGCGCATGCACGTGAAACACGGTCTGCCCCGCCTGCGCCCCGGTGTTGAAAACGACCCGGTAGCCGGAGTCCGCGATCCCCTCGGCCTCGGCCACCCGCCGGGCCAGCCCGGCCATCTCGTCCAGCAGCCCGTCCGCCGCCTCGGCTACGGCGGCCAGGTCACGGTGGTGCTCTTTGGTCACAACAAGAACGTGTGTCGGAGCCTGCGCGTTAATATCGCGGAAAGCGAAGGTCCGGGGGCTCTCCAGCACGCGCGTGGCCGGCACTTCGCCAGCGGCTATCCGGCAGAAAAGACAGTTGCCCACACACAAAATCTTAACGTCCGCGCATCCCCGGGATATTGTTTACCTAGCGTGGCCCCCGGCGCTCCGGCACCGCCTGCGTTCTCCAGGCGCAGGTGCTTCGTGCACTGGTGAAATTGCCTGTGTGCGTGCCTCCCACACGGGCCGGGGCGACCGCAGATGGCGGACTCTCCAGGGGGGGCAGTGACGGCAGAGAAGTTGGAACGTGCCGGGCGCGCCGCGTGAGCCGGGGGAAATTTATGCCTCCGGGTGAACCAGACGGTG
>DASQSE010000020.1:0-78379 GCA_035642535.1 Jatrophihabitans sp. | reverse complement strand
GACTCGCTGAAGCAGACGCTGCAGCGCTTCGAGCCGGGGCAGAAGGTTTCGATCGGCTGGACGGACGCCAGCGGCACCAGCCATACAGCCACCGTCACCCTCGCCACCGGCCCAGCTGATTGATCTCAGCTGATTCCGACTGCTGAACACCGGCGCGCCTCGCCTCTCGCGACGCGCGCCGGTGCGCTTGGATGGGGCGGTGGTCGAGATCAATCCGGACGCCGTCCTGCAGTTCGTCGACGTCACGGTGCGGCGGGGTGCGGCGACGCTGCTCGACAGCATCACCTGGACGGTCGAAGAGGACGAGCGCTGGGCGGTGCTGGGTCCTAACGGCGCAGGCAAGACGACGTTGCTCCAGATCGCCGCGGCACATCTGCATCCGACCTCGGGCGTCGCGTACGTGCTGGGGGAGCGGCTGGGCGGGGTCGACGTCTTCGAACTCCGGCCGCGGATCGGGCTCGCCAGTTCGTTCCTTGCCGAGCGGATCCCCGGGGGTGAACTCGTGCGCGACGTCGTGGTCAGCGCCGGCTATTCGGTGCTCGGCCGGTGGCGGGAGGCGTACGGTCGCCTGGACGTCCGCCGGGCCGGCGCGCTGCTGAATCGGGCCGGCGTGGGCGGTTTCGCCGAGCGGACGTTCGGCACGCTGAGCCAGGGCGAGAAGGCCCGCGTCCAGATTGCCCGTGCGCTGATGACCGACCCCGAGTTGCTGCTGCTCGACGAGCCCGCCGCGGGCATGGATCTCGGTGGCCGCGAGGATCTGCTGCGCCGGTTGACCCGCTTCGCCTCCGACGCGGGCGCGCCCGCGTCGGTGCTGGTTTCGCATCACGTCGAGGAGCTGCCGCCGGGGATCACGCACGCGCTGCTGCTGCGTGATGGGCGCATTGTCGCGTCCGGGCTCGCAGCCGACGTGCTCACCGACGAGCCGCTGTCCGAGACCTTCGGCTTGAAGCTGACGGTGGAGCGCAACGAGGGCCGCTGGTTCGCCCGCGCCGTCCCTGGCGCCGGCTGAGCTACTCCGCGCGCAGCAGCTTGGCCACCTGGAGGCGCGCGGCCCGGTGGCCGGGCACGGTCGCCAGGAGGTTGGCGAGCAGCAGGGCAAGCGGCGCGCAGAGCAGCAGGATCGGCGTCGCCGCCGGCGGAATGTACTGCAGCGGGGTGTAGTCGGCGACCGCCCGCCACACCGCGCGGCCGAGGGCGACACCCAGCGGAATGCCGAACCCGAGCCCGATCACGGCGATCAGCGTGGCCTGGACGAGCAGCGCGGTTCGGCACTGCCGCGGCGTCATGCCGAGCGCGCGCAACACGGCAAGCTCAGGCGCGCGGCGCCGCACCGCGACCGCAAGCGCGTGGCCGAGCGCGGCGACCGCCAGCACGGCGAGGAAGGCGCCCAGGACGGTCGGCAGCGCACGCACCTGACGCAACTCGAGGACCTCGATCGGGGGCGTGGTCGTGTCGAATCTGAATCGCTGCCCGGGCGGCGCGCCGATCGCAGCCGAAACGTCCGCCGACACCTCGTTCCCGACGCGTCGTACATCCAATCCCGGCGCTACCGCCGCGAGCAGGAAGTGGAACCGGAAGCGGTTGAACAGCCGATCGAAGCCGGCGCCGGTGACCCACCCGCCGTCCGCGTAGACCTGATTGGGGCCGCCCTGCAGCACGAATCCGCTGCCGCTGACGCGATACGTCCGCTCGCCGTGATCGCCCACCAGCGCGACCCGCGAGCCGATCCGCGCATCGAGTGCGGCGAGGCTGCGCGGCGCGAGCAGTACCTCGTCGGCAGCGACAGGCCGCCGTCCGGAGGTCACGACGATCGACAGCGGCTTACGCGCCGGCGCCATGGCGAACAGCGACACCGAGTCGCCCCCGCCCGCACCGGTCGCGACGGCCTCGCGCAGATCGCCGACGCCTGCGATGTCCGGGCTGCGCGCGACGAGCCCGGTGACGCGCGCCGTCGGGAAGTAGTCGACGCCGTTCTGGCCGAAGAAGCCACCGAGTTGGAACGTCTGCCCGTAGCGCTCCGGGTGGGCGGCCGCGTCGTGGACCCCGCTCGAGAACGTCAAGGCGGCGACGATGCCGACGACGCCCGCGACCGCGCCGATCAACGTCGGCCGCACCGGCTGGGCGGTCGGGCCCTTGCCCGGCTCGAGCGCTAAGCGGGCACCGACGACGGCGGGCACGGGCAGCCCGCCGCGCGCCGCCGCCAGTGCAACGGCGGACCGGCGGGTGTTCGTCGGCCGACGCAGGCGGGCCGCCGCAAGCAAGCTCGCGCCGAACGCCAGCGCGATCGTCGCGAGGATCAGGACGCCGACGCCCGGGCCGATCACCATCCAGTCGAGCGAGAAACCGGGATGCGGTTCCACGTAGGCCGCAGTCCCGATCGGGAACCAGCGTGAGGCAACGATCGCGATGCCGCCGGCCGCGACTGCAGCACACGTGGCGACTGCGGTCGGGGCGGCCGCGGCGAGCACGATCTCGTCGCGGCGCGTCAACCCGGCCCCGCGCAGAGCGGCGCTCAGATCCCCGACACCGCCCGCGGTATATCGCGCCATCGTCTGTGCCAGGACGAACAGCGCGGCGATCAGCACCGCCCCGCCGAACGCGAGCAGGCAGCGCGACTCGAAGGTGATCTCGTGCTGCTGCTCGCGCAGCCGCTCCGGCAGATTCCACACCTGGATGTCGGCGCGATGCACCGCGCGGGCAAGTGCGGTCCGGAACTTCGGCAGCGCGCCCTCGCCGCCGCGCAGGCGGACGAGCGCATTGACCCAGCTCGGGTTGGTCCGGCTGTGCGCGGCGCCGATGGTGTTCTGCGGGTGGCGCGCCACCAACCCCGGCGAAAGGATCGCGCCGCCGTCCGAGTCGACCGAATCGGTGAACCACGGCGAGCGGACGACGCCGACGACGTGTATGGCGAGGTGCGGCCCGGACAGCGCGGCGGATGTGCCGTCGAGGCCGGCCCGGACCTCGGCCGGCGACGGCAGCGTCAGACTGAGCGTGTCGCCGACGTCCTTGCCGGTGTGCTTGACGAAGTCCGGAGTCACCACGACCTCGTCGTCGCGGGCCGGATCGAACAGCCGTCCGCGGAGCACGACTGGCTGCTCGATCGTGTGCAGGATGGCGTCGTCGACGGGTGCGTATGCCCCGCGCAGACTCGTGTCGAGTGAGCGCCCGCCGATTCCGATGCGGTGTGAAATGCCGTCGAAGAAGAACGAGTAGCGCATGACGAAGGTCGTCAGGCTCTCGACCTCCGGCAGCTTGCGTACGCGACTCCATTCGAACTCGGGAGTGTTCGCGAACACGACCGCCGTCGCGGGATTCGCCCGGGCGCTGAGCCGGTCGACGGCGCTGGCGGCTCGTCGCGCTCCCGCAACGCTGGCCAGCACCACGCCGCCGGAGAGCGCGGCGAGCAGTGCGAGCAGGACGAGCGAGCGCCAGCGACGGCGTAGCTCGATGCGCAGCCAGCGCAGCACCAGTGGAACGGCGGGCACGCGTCCCATTACGGCCTACGTCGGGGTGCACGGCAAGGCAGCCAGGACCAACGACCTTCGGGGTGCTAGCACCCCGGCACGGACCCGGCACCCGCACCTGCACGTGCACACCACCTCCCTGTGATCAACAGGGCTGAGCCGTCGGCAGATGACGGCGCATGCCTGTTGATCACGGGACGGGAACGCGCAAGGGACGGAACGGGCAGGGGAGCGCAGGTAGGGGGCAGAAATCAGCGCGGCGCGAGGACGATCACGGGGATCGGACGCGACGTCAGCTTCTGATACTGGCCGTAGCGACCGCCGTTGTTCGTATCGGCGAGCTGCCACAGCCGCTCGCGGTCCGGATCGCCGGGCATGACGAAGTGCGCGGTCACCGGGATGCGCCGCGTCCGGATCTGGATCTCGACGTCGGGGTGCGCGCGCAGGTTGTGGTACCAGCCGGGGGAGCGCGGCGCGCCGCCCATCGACGCGACGACCACGTAGTCGGCGCCGTCGCGCGCGTAGGTGAGCGCGTTCGTGCGCGGCTGACCGGTCTTCGCGCCGACGGTGCGCAGCAGCAGCGCGCGGGTCGGCCCGAGGCGGTGCCCGATCCGTCCTCCGCTGCGCTCGTAGATCATCTGATGCACCTTCAGAAGGCGCACGCCGATGGCCCGCACCGGCGGCAGCGCTTCGATTCGGTTCTCTATCTGCGACAGCTTCATCCGGGCGCTCCTCACATCCGCCTACACCGTAGGCTCCCCTAGAACGTGTTGCTGGACGGAGGGCACTGATGGCGGAACTCCTGCGCGTCGAGATCGACGACCGAGTTGCCACGATCCGCCTCGACCGCCCGCCGATGAACGCGATCAACAGCGTGATGCAGGAGGAGTTGCGCGCCGCGGCCGCACGGGTGACCGACGACGCCGACGTGCGCGCGGTGGTCCTGTACGGCGGCGAGAAGGTGTTCGCTGCCGGCGCAGACGTCAAGGAGTTCGCCGGGCAGGACCACGCCTTCATGGTTCGCGACGCCCCCCGGGTGATGTCCTCGATCGACGCGATCGCCCGCATCCCCAAGCCGGTGATCGCTGCGGTTACGGGCTTCGCGCTCGGCGGCGGTTGCGAGCTCGCGCTCGCCGCCGACTTCCGGGTCAGCGCCGACGACGCCAAGTTGGGGCAGCCGGAGATCCTGCTCGGCATCATCCCGGGCATGGGCGGCACCCAGCGGCTGCCGCGCCTCGTCGGGCCCGCCAAGGCCAAGGACCTCATCTACACCGGGCGCTTCGTCGCGGCGCAAGAGGCGCTCGAGATCGGGCTCGTGGACGCCGTCGTGCCGGCCGCCGACGTCTACTCGACGGCGATCGCGATGGCGAAGAAGTTCGCGAAGGGTCCTGCGCTCGCGCTCGCGGCGGCCAAGGCGGCGATCGACGGAGGTCTGGACGCCGACCTGGCTTCCGGCCTGCGACTCGAGGCGCACCTGTTCGCCTCGATGTTCGCCACTGAGGACAGCCGCATCGGGATCGCCTCGTTCGTGGAAAGCGGCCCAGGCAAGGCGGTCTTCAAGTGAGCGCATCGGCCGAACAGGTCGAAGCGGCTTGGCACGACCCGAAGCTCGCCAACGTTCTCTACCACGACTGGGAGGCGAGCACCTACGACGAGAAGTGGTCCATCTCGTTCGACGAGCGATGCGTCGATTACGCCCGCGACCGCTTCGCGCACGTCGCCGGCACTGCCGGCTGGCCGTACGGCGCGTCACTCGAGCTAGGTTGCGGCACGGGGTTCTTCACGTTGAATCTCAAACTCGCTGGAGTCCTGGACGAGTGCCACGTCACCGACCTGAGTCCGGGCATGGTCGAGGTGGCGCAGCGCAACGCACGCGGACTGGGCTTCGAGGTCGAAGGTCGGGTGGCGGACGCCGAGCGGTTGCCTTACGAGGACGAACGGTTCGATCTGGTCGTCGGACATGCGGTGCTGCATCACATCCCCGATCTCGACCGGGCGTTCGCCGAGATCCTGCGCGTGCTCAAGCCCGGCGGCCGATTCGTGTTCGCCGGCGAGCCGACCCGGCACGGCGAATTCGTCGCCCGTCGTCTCTCGCGCTTCACGTGGTGGGCGACGATGCGCGCCACCCGGTTGCCGCAGCTTGCAGGCTGGCGGCGACCGCAGGTAGAGCTGGACGAGTCGTCGCGGGTCGCCGCACTCGAGGCGGTCGTCGACATCCACACCTTCGTGCCGGCCCAACTCGCGGCGCAGGCCCGGCACGCCGGCGCCCGCGACGTGCACCTCACCACGTCGGAACTGCTCGCGTCCTGGTTCGGCTGGCCGGTGCGTACCTTCGAGGCTGCGGTGCCCAAGGAGCGGCTCGGTCCGCGCTGGGCGTTCTTCGCGTTCGAAGGCTGGCAGCGGCTGTCGGCGCTCGACGCACGCCTGGAGCGCATCGTGCCGCGCGGCCTGTTCTACAACGCCGAGATCACCGGACGGAAGCCGGACTGACCCGTGTTGCGACGCCCGGACACCGAGCTGCGCAGCGCCCGTTTCCTCACTGTGGCGTCGCTGCGCTGGATCGTCGAGCACCGTGCGTACACGCCGTGGTACCTGATCCGGTACTGGCGCTTCCTCGTGTTCCGGATGCGCAACCGGCACGTCATCACGCGCGGGATGGTGTTCATGGACCGCGGCGTGGAGATCCACGTGCAGCGCGGCTACGGCCGGATAATCCTCGGCCGCTGGATCCACCTCGGTACCGACACCGCGCTGCGCTGCCACGAAGGCACGCTGAGCGTCGGCGACAAGAGCGTGCTCGGCCGGGACGTGTCGATCAACTGCTACCTCGACGTCGAGATCGGCGCCGCTGCGCTGTTCGCAGACGACGTCTACGTCTCCGACTTCGACCACAAGTTCGCCGATCTGACGGTCCCGATCAAGGACCAGGGCATCTCCAAGGCGCGCGTCCGCATCGGGCCGGACGTGTGGATCGGCACCAAGGTGACAGTCGCCAGCGGAGTCGTCATTGGTGAAGGCGCGGTCGTCGGCGCGAACGCCGTCGTGACGCACGACCTGCCGCCGTACTCGGTCTCGGTGGGCGTCCCGGCCCGGGTGATCAAGGACCGGCGGGCGCTGTAGCCAGTCGGTAGACGCGCGCGGTGTGGGCGGCGACGGTGTGCCACGTGTAGTCGCGGCGCACGATCCGTTTCGCGCGGGCCGCAACCCGGCGCGCGGCTACCGGATCGACAAGGAGCTTGCCCACCGCGCTCGCCAGGGCATCCGCGTCTCCGGCGGGGAACGAGCTCGCCGCGACGCCTGCCTCGACCAGGTCGGCGAGGCCGCCGGTCTCGGCAACGGCGAGCGGAGCGCCGGCGGCCGCCGCCTCCAGCGCGACGATGCCGAACGGCTCGTAGCGGGACGGCACGACGACGGCGTCAGCCGCGCCGAACAGCGCCGCAAGCTCTGCTTCCGGGACAAAGCCCAGCCAGTCCACCGCGCGTGCGACGCGCAGCCGCCGCGCGCGTTCGCGCAGCACGGATTCGTGCGGACCCATCCCCGCCACGGCAAGTCGCAACCCGGGATGCGATTCGCGCAATGGGCGCACGGCGCGCAGCAGCGTCTGCACGTCCTTCTCGTGCACCAGCCGCCCGGCGTAGACGAGCAGCGGCCCGTCGCCGAAGCTGTTCCGCACCACTTCCGTCGCGCGTGCGCTCGCCGTCCATCGCGCGGCGTCGATGCCGTTCGGAACGACGTGCACGCGCTCGGGTGGCAGCTCGAACAGCTGCGCCACCTCGTCGCGCATCGTCGTCGAGCAAGTGATCACCTGCGCGGCGCGTCCGGCCAACCAGTGCTCGACGGAGTCGATCGCGCGGTTGAGCGGCGCGGGCAGCCGGCCGTGGTGCCGGCCCGCCTCGGTGGCATGCAGTGTGGCCACGAGCGGGGCGCAGGTCGTCTCGGTCAGCGTGACCGCACTCTGTGCGACGAGCCAGTCATGCGCATGCACGACATCCGGCCGCCATCGCTGCACGACGGGGAGCGCGGCGCGCAGCAGGGCGTGCTCGAACGCCTGGCTCCACGCGAGCAGCGTCTCGGTGGTGAAGTCGATCGCGAGCGGATCGGCGGCCGCCCGCACGATGTGCACGCCGTCCCGCTTCTCGATGGTCGGTCGCACCGTGGTGCCACGGGTGACCACACGCACGTCATGCCCCTGACCCGCGAGCTCACGGGCCAGCGCCTCGACATGCCGGCCGAGCCCGCCGACGACGAGCGGTGGGTACTCCCACGACAGCATCAGCACCCGCACGGGCGAGGACACTACCGACGGTCGCGAGGGAAGACGCGATCTCCAGGCGCCGAAGTCCCCGAGCGACAGCGGAGCGCAGCGATCTCCAGGCGCCGAAGTCCTCGAGCGACCAAAGACTAGTCTGTCGTTCGTGTCCGTCCCGCGCCTCATGACGCAGCGCCGGGTGCTCGCCGGCCCACTGCTCGTGATCGTCGGGATCGTCTGCTGGGCGCTCTACGTCAAGCAGTCTCACTCGCAGGCGCACGCCTACAGCCATGGCGCGAATCCGCCGAGCTACGTCCGGCTCGTCGCCGGCCATACGTACCAGATCTCGATCCACGACGGCGTCCGCCGAGAGACCGAGCTCGGCGTCGATCCGGCCGCGTTGCAGTGCACCGCGGCGCGGCCCGGCCAGGCGCCTGGTCCATTGCGATTGACCGTCGAGGACAGCAGCACTACGAAGGCGACCAATCAGATCGCCTCGTTCGTGTCTTCGATCACCGGCAGCGTTCAGGTCCAGTGCGCCGGGTTCCCCGCGGTGTACGTCGACGATGCGGCCGACGCGTCCTACGACTGGTCCGGCGCGTGGCTGGTGCTTGCGTCGCTCGCGCTGCTGGCCGGGTTGCCGCTCACCCTGTCGCTGCTGCGCAAGATGAGCCTGCCCCGCGAGGAGTCACTCCTCGGGCCGCCGGGCGAATACGACCACATCCAGTGAGGCGTCGACATCGCGATCGTCGGCCGCGACGATCGCGAAATCGTCCACGGTCACGGACGCGACGTCGTTGGCCAGCCGCGCGCCCCACTGTTCGGGCGACGTAGCCAGCTGCGCATCGACGAACGAGCCGCCGTGCACCCGGTCGAGATCGACGAGCGGCGGTCCCGCGTGCAAGCCGTAGATCGCCACGTCGCCGAAGCCGTGCCTGGTGAGCAGCGCCGCCAACTCGGCGGCGGTGAATTCCTTGGTGTGGAAGGGGTTCAGCGGCTCGGTGCGGCCCGGCGAGAATGTCAGCCGGTTCGGTGTCGTGACGACGAACAACCCGCCCGGGCGGAGCACGCGCCGGCACTCGTCGACGAACTCGCGGTGGTTCCACACGTGTTCGATCACCTGCAGGGTCGCGACCACGTCGAACGACTCGCTCGGCGCCGGCAGCGCGGCCAGGTTCGCGCGCGCGAACGCGGCCCGCGGGTACGTCGCCGCGGCGTGCGCCACGGTGTGCGCGTCGTAATCGATGCCGATCACCACGCGCGCCACGTCGGCGAGCAGGTCGGTGCCGTAGCCCTCGCCGCAGCCCACCTCGAGCACCGTGTCGCCCGCGACGTACGGTAGAAGAAACCGGTACGCGACCTCGTGACGCCGGAACCAGTAGTTCTCTTCCGGCAGGCCAGGCACCGTCCGCTCTCCGGTGAGCGGCAGCGTGTTCACGTCGGCAAACCTAGCGGCATGCCGACGGGCCCTTACGTCCACCGACCGGCTAGGTTAGGCTTGCCTAACCTAGCTGTGAGAGGGTTGGCGCGTGGGACTCGGACAAACGCTGCTGCTCGGCTTAATCGCCGGCGTGACGATCCTGATCGGGATTCCGGTCGGACGGATGCACGCCCCGGCTCCGGCGCTGCGCCTCATGCTCAACAGCATCGCGGTCGGAGTGTTGATCTTCCTCGTTTGGGACGTCCTCTCCGAGGCCTGGCAGCCGATCGACGAGGCGCTCGGCAGCGTGCACGACGGCAACGGCGGGTTGGGCGACGCGATCGGCTACGGTGCCCTGTTCGCCGGCGGGCTCGCGATCGGGTTGCTCTCGCTCGTGGCGTGGGAGCGGTACCTCGGCGCCCGCGCGGCAGCCACGGCCCGGTCCCGAACGGAGTCGTCCGCGGTTGCCGAGTCGGGCGACGGAGGCGGGTCGGTTGTGACGGCGACGCGGACGACGACCGTGGTCGCCGACGCGGGTGCGCACGCGCGCCGGCTCGCCCTCTTGATCGCTGTCGGCATCGGCTTGCACAACTTCGCCGAAGGGCTGGCGATCGGACAGTCCGCCGCGCGCGATCAGGTCGCGCTCGCGACCCTGCTCGTCGTCGGTTTCGCGGTCCACAACGCCACCGAGGGCTTCGGCATCGTCGCCCCGCTCGCGGGCGACGTCGACGAGAACGGCGTGCGGCGGCTGCCGTCCTGGGGCTACCTGTTCGGCTTGGCCGCGATCGGCGGCGGCCCGACATTCATCGGCACGTTCGTCGGGCACGGCTTCACGAGCGAAGCGGTGAGCGTGATCTTCCTGACGCTCGCGGCCGGCTCGATCATCTACGTCATCACGCAACTGATCGGCGTGGCCGCCCGTGCGCGGCGCTCGGATCTGCTCGCCTACGGGCTGCTGATCGGCATCGCCGCGGGGTTCCTCACCGACGCCGTCATCACCGCGGCCGGCGTCTAGCGCACCGCGAACCAGATCAGGCAGAACACCCCGGCGGCGACGCAGTACGCGCCGAACGGGCGCAGCGACCGGTTCGCCAGGTAGCGAGTCAGAAACCGCACCGAGAGGTACGCGCCGACGCCGGAGAGGACCGACGCGAACAGCACCTGCCCGCGGATCCCGTCGCCCAGTGGCCCGGCAAGATCGCCGAGTTTGAGCACCCCCGCGGCGAGGATGACCGGCGTCGCGAGCAGGAACGAGAATCGGGCGGCGTCCTCGCGAGGGAGCTTGCCGAGCATGCCGGCGGTGGTGGCTACGCCGGAGCGCGAAATGCCGGGCGCGAGCGCAAATATCTGCGCCGAACCGATCGCGATTGCCTTGCGCAACGGCGTCTCCGCGATGCGCCTGTCGGAGATCGGTCCGCTCACCCGCTCGTCGACGTATTCGACGTCGACATCGGCCTCTCGGCGGCCGCGCTCGATCGCGAACAGCATCACGCCGTTGGCGATGAGGAAGCACGCGGTCGGGACGGGTCGGGAGAGCGTGGTGCGGAAGAAGTGCTCCAGCAGCAGGCCGGCGATGCCGATGGGGATGGTCCCCGCCACCAGCAACCACGCCAGGCGCTGGTCGGGATCGGCGATCTCGCGCCGCGCGATGCTGGTGAACAGGCCCCGGATGATGCGCAGCCAGTCGCGCCAGAAATACGCGATGAGCGCGAGCGCCGTGGCGACGTGCAGGCCGACGATGAACGCGAGGTAGGGGGACTCCGGCGTCCGGACGTTCAGGTCGCGCGACCAAGAGCCCCCGACGACCGCCGGGATGAGCACGCTGTGGCCCAGGCTGGACACCGGGAACAGCTCCGCGACGCCCTGCATCGCGCCGATGACGCCCGATTCGAGCCAGCTCAAGTGATGATGCACGCGCGGACCCTAGTGGGACATGGTTGGCGACCTGCTGAGTCCGGCGGCGCTAAGTCGCCCTCGCCATGACGTTTTCGGCATATCGGTTGAGGTGCTCGATCTTCTTGTCGAGGGGCTCGGTATCCGGGCCCAC
Source organism: Jatrophihabitans sp. (assembly GCA_035642535.1). GTDB lineage: Bacteria > Actinomycetota > Actinomycetes > Mycobacteriales > Jatrophihabitantaceae > Jatrophihabitans. Next base: position 67,199 of record DASQSE010000020.1, on the reverse strand, counting down.
GATGTACGGGACGCGGAAGCCGACGATGACGTCCGTGACGCCGCGATCCTCGAGCCGCTTGACGCCGTCCGACGTGTACGCGTCCAGCGAGATCACATGGATCTCGAACGGCGCGTCCTGCAGCCCCTCCGCCTTCCGGATCGCGGCGATCTTCGCAAGTAGGGCGTCGAGTTCCTCGCTCGCGCCGCCGCCGTGCATCCAGCCGTCGCCGCGTGTCACGGCCCGGCGGAGCGCGGGATCGGCGTGGCCGCCGACCAGCAACGGAATCGGCTCGCTCGGCGTCGGGCAGATCTTGATCGCCGGGATGTCGTAGAACTCGCCGTGGAACTCGAAGAAGCCACCCGCGGTGAGGCCGCGCACGATGTCCATGCACTCGTCCATGCGCTTGCCGCGCCGTGCGAACGGCACACCCATGATCTCGAAATCCTCGGGCCAGGGACTGATGCCCACTCCGAGGCTGAGCCGGTTGCCCGTCAGTGCAGCCACCGACGCGGCCTGCTTGGCGACGAGCACGGGCGGGCGGACGGGCAGCTTGAGCACGAACGGCGTGAACCGCAGGGTGCTGGTCACCGCTCCCATCGCGGCGCAGAGCACGAACGTCTCGATGAACTCCTTGTCTTCGAGGAAGGTCCGGCTGCCGTCCGCGGTGTACGGATAGGTGCTGTCCGACTCCTTCGGATAGGCGAGGCTGTCGGCGACCGTGATGCTCGCGTACCCGGCGGCCTCCGCCGCCCGGGCGAGGGGCAGGTAGAAGCTCGCATCGGTCATCGCCTCGGCGTAGGTGAACCGCACGAGCAAAGTAGAACGTGTTCTCGTTCAGATCGCAACGCTAGGGTCCGTGCGTGTTCGACGCACGGGAGATCGCGGCCGTGTTCGCGGGAGGTGCGCTGGGCACAGTCGCGCGGGCCGGGCTGGCGGAGGGCTTTCCGCACGGCGCTACGAGCTGGCCGTGGCCGACGTTCGGCGTGAATGTGGTTGCCGCGTTCCTCCTCGGCTACTTCGTCACCCGGCTCCAGGAGCGACTCCCGCCGTCGAGCTACCGACGGCCACTGCTCGGCACCGGAGTGTGCGGCGGCCTCTCCACGTTCTCGACCATGCAGGTCGAACTCCTGAAGATGATCGACGCCAGGCACTGGGGGCTCGCGGTCGGCTACACGCTGGCCAGCGTCGTCGCCGGCTACGTGGCGATCCACCTGGCTTCGGCGGTCGTCCGGCGCAGTTGGGCGCTGCGATGAGTGTTCTCGTGTGGACGGGCGTCGTGCTGATCGGCGGCGCCGCCGCGGTCGTCCGCTTCATCGTCGACGCGGCGGTCGGGACGTTCGTCGGCCGCGAGTTCCCGTACGGCACGCTCGTGGTCAACGTCAGCGGCGCGCTGGTGCTCGGCCTGCTCGCCGGCCTGACGCTCGGCGACGACGAGGCGCTGCTGGCGGGGACCGCCGCGATCGGTTCCTACACGACGTTCTCGACCTGGATGTTGGAGACGCAGCGCCTCGACGAGGAGCACCAACACCGGGTTGCGGTGGCGAACATCGTCGTCAGCCTCGTGCTGGGCGTCGCCGCCGCCGCGCTCGGCCGGGCGATCGGGAATCACACGTGATCGAGGACTGCCTCAAGCTGACGTGTTACTTCGGCGAGCGCAAGCGGGCCGGCAAGTCGCTAGTGGCCGACACGCTGCTCGATCTCTACGGGCGGCACGAGATCGCGGCGTCCGTGCTGCTGCGCGGGATGGCGGGTTTCGGCCGGAAGCACCACCTGCGCACCGACAGCTCGCTGAGCCTTTCCGAGGACCTGCCCGCGGTGGCGGTCGCCGTGGATTCCACCCCGCGCATCGACGGCGTCCTTGGTGAGGCGGCCGCTATCGTGGGCAGCGGGCTGGTAACGATCGAGCGTGCTCGCATGCAGTCCGGCGAGCTCGCCTCCGTCGAACTGCCCGAGGAGCTGCACGAGGCGACGAAGCTGACCGTCTATGTCGGTCGGCAGGAGCGAGTGGGGCGAGTGCCCGCGTTCGCGGCTGTCTGCGATCTGCTGCACCGGCGGGGAATCACCGGCGCCAGTGCGCTGCTCGGCGTCGACGGCACCGCGCACGGCCGGCGCGAGCGAGCGCGTTTCTTCGGCCGCAACGCGGAGGTCCCCGTCATGGTGATCGCGGTCGGCGCCGGCGCGACGATCTCACGCGTGCTGCCCGAACTTGGTGCGCTGCTCCACCGCCCGCTCGTCACGCTGGAGCGGGTGCGGATGTGCAAGAGCGACGGGCAGTTGATCGAGCGGCCGCACCCGCTGCCGGGGACCGACGAGCACGGTTTGGCGCTTTGGCAGAAGCTGATGATCTTCACGTCCGAATCCGCGTTGCACAAAGGCCGGCCGGTGCACCGCGAGATCACCGGGCGGCTGCGGCGCGTCGGCGCGGCCGGTTCGACCACGGTGCGCGGCATCTGGGGATTCCACGGCGCCCACGCTCCGCACGGCGACCGGGTGTCCGCGCTGGGGCGGCACGTGCCGGTTGTCACGATCGTGATCGACACTCCGGAGCGCAGCGCTGCGTCGTTCGCCGTCATCGACGAGCTCACCGCCGAGCACGGCCTGGTCACGAGCGAGATGGTTCCCGCACTGCGAACCGGAGCCGGCGACGAAGGTTACGGCGGGCTGCATTTGGCCACGCACAAGTTCTAGCCGCTACATAGAGTTCCTTCGTGCTCCTCGTCGCCCATCGAACGCCTGCGACGCGCGAAGCGTGCGAGCGCGTTGCAGCGGCCGGCGCGCAGGTGTTCGAGGCGGACGTGCAGGTCGACGAGCACGGGCAGATCGTCGTTTCGCACTATCTACCGATCGGCCGGGTGCTGCACCGCGACAACTGGCGGTTCCGGTGGCACACGGGTGCAGTACGTGATCCGCTCCTGACCGACGTGATCGCGCGAGTACCGGAGCGGTGCCTGATCCTGCTCGACCTGAAGGAGCGGATACCCGCCCGGTGCGCCCGGCTGACCAGCGCGTTGATCGAATCGTTTCCGGATCGTTCCCGGTTTCGGGTGTGCGGGCATCTGGACGACGATCTCGACACGGTGCGGCGGGCGGGCTTTCGAACCTGGCGAACGGCGCGCGACCCGCGCGAGCTGGCCGCGCTCATGGCCGACGGGCGGTTGCCCGACGACGCGGTGTCGATCAGGCACCGGCTGCTGACGCCCGGCGTCCTCGACCGGCTGCACGATCAGGTGCCGAGCGTGATCGCCTGGACGGTCAACGACGTGCCGCGCGCCCGGCAGTTGCGCGCGATGGGCGTGGAGGGAGTGACCACCGATCGCCTTGCGGTACTGGGTGAACTCTCTGGTACACTTAACTGAAACTTTACCTACGTAGCGACTACGCATAGCCGACGCAATGCCCAGGAATAATTCGCGCGCCCAGTTATTGTGCCTATTGTGATGTTGTCCGTCTGGTTGCGCGCGTCCGGGTTGTCCGGTGCTGCGCGGACCGGTCTCGCCGCGGCCCAGCGACGTCTGGTGACGTTTGTCCGGGCCGCCACATGGTGGCGCGAGATCGTCCTCATCGGTGCGCTGTACGGCGCCTACGAGATCAGCCGAGGCCTCGGCGCCGTCAGCTTCCACGCTGCGTTGGCGAACGGGCGCGCGATCTTCCACATCGAGCGGATGTGGCACCTGGATCCCGAGCGGGTCCTCAACGGAGCGCTCTCGCACGCGACGTGGGTTGCGGTGCCCGCTTCCTACTTCTACTCGGTCATGCACTACCTCGTGACGCCCACCGTGCTCGTCTGGATGTACCGCAAGCATCGCGAGAACTACGGCACGGCCCGCAACGCGCTCGCGATCAGTACCGCCTTCGGCCTGATCGGCTACCTGCTGCTGCCCACCGCGCCGCCGCGCATGCTCACCAACACCGGGCTGCGCGACACGCTGGCGGACACCGCTGGCTATGGCTGGTGGGGCGGTGAAGGCAGCGTCCCGCGCGGCCTGGGTGGCTTCACGAACCAGTTCGCCGCGATGCCGTCGCTGCACGTCGGCTGGGCCATCTGGTGTGGTGTCCTTGTCGCGATGTACGCCCGGCGGCGCTGGGTGAAGGCGCTCGGCATCGCCTACCCGCTCACGACGACTCTGGTCGTGATGGCGACGGCCAACCACTACTTCCTCGACGCGATCGCCGGCGCGGTCGTCCTGGGCATCGGGGCATCTGGCGCGCTGCTGCTTTCCCGCCACCCGGTTTCGCGCCGATTCAAGTCGGAGCGCGACTCGCTCGACAAGGTCGTCGCCGGGCGCTCGATGACCGCGTTCAGGTACGCCGCCGCGGCGACGTCCGCGCGGCCGCGTCCGATCTCGAGCCGCGACGCGGGGTGCACCACGGCGTCGCGCGATCAGGAACTCTGCCGCACGCCCGACTGACCGCGTCGCGCGCTGCGCGCCTAATGGGGATCGTGCGGCACGGGCAGGTGCGGCACGCCACCCAGGCCGAGGTTGTAGCGCACGTGGTCGGAGTACTCGGCGAGCTTGTCCCACAGCGCGGCATGCGCCGGCCACGGGATGGGTTCGTCGCCGTCGCGCCAGCTCTCGCCGAAGGTGATCCAGACCAGCGTCCACTCGGCGGCGTCCGCCCAGCGCCCGTTGCTCCAGTCGATCATGGAGCGGCGGATCTGAAAGGCGAGCCGTTGCGGATCCGTAAACGTCGGCACGGTGTGCACGGTCCACACTCGGAAGTCCTGCGCCATCAGGTCGAGCTCGAGATCCTGCAGCACGGCGGGATCGACCAACACCGTAGCCACATTCTCGTGTCCTGCAGGGCGCACGGTTTGATTATCCAACGTGCTCGGACTTAGGAGCGTCGATGAAGGCGATCAGCTGCAAGGACGCCAAGCTCGAACTGATTGATCTCCCGACCCCGACGCCGGGACGCGGGCAGCTGCTCATCGACGTGCTGCGCTGCGGCATCTGCGGGTCGGATCTGCACGCCCGGCACCATTGCGACGAGCTGGCCGACATCACGGCTGAGGTCGGCTACGACGCCCTGATGCGCTCGGACCAGGAGGTGATCCTCGGCCACGAGTTCTGCGGCGAGATCGTCGAGCACGGGCCCGGCTGTCGCCAGTTCGCGCCGGTGGGGACGCGAGTCGTCGCCCTGCCGCTGCTGCGCCGGGGCAAGGAGGTGCACACGACCGGCTTGTCGGCCGCGGCACCGGGCGGATTCGCCGAGCAGATGCTCGTCGAGGAGTCGCTTGCCTTTGCGGTGCCGGACGGCCTGTCGACCGAACTCGCCACGCTCACCGAGCCGATGGCCGTCGGGCTGCACGCGGTGCGCCGCAGCGAGATCGGCAAGCGGACGGTCGCCGTCGTCATCGGCTGCGGGCCGGTTGGGCTCGCCGTCGTATGCATGCTCAAGGCGCGCGGGGTCCGCACCGTCATCGCCAGCGACTTGTCACCCGGTCGCCGCGCGCTCGCCGAGGCGTGCGGTGCGGACGTCGTGGTCGATCCGGCAGTCGAGTCGCCGTTCGCATCGAGCGCCCGGTACGGGCACGTCGTGTCGGCGCCCGCGGTGTTCGACCTCGCGGTGGGCACGATGGAGAAGCTGCGCCGGCTGCCGGTGCCCTGGTGGCGCATCTGGCAGGCGGCTGAGGCGGTGGGCGCCGCCACGCCGAAGCACCCGGTCGTCTTCGAGTGCGTGGGCGTGCCCGGCGTCATCGATCAGTTGATCGCCGACGCGCCGCTGTACGCGCGACTCGTCGTGGTCGGCGTGTGCATGCAGCCCGACCGGCTGCGGCCTGCGATGGCGATCAACAAGGAGATCGACCTGCGCTTCGTCATCGGCTACACGCCGCGCGACTACTACGACGCGCTCCACCTGCTCGCGGAGGGTAAGGTCAACGCCGCGCCGGTGGTCACCGGCGTCGTGGGGTTGCCGGGCGTCGAAAACGCGTTCAGCGCCCTGTCCGACCCGGAAGCGCACGCCAAGATACTTATTGACCCGATGAGCGATATGGCCGACGTCGGTTGAGCGCCGCCGCCTCAGCGACGGACTGTGGGCCGCGGGACCGAAGTCCCGATGTCGGGGGCAACTCGCACCTCGTCGCGGGGCGCGGCCGGCCGGATGATCGAGGGGCACCCGCATGGTTCGGGTGCCGAGTCGCGAGCAGGAGGGCGACGTGACGAGCAGCGACACGAACGACGCTTCGCCGTGGGACGTGCCGGAAGATCGATCGGAGACGCTCACCCAGATGCTCGACGCGGTGCCAAGCGCCATCGGCTTCTGGGGCCGTGATCTCTGCAATGTGTTCGCGAATCGCGCCTATTTCGAGTGGTTCGGAGTGACACCCGAGCAGATGCGCGGCCAGCACGCGCTCGCCGTGCTGGGGCAGGTGGCGTTCGAGGGCAACCTGCCGTTCATGCAGCGCGCGCTCGCCGGTGAGCGGCAGGTGTTCGAGCGGGTCCTTCAGACGCCGTCCGGAGAGATCCGCAGCGCGCAGATCGACTACACGCCGTACCACTTCCACGGCGAGGTGGTCGGATTCATCGCCGTCATCGTCGACGTCAGCGAGCGGACGCTCGCCGAACGGGCCGCCCGCGGCGCTGCCGAGGAACTCGCGACCCTTGCTGAGCGGCGCCGCATCGAGGAGCGCGCGCACGCGGGCGTGCTGCAGGACCTGTTCGCGGTGCAGTTGCGGATCGAACGGGCCCGCGCATCGGTGACGAGCGAGTCCCCGGCGGCCGAGATCCTCGACTCCGCGCTGGATCGGCTGGACGCCGCCGTGGCGGACCTACGACTGGTGCTCGGCGTCGACCCGAGCGAGGGCGCCGGCACGGCAGCCGAGTCCGGACTGGCGATCCCGGCCGCCCTGACCTAGGACCGGCCTAGCCCGCGTCTTCGAGCCGGAAGCCGACCTTCATCCCCACCTGGAAGTGTGCGACAGTGCCGTCGGCGATCTGCCCGCGGATCTCCGTCACCTCGAACCACTCGAGGTTGCGCAGCGTTTGGGCGGCCCGCTCGACGCCGTTCCGGATGGCCTGCTGGACGCTGTCGGGGGAGCTGCCGACGATCTCGGAGACTCGGTATACGTGATTCGCCATGCCCCGATCACACTCAACAGCCGCCGGATGCGCAAATGCGTCGGCGTGCCGGGTGACCTAGGGTCCCGTCGCATGGATGTGCGGCCGGGGCTCCTCCGCGATCGTTGGCTGCTGAATCGCACGGTCTACGAGCCGGGTCAGCAGGCGGGGCACTACGAGAGCTTCTACCAGCGCGCCAACCATCCGGAGCGCCCGCTGGCCTTCTGGATCCGGTACACGATCCTCGCCCCGGCCGGCGATCCTGACGCCGCGGTCGGCGAACTGTGGACGGTCGCATTCGACGGCGAGACCGGACAACACGCCGCCGCGAAGCAGGTGTTCCCGATCGCCGACTGCGATTTCGCGCGCGACCGGTTCGCGGTGCGCGTGGGCGGCGCGGTCCTCGGCCCCGACGGCCTGACCGGCGCGGCCGGTGATCTCAGCTGGGAGCTGACGTACACGGGCGACGCCGCGCCCGTCCTGCTGCTGCCGCCCAAGCTCTACGCCGGCGGCTTCCCGAAGGCGAAGAGCCTGGTGGCGCTGCCGCTCGCGCGCTTCTCCGGTCGCTACGTCGTCGCCGGCCGTGCGATCGACGTCGACGGCTGGACGGGCAGCCAGAACCACAACTGGGGCAGCCAGCACACGCATCGCTACGCGTTCGGGCAGGTCGCCGGATTTGCCGGCGCCCCGGACACGTTCCTCGAGATCGCGACGGCGAAGGCGCGGGTCGCAGGTCCGCTCGTCACGCCGTGGGCGACGACGGCCGTGCTCCGGCATGCGGGCGCCGAGTACTCGCTGGTGTCGCTGCGGCAGGCACTACGTGCGAAGGCGCGCTACGGGTATTTCCACTGGGACTTCGCCACCGAGGCCGACTCCGTACACATCTCCGGGCGGATCACCGCCGAGCGGGATGCGTTCGTCGCGCTGCGCTACGGCAACCCGCCGGGTGGGTTCAAGCAGTGCCTCAACACGAAGATCGCAACGGCCGAACTCACCGTCCGCCACCGCGGTACCGGGCGGACGGAGACGCTGCGCGCGCCGAGCCGGGCGCTGTTCGAGATCCTCACCGATGACACCGCGCACGGCGTACCGGTCGCGGCGTGACACCTATCCGATTAGCCCGCGGAGCATGTGCATCGCCACGACGACGGCGCGCTTGCGGATCTCGGCGCGGTTGCCGGGCAGCATGATCCGGCGCGCGACGGTCCGCTGCGGACTGACCGCGCAGATGTGCACGAGGCCGACCGGCTTCTCCTCCGTGCCGCCGTCCGGGCCGGCGACGCCGGTGATGCCGACGCCGACGTCTGCGCCAAGCCGGGCGCGCACCCCGTTCGCCATCGCCTCCGCCACCTCGGCGCTGACCGCGCCGACCTGCGCGATCAGGTTCGCCGGGACGCCGAGTAGGTCCTGCTTCGCCTCGTTGGCGTAGCTGGTCACCCCGCCGAGCACGTACGCCGACGACCCCGGCCGGTCGGTCAGGCGGGCGGCGAGCAGCCCGCCGGTGCAGGACTCGGCGGTGGCGATCGTGAGACCGCGGGTCACCAGTGCTTCCGCGACGATGTCGTCGATCGTGCGTCCGTCCGCAGAGAAGATCGTGTCCTGGTACACCTCGGCGACCACGGCGGCGAATCTCGCGTATCCGTCCTCCGCCTCAGGCCGGTAGCGGGTGACGATCTCGAGTTCGCCGTCGCGCAGGCACGTGGTGATCTCCAGCCCGGCCAGCTGCTCCTGCTGCTCGCGCAGTGTCGCCGCCAGCTCGGACTCGGGGGTGCCCCAGAGCCGGATGGTGCGCTGCCGGAGTTCGCGCCGGCCGGTGAGCGCGGCGAGCACGATCGGATCGGCCACGACCGTCGGCCACATCCCCTGTAGTTCGCGCGGCGGCCCGGGCAGCACCACGACCGGCGGGCCGTCGCGCCCGCCGCCGGGCGGCACGATCAGCCCCGGCGCGGTGCCGATCGGCGGGATCACGGTCGCGCCGTCGGGTACCAATGCTTGCTTGCGGGTGCCGGCGGCCGTCGCCTCCGGGCGCAACCGCCAGCCACGCCCGGCGGACAGCCGCGCCACGATGTCGCCAATGTGCCGCTCCAGCTCGGTGTCGACGCTCGTCGAACGGCCCTGAAACGCGGCGACGATCTCCGCCGTCAGGTCGTCGGCGGTCGGCCCCAGACCGCCGGAGGTGATGACGAGGTCGAGACCCATGCCGGTGAGGAAGCCGAGCGAAGCGTGCACGTCGTCGGGGCGGTCGCCGACGACGACGATCTGCGCGATGTCGACGCCGAGCTCTCGCAGCTGCTCGGCCAGCCACGGGCCGTTCCGGTCGGCGACCCGGCCGGTGAGCACCTCGGTTCCGGTGACGACGACGCCCGCGCGAATCCCCACGACGGTAACCCTATGTTTGCGGCATAGTCATGGGGTGCAGACGGTGGGGCTGACATGGCAGCACGCGTTCGAGGCCGCTGCCGTGCTCGCTGTCGGAGGCAGCGCGCTCGCCGTGTCCAAGAACCGGGTAACCCGCGCGGTCGGCGCGTTTGCGCGCGAGACGGCCGTCATCGGCGTGCTGTACGGGGTGTGGCAGCTGGCCGGGCGGATCTCGGTGACGAGCGGGGTCGAGGCGGCCAGGGACCGCGCCCACTGGATCGCGGATTTCGAGCGATACCTCCCGCTGCCCTCCGAGAGGAGCACGCAAAGCGTGGTGCTCGGCCACCGGCAGGTCGTCGAGGCGGCCAACCTGTATTACGCCTCGATGCACATGACGATCATGCTGACCTTCCTCATCTGGTTGTTCGTCCGGCATCGCGACCAGTACCGTCCGGTGCGCCAGGTGATGGCGTGGACGACCCTGGGCTGCCTGCTCGTCCAGCTCATGCCCGTCGCGCCGCCCCGGATGATGCCGGGCATCGTCGACACCGCGTTGGAGCTGCACCAGTCCGTCTACAGCACCGGGCTGCCGATCGACCAGCTCTCGGCGATGCCTTCGGTGCACGTCGCCTGGGCGGTGATCGTCGGCTACTACGCCTGGCGCGTCGGTACCAGCCGCTGGCGCTACCTCGGCGCCGCGCACGCGGTGACGACCTTCCTCGTCGTCGTCGTGACCGGCAATCACTGGTGGCTGGACGGCATCGTCGCGGTCGCGATTCTGGTCGTCTGCGCGTGGGGTGTGTACGGCGTGCGGACGGCCTGGCACGCCGCGCTGGATCGGCTGCGGGTACAGCGCGGCTTCGCCGAACCGGACGCGCTGCCGGAGGCGGTCGGCGTCGGCTAGTTGCGCCGCGCGAAACTTATGCCGTCTTCTCCGGCGCCGCATCGGGCGCGTGCGCGAAGCGCACGTCGTGGCCGGCGAACGTCAGCAGGATCGCCCCGGGTTCGGTCGTGACGCTCGTGAACCGCAGGCCCAGCGGCAGGTTGGCGGGGATCTCGAGATCCGGCAGCTGGATCGGGAAGGTCCCGATCAGCGGCAGCCCCTCGAGCCGCGCGGGCGAGACGATGAACCGATCGTTGGCGACGCGGACCTGGGTCGTGAGCGTGATCGGGATCCGCCGGCCGAGCGCCTCGACGCTGCCGACGATGCGAATGCCGCCGTTGTCGCCGTTGGCGAAGTTGAGTTCCGGCCGGGCGATGCCCGGGACGCCGAGCAGGAGTTGATCGACGACCTCGGGTCGAGCGATCGCGGCGGAGAGGTCCACGAGCGTGACCTGCAGGGTGCCGTGGATCTCGTCCGCAGTCTGCACGACGAAGCCGGATGCGTCGCGGCCGAGGCGCACCCCGTGCAGCGAGACGTCGACTTGGTCGAGGCGCAGGCCGTCCTTCGACAGTAGGTAATCGATAATCACGACGCGACCCTCGCAACCGAATCAAGCAGACTTCGGAACCGTACCCGGACCTGCTTGTCACACCAGCCGTCGGTGCAGGCGGATGCGCAGCCGAAGATCCAGCAGGAACCAGTTGAACGGGAACTGGCGCACGGCCCGCGGCAGCCGCCGCTGCACCGCGCCGATGCGGCGCAGCAGCCTCTCGAAGCGCCGCTGATCCGCCTCGCTCCACGGCAACCGCATCTGCTCGCGCAAGCGCGGCGGGAGGAAGCCGCTCGTGATCCAGAGATTGAAGCGCGGGCTGCCGCGCAGCAACCAGGGGAAGCTCTCCCGAGTCGTCACCGCGAGCAGGTATTCGCGTACCGGATCGTCGATCGTCAGCGTCGCGACCGTTGCGTCCCAGTAGCGCGCGAACGCCGGCCGATCCGGCGGCCAGAGATCGGGCGGAACCTGCAAGGTGGTGCCGTACCGGGCTGCGAATGCGTACAGCGCATCGGCCTGCGCCTCGGACATCGGCCCGTGCAGCTTCTCGATGAAGTCCACTGTCCCGAAGTAGAGGCAGGCTGCCACCCACAGCTGCAACTGCGGGTCGAACGCGTTGTACTTCACCGGGCTGCCGGCATCGGAGCGGACGAGTCGGTGCGAGCGGTTGACCGCCTCGCGATAGCGCGCACGCTCCGCATCGGTGCCGAGCAGTGCGACCGAGATGTAGGTGAACGTCGTCCGGAACCGCTTCAGCGGGTGCTTGGTGACCTGGCCTCTCTCGACCTTGCTCTCGACGACGCCGCAGCCGACCGGAGCGAGGGCAAGTTGCATGATCACGTTCGCCGGACCCGCGAGCAGTCCGCCGATGCCGTCGATGACGATCGGGCAGCAGTGCGGCTGCACCCGCGGCCGGGCCGTCTCGATGACACCCACGTCCAGGACCGTAGCAAGGCTGTTGGCAGCTCGCCAATTAGCGCGTCAGATCCAGCCGCGCCGCTTGAACACGAAGTACAGGACCACGCTGACCATCAGCATCAGCGCCACCGCGAACGGGTAGCCGAGCCGCCAGTCGAGCTCGGGCATGTGCTGGAAGTTCATCCCGTAGATCGTCCCGACCAGGGTTGGGGCGAACAGGATCGCCGCCCACGCCGAGATCCTCTTGACCTCGTCGTTCTGCACGTTGCTCGTCCGGCTGAGCGCGGTCATCTCCTCGTTCTGCCGCTGCGCGACGAGGATCGAGTTGACCTGCAGGATGTCGCGTAACAGCACGCGCAGGCTTGCCACGCGTTCGTTGACCTCGGTGACGTGGTCGGCGACGTCACGCAGTGCCCGGCGCAGTTCCTCGTCCACGCCGTACTTGTCGAAGCCGGCCTCCAGCGCAGTGAGCATCCCGTTCAGCGGGGCCGCCGCCCGCTCGAAGTCGACGACCTCGCGAGAGAGCTCGTAGATGCGCCGCGACACTCGCGGATCGCCGCCGAACACCTCTGTCTCGATCTCGTCCACGTCGTTCTCGATCCCGGCGACGACCGGCAGGTAGCCGTCGACGACGGCGTCGAGGATCGCGTAGAGCACCGACTCGGTGCCGAGCGCGAGCAGCGCCGGATCGTTCTCGAGCCGCTTGCGCACCACCGAGAGGTCGGGCGACTCGGCGTGCCGGACGGTGACCACGAAGTCCTCGCCGATGAACACGTGCAGCTCGCCGAACTCGACTTCTTCGACGTCGTCGAGATAGCGCGCGGCGCGCAGGACCACGAAAAGCGTCTTGTCGTAGCGCTCCAGCTTCGGCCGCTGGTGCGCGGTGATCGCGTCCTCGATGGCGAGCGGATGCAGGTCGAACTCCGCGGCGAGCGAGTCCAGCTCCTTCGCATCCGGGCGGTACAGCCCGATCCACGCCAAGCCGCCCTCGTGCTCGCGCAGCACCGTGAACGTCTCGCTGAGCGTCGGCGTCGAGGCCTGCCGAATGCCGTCTCGATATACCGCCGCGTCGACCAGGCCCGAGCGGGCCGCCTGCGGCGGCGCCGACTCCGCAGCCGCGGGTTCGGCGCCCTTGCGCCGCGGACGTCGCCGGATGAGGCTCACCGGCGACGGCAAGTGCCGACGGTCTGCCATGTCCCGAACGATAGCCGCGCGGTAGCTTCCAACCCATGCAGGATCGCGCGCCGCGACCGGAGGAGCTCGATCCCATCGAGCGGGTGTCGGTGGACGAACTTCGCGAGCTACAGCTCGAACGCCTGCGGTGGTCGGTGCAGCACGCCTACGACCACGTCGGCCACTACCGGCGCGCATTCGAGGACGCGGGCGCCCATCCGTCGGACGTCCGGTCCCTCGACGACCTCGCCCGGCTGCCCTTCACGACGAAGGCCGACCTGCGCGACAACTACCCGTTCGGGATGTTCGCGGTGCCGCAGGCGCAGATCGCGAGAGTGCACGCCTCGTCCGGGACGACGGGCCGGCCCACGGTCGTCGGCTACACCGCCGATGACCTGCGCACCTGGTCTGTGGTCATGGCCCGCTCGATCCGGGCCGCCGGGGGACGGCCCGGCGACACAGTGCACGTCGCGTACGGGTACGGGCTGTTCACCGGCGGGCTGGGCGCGCACTACGGCGCCGAGGCGCTGGGCTGCACCGTCATCCCGGTCTCCGGCGGGATGACCGAACGGCAGGTCACCCTGATCCGCGACTTCGAGCCGGACGTGATCATGGTGACGCCGTCGTACATGCTCGCGATCGTCGACGAGATGGTGCGGCAGGGCCTCGAGCCCAGGTCGTGCTCGCTCGCGGTCGGCATCTTCGGCGCCGAGCCGTGGACGAACGACATGCGCGCCGAGCTCGAGCAGCGCCTCGACATGCACGCCGTCGACATCTACGGATTGTCGGAGGTGATGGGCCCGGGCGTCTCGCAGGAGTGCGTCGAGACCAAGGACGGGCTGCACATCTGGGAGGACCACTTCTATCCGGAGGTCGTCGACCCGGCCAGCGGCGAGGTGCTGCCCGACGGGGAGCTGGGCGAGCTGGTGTTCACGTCGCTGACGAAGCAGGCGATGCCGGTGATCCGCTACCGCACCCGCGATCTCACCCGGCTGCTGCCCGGCACCGCACGGTCGATGCGGCGGATGGAGAAGATCACCGGCCGCAGCGACGACATGATGATCCTGCGCGGCGTGAACCTGTTTCCGACCCAGATCGAGGAGCTCATCCTGCGCACGCCCGCGTTGTCGCCGCATTTCCAGTGCGTGCTGACGAAGCCCGGGCGGCTGGACGAGCTGATCGTACGGGTCGAGCGGCGCCCCGATGCGTCCGCCGAGGACGGCAGCGCGGCCGGCCGTGAACTCGCCGAGCACGTCAAGAGCGCGATCGGCGTGTCGGTCACCGTCGAGGTGGCCGGGCCCGAAACCATCGAGCGTTCGGTGGGCAAGATGCGCCGCATCATCGACGACCGGCCGCGGTCCTGACCCGCTTTCCGTGCGTGGCGAGGGCCGTCGTCAGCCGGCGCGCAGGCCTTCGAAGGCGACGGCCGCCACGGCGTGCGCCACCTCGTCGGCGCTGTGCGCGCTCGCCGGGCGCAGCCATTCGGTCAGCGAGTTGACCATGCCGAACAGGAGTCGCGCGGTGACTGCGGGATCGACGTCCGGGCGCAGGTCGCGGTCGCCGACCGCGTCGTTCACCAGGTCGGCTGCGAACCGGTCGAGCCGGCGCCGGCGCGTCAGCGCCTCGCGCTCCACCGCGCTGTTGCCGTGCACGCGCAGCAGCAGCGTGACGTAGGGGAGGCGCTCGACAAGCACCGCGACGCTGCGCCGGACGAGCGATTCGAGCCGATCGACGGCGCGCCCGTCCATCGCGCGCACGTCGGCCGCAGCCGCTTCGAGGCCGGACAACGCATAGTCGAGCGCCAGCCCGAGCAGGGCGTCCTTGCTCGGCACGTGGTGGTAGATCGCCGACTTGCTGATGCCGAGGTGGCGGGCGAGGTCGTCCATGCTCGTGCCGTCGAAGCCACGCTCGTTCAACAGCCCGACGCTGCGTTCGAGCACCGTCGCACGATCGAGGCCCGGCCGTCCGCGCCGTCGCGGCTCGGTCATGAACGCAGCTCGGTACTGCGGCCGCGGAACTCGGCGATGACGTCGTCGCCGCGGCGCACGGTCACGTCGTAGATCCCGTTGCGGCCCCGCCTGGACCTGACCTGCGCCTCGGCCTCCAGGAGATCACCCGCATGCGCCGGTGCCAGGAAGGCGATGTCGGCGCCGGCCGCGACCGTTGCCCGTCCCCAGCCGTTGCACGCGCACGCGAACGTGGTGTCGGCGAGCGCGAAGACGAGCCCGCCGTGCGCGATGTCGTGGCCGTTGACCATGTCCGAACGCACTGTCATCCGGGCCCGCGCCCAGCCGGGGCCGTGCTCGACGACCTCGATGCCCAGGGCGGCCGAGGCATGGTCGGCGGCGAGCATCGCATCGACGGACTTGGCGGAGTCCTTGCCCGACACGGACAAAACGGTAGCATGGATAACCGACCGATCGGTCGGGAAATAAGACGGAACGGAGCGGATGAGATGCCGTTGCGCAGTTACGTCCAGGACAGCTGGGTCGAGCCGTCGGGCGAGGGGACGCCCGTACGCGACGCGGTCACCGGCGAGCAGATCGACACGGTCTCGACCGAAGGTATCGACCTGCCCGCCGCGCTCGCGCACGGCCGCAACACCGGCGGTCCGGCGCTGCGCGAGCTGACCTTCCACGAGCGGGCGGCGATTCTGAAATCGGTCGGCCTCTACCTCAAGGAACACCGCGGCGCGCTCTACGAAGTGTCGCAGCGCACCGGCGCGACGCTCGGCGACTCGAAGTTCGACGTCGACGGCGGCTTCGGCGTGCTGCTGTCCTACGCGTCCAAGGGCAAGCGCGAGCTACCTGCCGACACGATCCTCGTCGAGGGCGCGGTCGAGCAGCTCGGGCGTGCCGGTCAGTTCGTCGGTCAGCACGTCCTCACCCCACTGCGCGGTGTCGCGGTGCAGATCAACGCGTTCAACTTCCCGGTCTGGGGCCCGCTGGAGAAGTTCGCACCCGCGTTCCTGGCCGGCGTTCCGTCCATCATCAAGCCGGCGACGCCCACCGCGTTCCTGACGCACCGGCTCGTCGAGCTGATCGTCGACTCGGGGCTGCTCCCGGCGGGCACGCTGCAGCTGGTCTGCGGCGGTATCGGCGACCTGTTCGACCACCTCACCGAGCAGGATCTCGTCTCCTTCACCGGCTCCGCGTCGACGGCGCAGCGGCTGCGCATTCACCCGACTGTGGTGGGCCGGTCGGTGCGGTTCAACGCCGAGGCCGACTCGCTGAACTGCTCGATCCTGGGCGCTGACATCTCGCGCGACGAACCTGAATTCGATCTGTACGTCAAGCAGCTCGTCACCGAGATGACGGTGAAGGCCGGGCAGAAGTGCACCGCGATCCGCCGCGCGCTCGTCCCCGAGTCGATGGTCGACGCGGTCGCCGAGGCCGCCGCCGCGCGACTCGCGAAGGTCACGATCGGCAATCCGGCCGACGAATCGGTGCGGATGGGCGCGCTCGCCAGCCTCGACCAGCGCGAGGAAGTGCGTCGCTCGCTCAAGGCGCTGCTCTCCGTGGGCACCGCGGTGTACGGCGACCCGGAGCGCGTCGACGTGGTCGGCGCCGATCCCGAGCGCGGTGCGTTCATCTCACCCGTCTTCATCAAAGCGGAGCCGAGCCGCGCTGAGCCTCATGAGGTCGAGGCGTTCGGACCGGTCAGCACCCTCATCGGCTACCGCGACACCGCGCACGCGATCGAGCTCGCCGCGCGCGGGCAGGGCAGTCTCGCCGGGTCGGTCGTCACGAACGACGCGGCGTTCGCGCGCGAGGTCGTCCTCGGTGTCGCGCCGTGGCACGGCCGGCTGCTCGTCGTCGACCGCGATGACGCGCCGGAGTCGACCGGGCACGGCTCGCCGCTGCCGATGCTCGTACACGGTGGTCCGGGCCGCGCCGGTGGCGGTGAGGAAATGGGCGGCGTGCTCGGCATCAAGCACCACATGCAGCGGACGGCGGTCCAGGCGTCGCCTCGGGTACTCGGGGCCGTCACGAGCCGCTGGGTGCGCGGGGCGGAGCGCGCGACCGGCGTGCACCCGTTCCGCAAGTCGCTGGCCGATTTGCGGGTGGGCGACTCGGTGACCGCCGGACCGCGGCGCGTCACGGCGGCGGACGTCGCGCACTTCGCCGACTTCACCGGCGACACCTTCTACGCGCACACCGATCCCGCGGCGGCCGCGGCGAACCCGTTCTTCGACGGCATCGTCGCGCACGGCTACCTCGTGCTGTCGCTGGCGGCCGGGCTGTTCGTAGACCCGGATCCGGGTCCCGTCCTCGCGAACTACGGCATCGACGAGCTGCGCTTCCTGAACCCGGTGTATCCCGGCGACGAGCTGACCGTCACGCTGACCTGCAAACAGATCAGCCCGCGCCCCGGCGACTACGGCGAGGTTCGCTGGGACGCGCAAGTCACCAAGCAGGACGACTCGCTGGCCGCGCAGTACGACGTCCTGACGATGGTGGCGAAGACATGGCCGTAGACGTCGAGCAGCACTTCGAGCAGACGATCCAACACGACCGACGCATCGAGCCGCGCGACTGGATGCCCGACGCCTACCGCGCCACGATGATCCGGCAGATTGCGCAGCACGCGCACTCGGAGATCATCGGCATGCAGCCGGAAGGGAACTGGATCACTCGCGCACCGTCGCTGCGCCGCAAGGCCATCCTGATCGCGAAGGTGCAGGACGAGGCAGGGCACGGCATGTACCTCTACAGCGCGGCGGAAACGCTCGGTGCCGACCGCGCGGACCTGACCGAGAAGCTCCTTTCGGGCAAGCAGAAGTACTCGTCGATCTTCAATTATCCGACCCTGTCGTATGCGGACATGGGCGTGATCGGCTGGCTGGTCGACGGTGCCGCGATCTGCAACCAGGTGCCGCTGTGCCGCTCGTCCTATGGGCCGTACGCGCGCGGGATGGTGCGCATCTGCAAGGAGGAGTCCTTCCATCAGCGGCAGGGCTACGAGCTGCTGCTCACGATGATGCGCGGTACCGATGCGCAGCGTCAGATGGTGCAAGACGCCACGAACCGGTACTGGTGGCCGTCGCTGATGATGTTCGGCCCACCCGACGATCGCTCGCCCAACACCGAGCGCTCGATGGCGTGGGGGATCAAGCGGCACACCAACGACGAGCTGCGGCAGCGCTTCGTCGACATGACGGTGCCGCAGGCGGAGAAGCTGGGCGTGACGCTGCCCGACGCCAAGATCCGCTGGAACGAGCAGCGCGGGCACTACGACTTCGACGACGTCGACTGGACCGAGTTCGAACGCGTGGTGAGCGGCAACGGGCCCTGCAACGCCGAGCGCATCGAGCAGCGCCGCAAGGCGCACGAGGACGGCGCCTGGGTCCGGGAAGCTGCCCTGGCCCACGCCGCCAAATCCGCGACTTCGCCCCCGCCGGGTACGCAAAAGGGCGGTCCGAGCGTGCGTGAGAGGGGCGAAGTCGGATGACCGACTCCTCGTGGCCGCTGTTCGAGGTGTTCCTGCGCGGCAAGCGCGGGCTCAACCACGTGCACGTCGGATCGCTGCACGCCGCCGACCAGCAGATGGCGCTGCGTCACGCGCGTGACCTTTACACGCGCCGCAACGAGGGCGTCAGCATCTGGGTCGTCAAGGCCGCGGACATCACGGCATCGAGCCCGGACGAGAAGGACCCGTTCTTCGCGCCCGCCGGCGACAAGGTCTACCGGCACCCGACGTTCTACGAGATCCCCGACGACGTCCCACACATGTAGCCCATGACTGAACACGACAACCCGTACGACTGGCTGGCCGACGTCCACGCCGACGATCACCGATGGGCGTACGGCACCGGCTTCACCGACCCGCTGGCCGGCATCGACACGTCCGTACCTGAAGGAATGGACGCCGATGCTCTCGCGACCTACTGTGTCGCGCTCGGCGACGACGCGCTGATCTACAGTCACCGGCTGCAGCAGTGGATCACCCGGATGCCCGAGCTGGAAGAGGAGACGGCGCTCGCGAACATCGCGCTCGACCTGCTCGGCCAGGCGCGGATGTTGCTCAGCCGCGCGGGCGCGATCCGGGGCAGGACGGAGGACGAGCTCGCGTTCTTCCGGGACGAGCCGCAGTTCCGCAACGTCAGGCTGGTCGAGCGCGCCGACCAGGACTTCGCGGAGGTGGTCGGCAGGTTGCTCGTCTTCTCCTCGTGGCGGCTGGCGGTGTTCGAACGCGTCACGGACTCCGCCGACCCGGTGCTGGCCGCGATCGGCGCGAAGGGCATGGCCGAGCTGACCTACCACCGCGACTACGCGGCGCAATGGGTCATCCGGCTCGGCGACGGCACCGAGCTTTCGAAGCAGCGCATGCAGGCAGCGCTGCGGACGATCTGGCCGTACGTCGACGAACTGTTCCGCCCGCACCCGGTTGATCTCGTCCCCATCCAACGCGGCGAGGTGGACGTCGTCCTCGACACGGTCTTCGCCACCGCCGGCCTCGACCGCCCGGACGTCGCGCCGCTGGCCCTGGTCGGCGGACGCGCCGGCCGCGACGGTGTGCACACCGAGGCGCTCGGCTATGTCCTCGCCGAGCTACAGAGCCTGCCCCGAGCCCACCCGGACGCCACATGGTGACGCGCTCCGCGACCGCGTGGGATGTCGCGGCCACGACACCCGATCCGGAGTTGCCGATGCTCACCATCGGCGACCTCGGCATCCTGCGCGCCGTCGACGAGTCCGCCGACCGCGTCGTCGCGACCATCACCCCGACCTATTCGGGATGTCCCGCGCTGCGTGAGATCACCGCCGACCTGGAGCGCCGGTTGCGCGCGGCCGGCCACCGTGAGGTCGAGATCCGCACGCAGCTCGCCCCGCCGTGGACGAGCGACTGGATCACCGACGCCGGCCGCGGCAAGCTGGCCGAGGCCGGCATCGCCCCGCCTGCGGCCGCGCGGCCGCGCACCGGCCCGGTGCCGCTCACGCTCGGCCGGCGGGCCAGCGCGACGTGTCCGCGCTGCGGCTCCGCGGAAACCGTCGAAACCGCGGCCTTCGGTGCGACGGCCTGCAAGTCGCTGCACCGGTGCACGCGGTGCGACGAGCCGTTCGAGGCGGTCAAACCGCTATGACAGCACCGTTCCACGCGCTGACAGTGGCGCGCGTCGAGTCGCTCACCGACGACTCCGCGGCCGTCACGTTCGTAGTGCCCGACGAGCTGAAGCACAGCTTCGCGTTCCGGCCCGGCCAGTCGCTGACGATCAGGCGCGGCGACGAGCGGCGCTCCTACTCGATCTGCGCGCCCTTCGGCCGGCCGCCGCGCATCGGCGTGCGAGAGGTCGCGGGCGGCTCGGTGTCCGGCTGGCTAGTGCGTGATGTCCGGCCCGGTGACGTCGTCGACGTGCAGCCGCCGTCCGGCACCTTCACCCCCGATCTCGCCGAGCCGGCACATCACGTGCTGATCGCGGCCGGTTCAGGGATCACGCCGGTGCTCTCGATCGCGGGGTCGGTGCTCGCTGCCTCGGACGAATCGAGCGTCACGTTGTTCTACGGCAACCGGCGCAGCAACACGGTGATGTTCGCGGACGAGGTTGCCGATCTGAAGGACGCCCATCCGGAGCGCATCCAGGTGATCCACGTGCTCTCCCGCGAGCCGCAGGAGGTGGACCTGTTCACCGGCCGCCTCGACGCCGACCGGCTGCGCGCGCTGCTTCCCGTGACGCTCGAGCCGGTGACCGTCGACCACTGGTGGCTGTGCGGGCCGTACGGCATGGTGACCGATGCGATCGGCGTGCTGACCGAGCTCGGCGTCGAGCGTCGCCGCGTCCACCGCGAGCTGTTCTATGTCGAGGACATCCCGCCGGCTGAGGTGCAGCACGTCGACGCGCCGATCGGCAACGGGGCAGAGGTGACGATCGTCCTGGACGGCCGCACGACCACGGTCACCGTTGCGCCAGGCACGCCGATCCTCGACGGCGCCCAGCGTGTCCGTCCCGATCTGCCCTTCGCCTGCAAGGGCGGCGTGTGCGGCACCTGCCGGGCACGCCTCACGTCCGGCGAGGTCTCGATGCGCCGCAACTACGCGCTCGAGGAGGACGAGCTCGCGGCGGGCTACGTGCTCACCTGTCAATCGCTGCCGACGACGGAGACTGTCACGGTCGACTACGACGCCTGATCGGGTCAGCCGACGCGTTCGGCCGAGAGCAGCACGCTGTAGTAGCGGCCGCCGCCGCCGGCGTAATAGGCGCGGTATCGCGCTCCGTCGTCGAACACGTCGAGAACAGCCTGGTTGCGGACGAGGAACGTCATCTTTCCGATCGAAACCTCGTAACGAACGCCGCCGGCGTACCTGGGATCGGGTGCGATGGGCGCCCGTCGCGTCCTGGTGCGGGCGATACCGACGATCTCGTGCACCTTGAGCGACGCGAACCGGCCGAGGATCCCGCCCAGCGCGGTGTGCTGCCGGCTCTGCAGCAGGGCGCGCTGACGGTCGGACAACGCACCGCCCCGGTTCATCATCAGCTCTTCGGTGGTGAAGCCCAGCTCAGCCCCGATGCGCGCCGGATCGAACGTCTGGTCGTCCACCCGTTAAGCCTCGCAAAAAGTGGGCACGCAGCGTAACTGCCAACCGACACCGGTTTGAAGAATGACGTAGCGGATTACACCGGAGGCTCTGGGTCGTACTGGATGCCGCGCCTCGTCGCGCGGGCCTGCTCTTCGCCGGCGAGCCGGACCACGAGATGCAGCGCCATGTCGATGCCGGCCGAGACGCCGGCCGCGGTGATGACGTTGCCGTCGTCGACGAACCGGTCGTCGCGCCGTGCCTCGATCGTCGGATCCTGGGCCAGCAGCTCGTCGAACGCGGCCCAGTAGGTGGTCGCCGGCCGACCCTTGAGCAGGCCGGCCGCCGCGTACACGAGCGAGCCGGTGCAGACGCTCGTCATCAGCGTTCCGCCGCCCGCCATCGCGCGCAACGCGACGTGCAGCGGCTCGTCCGCGGACAGCAGCTGCCGGGTGCCGCGCCCGCCCGGCATGACGAAGACGTCGATCGCACCGGCGTCGTGCAGCGTGTGGTCGGGAAGTATCCGCAGGCCCTTGGCGGCTCGGACCGGTTCGAGACCCGGCGCCACCGTGATCACTTCGACGTCGTCCTGCGCCACCTCCCGGGCCCAGTACGCCAGCACTTCCCACGGCCCGGCGAAGTCGAGCTCCTCGGCGCCGTCGAACAACGCGATCGCGATCCGCACGGACAAACCGTAGGCCAGCTCACATCTGGACGTCTGCTCATTTCCGGCCGCATGGCCACGATCTGCGGCCCGTAGGATGCGTGGATGCTCCGCGCGAGCCGGGGTGACGATTGAGGGAGCGTCCGCATGAACATCGTGGTGCTGATGAAGCAGGTCCCCGACACGGAGGGCGACCGCAAACTCGACCCACAGGACAACACGGTCGACCGCACCGCCGTCGACCCAGTGATCAACTACATCGACGAATTCGCGATCGAGGAAGGGTTGCTGCTCAAGGAGGCGCACGGCGGCGAGGTCACCATCCTCACTGTCGGACCGGAGCGGGCCACCGAGTCGATCCGCAAGGCGCTTTCGATGGGCGCGGACAAAGCGGTCCACGTATCGGACGAGGCGATTCACGGCTCGGACGCGGTCGCGACCGCCAGGATCCTGGCCAAGGCGCTGGGCACCGTCGAGTGGGACGTCGCGATCGCCGGCTCGGAGGCCACCGACGCGCGCGGCTCGGTCGTCCCGGCAATGCTGGCCGAGGTGCTCGGTGTCGCGCAGTTGACCTTCGCGCGGAAGGTGGCCGTCGACGGGTCGACGGTCACCATCGAGCGGCTCACCGACACCGGCTACGAAAAGGTGCAGGGCGAGACGCCGGCCGTCATCAGCGTCGTGGAGAAGATCAACGACCCGCGCTACCCGTCCTTCAAGGGCATCATGGCGGCCAAGAGCAAGCCGATCGACGTGAAGACGTTGGGCGACCTCGGGGTCGACGCCGGCGAGGTCGGGCTGGCCAACGCGTGGTCTCAGGTCACGTCGTTCGAGAACGCGCCGCCACGGCAGGCAGGCCAGTCCGTCAAGGACGAAGGGGACGGCGGCGCGAAGATCGCCGAATTCCTCGCCTCGAAGAAGCTGATCTGAGGAGCGGGCAGACATGGCAGAGGTACTGGTTCTCGTCGACGCGGTCGACGGCACCGTCAAGAAGTCCACGTTCGAGTTGCTGACCGCAGCCCGCCAGCTCGGCGAAGCGGCGGCGGTCGTCGTCGGCGCGCCCGGCACCGCCGCGCAGCTCAAGGATCAGCTCGCCGAGTACGGCGCGGCGAAGGTCTACGTCGCAGAGGGCGAAGACCTCGCCGGCTACTTGGTCGCCCCCAAGGCCGAGGCCCTCGCGGCCGTCGCCGCACAGGCCACGCCGGCCGCGGTGCTCGTGTCGTCGAGCGCGGACAACAAGGAGATCGCGGCGCGACTGGCGCTCAAGCTCGAGTCCGGCCTGATCTACGACGCGGTCGGCGTCGACGGCGCGGGCAACGTCACGCAGCAGATCTTCGGCGCCTCGATCACGACCACGTCGAAGATCAGCAAGGGCACGCCGATCGTCACGGTGCGGCCCAACTCGTTCGCCCCGGAGCCGGCCTCCGGTGCGGCCGAGGAGGTCGCGGTGTCGGTGAGCGTGTCGGACGCCGCCAAGAAGGCAAAGATCGTCGACACCGTCGCCGAGGAGAAGGGCTCACGGCCACAACTGTCCGACGCCTCCGTGGTGGTCTCGGGCGGGCGCGGCATCGGCAGCGCCGACAACTTCGCGATCGTCGAGAAGCTCGCCGACTCGCTCGGCGCGGCCGTCGGTGCATCGCGCGCCGTCGTCGACGCCGGCTGGGTGCCGCACGCAATGCAGGTCGGCCAGACCGGGGTGACAGTCTCGCCGCAGCTCTACATCGCGGTCGGCATCTCCGGCGCCATCCAGCACCGCGCCGGCATGCAGACGTCGAAGACGATCGTCGCCATCAACAAGGATCCGGAGGCGCCGATCTTCGAACTCGCCGACTTCGGCGTCGTTGGCGATCTGTTCCAGGTGGCACCGCAGCTGACGGACGAAATTACCAAGCGACGAGCGTAGCGACCTCGCCCGAGTTGTCCGCCCTACGTCGCGCCGTCGCGTCACGAAGGGCGGATAACTTGTCTTGAAGTCGACTTCAACTTGCATAGTGGGCGGGTGACGATCGGCGAGCGGACGCGGGAGGAGGGCGCGCCGGAATCGATCTTCGCGCCGGCGCTGCGCGCGACGAGCGTCGGGCTGCTCATCATCGTGACGCTGACCGCGTTCGAGGCGATGGCGGTGTCGGCCGCGCTGCCGACCGCCGCCCGCGCCCTGCACGGGCTCAGCGCATTCGGCTGGGCATTCACCGGCTTCCTCGTCGCGAACGTCCTCGGCATGGTCGTCTCCGGCCAACTCAGCGACAGCCGCGGCCCGCGCCTGCCGTTGGCCGCCGGCCTCGGTTGCTTCCTGGGCGGGCTGCTGCTGTCCGGCACCGCCGCCACGATGACCCAACTCGTGGCCGGTCGGGTCGTGCAGGGCTTCGGCGGTGGGCTGATCATCACCGCGATGTACGTCGTCATCGGCGCGGCCTATCCGGAGCGCGTGCGGCCCCGGGTGTTCGCCGCCACATCCTCCGCGTGGGTGGTGCCGTCGCTGGTCGGACCGGTGGTGTCCGGCGCATTGGCGCAGCACGCGACGTGGCGCTGGGTGTTCCTCGGCCTCGTGCCCTTCGTGCTGATCGGCGGCGTGTTGCTGGTGCCGGTGCTGCGCTCGCTGCACGTCGCCGCCGAGCCGGGCGCCCTCGCCCGCCCGTCCCGCCTCGTGCGCGCTGCTGCTGTCGCGGCCGGCGTCGCCGCCCTCGAGCAGGCCGGACAGCATCCGTCGCCGGTCTCCGGCGCCGTCGCGGTCGCCGGGCTCGCCGCGCTGGTGTGGGGAATCCGCCCGCTGCTGCCGGCCGGCACCTTCCGCGTGCAGCCCGGCGTGGCAGCGCCGATCGCGATGCGCGGCATCCTCGCGGGTGCGTTCTTCGGCATCGAGGCGGTCGTCCCGCTGACTTTGACGCTCCAGCACGGCTACGGGGCGACGATCGCCGCGTTGCCGTTGACCTGCGCCGGCTTCAGCTGGGCGACCGGCGCGTGGTGGCAGGGCCGGGTCGACGACACCGCCGGTCCGCAGCGGCGCATCGTGCTGATCCGTACCGGGTTCGCGCTGATCACCGCTGCGGGCGTGCTGATGGCGCTGGCCGCGAACCCGGCGCTGCCCGGTTGGCTCGCATACCCGGCCTGGCTGCTCGCCGGGCTCGGGGCCGGACTGTCGATGTCGAGCGTCGGGCTGCTGATGTTGAAGTACACGACCGACGCCGATCGCGGCGCCGACTCGGCCGCGCTCCAGCTCTCCGACGCCACCGCGAGCGCGCTGACCACCGGCCTGGCCGGCGTGCTCGTCGCCGCCGCCGCACGCGGCGTCATCGGCTCGACCACCGGATTCGTCTGCCTCGACCTCGCGATGAGCGGCGTCGCGGTCGTCGGCGTCCTGGTAGCCGGGCGCGCCCGGCCGCACGCGTAACGTCGTCGCGCGTGACCGTCCTGGGTTTCGTGTTCCGTCCGCAGTTCGCGCTGGACCGGCTGCGCGCGGCCGCCGAGGCCGCCGACCGCTCGCCGCTCGCGGAGCTCTGGCTGTGGGAGGACTGCTTCGAACACGGCGGCGTCGCGACCGCCTCGGCCGCCCTGGCGTGGACGGAGCGGCTGCATGTCGGCGTCGGCGTGTTCCCGGTGCCGCTGCGCAATCCGGCGCTCGTGGCGATGGAGATCGCGTCGCTGCACGCGATGTTCCCCGGCCGCGTCGAGATCGGCCTCGGGCACGGCGTGCAGGAGTGGATGGCGCAGGTCGGCGCGCGTGCCGAATCACCGTTGACGCTCCTTCGCGAATACGTGACAGCCGTTCGCGCACTGCTCGCCGGCGACGCAGTCACCTCCCAGGGGCGGTATGTGCAGTTGCGCGACGTGCGACTCGGCTGGCCGCCGCCGGGATCGGTCGCGGTGCACGTGGCCGCGGTCGGTCCGAAGACCGTCGCGGCTGCCGGTGCGATCGGCGACGGATTGATCCTCAGCGGCGCGACGACGCCGGAGGAGCTGCGCACCGCGCGCGCCGGCTTCAGCGCGATGCGCCCGCCGGATGCGCCGCCCGGCCGGGTGACCGTGTACGTCGAGGCCTCCGGCGACGCCGCCGCGGCTGCCGATCGCGCGCGTTCGTTCGCGGCCGCGGGCGCCGACGCCGTGATCCTGGAACCCGCAGCCGCGGACGACCCCGTCGACTACGTGCAGTTCCTGGCTGAGGAGGTGCATCCGCTGCTCGGGCAAGAGCACGCGGACACGTCCTACACTCGCGGGTGATGCCCTATCTGGACCATGCAGCGACCACACCCATGCTGCCGGAGGCGATCGCGGCGGTCACCGAGGCGATGGGTGAGCGCGGCAACCCGTCGTCGCTGCATACGGCCGGACGCGCCGCCCGGCGCCGCGTCGAGGAGTCCCGCGAGCGTCTTGCCGCCGCGCTCGGCGCCCGCCCCTCCGAGGTGGTGTTCACGGCCGGCGGCACCGAGGCCGACAACCTCGCCGTCAAGGGCATCTTCTGGGCACGCCGCGCGGCCGACCCGCGGCGGCGTCGGATCATCGCCAGCGCCGTCGAGCACCACGCGGTGCTCGATGCCGTCGGGTGGCTGGTCACCCACGAAGGTGCGCAGGTCAGCTGGCTGCCCGTCGACCGCACCGGAACGGTGTCGCCGCTGGCCCTGGAGGCGGCGATCGCGGAGGATCCCGAATCGGTCGCGCTGATCACCGTGATGTGGGCCAACAACGAGGTCGGGACGATCCAGCCCATCGCCGAACTTGCCGCACTCGCGCACGAGCACGCTTTGCCGATCCACACCGACGCCGTCCAGGCGGTGAGCACGCTGCCCGTCGACTTCGCCGCCTCCGGCGTGGACGCGTTGACGATGACAGGACACAAGCTCGGCGGCCCACCCGCGGCCGGGGCGCTGCTGCTCGGCCGCAAGGTCGAGTGCGTACCGGTGCTGCACGGCGGCGGACAGGAGCGTGAGGTCCGGTCCGGCACTCTCGATGTCCCCGGGGTGGTAGGCCTCGCCGCCGCCACGACCCTCGCGGTCGAGCGCCGTGCCGAGGTTGCGACGCGGCTGGCCGCACTGCGCGACGAACTCGTCGCCGGGGTGCTCGACCGGGTCGCCGACGTCGCCGACAACGGCCACCCACGGCGACGGCTACCTGGCATCGCGAATCTGACCTTCACCGGCTGCGAAGGGGATGCGCTGCTGATGCTGCTCGACGCGCAGGGCGTCGAGTGCTCCACCGGTTCGGCCTGCTCCGCGGGTGTCGCGCAGCCGTCGCACGTGCTGATCGCGATGGGCGCCGGACCCGCCGAGGCGCGTGGCACGCTGCGCTTCTCGCTCGGCCACACCTCGACGCAGGCGGACGTCGCGGCGGCCCTGGCCGTGATCGCTCCGGCGGTCGAACGAGCCCGCCGCGCCGGCCTCACGTCGGTGCTGTCGTGAGAGTGCTGGCCGCGATGAGCGGTGGCGTCGACTCCGCGGTTGCTGCGGCGCGCGCCGTCGACGCCGGACATGAAGTCACCGGCGTGCACCTGGCGCTCTCGCCTGCACCGGCCAGCTTGCGGCACGGCGCACGCGGCTGCTGCACGCTGGAGGACGCGAACGATGCGCGGCGGGCCGCCGACGTGCTCGGCATTCCGTTCTACGTCTGGGATCTCGCGGAGCGGTTCCGCGCCGACGTGATCGACGACTTCGTCGCCGAGTACGCCGCGGGCCGCACCCCGAACCCATGCCTGCGCTGCAACGAAAAGATCAAGTTCACCGCCGTTCTCGACAAGGCCGTTGCGCTCGGCTTCGACGCCGTCGTCACCGGCCACCACGCCCGGCTCGCCGACGGCCGGCTGATGCGCTCGGTCGACACGGCGAAGGACCAGTCGTACGTCCTCGCGGTATGCACCCGCGAGCAACTCGCCCGCGCGATGTTCCCGCTCGGGAACTCCACCAAGGCGCAGGTGCGTGCCGAGGCCGCCGAGCGCGGACTCGCGGTGGCCGACAAGCCCGACTCGCACGACATCTGCTTCATCGCCGACGGCGACACCCGAGGCTTCCTCGGCCGGCGGTTGGGCGAGCAGGAGGGGCCGATCGTCGACGCGGCCAGCGGCGCGGTGCTCGGCACGCACGCCGGCTCGTTCGGCTACACAGTCGGGCAGCGGCGCGGGCTGAACCTGCGCCGGCCCGCACCGGACGGCAACCCCCGCTACGTGCTGTCCATTCGGCCGCAGGACAACGCGGTCGTGGTCGGCCCGCGCGAGCTGCTCGAGGCGGACGTCGTCGCGGCACATCGGGTGGTGTGGACGAGCGGCGGCCTCCCGGCGCGACAGTTCGACTGCGCGGTACAGCTGCGCGCGCACGGCATGACGAGCCCGGCGACGGTCCGCGTCGTCGGCGCGTCCGTCGAGGCGGCGCTGGAGGTCGCACAGGTCGGCGTGGCGGCCGGACAGGCGCTGGTGATGTACGACGGCGACGTCGTGCTGGGCTCGGGCACCATCACGGCTGCGCGCCGGGCAGACGTCGCGGTATGAGGGCCGACGGAGTCGGCTCCGCTTTTAGGGCGGGGGTGGCGTGGCGGACGTGAAGCCCTGGATCGGCGGCGCCGTCACCGGTGTCGGCTCGCTGCCCGGCACCGACCCGGCCGACGCGGCGCGCCTCGTGTTCGGCGAGTTGCCCGACCTGCCGCACCTGCCTGAGCTACCGGCCCGTGGCGCAGGCGCCGACATGATCGGGCGGACGGCGGCGCTGCTGGTCGACCTGCCGGTGGAGATCGTGCCGTCCGGCTGGCGGCTCACCGCGCACGCCGGGCACGAGCTGCGACGCGCGCGCGACTTCCTGGCGTGGGATCTCGACGCGCTCGAGGCGGCGGGCGCCGGATACACCGGCCCGGTCAAGGTTCAGGCCGTCGGTCCGTGGACGCTCGGCGCCTCGCTGGAGCTGGCCACCGGGCACCGCATGGTCGGCGACTACGGCGCCGCGCGCGATCTCGCCGAGTCGCTGACCGAAGGGCTGCAGGCCCACCTCGACGAGCTGCGCCGACGGCTGCCCGAGGCAACGCTCGTCCTTCAGCTGGACGAGCCGTCGCTGCCGGCCGTGCTCGCTGGCGCGGTGCCGACGCCGTCCGGCTACGGCACAGTGCGCGCGGTGGAGGCCTCCGTCGTCGAGCAGACATTGCGCGATGTGCTGGGCATCGTCCCCGAGGGAGCACGCGTCGTGCACTGCTGTGCGCCGGACGTGCCGATCGGCGTGCTCCGCGATGCCGGTGCGGACGCGATCTCGCTCGACCTGCTGCACCTCGATGCACCGCACTACGACCTACTCGGCGAGTCGGTCGACGCCGGGGTGTCTCTGTGGCTCGGCGTGTTGCCGTCCGTGGACGCTCCGGTCTCCTTCGACGCGGCGCGCGCCGCGGTGCGCGAGCTCTGGACGGCCCTTGGCTTCCCGCTCTCGCAGCTCGCCGCCGCGGTCGTGGCGACGCCCGCGTGCGGCCTGGCCGGCGCGTCCGCCGACCATGCCCGGACGGTCCTGAAGACGCTGCGCGACCTCGGCAAGTGGCTGACGGACGCGGCCACGGGCGCGAGCACCTGAACCCGGGCAGTCCTGTCCGAGCGCCTCGGTAGGTTTGCGGTGTGACGGACGTGAGCGCCGACGTGCGCGAGGAGCACGCGCTGCTCGCGCAGGAGATCGACGACAACGCCTATCGCTACTACGTTCTGGACGCGCCGACGGTCAGCGACGCCGAGTACGACGCGGCGATGCGCCGGCTCGAGGAGCTGGAGGAGCTCCATCCGGAGCTGCGCACCCCGTCCTCGCCGACCCAGCGGGTCGGCGGCACCTACTCGACGCTGTTCACCGCGGTCGATCATCTCGAACGGATGCTCAGCCTCGACAACGCGTTCACCGCCGAGGAGTTGACGGCGTGGGCGCACCGGGTCGAGCGCGAGGCCGGCACCGTCCCGGCGTACCTGTGCGAGCTGAAGGTCGACGGCCTGGCGGTCAACCTCGTCTATCGGGCGGGTCGGCTGGTCAGGGGTGCCACCCGGGGCGACGGGCGGACGGGGGAGGACGTCACGCCCAACGTGCGCACGCTGGACAACGTCCCGGATCGGCTCACCGGCCCGGACGTCCCGGACGTGCTCGAGGTGCGCGGCGAGGTGTTCTTTCCGGTGGCGCGGTTCGAGGCGCTCAACGCCGCGCTGGTCGAGGCGGGCAAGCCGCCGTATGCCAACCCGCGCAACACCGCGGCGGGCTCGCTGCGGCAGAAGGACCCGCGCATCACGGCGGCCCGCGGCCTGCAGCTGGTCGTGCACGGCGTGGGCAAGGTCGAGCACGGCCCGGTCGTCACTTCGCAGTCGGGTTGGTACGAGCAGCTGCAGAGCTGGGGATTGCCGACGTCGGCGCGGGCGAAGGTGGTGCCGAACCTTACCGAGGTGCAGAAGTTCATCGACTACTTCGGCGAGCACCGCCATGACGTCGAGCACGAGATAGACGGCGTGGTGGTCAAGGTCGACGAGCTCGCGATGCAGCGCCGGCTCGGCTCGACCAGCCGCGCACCGCGCTGGGCGATCGCGTACAAGTACCCGCCGGAGGAGGTCAACACCAAGCTGCTGGACATCCGGATCGCGATCGGCCGCACCGGACGCGCCACCCCCTTCGCGATCATGGAGCCGGTGAAGGTGGCCGGCTCGACGGTCGAGCGGGCGACGTTGCACAACCAGTGGGAGATCGAGCGCAAAGGCGTGTTGATCGGCGACACGGTCGTGCTCCGCAAGGCCGGCGACGTCATCCCCGAGATCGTGAGTCCGGTCGTCGCGCTGCGCGACGGGTCCGAGCAGAAATTCGAGATGCCCACGCACTGCCCGTCGTGCGGCACCGCGCTCGCCCCGGAGCGCGAGGGCGACAAGGACATCCGCTGCCCGAACACACGCGCGTGCCCGGCCCAAGTGCGCGAGCGGGTCGCCTCGCTCGCCGCGCGCGGCGCTTTCGACATCGAGGCGCTCGGCTACGAGGGCGTGCACGCGCTGTTCGAGGCGGGCAAGCTCGAGGACGAGGGCGACCTGTTCACCCTCGACGAGGCCGCGCTGACCGACGTGCCGCTCTACACCCGCGCGGCGAAGAAGACCGACCCAACGGAGCGGGTGCACGACGGCCGCACGCTGTCCGCGAACGGCCTCAAACTCGTCTCGAACCTGGAACAGGCCAAGCAGCAGCCGCTGTGGCGGGTGCTCGTGGCGCTGTCCATCCGGCACGTCGGGCCGACCGCCGCCCGCGCCCTGGCGACTCAGTTCGGCTCGATGGACGCGATCCGAGCGGCGACGGTCGAGCAGCTCGCCGACGCCGAGGGCGTGGGCGGCGTCATCGCCGACGCGGTGCAGGAATGGTTCGCCGTCGACTGGCACCGAGCCATCGTCGAGAAATGGACCGCAGCGGGTGTCCGAATGGCCGACGAGACCGACGACACCCCGAAAACGCTGGCCGGACTCACCGTGGTCGTCACCGGCTCACTGGCCGGGTTCTCGCGGGACGAGGCCAAACAGGCCATCGTCTCCCGCGGCGGCAAGGCGGCTGCATCGGTGTCGAAGAAGACCGATTACGTCGTCGTCGGGGAGAACGCCGGCTCGAAGGCGGACAAGGCCGAGCAGTTCGGCGTCCAGATCCTGGACGAGGACGGGTTCCGGGCCCTTCTTGAGAACGGCCCGCAATCGATTTAGACAGGCCCGACGGCCGTTGGATAGCGTGTTTTATGGCACAGGAATGGTAACGAACAATCCGGTTCCCGGGCGGTTCACAGTTCGATATGGCAGAAATGTAGAGGTGGGTTTTTCGCTCTCGGCACGGCGTGCCGTCTCGATGGCGCATCCAGTGGGGTTGGTGCGCTCATCTCCGCGTGCCCTCGCGTTCTGGACCTTGCTGGCCGCATACATCGCACTGACGATCTGCGTGCTGGTCTGGTCGCCCGTCCTGACCCTCGACGAAACGCTCGCCGGCCTGCATCTCAAGATGCAGCACCCGGCCTATCGCCCGTGGATCAACCACTACGTCATCTTCGGCCAGCGCGGCCCGGTCACCCTGGGGCTGCTGCCGGTCTTCGTCTGGCTGGCGTGGCGCCGGCGCTCGAAGCGGCCGCTGGTCCTGCTGGGCACGGCGCTGATCCTGTTGAACGTGACCGTCGGCGTCGTCAAGTACGCCATCGGCCGCGTCGGGCCGATGCATGTGGGCGACAGCGACGTCCACGAGATCTTCGCCGGCGCCAACATCTACCCGTCCGGCCACGTCTCGAATGCAGTCGTGATGTACGGGCTGGTCGCGTGGGTGGTGGCGCCGCGCTTCCGCAAGGCCGTGGTCGCGGCGGCCGTCTTCCTGTCGGTCACCGTCGGGCTGGCCACGGTCTACCTGCGCACGCACTGGTTCAGCGACGTGCTCGGCGGCTGGCTCGCCGGCGGCCTCGTGCTGCTCAGCCTTCCGACTGTGTTGCCGTTCGCCGAACGCGCGACCGACCGGGTGCTCGACGCACTGCGCGACCGCTATGCGAGATGGCGCGCCACGTCGTACACCCCGAAGCACCTGCCGCGCGCCGTTGCGCAGCGGACGTCGATACCGGTGCGGGCGCAGTCCCACAATCGCGCGGCGGTGGCCGTGTCGCCGGAGCGCATCGAGGAGCCCACCCGAGTCGGCTAGCCGCGCGCTGATGCAAGCGTCAGTGTGGCTCGTAGGCAGGCGCAACGGTCGCGGCGATCGCGGCCAGATGCTGGAGTCGGACGAGCTCGGACGGCAGCCAGCGCAGCGCCGGCCGGCCCAGCAGCACCGCGCCGTCGCCGAGCGGCGCGACGGCGAGCTCGGTGCCGAGCCGCTGCCAGTCGCGCGGCGCCCAGTCATCGTCGGCCGACAGCGGGCGGGTCGGTGTGGGCGGCCACCACGGCGCGGGCAGCGAGGTCAGCTCCGGCGCCGCGCCTCCGGAGGCCAGCACCCGCGCCTGCCCGGTGATCGGTGGCGCGAGGACGAGCGTCCAGCCCGCGCGGAACACGCGCGCGACGCCGTCCGCGAGCACGGTCATGGAGGCGGCCGGATCACGCCCGATGGCGTCGAGCAACTCCAGCTCGCGGTGTGGGTCGATCTGCCCGGCGTAAGGCCGGATCGACTCGACCTGCACGCCGTCGACGCTCGCCGCGGCGGTGACCAGCGAGTCGGCGAGCCGATCCGGAGGCAGCTCGACCACGAAGTCGTCCACCGCGCTGCCGGGGGCGCGCTCGATGACGTCGACGCTGAGGATGTCGGCGCCAGCCTGGCCGAGGGCGCTGGCGACGGCCCCGAGCACACCAGGGCGGTCGGGCAGCACGACCCGCAGCAGGAACGACATGCACACCAGGGTGCCGTATGGACGTGTCCCCGGCGTTACCGGGTCGGCGCGCCGCGGAACGCCGTATTGGCCGATCGCGGGCGTCCGTAGACTTCGACACCGTGTCTGAATCTTCTGACGCGTCAACCGGCCGCATCAGTCGTGCCGAGGTCGCGCACCTGGCGCGGCTGGCCCGCCTCGCAGTCAGCGAGGATGAACTGGATCTGTTCGCCGGGCAACTCGACGTGATCCTCGGCGCCGTGGCCCGGGTGGGCGAGGTGGCTGCTGACGACATCCCCCCGACGTCGCACGCCGTTCCGATGACGAACGTCTTCCGTGCGGACGAGGTGCGCCCGCCGCTGCCCCGCGAGGCCGTCCTCGCCGCAGCGCCGGACGTCGAGGACAACAAGTTCCGGGTCCCGCGAATCCTGACGGACGAAGCGTGATGACCGGAGCGAACGGGGCTGCACAGTGAGCGACCTCACCAGGCTGTCCGCGAGCGAGATCGCGGGATTGGTCGCATCCGGCGCGGCGTCGGCGGTCGAGGTCGCGCAGGCCCATCTCGACCGCATCGAGGCGGTCGACAGCGCACTGCACGCGTTCCTGCACGTCGACACCGAGGGAGCCCTCGACGCGGCCCGTGCAGTCGACAAGCAGCGTGCGAACGGCGACGCGCTCGGCCAGCTGGCCGGCGTGCCGCTGGCGATGAAGGACGTCGTCGTCACCAAGGACCTGCCGACGACCGCAGGCTCGAAGATCCTCGAAGGCTGGCGGCCACCCTACGACGCCACGATCACCCGCCGTATCAAACAGGCCGGCATCGTCATGCTCGGCAAGACCAACATGGACGAGTTCGCGATGGGTTCGTCCACCGAGAACTCGGCGTTCGGCCCTACGCACAACCCGTGGGACCTCAACCGCATCCCGGGCGGCTCGTCCGGCGGATCGAGCGCCGCCGTCGCCGGATACCAGGCGCCCTTGGCCATCGGCACCGACACCGGCGGTTCGATCCGGCAGCCGGCCGCGGTCACCGGGATCGTCGGGCACAAGCCGACCTATGGCGGTGTCTCCCGCTACGGCCTCATCGCGTTCTCGTCCTCGCTCGATCAGGCCGGGCCGTTCGCGCGCACGGTCTTCGACGCGGCGCTGCTGCACGAGGTGATCGGCGGGCACGACGAGTGCGACTCCACCTCGATCGGAGCGCCGACCCCGCCCATCGTGGCTGCAGCCCGCGAAGGCGCGCGCGGCGACCTCTCCGGGGTGCGGGTCGGCGTGGTGCGCGAGCTCGGCGGTGAGGGTTACCAGCCCGGCGTGCTCGCGTCCTTCCAAGCCGCCGTCGAGACGCTGCGTGGCCTCGGCGCCGAGGTCATCGAGGTCAGCTGCCCGCACTTCGAGTACGCGCTGCCCGCGTACTACCTGATCGCACCGAGCGAGTGCTCGTCGAACCTCGCGCGCTTCGATGCGGTGCGCTACGGGCTGCGGGTGGGCGACGACGGCGCGAACTCGCTCGAGGACGTGATGTCGCTGACGCGCGAGGCCGGCTTCGGTCCCGAGGTGAAGCGGCGCGTCATGATCGGCACCTATGCGCTGTCGTCCGGCTATTACGACGCCTACTACGGGCAGGCGCAGAAGGTCCGCACGTTGATCGCCCGCGATTTCGCCACCGCCTTCGAGAAGACCGACGTGCTGGTCGCGCCGACGACGCCGTTCGTCGCGTTCGACATCGGCGAGCGCGCGGCCGACCCGATGGCGATGTACGTCAACGACCTGTGCACGCTGCCCGCGTCGCTGGCCGGTACGCCCGCGATCTCGGTGCCGTGCGGACTCTCGGAAGGGCTGCCCGTCGGGCTGCAGGTCATGGCGCCGGCGCTGGCCGACGACCGGTGCTACCGCGTCGCGGCCGCGTTCGAGGCGGCCACCGAACCGGTCCTTGCTGCGATTCCGGAGCTGAGCGGATGAAGTACGAAGAGGTGCTCGCCAAGTACGAGCCGGTGATCGGGCTCGAGACGCACGTCGAGCTCGGCACCGCGTCGAAAATGTTCTGCGGCTGCTCGACCGAGTTCGGCGCCGAGCCGAACACCCAGGTGTGCCCGGTCTGTCTCGGGCTGCCCGGGTCGCTTCCGGTCGCGAACGAGAAGGCGATCGAGTCGACGATCCGGATCGGGCTGGCGCTGCACTGCTCGATCGCGACGTGGTGCCGGTTCGCGCGCAAGAACTACTTCTATCCCGACATGCCGAAGAACTTCCAAACATCGCAGTACGACGAGCCGCTGTGTATCGACGGCTATCTGGATATCAGAGTTGGCGAGGTCGACGTCCGTATCGGCATCGAGCGCGTGCACCTCGAGGAGGACACCGGCAAGAACACGCACGTCGGCACCTCCGGCCGCATCCATGGTGCGGACTACTCGCTCGTCGACTACAACAGGGCGGGGATCCCGCTCGTCGAGATCGTCACCAAACCGGTCGCGGGCACCGGCGCGCTCGCGCCCGAGGTCGCGCGCGCGTACGTCACCGAGCTGCGCGAGATCATGCGCACGCTGGACGTGAGCGACGTGCGGATGGAGCAGGGCTCATTGCGTTGCGATGTCAACACGTCGCTCAACCGCCCGGGGGAGGAGTGGGGTACCCGGTCGGAGACGAAGAACGTCAACTCGCTGCGCTCGGTCGAGCGCGCGGTGCGCTCGGAGATCCTGCGGCAGGCCGAGGTCCTCGACGGCGGCGGCAAGGTCGTGCAGGAGACCCGGCATTTCCAGGAGCAAGCCGGCGACACCCGGCCTGGGCGCAGCAAGGAGGAGGCGACCGACTACCGGTACTTCCCGGAGCCGGATCTCGTCCCGATGGCCCCGGACGAGGCGTGGGTGGAGTCGCTGCGCTCGGCCCTGCCCGAGCTGCCCGCCGCGCGCCGCTCACGACTGCGCGACGAGCTCGGCGTCGGCGCCGCCGACATGGTGCATATGAGCAACGCCGGGGTTGTCGATCTCGTGGGCGCAACCGTCGACGCCGGCGCGCCGGTCGGCGAGGCGCGCAACTGGTGGCTGGGCTATCTCGCGCAGCAGGCCAATGCGCGCGAGGTGGAGCCGGCGGAGCTGCCGATCGGGGTCGATCAGGTCGCCCGGGTGATCGAGCTGGTCGCGCAGGGCGCGCTGTCGGTGGCGCTGGCTCGCCAGGCGGTGGACGGGGTGCTCGACACCGGGGCGTCGGTGGACGCGGTGGTTGCCGAGCGCGGCCTCGAGGTGGTCTCGGACACCAGCGCGCTCGAGCAGGCCGCCGACGACGCGATCGCTGCCAACCCGGACATCGCGGAGAAGGTCCGCGGCGGCAAGGTGGCGGCGGTCGGCGCGCTTGTCGGCGCGGTCATGAAGGCCACCCGCGGGCAGGCCGACGCCGCAGCCGTGAAGGAGATCCTGCTCAAGAAACTCGGCGCGAGCGGGTGAGCTAACGCGTGGTCGACTGGTCCGGGCACGCTGGGCAGCCGACGAACAGGCGCTACCGGTCGATGGCCGAGCGTCAACTGCGCGGCATCTCGCCGAGCTACGAACGGCTGTGCCTGGGCGTCGCGGACGACGGGGAAGTGCTCGCCCGGCTCGACACGCTGCCGCCGCCGAAGCGGCAGCCAAACCTGTTGCTGGGCGCGGTGCGCTTCCTCGGCGGCCCGGTCGACTCGTACACCGCCTTCCGGGCGTTTCTGCTCGACCGGTGGGACGCCTTGTCGGCGACGATGCTCGATCGCCGGACGCAGACCAACGAGCCGCGACGCTGCACAGTCCTGCTGCTCGTCCTCGCCGCCTTGCCGCAGCCGCTCGCGTTGCTGGAGGTCGGCGCCGCGGCCGGACTGTGCCTCTACCCGGATCGCTACGCGTACCGCTACGCCGGCGGTCCGGTCCTCGGCGACGCCGCGCTGGTGTTCGACTGCGCGGTGGCCGGCCCGGCGCCGCTGCCGACCGCCCTCCCGTCCGTGGCGTGGCGGGCGGGTCTCGACCTGAACCCGCTCGACGTCGCCGACGACGAGGACGTCCGGTGGCTCGAGTCTTTGATCTGGCCGGAACAGACCGAGCGCTTCGCGATACTGCGCAAAGCGGTGCAGATCGCCCGCGCCGACCCGGCTCCGGTGCGCACCGGCGACCTGACGCGTGATCTGGTGGCGGCCGCCGCGTCGGTGCCCGCGGATGCGATGCTGGTCGTGTTTCACTCGGCGGTGGTGAGTTATCTCGATGAGACGGAGCGGGCGCGGTTCCGTAGTGAGGTGGCGGAGCTCGCTGCCGCGCGGCCGATGGTGTGGGTGTCGAACGAGGGACCGGGCGTGATCGTCGACCTGCCGACCCCACCCGGGCCGGTGCCGTTCGTGCTCGCCCGTGATGAAACCCCGCTCGCCTACGCCGACCCGCACGGCGCGTCCGTGGACTGGTTCCGCTGAGCGTCGCCGGGCTCGTCCTCGCCGCGGCCCTGACCGGGTCGGCGGGCCTGCACGCCGCGCCTGCCGCCCCGACCACGACAGTGCTGTTCCACATCCGCGACGGACGGATCGGCGAGGCGAGCGGCATCGCGCCGGGGCTCGCGTCGCCCGGCGTGTTCTACGTCGAGAACGACAGTGGTGACACTCACCGGTTCTTCGCGCTCAACCGGCGGACCGGCGCGACAGCGGCCGTGATCACGGTCTCCAACGCGCGCAACGTCGACTGGGAGGACATCGCAGTCGCTCGTGATGCCGCCGGCACGCCTTCGGTCTGGCTGGCCGACATCGGTGACAACGACGCGAAGCGCAACGAGGTGGAGGTCTATCGCGTCCGGGAGCCGCACATCCGGCCCACCAGCCGGCAGCGCTCGATCCACGTGCGGGCGACGGCCGTGTGGCGGCTGCGCTACCCGAGCGGCCCCGTCAACGCCGAGTCGCTGGCCGTCGCACCGGGCGGCACCGCCTACATCGCGACCAAGACGGCCGGCGCTGCGGTGGTATACCGCCTTCCGGCGCGCCCGGCTGCCGGACGAGCGCAGCTGCTCCGCCGAGTGGGGCGGGTCCCCCTGCTGACGGGGACGGCCAACCCGCTCGCGCTGCTCGGGGCGACCTCGGCCGCGTTCGCCCGGAACGGCGCGGTGTTCGTGCTCCGCACGTACGTGGACGCATACGTCTGGCGGGTCGGCCCGAGCGGGCTGAGCGCCGCGTTGCACCACGCCCCGAAGCGGGTCGCGCTGCCGCGCCAGCGGCAGGGCGAGGGCATCGCGCTCGTCGGCCGGCGGCTGGTGATCGACTCCGAGGGCCGCCGCACCCCGGTCTACGCCGTGCCGTTCGCGCTGCCGGCGACGCATCACAACACCCCGAGCCCACGGCCCACGAGAACCGCGACGCCGACGCCCCACCACAAGGGCGGCGGCGGCCCCGCCTCGTGGTTGGCGGTGATCGCCCTGGTCGGGCTCGGCATCCTCGGGCTGCTCGTTCTCGCGCTGCGCCACGCCTACCGGAGCCACTGATTTCGCGACGGGGACGGCAGGATCGCAGGTATGCCCCTCGCCGCGGATAACTCCGTACTCGTCATCTCGCTCTGGGTCGTCGGTGGCTTGATCGTCCTTGCGTTCATCGCCGGCCTGCTGAGCAGGTGGCTCCTCAAGCGTGGGTTGCGCGAGCCGTTCGTCGTTCGCCTGATCAATCACGCTTCTGATCGGGTCGTGGACGTGGTCAAACAGCCGATCACGGTCGCCGTACTCGACGAAGTGGCCTCGGTGCTGGAGACGGGACACTACACGCGCAACATCGCGGCGGCGCTGGCCGAGAACCGCGACGAGCTCAAGCAGATGGTGGCCGAGAAGATCCGCGACGACCCGACAGCCGGACGGATCGCCCTCGTGCCCTTCCACGACCGGATCATCGAGATCGCCAGCGAGACCTCGATGCGGGTGATCTTCGAGATCCTCGCGGATCCGCGCACCGACGAGCTGGTGTCGGACATGCTGCGCGAGAACATCAACCAGATCCGGCAGGCCGTCCGCGAGCTGGGCTGAGGGCTACGCGGGGTTCCGTCCGGCCGGCGCCCGCGGCACCCAGCGGATGACCCGCTCGTCCGCGGCGACGGGCGTGCCGTGCCCGTCGCGGTTGGAGGTGGTGAGCCAGAGCGCGCCGTCGGCGGCCGCGACCACCGTCTTCAGGCGGCCGTAGCGGTTCTTCAGGAACGGGGTGAACTGCTCCGTCGCGAGCAGCGAACGCGTCGCGCGCAGCGGTGCCGAGAGCAGCGCCTTGCCACTCAGCGAGGTCACCCACAACCGCCCGGCGAGTACCGCGCAGCCGCCGGGTGCCGGGTAATCGCCCGGAAGCCGGCCGATCGGCGGCTCGGCGCCGGATCGCGGTGCGGGCCAGCCGTAGAACTTCCCGCGGGTCAGGACGTTGACCTCGTCCGACACGCGCGCCGTTCCGGCCTCGACCTCGAGCATCCACCTCGTCTGCGGAATCGAGCACAGCCCGTTGACGAGCCGGTGCCCGCTCGTCCAAACGGGTGAGGACGGCCGCGGGTTGCTGGGTGGCGTATCGCCGATCTCGTTCACGCGCAGCACCTTGCCGGCGAGGTTGTGCGGGTCGGCGGCGCGCGCCGGATGCCCGGTGTCACCCGTGCCGATGTACAGGTTGCCGTCCGCGCCGAACGCGATGCGGCCGGTGTTGCCGGTGCGGCCCTTCGGGATTCCGGTGAAGACGGGCGTCACCGGCCCGTGCAGCGTGAAGTCGACGACCCGGTTGTCGGTCCGCGTGGTCACATATGCGTAGATCAGCCCGTCCTCGGAGTAGCCGGGCGAGACGGCGAGGTCCAGCAGCCCGCCGTCGCCGGATGTGTCGAGGCCGCGCAGCGTCCGGATGGTCGGCACCGGCTGCCCTGCGCGCGGCTGCACGCGCACGATGCGCCCGGTCGTCCGCTCACCCACCAGCGCGGTGCCGTCGGGCAGCATGGTGAGCCCCACCGGCGCCGCGAGATGCGTGGCGACCACGAACGGGTCGATGCGCGGCCCCGCCCCGGACGACGGAGCCACGGTGATTCCGCCCCCGCCGGGCAGCGCCGGACCGCCGCCCGTCCCGCCCGATCCGCCGGTCCCTGTCGGCACGGGCAGGATCGGGCTGGCCTGCGCCGTCCCGGCGGCGTACGGCGGGCTGGGTCCCCAGGTCGGCGAGCCCGCGGCACTGGTGCCGCACGCCGCGAGCAGTGCGCACGCCGCGCCCGCGAGTGCGAGCCGACGGGCGAGGTCCATGTCTGCCAGTGTGCCTGAAGACACCACAGCGCACCTGTGCCATCGCTCGTGCGTAGCGTTTCAGCGGTGACGACCGCGAGCCTGCCCACGCCGGATGCCGTGGATTACGTCGGCGCGTTGCCACCTGAGGTCGAGGTGCTCGTGTGGGACGGGCGAAGCGAACCGCCGCCCGGCGTCGAGCGGATCGAGTTCTTCGTCGGCCGCTACGACACGCCGCCGCCACCAGCCCAGGCGCTGGCGGCACTGCCCGGGCTGCGCGTCGTCCAACTCGTGTCCGCCGGCGTCGAGCCCTGGCTGCCGCTCATCCCGCCCGGCGTGCGGCTCTACAGCGGCCGGGGCGTGCACGGCGCCTCGACCGCAGAGCTCGCACTCGCGGGGATGCTGGCCGTACTGCGCGAGCTGCCGCGTTTCGAGGACGCACGCCGTGCGCACAGGTGGGAGCCGGTGTTCGTCGGCGGCCTCACCGGGCGACGGGTGCTCGTACTCGGCGCGGGTGACATCGGGAGGCGGGTCGCGGCCGCCGTCCGGGTGTTCGACGCCGAGGCCACGCTCGTCGCACGTACGGCGCGACCCGGCGTGCACACGCTCGACGAGCTAGCGGAACTGCTACCCACGCACCACGTCGTGGTGCTGGCGCTGCCCCACACGCCGCAGACCGAGCGCCTCGCGGACGCCGCGTTCTTGGCTGCCATGCCGGACGGTGCGCTGCTCGTCAACGTTGCGCGCGGCGCGATCGTCGACACCGACGCACTGCTCGCCGAGTTGATCGCCCGCCGGCTGCACGCCTTCCTCGACGTCACCGAGCCGGAGCCACTGCCCGCCGGGCATCCACTGTGGGACGCGCCGAACCTGCTCCTCACCCCGCACGTCGGCGGCGGCACCCGCGGCTGGCAGGAACGGGCCTACGCACTCGTGCGCGAGCAACTGCTGCGCTACCGAACGGGCGAACCGCTCGCGAACGAGGTGCTGGTCGGCTACTAACGCCGGCGCCGCTGTGGCACGCGCTTCGGTGTCGGAGTGGGTAGCTCCGGCAACCGGCCTGCACTGGCCCGCGACAGCGCGCCGAGATCGTTCACGTGTACGCACGGCAGCCGCCACGAGCCGTCCCGCGTCACGGCGTACACGCTCCGGCCGGACACCGACAGACCGTCCAACTCCGCCCAGCGGAGCAGCCGGGTGCCGAACGCGGCGCGCACCGTGATGCCGTCGGACCCGACGAAGGTCGCCCAGCGGGCGATGAACACGGCGGCGATCACGGGCACGAGAAGGATGAGGGTCTGGAATCCGATGACCGCGGGCTCGCTCTCGATCCCGTGGCCGGTGAACGCGATCGGCGCACATCCGAACGCGAGGAAGAGCACGATCAGGTATGCCGAGCGGGGCAGCCGGAACGCCCGGGCGCGCGTACCGGATCCCGAGCTCACGCCTGCACCGTAACCCGTAAGGTTTGCCGGGTGAGCACCCAGCAGCCGCGACAGCATCGCAAGCCACACAGCGCCATCGTCACGGACGGACTCGAGCGCGCCGGCGCGCGCGGCATGCTGCGCGCAGTTGGCATGACCGACGACGACTGGCGCAAGCCGCAGATCGGCGTCGCCTCGTCCTGGAACGAGATCACCCCGTGCAACCTGTCGCTCGCCCGGCTGGCGAAGAAGGCGAAGATCGGCGTACGCGGCGCGGACGGCTACCCGCTCGAGTTCGGCACGATCTCCGTCTCCGACGGCATCTCTATGGGGCACAGCGGCATGCACTACTCGCTTGTCTCCCGGGAGGTCATCGCCGACTCGGTTGAGACGGTGTTCCGCGCCGAGCAGCTGGACGGCGGGGTGCTGCTTGCCGGCTGCGACAAGTCCGAGCCTGGCATGCTCATGGCGGCCGCCCGGCTCGACGTCGCCGCGGTGTTCCTCTACGCGGGCTCGACGCTGCCCGGCCGGTACCAGGATCGCGACGTCAACATCGTCGACGCGTTCGAGGCGATCGGGGCCTGCCTCGCCGGACGCATGAGCCGGGAGGAAGTGGACGCGATCGAGCGGGCGATCTGTCCCGGAGAGGGCGCGTGCGCGGGCATGTTCACGGCGAACACGATGGCCAGCGCGGCCGAGGCGCTGGGCATGTCGCTACCGGGCAGCGCGGCCCCGCCGGCGCCGGACTCGCGCCGCGACCACTACGCCGAGCGGTCCGGCGAGGCGGCAGTGCACCTCGTGGACGCGGGCATCACGGCGCGGACGATCCTGACCAGGGAGGCGTTCGAGAACGCGATCACGGTCGTGATGGCGCTAGGCGGCTCCACCAACGCCGTCCTGCACCTGCTCGCGATCGCCCGCGAGGCCAAGGTCGAGCTCACCCTCGACGACTTCAACCGGATCGGCGATCGAGTGCCGCATCTCGCCGACGTCAAGCCGTTCGGCGCCTACGTGATGAGCGACGTCGACCGAGTCGGCGGCGTGCCCGTCGTCATGAAGGCGCTGCTCGACGCAGGGCTGCTGCACGGCGACGCGCTGACGGTCACCGGCAAGACCGTCGCCGAGAACCTGCACGCGATCAGGCCGCCCGACCCGGACGGCAAGATCATCCATGGGCTCGACGACCCGATCCATCGCACCGGCGGACTGACGATCCTGCGCGGTTCGCTCGCGCCGGAGGGCGCGGTCGTGAAGAGCGCGGGGCTGGAGCGTGACTTCTTCGAGGGCACCGCCCGGGTGTTCGACCGCGAGCAGGCGGCGATGGACGCGCTGGCGGCGGGTCGGCTGGAGCCGGGTGACGTGGTCGTCGTCAGGTGGGAGGGGCCGAAGGGCGGGCCGGGGATGCGCGAAATGCTCGCGATCACCGCGGCCATCAAGGGCGCCGGACTCGGCAAGGATGTGCTGCTGCTCACCGACGGCCGATTCTCCGGCGGGACGACCGGTCCGTGCGTGGGGCACGTCGCGCCCGAGGCCGCGGTGGGCGGACCGATCGCGCTGGTCGCCGACGGCGACCGGGTGCGCCTGGACGTGACTGCGCGAACGCTGGATCTGCTCGTCGACGACGCGGAACTCGAGCGCCGGCGCGCCGAGTGGAAGCCGATCGAGCCGCAGTTCGACTTCGGGGTGCTCCGCAAGTACGCACGGCTGGTCGGATCCGCAGCAAACGGGGCCGTCTGCGATTAGTCGCCCCACGCGACCAACCGGCTGACGGCCCCGTTCGCCGGACTGCCCTTGTCCCAGATGGTGTGTTGTGCTCAGCTCTGCCAGCGGTGCCGGGCGAAGTCGGTGGTCAGCCATACCTTGTTGTTCGACTTGTCCATGTAGACGTCCACGCCGACGCCCTTGTAATGCCGGCTGAGGATGTTCAGGCGGTGGTCGTTGTACGGCGCCTTCTCGTGGTACATCAGCCGTTCGAGCAGCTTGACGCCAGACCTGGTCATGTCGCTGTTCCATGCGATGTTCTCGCCGGCGTAGCTCCAGCGATAACCG
The DNA here is from genome assembly GCA_035642535.1 of Jatrophihabitans sp. GTDB lineage: Bacteria > Actinomycetota > Actinomycetes > Mycobacteriales > Jatrophihabitantaceae > Jatrophihabitans. Next base: position 23,146 of record DASQSE010000020.1, on the reverse strand, counting down.
GCGTTGAGGATGCGGCGGCCGAAGTACGGCTCGCCCGGCAGCTGGTGCGACATCGTGTTGTCGTGCGCCATGTGCAGGTTGTGCCGCCGCGCCGCAAGCTGCAGCTTCGGGCTCATGCGCACCGGCGCGAGTCCGTGCGCCGTGCGCTCCTCGTTGATCATTTTGTGGATCGTCCGGCTGATGCTGCGCTCGAGCTTGGTGCGCGCCGGGACGGAGGCGCCGGCCGGGGCGGCACCGGCAGTGACGCCGACGGCAAGGCCGACCAACATGGTGGCAGCGAGCAGAAGAGGGCGCAGCCGCCCGCCGCGGCGCGTCGGCCGCGGCGCGGAAAGTACAGGCTTGCGGGGGAGCATCGGGCACCGTCCGGATCGTCGAAAGGCCTACTGGTTCGCCCCGCTGATCCCCTTCGCACGATGGCCGTGCGACCCCGGACCCCCGGATCCCCAGATCCCCTCGAGCGGTCCCCGGCGCGTGGATGCACGCGCCCCGCGTTAGATAACTGTTAGTTAACACGCTTTACGCTGACTTCACAAGACCCGCTGCCTGGACCTAGGTCCTCTGTCTGCACCGATTGCGCTGAGCGAATCCGACACACGGGACAAATCGGAATCCGGCCGGGCACCAGGTAGGCGCGGTCCCCACCTCGGCCGCCGCGCGACGGCCGGTGGTGATAGCCTCCGACCGTGCGAAAGCTCGTACTCGTTATTCGGCGCGTCGCGTAGGCCGGTTCCCTCGACCACTCGCGACGCGCTAGCCCTTCGTGCATCAGGCACGAGGGGTTTTTTGTTGGACGATTCTTGTTGGACAGGGCAGGCAGGCATGACGGAAGCGACCATCACCGGCGCCCAGGCGCTCGTCCGCTCGCTCGAGGAGGTCGGTGCCGACGTCGTCTTCGGCATCCCGGGCGGCGCCATCCTGCCGGCGTACGACCCGCTCTACGACTCGACGCGGGTCCGGCACATCCTTGTCCGGCACGAGCAGGGCGCCGGCCATGCGGCCGAGGGATATGCGCAGGCGACGGGCAAGGTCGGCGTCTGCATGGCGACGTCCGGGCCCGGCGCGACGAACCTCGTCACGCCGATCGCCGACGCGTACATGGACTCCGTACCGATGGTGGCCATCACCGGCCAGGTCGGGCGGCCGATGATCGGCACCGACGCCTTCCAGGAAGCCGACATCTCAGGCATCACGCTGCCGATCACGAAGCACAACTTCCTGGTGCAGCGCGCCGAAGAGGTGCCGCAGGCGATCGCCGAGGCGTTCCATCTGGCCGCGACGGGCCGTCCGGGTCCGGTGCTCGTCGACCTGCCGAAGGACGTGCTCCAGGAGCGGGCGGTGTTCGCCTGGCCGCCGCGCCTCGACCTGCCGGGCTACCGGCCGGTGACCCGACCGCACGGCAAGCAGATCCGGGAGGCCGCGCGCATGATCGCCGCCGCGCGCCGGCCGGTCCTCTACGTCGGCGGCGGCGTTCTCAAGGGCCGCGCGACAGCGGAGCTTCGGCAGCTCGCCGAGCTGACGAAGATTCCGGTCGTCACGACGCTGATGGCGCGCGGCGCCTTTCCCGACAGCCACCGTCAGCACCTCGGCATGCCGGGTATGCACGGGTCGGTCTCGGCGGTCACCGCGCTGCAGAAGGCGGATCTGCTCATAGCACTGGGCACGCGTTTCGACGACCGCGTGACCGGCAAGCTCGACACCTTCGCGCCGCACGCCGCGGTGATTCACGCCGACATCGATCCGGCCGAGATCGGCAAGAACCGGATCGCCGACGTGCCGATCGTGGGCGACGTCCGCGAGGTCCTGCTCGAGTTGATCCCCGCGATGGAGGCCGAGTTCGAGGCCGACCGGCGCGCGGATCTCACCGGCTGGTGGCGGCAGATCGACCAGTGGCGCGAGACCTATCCGCTCGGCTACGACGACCCCGCCGACGGCACGCTGTCGCCGGAGTACGTCATCGAACGCCTCGGCGACATCGCCGGCACCGGAACGATCTTCGCGGCCGGCGTGGGCCAGCATCAGATGTGGGCCGCGCAGTTCATTCGCTATGAGCACCCGTACACGTGGCTGAACTCGGGCGGCGCGGGCACGATGGGCTACGCGGTGCCGGCGGCGATGGGCGCCAAGGTCGGCTGCCCGGACACGCTCGTCTGGGCGATCGACGGCGACGGGTGCTTCCAGATGACCAATCAGGAACTCGCCACCTGCGCGATCGAATCGATCCCGATCAAAGTCGCGGTGATCAACAACGGCAACCTCGGCATGGTGCGGCAGTGGCAGACGCTGTTCTACGACGAGCGCTACAGCCAGACGGATCTCGGCACGCACGGTACTGGCGCCTCTGCCGGCGGAGCTGGCACACGCATCCCCGACTTCGTCAAGCTCGCCGAGGCGCTGGGCTGCGTGGGTCTGCGCTGCGAGTCGAAGGACGAGGTGAACGAGACGATCGAGAAGGCGATGGCGATCAACGACGCTCCCGTGGTCGTCGACTTCGTGGTCGGCAAGGACGCCATGGTGTGGCCGATGGTCGCGGCCGGAGCGAGCAACGACGAGATCCAGGCGGCGCGCAATCTTCGCCCGGTCTTCGACGAGACGGAGTGACTTCGATGTCCACCCACACACTGTCCGTGCTCGTCGAGAACAAGCCGGGCGTCCTCACCCGCGTCGCCGGGCTCTTCGCGCGGCGCGGCTTCAACATCGAGTCGCTCGCCGTCGGGCCGACCGAGCACGAGGAGATCTCGCGCATAACCATCGTGGTCAGCGTCGAGGGCACGGTGCTCGAGCAGGTGACCAAGCAGCTCAACAAGCTCATCAACGTGCTCAAGATCGTCGAACTCGAGCCGGTGCATGCGGTGCAGCGCGAACTACTGCTCGTGAAGGTGCGCGCCGACGAGGCGAATCGCCGCGACGTCCTCCAGATCGTCGAGCTGTTCAAGGCCAAGGTCGCCGACGTCGGGCCCGAGGCGCTCACGGTGGAGCTCACCGGACGTCCGGACAAGCTCGAGGCGATGCTCAAGATGCTGGAGCCGTACGGCATCCGCGAAATGGTGCAGTCCGGCATGGTCGCGCTCGGCCGCGGCCCCCGATCCATGACGCAAGCCGCGCTGCGCTCGGTCGAGCGCAGCGCCTGACCACCACCCCGCCCGGTTCATCGAACGAGACTCGAGGAGAAGCTGACGAATGGCCGTAGAGATCTACTACGACGACGACGCCGACCTGGGCATCATCCAGGGCCGCAAGGTGGCCGTGCTCGGCTACGGGAGTCAGGGGCACGCGCATGCGCTGTCCCTGCGCGACTCGGGCGTCGACGTCCGGGTGGGCCTGCTCGAGGGCTCGCGAAGCCGTCCGAAGGCCGAGGACGAGGGGCTGCGGGTTCTGACGCCGGGGGAGGCGGCTGCGGAGGCCGACCTGATCATGGTGCTGGCGCCGGACCCGGCGCAGCGCAAGCTCTACGCGGAGTCGATCGAGCCCAACCTCAAGGACGGTGACGCGATCTTCTTCGGGCACGGCTTCAACATCCGCTTCGGCTACATCCAGCCGCCGGCGAACGTCGACGTGGCGATGGTGGCGCCGAAGGGACCCGGCCATTTGGTGCGCCGGCAGTTCGTCGACGGCAAGGGCGTGCCGGTGCTCGTCGCAGTCGAGCAAGACGCCACGGGCAAAGCGTTCGACCTCGCGCTGTCCTACGCCAAGGCGATCGGCGGCACCCGCGCGGGCGCGATCAAGACCACGTTCACGGAGGAGACCGAGACCGACCTGTTCGGCGAGCAGGCCGTGCTCTGCGGCGGTGCCTCGCAGTTGGTGACGTACGGCTTCGAGGTGCTGACCGAAGCCGGCTACGCGCCCGAGATCGCCTACTTCGAATGCCTGCACGAGCTGAAGCTGATCGTCGACCTGATGTACGAGGGCGGCATCGCGAAGCAGCGTTGGTCGGTCTCCGACACCGCCGAGTACGGCGACTACGTATCCGGGCCGCGGATCATCGACCCGCACGTCAAGGACAACATGCAGCAGATCCTGCGCGAGGTCCAGGACGGCACCTTCGCGGCGCGGTTCATCGCTGACCAGGACGCCGGCGCGCCGGAGTTCAAGGCGCTGCGCACGAAGGCCGAGCAGCACCCGATCGAGGAGACGGGCCGCAAGCTGCGTGGCCTCATGTCCTGGGTCCAAACCGGCGACGACGACTACACGGAGGGCACCGCCGCCCGGTAATCGTTTGCACTGAGGCACATACAGTGTTCTACTTATCTAGGTTCCTAGATAAGTAGGTGTCTGAGTGATTACCTTCCACCTGTCGACGCGGTCGAACGTGCCGCCTTACGTCCAGCTCGTCGAGCAGGTGCGGCAGGCGCTGCTCAACGGCACCCTCCAACCGGGCGATCGGCTGCCGACCGTGAAGGACGTCGTGGGCTCGCTCGCGATCAACCCGAACACGGTCCTGAAGGCCTATCGGGATCTCGAGCGCGAAGGCCTCGTCGAGGGCCGGCAGGGTGTCGGGACGTTCGTGCTGCGCCGCCCGGACGGCCCGCCGCCGAACGAACAGGCAGCCCTGCGACGCTCGCTCGCGTCGTGGATCGCGAAGGCGCAGCGTGCCGGGCTGGCCGACGCGGACATCGAGAGCATGGTCCGCACCGTCCTGCGAACGGCGGCCAGTGAAGAGGCGATCGCATGAGCACCGCGATCCGCACCGAGAGCCTGGGCAAGCGCTTTGGCGCCAAATGGGCGCTGCGCGAATGCTCCTTCGATCTTCCGGCCGGCCGCATCTGCGGTCTGGTCGGCGCCAACGGTGCCGGCAAGACGACGCTGCTGCGGATGCTCGCCGGATTGAGCCGCCCGTCGACGGGCCTGGCCGAGGTCGCGACCCGGACGCCTGCCGACGACGCCGAATTCCTGGCCGAGGTCGGTTACCTCGCGCAGGAGATCCCGCTGTACCGGCGCTGGACCGCCGCCGATCACCTGCGCATGGGCGCGCAGCTCAACCCGCGGTGGGACGATCAGGCGGGCCGCGATCGACTGCGGTCGCTGCGCATCCCGCTCGACCAGCGCATCGGGACGATGTCCGGCGGGCAGCGCGCCCAGGTCGGTTTGGCGCTCGCACTCGCGAAGCGGCCGCGCGTCCTGCTGCTGGACGAGCCGGTGGCCGCGCTCGATCCGCTGGCCCGTCGCGAGTTCCTCAGCACGCTCGGCGAGGCCGCCGCCGACGGTGAGCTGACCGTCATCCTTTCCAGCCACCTGGTCACCGATCTCGAACGCGTTTGCGATCACCTCGTCGTCCTGGCCGATTCACGGACCGTGCTCGCGGAGGACCTGGACGAGGTGTTGTCGACGCATCGGCTGCTGACTGCGCCGCGGCGCGACACCGCGGCCGTCGAACGGATGCACACCGTCCTGCGCATCGAGCGGACCCAACGCCAGGTCAACCTGTGGGTGCGACTCAACGGCCCACTGCACGATCCGACATGGGAGGCGACGGAGTTGAGTCTCGAGGAGATCATGCTCGCGTATCTCGGCATGACCCAGCCGAGGCCCGAGGCGCACGTCCTGAGCGAGGTGGCCGGATGATTCACCCCACGAAATCGGTCCGCAAAGAACGCTGCACGATTCCGCGGAGGCCCCGATGAGTTGGCTGCTCTGGCGTCAGCACCGCCTCCAGGTCGCGATCGCGGCCGCCTTGCTCGCCGCCTTCGGACTGGCCGCGTGGATCACCGGCGACCACCTGGCGAGCAATTTGCGGGCGTGCCAGGGCGACGCGACCTGTGGCGGGTTCAACCTGTTCCGCGGCTACAACTGGATGGTCACGCTGGTCGATGTCACGGTCCTCGTCCCGCTGCTCATCGGAGTGTTCTGGGGCGCGACGATCGTCGGCCGCGAACTGGAGGCGGGTACCGCGATCCTCACGTGGACGCAGTCCGTCACGCGGCGGCACTGGCTGCGGACGAAGGTGCTCACGCTGTTCGTCTTCGCCGCGGCGTGCAGCGGTGGCCTCACCGCTCTGACGACCTGGTGGTCGCGGACACGCAATGCGACTGTGCAGAGCCGATTCGGCGGCTTCCCGTTCGACATCCAGGGCGTCGTGCCGATCGGGTACACGCTGTTCGCCGCGGCGCTCGGGCTCGCCGCGGGTGTCCTATGGCGCCGGACCCTTCCCGCAATGGCCACCACCGTCGGCGTCTTCATCGCGCTGCGCCTGATCGTGGATTCCTTCGCGCGCCCGCATTACCTGGCGCCCGTCACGTGGTTGACACCTCTCGTCGGCCCGGACGCACTGCCGCAGGGCTCGTGGCAGATCAGCAACGAACTCAGCCGGCACGGTCAGGTCCTCACCGGACCCATCAGTCCGCCGGCCGGTTGCGCCGGCGCCGGCAGCCGATCGGCGATGGATACGTGCATGAGCGCCCACGGCTACCGGATGAAGATCACGTACCAGCCGGCAAGTCGATTCTGGACGTTCCAGTGGATCGAGTTCGGGATCTTCGCGGGCCTGGCCGTCATCCTCGTTGCTGTCGCGGTCGTCGTCCTCCGGCGACACGACGCGTAGCGGCGTAGTTCGGATCCGGGTGGATCGAGTAGAAGACCGACCAGGCCTGGCCGGTGCGCGCGGTGTCGGCGCGCTGCCGGAATTCCTCGAGCAGCGCGATCAACCGCTCGTCGAACTCGGCTTTGAGCTCCTCGGTCATCTGTAGGCCCAGCCGCGCTGTCTCGACCGACTGGACGGGCACGAGCGCGACCTCCTCGAGGTAGGCGTCGATCAGCACGCGGTCCTTGGCCGGACCGCCCTTGAGCCGCCACGACTTGCCGGTGGCGCGATACGGGATCTCGCGCGAGCCGCGCGTCCCGCGCCGAACGGGCTCGGCGGCGAGGAAGCCGGTGTCGACGAGCCGTCGCACATGGTGCAGCGTGGTGGCCGGATCACGGCCGAGGATCTCGGCGATTTCCTTATTCGAGTGCGCCTCGTGCAGGCAGACGCGCAGAATGCGCATGCGCAACGTCGAAGCGAGCGCGCGTGCCTCCGCGTCGGTGGCCTCCCGGCGGACCAGCCGCCAGTCGTCCGTGGTGGTAACGGCAGCTTGCTGAGCGCGCGGCATGCGACACACGATAACTGATTGACATTTCCCAATCACTGGTCGAGGCTGACCACGTGACGGCCGAGGACCCGCCCGGGCAGGTCGGCGAGATGGTGACCTCCGATCTCGTGCCCAGCCCTGGCGCACAGCCCGTTCCCGACAAGGAAGTCAGGCCTCGTCGGGGCGGGCTGTGGCACCACCTCGACTTCCGGCGCCTCTGGATCGGCGAGACCATCAGCCAGTTCGGCACGCAGATCACCTTGCTGGCGCTGCCGCTGGTCGCGATTCTCGTCGTACACGCCACGACCTTCGAGGTCGGGCTGCTGACGGCACTCGACACCCTCGGCTTCTTGATCGTCGGACTGCCGGCGGGCGCCTGGGTCGACCGGATGCGGTTCCGCTGGGTGCTCATCGTCAACGACCTGATCCGGGCCGTTGCGCTTGGTTCCATCCCGCTCGCCCAGTTCTTCGGCGTACTGACCATCGGCCAGCTCTACGTCGTCGCGATCGTGGCCGGCGTCTGCACCGTGTTCTTCGACGTCGCGTACCAGTCGTATCTGCCGGATCTGATCGATCGCGCCGCACTGGTCGAGGGCAACTCGAAGCTGCAGGCCAGCGAGTCGGTGAGCCAGATCGCCGGTCCGGGCCTCGGCGGGGTGCTGATCCAGGCATTCACGGCGCCCTACGCGATCCTGATCGACGCCCTGAGCTTCCTTTGGTCGGCCGGTTGGGTCGGCGCGATCCAGGTGCGGCCGCCGAAGCCGGAGCGCAAGCCGGATCGCCACCTGGGCCGCGAGATCAAGGAAGGCGTCTCCTTCGTCGTCAGCAACCGGATGCTGCGCTCCATCGCGATGTGCACCGGCAGCTCGAACCTGTTCACCGCGATCCAGTTCGCCGTTTTCTACGTGCTGCTCGCCCGCAACCTGGACGTGTCGCCGGGCGTCATCGGCGCGATCATGTCCACCTCCGCGATCGGCGGCTTCGTCGGCTCGCTCCTCGCGAGCCGGATCGCGCGGACCATCGGCCAGGGGCCGACGATCTGGGTCTCGATCGCAGTCGGCGGGCCGCTCGGCTTCGTCGTGCCGTTCGTGCACAAGGACTGGACGCTCGTCCTGCTCGCTTTCACGCAGATCCTGTGGTGGGGGACGGTCGTCGTCTACAACATCACCCAGGTCAGTTTCCGGCAGGGCCTGTGCCCGCCGGAACTGCTGGGCCGGATGAACGCCACGATGCGCTTCCTGGTGTGGGGCACCATGCCGCTCGGCGGGCTGATCGGCGGCGTGCTCGGCTCGGCGATCGGCGTGCGCGAGACGCTGATCGTGGCCGCGATCGGCGGCTGCCTGCCCGTCCTGCCGGTCTTCTTCTCGCCATTGCGGACGATGCGCGAACTGCCCACGTACGAGCCCGTAGGCTCGTCGGCGTGAAGCTAGCGGTCATCCCCGGCGACGGAATCGGCATCGAGGTCACCGAGCAGGCGCTGCGCGTACTCGACGCGGTGCAGCCCGGCGTGGAGGTCTCGCGGTACGACCTGGGCGCGGCGCGTTGGCATCGCACCGGAGAGGTGCTGCCCGACTCCACGCTGGAGGAGATCCGCGGGCACGACGCGATCCTGCTCGGCGCCGTGGGCGACCCGTCCGTCCCCTCTGGCGTCCTTGAGCGCGGGCTGCTGCTGAAGCTGCGCTTCGAACTCGACCACCATGTGAATCTGCGTCCGGCCAAGCTCTACCCGGGCGTCAGCACACCCCTGACCGGTGAGCCGGCCATCGACTTCGTCGTCGTCCGGGAAGGCACCGAGGGGCCGTACGCCGGCAACGGCGGGGTGCTGCGCAAGGGGACGCCGCACGAGATCGCCACCGAGGTCAGCGTCAACACCGCCTACGGGGTGGAGCGCGTGGTTCGCGATGCGTTCACCCGCGCGCAGGCGCGACCACCCAGGCACCTGACGCTGGTGCACAAGAACAACGTCCTCACCAATGCCGGCGACCTGTGGTTCCGCACGGTCACGCGGGTGGCCGAGGAGTTCCCCGACGTCACCGTCGCCTACAACCACGTGGACGCCGCGACCATCTACCTGGTGACGGACCCGGGCCGCTACGACGTGATCGTCACGGACAACCTGTTCGGCGACATCATCACCGATCTCGCGGCCGCGATCGCAGGAGGCATCGGGCTGGCCGCCAGCGGCAACCTCGACGTCAGCCACACGAATCCGTCGATGTTCGAGCCGGTGCACGGCTCCGCGCCCGACATCGCCGGCGAGGGCAAGGCGGACCCGACCGCCGCGGTGCTGTCGGTGTCGATGCTGCTCGCGCACGTCGGCGCGTCGGACGCGGCCGCCCGCGTGGAGGCGGCGGTGGCCGCCGACCTCGCGAGCCGCGACCCGAAGCACCCCGGCAGCACGTCAGAGATCGGCGAACGCCTCGCCAAAGCCGCCGCCGGCTGAAGTCCACCACTTTGCCCCCCATGCACGCTGGGAGGGTCGTTCAGCGTGCATGGGAGGGTCAAAGTCGCGGGTGGGGAGACGGTGTGGCAGACTCTCCGGCGTGCACCACCTGAACTCGCTCATTATCAGTTAGCGCGTCGGTACCAGCTCCACACCGACGCGCAGACCCTCCGCGATTACGCGGGGGGTCTTTTGTTTGGCCCATACCCGACCGAAGGACGACCCGATGCAGACCGACGCCTTCCACGTCTTCGACACGACGCTGCGCGACGGGGCCCAGCGCGAAGGGATCACCTACTCGGTGGCCGACAAGCTGGCGGTCGCGCGGCTGCTCGACCAGGTCGGCGTCGGGTTCATCGAGGGCGGCTGGCCGGGCGCGATGCCGAAGGACACCGAGTTCTTCGCCCGGGCGAGCTCGGGCGAACTCGCGCTGCGGCACGCGGTGCTGGTGGCGTTCGGCGCGACGCGCAAGGCCGGCGTCCGGGTCGAGGACGATCCGCAGGTGCGCGCGCTGCTCGACTCGCAGGCGCCGGTCGTAACGCTCGTCGCGAAATCGGACGTGTGGCACGTCGAGCGAGCGCTGCGCACCACGCTGGCGGAGAACCTCGCGATGGTGGGCGATACCGTCGCCTTCCTGCGCGCCGCGGGTCGCCGGGTGTTCCTCGACTGCGAGCACTTCTTCGACGGCTACAAACACGACCGCGATTACGGCGTGCGTGTTCTCGACGCGGCAGCCTCCGCCGGCGCTGACGTCGGGGTCCTCTGCGACACAAACGGCGGAATGCTTCCGATGGGCGTCCACGACGTCGTATCGGAGGTGCAGCGTCGCGCCGGCATCCGGCTCGGTATCCACACCCAGGACGACACGGGCTGCGCGGTGGCCAACACCCTGGCCGCCGTGGATGCCGGCGCGACGCACGTCCAAGGTACCGCCAACGGATACGGCGAACGGGCCGGCAACGCGAACATCTTCAGCGTCATCGGCGGGCTGGTTACGAAGATGGGCCTGGACGTGTTGCCCGACGATTGCCTCACCGAAATGGTCCGCGTCGCGCACGCCATCGCCGAGATCGCCAACCTCGTGCCGGACACGCACGCCCCCTACGTCGGCACCTCGGCGTTCGCGCACAAGGCCGGGCTGCACGCGTCGGCCATCAAGGTCGACCCGGAGCTCTACAACCACCTCGACCCCACTGTCGTCGGCAACGACCAGCGGATCCTCGTCACCGAGATGGCCGGTCGCGCGTCGGTCGAGCTGAAGTCGCAGGAGCTGGGCGTGGACGTCAGCGCCCGTCCGGACGTCGTCAGCAAGGTCGTCGAACGAGTCAAGGAGCGCGAGGCCGCAGGCTGGTCGTACGAGGCGGCGGACGCGTCGTTCGAGCTGTTGCTGCGCAACGAGCTCGGCGAGACCAGCGAGCCGTTCACGCTCGAGTCGTACCGGGTGATCATCGACCGCCGGGAGGACGGAGCGCTCGTGAGCGAGGCGACGGTCAAGCTGACCGCCGGCGGGCAGCGGGTGATCATGACCGAGGAGGGCAACGGTCCGGTCAACGCGCTCGACAAGGCGTTGCGCAAGGCGCTGGAGCGGACCTACCCGCGGCTGGCGAAGATGGAGCTCACCGACTACAAGGTGCGGATCATGGCCGGCAAGCACGGCACCGAGGCTGTTACCCGGGTGCTGATCGAGACGAGCGACCACGAACGGGAGTGGACGACCGTCGGCGTACACGGCAACGTCATCGAGGCGTCCTGGCTGGCACTGCACGACGCCGTCCGCTTCGGACTGCTGGGCGCCGCCCCTACTGTGTAGAGAACCGCTGCGCGCGCGTCGTGTTCGGGGACGGGCGCATCGCGGCGAGGACGCACGTCTCGCACGAGTGCGCGCAGTCGGTGCCGCGACCATCGTGATCGCACGCGTCGACACTCTGCCCATGCTCGTCTCCGACGAGGTGCATCTCGTTCGGGTCGTGCTCGATCCCGCAGTCGCACATCGACCCGCCGCGCGCCGCGACCGCTGCCTCGATGGCCGCGTCGAGCCGCCGCTCGGCGACATCCCGCTTGACCGACTGAAGCACGCCCCATGCCAGCAGGCCGAGCAGGGCGGCGACGAGGAGCGAGCCGACTACGAACGCCTTGACGAGGGGCGTCGTCGCACCCGTCGCGCCGACGGCGCCGACCGCGATGAACAGCATCGCGAACAGACCGAGCGTCGCCGCGAGTTGGCGGCGCTTCTCGACCGCGACGCTGGACAGGGAAGAACTCACGGCCTCGATTATCGCGGACCCTGTCCCTGCAAGCGCGTCGGGGCGGTGCCAACACGCCCGGTAGCGTGAGACCTCGTGCGTGTCGCCCGCTTCGTCCATCCTGGTTCGCCCGCCGCCGAGGCAGGCGTCGCGTGGGGGACCGTCGAGGGACCGGATGGTGCGCCGGTCGAGTCGCTGACCGTCGCGGCGATCGAGGGGCACCCGTTCGGTGCGATCACTTTCACCGGCGACCGCTGGGCGCTGCCCGACGTGCGGCTGCTCTCGCCGTTCCTGCCGAGCAAGGTGATCGCGCTCGGCAGGAATTACGCGGCACATGCGCGCGAGATGGGCAATGAGGTGCCCGAGACGCCGATGATCTTCATGAAGCCGTCCACGTCCGTCATCGGCGACGGCGACGCGATCCGGCTGCCGCCGTCGAGCAACGAGGTGCATTACGAGGGTGAGCTCGCGGTGGTCATCGGCACGCCCGCGCGCAACGTGTCACCCGAGAACGCGCTCGACCACGTTTTCGGGTACGCGGCGGCGAACGACGTCACCGCTCGCGATCAGCAGCGCGCCGACGTGCAGTTCACCCGCTCGAAGGGCTACGACTCGTTCTGCCCGCTGGGTCCGTGGGTCGAGACGGTGCTCGATCCGAGCGACCTGCGGCTGATCACCAGGGTCAACGGCGAGGTGAAGCAGGACGGTCGCACCAGTCAGATGATCCACGACATCAAGACGCTGATCGCGTTCGTCTCGGCGATCATGACGATGCTGCCGGGCGACGTCATCCTGACCGGGACGCCCGAAGGAGTGGGGCCGATCGTGGCCGGCGACACCGTGAGTATCGAGATCGAGGGCATCGGCACGTTGACCAATCCCGTGGTGCAGGCATGAGCACCCCGCGGCTGCGCGTGGCGCCGTCACCGACGGGCGACCCGCACGTCGGCACCGCGTACATGTCGCTGTTCAACCTCGGCTTCGCCCGGCGACACGGCGGTCAGTTCGTGCTGCGCATCGAGGACACCGACCGGGCCCGGTTCCGCGCCGACAGTGAGCAGCAGATCTACGACACCCTGCACTGGCTCGGTTTCACCTGGGACGAGGGGCCGGACATCGGCGGCCCGTTCGCGCCCTACCGGCAGTCCGAACGGCTCGACACCTACGGGGAATACGTCGAGCGGCTGCTCAAGGACGGCCACGCCTACCACTGCTGGTGCAGCGCCGAGCGGCTGGCCGAGATGCGCGAGCAGCAGCGGGCGCAGCAGCAGCCGACCGGCTACGACCGGCTCTGCTTCGGCAAGACGGCCGAGGAACGCAAAGCCTTCGGTGGCACGACCGACACCCCGGTCGTGCGGATGCTGATCCCCGACGACGTCCCGCTCACCTTCACCGACGTCATCCGCGGCGAGGTGTCGGCGCCACGACCCGACGACCAGGTGATCCGCAAGGCGGACGGCTTCCCGACCTACCACCTCGCCGTCGTCGTCGACGATCACCTGATGGGCATCACGCATGTGGTGCGCGGCGAGGAGTGGATCTCGTCCACGCCCAAGCATCTGCTGCTCTACCGCTGGCTCGAGATGCCGGAGCCCGCGTTCGCGCACATGCCGCTGCTCCGCAACGTCGACAAGTCGAAGATCTCCAAGCGCAAGAACCCGGCGGCCCGGCTCACCTGGTTCGTCGAGGAGGGCTATCTGCCCGAGGCGCTGGTGAACTTCTTGGCGCTGCTCGGCTACGGCCAGCCCGGCGAATCCGAGATCTTCACCTTCGAGCAGTTCAGCGCGAGCTTCGAGTGGGTCAACGTGAACACGGTGGGCCCGGTGTTCGACCTGAAGAAACTCGACTGGCTCAACGGCCACTACCTCCGGGCGCTCGGCGTCGACGAACTCGCCGACCGACTTGTCGAGCATGCCGCGCGCGGCCGGGAGGTCGACGCCGAGGCAGCACGGCTGCTGCGCGCGGGCGCTTCGCTCGTGCAGGAGCGGATCGAGACGCTGCGGCAAGGCGTCGAGATGTTGGGCTTCCTGCTCGTCAGTGATGAGAAGTTCGTAGTCGACGAGGCCGCCGCGGCCAAGCAGCTCGGCGACGAGGGGAAGCGGGTGCTCGCTGTGGCGATCCCGGCGCTCGAGGGGATCGAGTCGTGGGCGACTGCGGACATCGAGCACGCCTTGCGCACGGCGCTGGTGGACGGGCTCGGACTCAAGCCGCGCAACGCGTTCGGTCCGGTGCGAGTAGCGGTCACCGGCAGCACCGTCTCGCCGCCGCTGTTCGAGTCGCTGGAGATCCTCGGCCGGGATCGCTCACTCGCCCGGATGCGCGCCGCGCAGGGCTGACGCATACTGCCCGAAACTTCCGAACGGGGGCATGCGATGTCAGACGAGACGCACGGTGCGAGTCGCAGGGAGCTGCTCAAGGGCAGCGCGATCGGAGTGGGCGCCCTCGTCGGTGCGATGGCGCTGACGAACGCGGACGAGGTCTCGGCCGATGCGGCGACCGGGAATCCGCACGTCTACTACCTGACCCTGTCGAACGTCACCGGGAACAGCAAGATCAAGTTGACCACGATGTCGTTCGGCGGGGACAGCGACGGCAGCGGCACGCTGACCGAAGAGGTCGTCAGTATCGGCATGCCGACGGGGGAATTCTCGCCGCTGATCCTGCAGGCGTTCGCCGAGAAGACGACCCACAAGGCGACGATCAAGGGCTACCAGACCGACGTGTCCGGCCGGCAGGTCAACAGCCTGACCATCACCTGCACCGGCGCCAAGATCGTCCATTACCACCTGGGTGCGTCTGGATCCGGCGCACCGACTGACAACGTGCGGCTGTCGTACGCGAGCGTCGAACTCGACTGGGTACCGCAGGCCAAGAGCTACACCTGGACGCCCTAGGCACACGCCATGGATCCTCGATGACAGTGATACTGTCACGTTTGTCGAGGGAAGGGTCCGCAGCCATGAGCGTCCGTCCGGCCTGGAGCGACGACGACGTCGAGGCGTTCCGCGACCTCGCGCACACCTTCCTCGAGAAGGAGTGCGCACCGCACGAACAGCGGTGGGGCGAGCAGCAGCACGTCGATCGCGAGGTGTGGAACAAGGCCGGCGAGCTGGGGCTGCTCTGCCCGTCGATCCCGACCGAGTACGGCGGCGGAGGCGGCACGTTCGCACTCGACGCGGTGCTGGCGGAGGAGCAGGCACGCACGCTCGCACCCAGTCTCGGCACCGCGGTGCACAGCACGATCGTCGCCCACTACATCGCCACCTATGGCACGCAGGAGCAGAAGCAGCGCTGGCTGCCGAAACTCGCCAGTGGCGACTACGTCGGCGCGATCGCGATGACCGAGCCCGGGACGGGCTCGGACCTGCAGAACGTCAAGGCAAGAGCGATCAAGGACGGCGACGACTACGTCCTCGACGGCTCGAAGACGTTCATCTCCAACGGGCTGCACGCGAATCTCGTCATCACCGTCGCCAAGACCGATCCGGACAACGCCGCCAAGGGAATCTCGCTGATCGTCGCCGAGACCGACGAGTTGGACGGCTTCAGCCGTGGCCGCGTGCTGAAGAAGATCGGGCAGCACGGCCAGGACACTGCCGAGCTGTTCTTCGACGGGGTGCGGGTGCCGACGGCGAACCTGCTCGGCACTGACGAGGGACAGGGCTTCATACAGCTGATGCAGCAGCTGCCCCAGGAGCGGTTGATCCTCGCCGTCGCCGCCGTCACGGCGATCGAGGAGACGCTCGCCCACACGCTGAAGTACACGAAGGACCGGGAGGCGTTCGGCAAACCGGTGTTCGCCTTCCAGAACACCAAGTTCAAGCTCGCCGAGGTCGCGACGGTCGCGAAGATCGCCCGGGTGTTCGTGGACGACTGCATCGTCAAGCACCTCGCCGGCGGGCTGGACGTCGCGACCGCCTCGATGGCGAAGTGGTGGACGACGCAGATGCAGTGCGATGTCGCGGACGAATGCCTGCAGTTCTTCGGCGGGTACGGCTACATGGCCGAGTACCCGATCTCGCGGATGTACACCGACGCGCGCATCCAGAAGATCTATGGCGGCACCAACGAGATCATGAAAGAGATCATCTCCCGGTTCCTCTGAGCGCCGCCCGCCTTCCCGAGTTGTCCGCCCTTCGGCACGTCATCACGTCACCAAGGGCGGACAACTCAGTAGATGGACGGGTTCGGGTCGCGTCGGCGGAGGCAAAACTGTAACGTGTTCTCGTTCTGCGAATCCGAGCGAGGACGGGAACGATGACTGCTCAGCTCCAGAAGGTCGGGTCCGACCGGGAGAGCTTCGAGGTTCGCAATCCGGCGACCGGCGAGGCCGTGGGCAGCTTTCCGGTGCACACCGTCGAAGACATCGCCGAGCGCGTCGCCAGCGGCCGCGTGGCGCAGCAGTGGTGGGCGGCGCAGGGCTTCGCGGGCCGCAAGCGGCAGATGCACGCATGGGTCCGTTGGCTGGCCCGGGACTGCGACACCCTGTACGACCTCGGTTTCCGCGAGACCGGCAAACCCAAGCCCGACGTCCAGTTCGAGTTGCTCGCCGGCCTGGAGGACGTGCGCTGGTCGGCAGCCCACGCAAAGCGGGTGCTCGGCGAACGGCGCGTGGCACCCGGGCTCGCAATGATGAACTTCGCCGCGCGGGTGTCCTACGAACCGCTCGGCGTCGTCGGCGTCATCACGCCGTGGAACGCGCCGATCTACACCGCGCTCTGCGGACTCGCGTATGGGCTGGCGGCCGGCAACGCCGTCATTCTCAAGCCCAGTGAGATCAGTGCCGCGACGGGCGTCTACGCCGCCGAGTCGTTCTACCGTGCCAACCCGGACGCGCCGGAGGGCCTGGTCAGCTGGGTCACCGGCTTCGGCGAGACGGGCGCCGCGCTGTGCCGCTCCGGTATCGACAAGCTCGGCTTCACCGGCTCGGTGCCGACCGGCCGCCGGGTGATGGCCGCCTGCGCGGAGAACCTGACGCCGGTGCTGCTCGAGTTGGGCGGCAAGGACGCGACCGTCGTGGCTGCCGATGCGGATATCGAAAGCGCTGCGGCCGCAGTCGTCTGGGGCGCGATGTGGAACTCCGGCCAGGCCTGCGTCGGGGTCGAGCGCGTATACGTCGTTGAACACGTGCGGGACGAGTTCCTGGGCAGCGTCAAGGAGAAGGCCGAGCAGGTCTCGGTCGGCATGGAGCCGATGAGCGACATCGGGCCGATGACGTTGCCGAACCAGATCGAGATCGTCCGCCGGCACGTGACGGATGCGTTCGAGCACGGCGGCAGCGCGCTCGTCGGCGGCCTCGAGTCGATCCGACCGCCGTTCGTCCACCCGATCGTGCTCGTCGACGTTCCCGAGGAGTCCGCCGTGGTGCAGGAGGAGACGTTCGGGCCGGTCGTCGTCATCAACACGGTCAAGGACGAGGACGAGGCGATCGCGCGCGCCAACGCGACGCGGTACGGCCTGGGCTCATCGGTGTTCGCCAAGTCGCAGGGCCGGCAGATCGCGCACCGGTTGCGGGCCGGTGGCACGACGATCAACTCCGTCCTGACGTTCGTCGGCATGCCGTCGCTGCCGTTCGGCGGCGTGGGCGACAGCGGCTTCGGCCGCTTCCACGGCGACGACGGGCTGCGTGAATTCACCCGCGCGAAGGCGACGACGCGCAAGCGGTTCCAGCTGGGGCAGGACATGCAGCGCTTCCCGCGCGGGAAGGACGACTTCGACGTGGTCCGCAAGGTGGTCAGGCTGCGCTACGGCCGGAAGTTCCGTTGATGCGCGGCGCCGATTACGTCGTCGTCGGTTCCGGCAGCTCCGGGAGCATCGTGGCGCGGCGGCTGGCCGACGCCGGCGCGAGCGTCATCCTCATCGAGGCCGGGCGCCGGGACAACATCCAGCTGGTGCGCAAGCCGGGGATGATCGGCCCGATGCACAGCGTCCCGCAGCTGAAGGCGAAGGTCGACTGGGGCCACTACACCGTCGAGCAGAAGCACGCGCTGGGCCGCCGGATCCCGCAGACGCACGGCAAGGTGCTCGGCGGGTCGAGCTCGATCAACGGCATGGTGTTCGTCCGGGGCAACCGCAAGAACTTCGACGACTGGGCCGCCGCAGGCAACACCGGCTGGAGCTATGCCGACGTGCTGCCCAGCTTCCGGAAGTTCGAGAGCTTCGAGGACGGCGGCAACGACTACCGCGGCGGGAACGGCCCGATCAAGGTCACCCGCGCCCGTGAACTGACGCCCGCGTCCGAGTGCTTCATCGAGGCGCTGAGCGTCACCGCCGGGCTGAAGAAGAACGAGGACTACAACGCCGCCGAGCAGGACGGCGTCTCGATCTTCCAGCAGAGCAACGCCGGCGGGCTGCGATACAGCACCGCGGTGGGCTACCTGGACGGCGCGCCGGCGAATCTCGGCGTCCTGCCGCGCACGCAGGTGGCCCGCGTGGTCGTCGAGAACGGCCGGGCGACGGGTGTGGAGATCCTGACGCGCAACGGCCGCGAGCTGATCCGGGCCGAACGCGAGGTGATCGTCAGCGGCGGCGTGTTCGGCTCGCCGCACCTGCTGATGCTCTCCGGGATCGGGCCGGCCGAGCACCTGCGTGCGTTCGGGATCGGCGTCGTCGCCGATTTGCCCGTCGGCGACAACCTGCACGACCACATGTTCGTGCCGATGTCGTTCGCGATGCCGACCGCGCTGCGCAAGCCGTCACCGCTGTACTTCGGGCGGGCGTTCATGCAGGAGAACCTGCGCGGTGACAGCACCTGGCTCGCGCGCAGCGTGTTCGAGGTGGTCGCGTTCGCGCGGACCCGGCACGCGGCGCAGATCCCCGACCTGCAACTGCACGTGCTGCCGTGGAGCTACCCGTCCCCGAACCAGGACGCGCCGATCCGCCACAAGCCGGATCCGCGCCGGGCGCTCACGATCATGTCCACGCTCATCTACCCGAAGAGCCGCGGCACCTTCCGCCTGACGTCCGACGACCCGCCCGCCGCGCCGGCGATCGATCCCAACTACCTGGACGAGCAGCACGACATCGACGTGCTCGTCGACGGCATGGAGCTGATCCGCGAAACGATGGCGAATACCGCCATCTGCGACGGCGTGGAGGTGGAGATCGCGCCCGGCACGCAGCACGCGACGCGCGCCGACCTCGCGAAGGAGGTGCTCAACCGCGCCACGACCGTCTATCACCCGGTCGGGACGTGCCGGATGGGCGTCGACGAGCAGGCCGTCGTCGACCCGCAACTGCGGGTGCGCGGCGTCGCGGCGCTGCGCGTGGTGGACGCGTCGATCATGCCGAGCATCGTCGGCGGCAACACGAATGCCGCCTCGATGATGATCGGCGAACACGCCGCGTCGATGATGCTGGCCGGGTAGCGAACCTCAGCAGGACGCGACCCGCTCCAGCAGCGCGTCGTCGAGCAGTGCGACGACCTCGTCCGCGCTCGGCAGGGTCGGCGGCGCATCGGCCCTGCGCACCGCGTCCGGCTCGACGCGATGTGGTCGGCGGCCCAAACCGAAACTGTCCGAACGGGCGTCGGCCGCGACCGCGCACGCGAATGCGATCTCCGGCGCCGGCCGGGCGAGCAGGTACGCGGCAAGGTCGAGCGCGAGCGGAACGGTGCGTGCCTGCGCGGCGCGCCTGGCCATCTCGAGGACGTCCCGAACGAGGCGCAGTGCTTCCGTCGCGTTGCCGCGAGCCGCCGCGCACTTCGCGAGCAGGTAGGTCATCGCGGAGACGCAACGGGCGTCGCCGAGCCGCTCGAACGCGTCGACGCAGCGCTGCGCCTCGTCGGTTGCCGTCGCGACGTCGCCGCGCGCGAAGCTCATCTCGGCCAGCATCGACGCCGCGTGCACCTGTTGATGCCGGCTGCCGATCTGCTCGGCGAGATCGCGGGCCCTTTCCGCATAGGGCTGCGCCGCGTCGGCGTCGCCGAGTTCGCGCACATACCGATCGGCGAGCACGTAGTTGACGTTGGCGGCCCCGCGAAGATCACCGGCTGACGTGACGGCGGCGAGCGCGCGCTCGAGCAACGCGATCGCCTCCGCGCCGCGCTTGACGAAGCTGAGGTTCACCTGCGCGTCCCCGACCGCCCATTTGTTGCCGGTCTCGCGAAAGTGCCGAATGGCGTCCTCGGCCAGTTCGGTGGCTATCTCGGCGTCACCCAGGTAGGCGTGCGCCTCGACGAGGTTGGCCTGGGCCTGTGCGACGAGTTCGGCGTCGCCGAGGCCGCGGGCCAGCTCCAGCGCCGCCCAGCCGTAGCGCGTCGCCGACACGGAGTCGGCCGCACTGATCAGCGCCGTCGCTCCGATGAGGGCGCGGGCGCGATCGGCCGGCGCGCCGGCGGCGCCGTCGTCCAGGGCCAGCACCCGGTCGGCCCACTCGATGCCAGTGCTGGTGGCATCGGCGATGGCCCAGAACTCGCACAGCGCGGCGACGAACCGGACGGCGCGCTCCGGCGCTGCGCGCGCGCACCAGCTGAGTGCGTGCGCCATCTCGTCCTGATCCAGCCGGAGCCGGTCGCGCAACGGAGCGCCCGCGGTGAGATGCAGCTTCGGCTGCGCCGCCTCGGCAAGTTCGAGGTAGTAGGCCGCGTGCCGGTCGGCCGTCGCAGTCGCCATGGCCGGATCCTGCCGCTCCGCCGCGAACTCGCGCAGCGACTCAAGCAGCCGGTACCGATGCGCGTGCCGACCCGCGTGCACCACCACCAGCGACCGATCCACCAAGCGCGGGAAGATCGCCAGCACCCGGCTGCGCGACAAGCGGTCGTCGGCACACACCGTCGCGGCCGAGTCGACGTCGAACGAACCGGCGAACACCGACAGCCTGAGGAACAGCGCGCGCTCGTCCGCGTCGAGCAGGTCGTAGCTCCACTCGATGGCCGCGCGCAGCGTCTGATGACGCGCCGGCCGACCAGCGCCGGTGGAGGCGACGAGCTCGAAGCGGTTGTCGAGCAGCTCCACCAAGTGACCGGGTGTGAATGCGCGCAGCCGCGGCGCGACCAGTTCGAGTGCGAGCGGCAGCCCGTCGAGTCGACGGCACAACCGGGCCACCGGCGCCGCGTCCTTGCCGAGATCGACGGTCGCGCCCGCGTCGCGCGCCCGATCGACGAACAGTTGGACGGCGTCGTTGCCTGCCGTGTCCGCGTCGTCGGCGGGCGTCGCGAGCGGCGGCACCGTGAACACCACTTCGCCAGGCACGTCGAGCGGGATGCGACTCGTGGCGACGACCCGCATGGTCGGTGCCGCGGCGGCCAGGATCCCGGCCACGTGTGCGCACGCGGCGAGCAGGTGTTCGCAGTTGTCGAGGATGACCACCGCCGACCTGTCGCGCGCGATGCCGAGCAGCGTTTCCTCTGCCGAGCGGCCCGGACTCTGCCGGCCGCCGAGCACGATCAGCACCTTTTCCGCGACGCCATGGTAGGTGGTGACGGAGGCGAGGTCGACGAACCAGGCACCGTCCGAGTAGCGCGGCAGGCAAGCGGCAGCCGCCTCGGTCGCGAGTCGCGTCTTGCCCGAACCCGCAGGTCCGATCAGCGTGACGATCCGGCCGTTCGCGATCAGTTGGTCCAGCTCGGCCATCTCGTGGGTGCGTCCGACGAAGCTCGTCAACCGCTGCGTCAGGTTGCCACGCGAACGCGGCGCGACGGGCTTGACCAGCGCCCGCCGGTTGGGGACCTGCAACTTGCGCAGCACCGCGGCCACGTGCGATTCGACCGTCCGCTCGGACACGAAGAGCCGAGCGGCGATCTCGGCGTTGGTGAGGCGTTCGCGGACGAGTTCGAGTACCTCGGCCTCCTTCGGCGTCAACGCCGGCGCGTCCCCCATACGTGCCAGCATCGCAAATCCGTACTTGGTACGGATGCCCGTCGCCGCCCGATCCGGCGAGGCTGGACGCCGTTCCCGTTCCCGATCAGGTCTTCCGGAAGGATTGTGGAGGTCTTCATGACTGAAACCGCAGTTATCGACTTCGGGGCCGTCAAGGCCAAGCAGCAGGCGACGTGGGCGACCGGCGACTACGCGGTGATCGGTACGACGCTGCAGCTCACCGGTGAGACGTTGTGCGAGTCGGTCGACGTCTCCGCGGGCGAGCGCGTCGTGGATGTGGCCGCCGGCAACGGCAACGCGGCGTTGGCCGCCGCCCGCCGCGGTGCCGAGGTCACCGCGTCTGACTACGTGCCGACCCTGCTCGACGGCGCGAAAGCCCGCGCTGCGGCCGAGCGGGTGGCAATGGAATTCGAGACCGCCGATGCGGAGGCGCTGCCCTGGGCGGACGGCACGTTCGACGTCGCGCTCTCCACCTTCGGCGTCATGTTCACCCCGGACCACGCGCAGTCCGCGGCGGAGCTGATCCGGGTGTGTCGTCCGGGGGGACGCATCGGGGTCACCGCATGGACGCCGGACGGTTTCATCGGCCGGATGTTCAAGATCGTCGGCTCGTACGTCGCGCCGCCGCCGGGAGTGGCGTCGCCGCTGCTGTGGGGCACGGACGAGCACGTGCAGGGGCTGTTCGGCGCGGGCGCGTCCGTCCAGACCGAGCGGCACGCCTTCCAGTTCCGCTACCGCTCCGCGCGGCACTGGCTCGACACGTTCGTCACCTACTACGGGCCCACCAACAAGGCGTTCGCGGCGCTGGACGACAACGCACGCGCGTCGCTCGATGCCGAACTGATCGCGCTGGCCGAGGAGAACAACGTTGCCGGTAATGGCTCGCTGCGTGTCGCGTCCGACTACCTGCAGACGGTCGCGATCCGCACCAGCTGAAGGTCGAGCCGCTCGCGTCCGCCGAATCCCGGCGGCGCGGGCGGCTTTGCGTGCTGGGTGAGTGCGTTTTGGTCGCACTCGCGGCCGTCCGGTAGAGTTTGCCGTCGGTCCGGGCGACGAAAGCGGCCGGGCCGGTGACCCTTGGGGTATGGGGTAATTGGCAGCCCGACGGATTCTGGCTCCGTTAGTCTAGGTTCGAGTCCTGGTACCCCAGCGCGTTACAGAAGTTTCTGGCCCCGTCGTCTAGTGGCCCAGGACGCCGCCCTCTCAAGGCGGTAGCGGCGGTTCGAATCCGCTCGGGGCTACCAGACAACGGCCCGTTTCATACGGGCCGTTGCTCATGTCCGGCAGGCATTGGCGCGCCGCACCTACCATTTCATGATCAACAGCGCTGAGACGTCATCTGACGACGGTTCGGCCCTGTTGATCATGGAAGAGGGTGGCGCGTTGGGATGCGGAAGTGCCGGTCGAGTTCGTTGGCGTAGCGGCGGCCGAGATCGGCTGCGTGCTCGGCGATCCACTCGGTGAGCCGGATCTCTCCGGTGGCGGGGGCGTCGGAGTCCGCCAGGCCGGCGGCCATCGCGTAGTACTCCTCGCCGGTGAGCAGCGTGTCGCGCAGCATGAGGCTCAGCGCGCGCGAGGCAG
>DASQSE010000019.1:0-78811 GCA_035642535.1 Jatrophihabitans sp. | reverse complement strand
GTGGCCTGCCTGCCTGCCCGGCCGCTGCTGTTGATCAACAGGCTCGAATGCGCGCTCCAGCATGTGTTACTCCCTGTTGATCAACCGCGAGAACGGCCGCCCACAGGCGGACCCGTGAGCCGGAAGGCGCTGCCTGGCGGTCGCGCGTCCGCAGGCACGTCCTGGTAGAGAGGACATGTGAGGGCCACCGCGGGGCCGATCATCATCGGCAGCGAACGCAGCGAGGTCGGGCTGCCCGCCGGGATGGCCATCCTGCGCGAGGGAGGCTCCGCGCTGGACGCGGTGGAACGCGCGATGCACAGCTGCGAGGACAACCTCGCCGACCACTACGTCGGAACCGGCGGGCTGCCGAACGCTCGCGGGGAGGTGGAGCTGGACGCGTCGATCATGATCGGGTCGACGCGCGCGTTCGGTGCGGTCGCCGCGCTCAAGGGCTATCCGAACCCGATCTCGGTGGCCCGCGCCGTCCTCGAATCGCTGCCGCAGCACGCGCTGCTGGCCGGCGAGGGCGCGGCACAGTTCGCCGCGGAGCGTGGCTTCGCCCGTGCCGAGCTGCTGACCGAGGAGGCGCAGCGCCTCTGGCGGGCGGCCCTGCGCGAGACCGAGGACGCTGTCGAGGGTCAGAACACCGATGCGACGGCCGGGGATCTCGCCTACCGGCGCGCGGCGCTGTCGATCGTGCGCCGGCTCGCGCCGTACGAGGGGCCGTGGGGGACGATCAACGTGATCGCGCTGGACAGCGCCGGCGAGCTGGTCTGTGGCGTGTCCACCAGCGGCTACCCGTACAAGTACCCGGGCCGGGTCGGCGACTCCGCCATTCCCGGCGCCGGCAACTACTGCGATCTGCGCTACGGCGCCGCGGCCTGCACCGGACGCGGTGAGCTGAGCATGCGGGCGACCGGAGCGCGCGCAGTCGTCGAGCACCTGGCCCGCGGCGCGGACCCGGAGACTGCGTGCGCGGCCATGTTGGCCGAGACCGCGACGTTGCCCGACGAGTTCCGCGCCGAGCTGCGTGTCCTCGCGTTGACGCCGGACGGCCGGCACGGTGCCGCGGCCGGTCAGGACGGATCGGTCTACGCGGTCATGACGGCAGAGAGCACCGAACCGGAGCTGCAACCGAGGCGGGTCGCGTGAGGGTCTTCATCTCGTCCGACATGGAAGGCACCGCCGGCGTCGTCGACTGGAGCCAGTGCCGGCCGGGTCAGCCGGAGTACGAGTACTACCGCACGCTGCTGCAGCACGAGGTGAACGCGGCGATCGAAGGCGCTGCCGCAGGAGGAGCCACCGAGTTCCTCGTCAACGATTCGCACTCGACGATGCAGAACCTGCGCCCCGACGCACTGGCCGGCCGGGCCCGCTACTTGTCCGGGCGGCACAAGCCGCTCTACATGATGCAAGGGCTGGACGAGTCCTTCGACGCGGTGTTCTTCGTCTCCTACCACGGTTCGATGTCGGCCGGCGCGCCGCTGTCGCACACCTACAACCCGCGCGCCGTTGCCGAGGTGTTGCTGAACGGGACCGTGGTCGGCGAGTCCGGCATCAACTCGCTCGTCGCGCTGGGCCACGGCGTGCCGGTCGTCCTGGTCACGGGCGACGACGTCACTGCCGCAGAAGCAGCCGCGATCAACCCTTCTGTGCACGCCGCGGTGGTCAAGACCGCGCTCACCCGGTTCGCCGCGGACAGCCTGCACCCCACGGCGGCCCGCGAGTTGATCAATGGCCAGGCGGAATCCGCCATCCGGGCACTGCCGGACGCGTCGCTGCCGAAGATCGCGTTACCTGCGACGCTCACGATCACGTTCCGCAACGCGGATATCGCTGAAATGGCGACGTGGCTCGTCGGCGTCGAACGCGTCGACCGGACGACGGTCACGGTCAGCGACGACGACCCGATCCGGCTCTTCCGGACGTTCATCCACGCCGTGCTGCTGACCCGGGAGATCGCGGAATAGACGTAGCGTTGGCAATCAGTGCCGGCGGAGTCGGCTCGGTTCTTGGGCGGCGGGTGGGGAGGTGGACGTGTGACGGTCGCTCTCGACTCCCGGCTGCGCGAGCTCGTGCACGCCGGTGGTGTCGTCGTCCTCAGCGGGGCGGGGTTGTCGACCGATTCCGGCATTCCCGACTACCGCGGTCCGTCCGGGCGGCTGCGCCGCAACGCGCCGATGACCTATCAGGAGTTCGTCGCGTCGCCCGCGGCGCGGCGCAGGTACTGGGCGCGCAGCTACCTCGGCTGGCGGCAGATCGCTGCGGCGCGCCCCAATGACGGCCATCGCGCGGTCGCGCGGCTGCAGCAGCGCGGGCTGATCACCGGGATCATCACACAGAACGTCGACGGCCTGCACCAGGCCGGCGGGGCACAGGACGTGATCGAGCTGCACGGCGGCCTCGACCTCGTCATCTGCCTGTCCTGCGGCATGCGCGACACGCGTCCGTCGCACGACGCGCGCCTGCGGGAGGCGAACGTCGGCTTCGCGTCGTCCGTGACGATGTTCAACGCGGACGGCGACGCGGAGCTGACCGACGCCGATCTCGACCTGTTCGTGCCGGTGGGCTGCACGTATTGCGCCTCCGACCTGCTCAAGCCCGATGTTGTGTTTTTCGGCGAGAACG
Source organism: Jatrophihabitans sp. (assembly GCA_035642535.1). Lineage (GTDB taxonomy): Bacteria > Actinomycetota > Actinomycetes > Mycobacteriales > Jatrophihabitantaceae > Jatrophihabitans. Next base: position 76,201 of record DASQSE010000019.1, on the reverse strand, counting down.
TGCCGCCCGCCCGGGTGGCAGCGTGCTACGCGCTCGTCGAGTCGGCGTCCGCGCTGCTCGTGCTCGGCTCCTCGCTGACGGTGATGTCCGGACTGCGGTTCGTGCGCCGTGCCGCGATGCTCGGTGTTCCCGTCGCGATCGTGAACCAGGGCGAGACGCGCGGCGACCCACTCGCCGAGCTGAAGATCCACGCGCCGTTGAGTGCAATCCTCGGCGCGCTGGCGGAGAATTACCTGCCGACCTCGGCGTAGGGCGTGTCGGGGTCGGTCAGCTTCTGGTGGTCGACCGGCACCTTCCCCGCGATGAGCGGCTTGATCTCGTCGACGACGTCCCAGACGTTGACGTTCATCGCCGCCAGGATTCGGTCGCTCGGGTCGAGCCAGAAAGCGACGAAGGCGCGTCCCGCGAGGTCGCCGCGCACGACGACCCGCGCGTACGAGCCGGTCGGCGCATGCCCGATGTACTCCATGCCCAGGTCGAACTGGTCGCTGAAGAAGTAGGGCAGCTCCTCGTACTGATCGGCGCCGCCCAGGATCGCCGCGGCCGCTGTGGCCGGCTGGTTGAGTGCAGTCGCCCAGTGCTCGACGCGGACGCGGTGCCCGAGCACGGGATGGTCGTGGTTGGCGATGTCGCCGACCGCGAAGATCGACGGGTTGCTCGAACGCAGCGACCCGTCGACCAGCACCCCGTTGTCGAGGGCGAGATCGGCGGACGTCGCGAGCTCGAGCCGCGGCCGGGCCCCGACTCCCATCACGACGGCATCGGCCGCGAACTCCGTGCCGTCGTCGAGGCGCACCGCGCCCTCGGTCACCTCGGAGATCGAGACGCCGGTGCGCAGGTCGACGCCGTTGTCGCGGTGCAGATCGGCGAAGACGGTCGCCATCTCGCGGCCGAGGACGGCCAGCAACGGCAGATCGGCGGCCTCGAGGATCGTGACGTCGGTGCCCTTGTCGCGTGCGGCCGACGCGACCTCGAGCCCGATCCATCCGCCGCCGATGATCACGAGCCGCTTTCCGGAGCCGAAGGTCTCGCGGATCGCGTCCGAGTCCTCGCGGGTGCGCAGCGTGAGTGCGGACTCGGCGCCCCGAATCGGCAACCGGCGCGGCTCGGAGCCGGTGGCGAGCACCAGTGCGCCGTACCCGATCCGCGACTCGTCGGCCAGCTTCACCTCGGCGTTGGCCGGGTCGACGGCGACGACCTCGACGCCCCAGCGCAGCTCGACCTCGTGCTCGGCATACCACGTCATGGGGTGCACCACTGCGTCGTCGAAGCTCGCCTTCCCGGCGAGGTAGTCCTTCGAGAGCGGCGGGCGCTCGTAGGGGAGATGCTGCTCAGCCGTGAGCAGCGTGATCCGCCCTTGGTAGCCCTTCTCGCGCAGCGCCTCGGCGGACTTCGCCCCGGCGAGGCCGCCGCCCACGATCACGATGTTGGACTTTGGGTTCGACGGTGCGTCCGTCATGCGCACACCCTTCCTTGCGTCAGTCACGTCGGAGATTTCGCCTGGGTTCGAACACATCCATCCTTGCGCCACGCCGGGGCGCTCGGCTACCTGTGTGCTGGCGTAACACGGGCCTCATACGCAACAATGACATGCACACACCTCCGAGTGATGGAGCGCTGGGGAAGGCGTCGCCGTCGAGTTCCGGGAGGTGTGCGATGACGAACGCCCGCACCGAGGGCAGCCGCGCCGTGCCCAGCACACGCGGTGTTGTGTACGTGCACTGCTGCCCGGCCGCCATTGCGCCGCACGTCGAGTGGGCGTTGGCCGGGGTGCTGGCCCATCCGGCCCGGCTCCAGTGGACGGGGCAGCCGGTGACGCCCACGCATCTACGCGCCGAGGCTGCCTGGCTCGGGCCGATCGGCACCGCCGCGCGGCTGGCCGCGTCGCTGCGGGCTTGGCCGATGCTCGTGTTCGAGGTCACCGAGGACGGCACGTCGGCCAGTGACGGCGAGCGCCTCGCCTACGTCCCGGGCCGCGGCTTCCACCGCAGCGCCGTCGCCGCGAACGGCGACGTCGTCGTCGGCGAGGAGCGGTTGCGCGGACTGCTGGGGCGGGCGAAGACCGCCGACGAGTTCCGGCACGGCCTGGCCGAACTGCTCGGCACCGCGTGGGACGCCGAGCTTGAGCCGTACCGGTTGGCGGGCGACGGCGCTCCGGTGAGCGTGCTTCCCGCCGTCGTCTAATTGCCGGTCGAGCGTTGCTCTGCGCCCGTAGTGTGATTGCGTGAGTTTGCCGCACTCCACACCCCGCACCGCCATCCTGACCGTCGATGACGACCCGAGTGTGTCTCGGGCGGTGGCGCGCGATCTGCGCCGGCGTTACGCCGACAGCTACCGCATCGTGCGCGCCGAGTCCGGGCAGCAGGCCCTGGAAGCGTTGCGCGAGATGAAGCTGCGCGGCGATCCGGTGGCCGTCCTACTGGCCGATTACCGGATGCCGCAGATGAGCGGCCTGGAATTCCTCGAAGCCGCGATGGACCTGTACCCGGCCGCCCGCCGCGTGCTGCTCACCGCCTACGCCGACACCGGCGCGGCGATCGAGGCGATCAACGTCGTCGACCTCGACTACTACCTGCTCAAGCCCTGGGACCCGCCGGAGGAGAAGCTCTACCCCGTCCTCGACGCGCAGCTGGAGGCTTGGACGGTCGCCGACCATCGCCCGGTGCCGGAGACCAAAGTCGTCGGGCATCGGTGGTCGGTGCGCTCATCCGAGGTGCGCGAGTTCCTCGCCCGCAACCAGGTGCCCTACCGGTGGTACTCGTCCGAGTCGCCGGAAGGCACCCGGCTGCTCGACGCCGCCGGCGACGGTGGCCCCGCACCGGAGCTTCCGCTCGTCGTCGCCCCGGACGGGGCGGCACTGATCGCTCCGACCGACGGCGAGCTCGCCGAACGCGTCGGGCTCGCCACCACCCCGGCGAAGGACTTCTACGATTTAGTAGTGATCGGTGGCGGGCCGGCGGGCCTCGGCGCCGCGGTGTACGGAGCCTCCGAAGGGCTGCGCACCGTCCTGGTCGAGCGGACGGCTACGGGTGGGCAGGCCGGGCAGAGTTCACGCATCGAGAATTACCTTGGCTTCCCGGACGGCGTTTCGGGGGCGCAGCTCACCGACCGGGCGCGGCGGCAGGCGGTGAAGTTCGGCGCCGAGCTCATCACGACCCGCGAGGCGGTCGCGCTGGACGTCAACGGACCTGCGCGCACGGTCCAGTTCACGGATGGCGGCTCGGTGGCCGCGCACACGATCATCCTCGCGATGGGCGTGTCCTATCGGCAGCTCACGGCGTCCGGTTGCGATCGGTTGACGAGCCGCGGCGTGTACTACGGATCGGCGCTCACGCAGGCGGCGAGTTGCAAGGGCCAGGACGTGTATATCGTCGGCGGCGCCAACTCCGCCGGGCAGGCCGCCGCCTACCTCGCCACGACGGCCAACAGCGTGACGCTGCTCGTGCGCAGTAGCTCGCTCGAGCAGTCGATGTCGCACTACCTCGTCGAGCAGTTGCGCGAGATCAAGAACGTCTCGTGCCGGACGTGCACCGAGGTGCTTGAGGTGCACGGCGACGACCACCTCGAGCGGCTCACGCTGCGCAACACCAGCACCGGCGAAATCGAGACCGTCGAGGCCGGGCACCTGTTCGTGTTCATCGGTGCCGCGCCACGCACCGACTGGCTCGACAAGGTCGTCGTCCGCGACACTCGCGGGTTCGTCGTCGCGGGCCCCGACCTCGCGGTCGACGGGGCGCGGCCGGCGGGATGGTTCCTCGACCGTGCGCCGTTCCACCTGGAGACGAGTGTGCCTGGCGTGTTCGCCGCCGGGGACGTGCGGGCCGAATCGGCCAAGCGCGTGGCGTCCGCGGTGGGCGAAGGCGCGATGGCCGTCATGCTCGTGCACCGCTACTTGGAAGGTTTGTAGGGCTGTGATGGTAGAGACGCTGGCTTGCGACAGGAACGAACTGCGTACCCTGTTCCTCTTCGAGAAGCTGTCCGAAGAGCAGCTGGACTGGCTCTGCGAGCGCGGGCGGATCGAGCTGCACGACCCGGGCTTCGTCCTGCGCGAAGACGAGCCGGCGACCTGCCTGTACGTCGTGATCGACGGGACGATCGCGCTGTCCCGGCGGGTGGGCGACGACGACGTCGAGACAACCCGCACCGACCAGCGTGGCGCCTACGCCGGCGCCTGGGCGGCGTTCCTCGATACGTCGGCGGCCCGCACGTACAGCGCGTCGATGCGGGCCATCACGCCCGTCCGCTTCTTCGTACTGAGCGCGGACAACTTCTCCGAGCTGATGAGGCAGTGGTTCCCGATGCCGCTGCACTTGCTGGAGGGCCTCTTCTTCGGCAGCCAGCGCCACCAGCGGGTGATCGGCGACCGCGAGCGGCTGCTTGCGCTGGGTTCGCTCTCGGCGGGTCTGATGCACGAGCTGAACAACCCGGCTGCCGCCGCTGTTCGCGCCACGTCCTCGCTGCGCGAGCGGGTGGCCGGCATGCGGCACAAGCTGGCGAAGATCGCGGGAGGTACCTGGGACCGCGCGCAGCTCGTCACGCTCATCGAGTTGCAGGAGCGTGCGGTCGAGCAGGTGGCCAAGGCCCCGGAGCTGAGCCCGATGGAGGCCTCAGACCGCGAGGACGAGTTGTCCAACTGGTTCGACGCGCACGGCATTCGCGGCGCGTACGACATCGCGCCGACGTTCGTCCAGGCCGGGCTCGAGGTGGCCTGGCTGGATCAGGTGCACGATCTGGTCGGCGACGAGATGCTCGAGGGCGCGATCGGCTGGCTCAACTACACCCTCGAGACCGAGCTGCTCATGACGGAGATCGAGGATTCGACCGGGCGCATCTCGACACTGGTGGGCGCTGCCAAGCAGTACTCCCAGATGGATCGCGCACCGCATCAGATCCTCGACGTCCACGAACTGCTCGACAGCACGCTCGTCATGTTGAGCCGCAAGATCGGCGAGGTGCACGTCGTCAAGGAGTACGACCGGACGTTGCCCGACATACCGGTCTACGGCGCCGAGCTCAACCAGGTGTGGACGAACCTGATCGACAACGCGCTCCAGGCGATGGGGGGCGAGGGCACGCTGACGGTCCGGACGAGCAACGTCGACGACACGCTCCAGGTCGAGATCGGCGACAACGGCCCCGGCATACCGGAGGACGTCATCGGACGGATCTTCGAGCCGTTCTTCACGACGAAACCGGCCGGCGAAGGGACCGGGCTCGGGCTGGACATCTCGTGGCGCATCGTCGTGAACAAGCATCACGGTGACCTGTCCGTCGAGTCGGTGCCGGGCGACACCCGCTTCCGGGTCCGGCTGCCGCTGCGCGACGTGGCGGAGGCGTCGTGAGTACGCCGAGCGTGGACCCGACGGTCGCGCCGAGCGGCACCGGCTGCGTCGAGTGCGAAGCCGCCGGCGGCTGGTGGTTCCACCTGCGGCGCTGTGCGCAGTGCGGCCACATCGGCTGCTGCGACTCGTCGCCGATGCAGCACGCGAGCGCGCACGCCGCAAGCGCCGGCCACCCGATCGTGCGCAGCTTCGAGCCGGGGGAGAGCTGGTTCTGGGATTACGCGCGCCGCGACTATTACGAGGGGCCGCAGCTGGCTGACCCGCAGTGCCGGCCACTTGATCAGACGGTGCCCGGGCCGAAGGAGCGGGTGCCTGCCAACTGGCGCACCCAGGTGCATTGACGCGATTGCTGCGCTGGCTGAACGCGCACGATCCCGGTTGGTTCGGGGTGCGCCGGGCAGTGCGCGCGGCCGTCGTCGTCCCTGTCGTCTTCGCGATCGGGTCGGAGGTCATCGGCAACGCCCAACTGGCCACGTTCGCTGCGTTCGGGTCGTTCGCGATGCTGCTGTTCGTCAATCTCACCGGCGGACTGCTCACCCGGGCCGGAGCCTATCTGGGGCTCGGTGCGGCGGGCGCGGCGCTGATCAGCATCGGCACCGCGCTGATGTCGCCCGACTGGCTCGCGGTGCTGGCCATGCTCGTCGTCGCGTTCGTGGTGCTGTTCGCGGGCGTCGTCAGCTCGCTCATCGGCGGGACGTCGCAAGCAGCCATGCTGGCCTTCATCCTCGCCGTGATGCTGCCGGGCAGCCGATCCGATCTGCCGGCCCGGCTGGCGGGCTGGGGGATCGCGGTCGCGATAGCGGTGCCCGTCGCACTGTTCGTCTGGCCGCCGCGGGATCAGGACCAGATCCGGCTCCGCGCAGCTGCGCTGTGCCGGGCGCTCGCCGACATGCTTTCGTTGCAGCAACCAGCACCCGGGCAGGGCGACACGCTGGTCGCGATGCGGCAGGCGGCGCGCGACTTGCAGGCGACATTCCGCACGTCCGCGAATCGCACCGCCGGGCTGAGCACCGGCGCCCGGACGCTGATCCGGCTCGTGAGCGAGGTGGAATGGCTCGCCGCAGCGGTGGTCAACGCGTGCCGCGACGCACCTGAGGAGTGGCCGGATCATGGGCGCCGGCTGCGGGCGACGGCGGCCGACGTGCTCAGCGCCTGCGGCGCAGCGCTCGATCATCGCGGCGAGGGTCCGGACGAGCAGTGCTGCCTGGACCTCGACGATCGACTCGCGGCGCTCGACGCGGCGCGCCGGACGGTCATCGAGGAGAGCCTGAGCGAGTTGCAGGCCGCGGTCGGCTCCGCCGACGGAGAGCGGGCGCGCGGCGAATTCGACCGGCCGCTCTACGCCGCGCACGAGCTCGGCTACGTGGTCGCGCTCGTCGGCTCGACGGTGGCCGCGATCTCGGCCGCCGACGCCCGTTCGTGGTGGGAGCGGCTCGTCGGCCGACGCGTCACCGAGGACGAGCTGGGCGTGATCGCCGTCGCCAAGCGCTCCGTGCTCGGCCAGCTCGACCGGCATGCGGTCTGGCTGCAGAACAGCATCCGCGGCGCGGTCGGACTCGCGCTTGCAGTGTTGGTGTCGCGCGTCGTCGACGCGCAGAACTCCTTCTGGATCGGGCTCGGGGCGCTGTCGGTGCTTCGGTCCAACGCGCTCGCGACCGGCTCGACCGCATTGCGGGCACTGCTCGGCACCGGCGTCGGATTCGCGATCGGGGGCGCGCTCGTCTCGGTGCTCGGCACCAGCCAGGCGGTGCTGTGGCCGCTGCTGCCGCTGATCATCCTTGTCGCTGCCTCCGCGCCGAGCATGATCTCGTTCGTCGCCGGACAGGCCGCGTTCACCGTGCTGATCATCGTGCTGTTCAACATCATCGCGCCGATCGGCTGGAAGATCGGAGTGGTGCGCGTCGAGGACGTCGGGCTCGGTTGCCTCGCTAGCCTCGGTGCCGGCGTGCTCTTCTGGCCGCGCGGCGCTGGGGCGGCACTCGGCGGCGCCCTCGGCGAGGCCTATCACACCGCGGCCGGGTACCTGCATCAGGCGGTCGATCACGTCACCGGCCGGCGCCCCGACCCGCCCGACGCCGGACTGGCGGCGCTGGCCGCCGGCGAGCGGCTCGACGAGGCGCTGCGCGCCTACCTGGCCGAGCAGGGCAGCAAGCGGGTCCCACTCGAAAGTGTCGCTGCGCTCGCAAACGGCGCGACGCGGGTACGGCTCGCCGGCACCGCCATCAAGCGGCTGCAGCTGGGCCGCCCCGACGGGCTGCCGCCGGAATCCGTCGCCGGCGATCTCATGCGGCCGGCCGACGTACTTGCACGGCGTACGGACGAGGTCACCGGTTGGTACGAAGCGCTCGCGGCCGGCTTCGCGTTGCGCGGTACGCCGCTGCCCGCCGACGGGCACGGACCGGATGCCGACTCGTTCCTCGAGGTGGTGCTGCCCGTCGTCGAGACCTGCGACGACGGACAGCGGTCACAGGCCGAGCGCCTGCTGTGGTCCGGGCAGTACCTCGGCGACGTCGACGCGTTGCGCCCCGAACTGCTCGAATCAGCGGCGCAGGTTAGCGCTGCGCGCAGCCGACCGTGGTGGGAGCGCTGACCCGGAAATGAGTCACGCCCGGTCGAAGATCGACCGGGCGTGCTCGGCCGCAGCGAGGCGGCGGGTCGGCTATCTACGGGGCGGCAGCCGACCGGGGGGCAACCGGTTCGCGGATCCAGGACTCGTCACGAACCGGCAGTGCTAGGGGCGATCCGGCGCGCTTGGAGCGCCGGTTGGATGGGTTTCGGGCGCGCCGGTCGGATGGTTCGGCGGGCCGGCGGGGTGCGACGCCGGGGGGCCGGTCGGATGCGTCGTCTCTGCGCCGCCCGCGGGGTGCGACGGCGCTGGGCCGACGAGGTTGTCGCAGTAGGCGGCCACGTTGTCCTTGCTGCCCGCCTTGGCGATCAGCACGGAGAACGCCGGGTTCTCGAGCGCCTTGCCATGGCTCGCAGCAACGCCGCGCTGGTAGGCGTTGCACAGTCCCGGCAGCGACGGCGACGGTGTCGCGCTGCCGTGCGTGGCCGCGGATTCGCTCGCCTCCGATGCCGGTTCGTTCTCGCGGCTCGACGCGGCGCTGTTCGCGGCTGCGGAATGGCTGGACTGGGCCGATGCCGACGTCGGTGCCACCAGGCGGTTCTGAGCGTGCTGGTCGCCATGCGATGTCCCGGGGAGGGCCCCGGTTGCGGCCGCGATCGCGATGCCGCCGGTTGCGGCGGCAGCGGCGGCGGCGGAAAGCACCACCTTCGCGGCGGCGAAATTAGCAAGGACGGACTTCAGCATCGCGAGCCTCCGGCGAGTCGGGACGGTCGTGAGATGGGCCGCCCGGAACTCGGCGAGTGCCGCACGTTGTCCGGCGACTTCGCCTACCGGAGGAGCCGCGGTGGCGGCAGCCAGGAGCGCCTCGAGGGCGTCCGGCCCGCCGACGCCGGTGTCCAATAACCGTTCGGCGTCGACGCGGCTGATCTGGTCACGTCGGTGTCTGCTCATCTCACTTCGTCACCGCTCGCGACGGCGGAGGTGTTACGGGGGGTGACCGGGCGCTCGACCTCGAGTTGCTTGGCCAGGTTGTTCAGCCCACGGAACGCGGCCACCCGCACCGCGCCCGCGCGCTTGCCGAGAACGCGGCCGGCGGCGTTCGCGTCCAGCCCCATGACGGTGCGCAGCAGCACCGCCTCGGCCTGGTCCTTGGGCAACGACTTGATGGCGGCCAGCGCGGCGGCCGTTGCGGCCGACTCCAGCGCCGAACCCTCGGTGGACTCGCTGGCGGCGCGATCGATCAGCTCCTCGACCGGCACCGGGTCCATTGGCCGGCGGCCGCGCGCACGCAGGTGATCGATCGCCCGGTAGCGCGCGATCGTCGCCACCCAGCCGCGGAATGCGTCGAAGTCGCCGGAGAACTTGGCGAGATCGCGGCAGACCTGCGACCACGCCTCGGACACGACGTCCTCGGCGTCGGCGCCGACCAGCGTTCTTACGTAGCGGAGCAGGCCCGGCTGGATCGCACGGAAGATCCGGACGAACGAGGTCTCGTCGCCTGTGCGGGCGCGTTCGAGATCGTTGTTCAGCTCAGGATCGGTGTCGAGGCGTCGCCGAGAAGGGGGGCGCTCAGCCGTCAAAGCACACGCGTCCTTTCGGTACCTCGTCGGTCCCGCTGCCCCACAGCGACGCACCGGCACGCGTCGCCCGATCGATCGAGCGTAAACCACCCGTCACGGAACGTGACAGACCACCGCAAGCTAAACGTAGGGAGATCCGGCCTGCGGCGGATCAGAGCGGTATGTTGCCGTGCGCTCCGCGGCCGGGCGGCGCTGCGGCCAGCGCCTCGGTGATGCGCGCCCGCGTGTCGGACGGGTCGATGAGTTCGTCGACGACGCCGAGGTCCATGGCACGCCCGACCCCGCCGGCGAGCTTCTCGTGCTCGGCCGCGAGTGTCGCGTGCAGCGCCTCCCGCTCGCCGGGCGGTGCGGCGGCGAGCTTCTTGCGGTGCAGGATGCCGACTGCCGCCGAAGCGCCCATGACGGCGACCTCGGCGTCGGGCCAGGCGAACACGCGAGTGGCGCCGAGTGCGCGCGAATTCATCGCGATGTAGGCGCCGCCATAGGCCTTGCGGGTCACGAGCGTCACGCGCGGCACGACAGCCTCGCCGAAGGCGTGCAGCAGCTTGGCGCCGCGGCGCACGATGCCGTCCCACTCCTGGCCCACGCCTGGGAGATAGCCGGGCACGTCGACGAGGACGAGCAGCGGCACGCCGAAGGCGTCGCACATGCGCACGAACCGCGCGGCCTTCTCCGCCGAGGGCGAGTCGAGGCAGCCGCCGAGCCGGAGCGGGTTGTTCGCGATCACGCCGATGGTGCGGCCGCTGAGCCGGCCCAGCGCGGTGACGATGTTCGGCGCCCACTTGCTGTGCAACTCGACGAACGTGTCCGTGGGGTCATGGTCGAGCAGCGCGTTGATGATCGGGTGGATGTCGTAGGCGCGCTTCGGGTTCTCGGGCAGCAGTTCGCTGATGTCGTGCGGCGCGCCGACCTGCGTTGCGTCGAAGCTGCCCTGCCGGGCGAGCAGCGCGGTGATCTCGCGTGCGGAGACGAAGGCGGACGCTTCGTCCTCGGTGACGACGTGCACGACACCGCTGCGCCGGCCGTGCGTGTCGGCGCCGCCGAGCGACTCCATGTCGACGTTCTCGCCGGTGACCGAGCGCACGACGTCCGGACCGGTGACGAAGACCCGGCCCGCGGTGGACATGACGACGATGTCGGTGAGCGCCGGGCCGTACGCCGCGCCACCGGCGGCGGGGCCGAGCACGACGGAGATCTGCGGCACCCGCCCGGACGCGCGGATCATCGCTTGGAACACCATCCCGACGGCGTGCAGTGATTCGACACCTTCGGCCAGCCGGGCGCCGCCGCAGTGCCACAAGCCGATGACCGGGACCCGTTCGCGGACGGCCATGTCGATGGTGTCGACGATGTGCCGGCAGCCGGCCGAGCCCATCGCGCCGCCCATCACGGTCGCGTCGGTGCAGTACGACATCGCCGGGCTGCCCTTGATGCGCCCGCGGGCGGCGACCACGCCGCTGTCGTCCCGCGGGAGGAGTAGCTCCATCGTGTCGACGTCGAACAGTTTCTCCAGCCGGAGGACGGGATCGCGAGGATCGATCTCGGTGACTGGCGGGTGCGCAAGAGCCGTCATCGGTCAGGCCTTTCGGAAGATCAGCGAGACGTTGTGCCCGCCGAACCCGAACGAGTCGTTCATCGCCGCCGGCACCGGCATCCGCCGGGCCTCGCGCGGCACGTCGACGCACAGCTCGTCATCGGGGTCGTCGAGGTTGATCGTCGGCGGCACCACGTCGTTCTGCACCGCCAGCGCCGTGGCCACACTCTCGATCGCGCCTGCGGCGCCGAGCAGGTGGCCGGTCATCGACTTCGTGCTCGTGACGACGGTGTCCGTGCCGAAGATCTCTGCGATCGCGCGGGCCTCGCCCATGTCACCCACGGGCGTCGAGGTGCCGTGCGCGTTGACGTGCACGATCTCGTCGACCGGCACGGCCGAGCGTCCCAACGCGATCTGCATCGCGCGGTACTGCCCGGCCTGGTCCGGCTGGACGATGTCGTACGCGTCGGAGGTGATGCCGGCTCCGGCGAGCTCGGCATACGGCGTGCGGCCGCGCGATTCGGCGGCGGCGCGGCGTTCGAGAACGAGCACACCGGCGCCCTCGCCGAGCACGAACCCGTCGCGTCCCTTGTCGAACGGACGCGATGCGCGCTCCGGCTCGTCGTTGCGCGTCGACATCGCGCGCATCTGCGCGAAGCCGGCGATGTTGAGCGGGTGGATGCACGCCTCCGTGCCGCCGACCAGTACGACATCGGCGCGGTCGAGCTGGATCAGGTCCAGCCCGTAGGCGATCGCCTCCGCGCCCGATGCGCAGGCGCTCACGGTCGTGTGCACACCGGCCTGCGCGCCGAGCTCCAGCCCGACGTAGGCGGCCGGGCCGTTCGGCATGTTCATCGGGATGAGCAACGGCGACACGCGGCCCGGACCCTTGTTCAGGTACATGTCGTACTGGCTGAGCAGGGACGTGACGCCGCCGATGCCGGTGCCGATCACGACCGCGACCCGAGTCGGGTCGAGCCCGGCGTCCGCCGACTTGCCCTCGAACCCGGCGTCGGCCCACGCCTCGCGGGCCGCGACGAGCGCGGCCTGCTCACTGCGGTCGAGGCGCCGGGCCTGCACCTTGGGCAGCACCTCGCTGGGGTCGGCGGCCATCCGTCCGGCGATCCGAACGGGGAGATCGGCCGCCCACTCCTCGGTCAGCTTCTCGATTCCCGACCGGCCCTCGAGCAGGCCGGCCCAGAATGTCGCGACGTCGCCACCGATCGGGGTGGTTGCCCCGAGACCGGTGATGACGACGTCAGTACCTGCGGTCAAGATCAGGCTCCTGCGTGCTGCTGGATGTAGGAAACGGCGTCGCCGACCGTCTTGAGGTTGGACAGTTCGTCGTCGGGGATCTTGGCGTTGAACTTGTCCTCGACGGCCATCGCGACCTCGACCATGGACAGCGAGTCGACGTCGAGGTCGTCGACGAAGCTCTTGTCCGCGGAGACGTCGGCAGCGTTCACGCCGGCCACCTCTTCGAGGATCTCGGCAAGCGACTGGATGATCGTTGCTTCGTCTGGCACTGGGTTGTTTCCTTTCGGTAGGAGACGCCGTCCGGTCGGGCGGCGGGTGACGTTACGGGGCGAGCACGACCTGGGCGGCGTAGGCCAGGCCGGACCCGAAGCCGAGCAGCAGCACAGGTGCGCCGGACGGGATCTCGCCGGCCTCGACCATCCGCGAGAGCGCGAGCGGGATGGTGGCCGCCGAGGTGTTGCCGGAGGTGACGATGTCGCGGGCCACGATCGCGCTCGGCAACCCGATGCGGCGCGCGAGCGCGTCGATGATGCGCAGGTTGGCCTGGTGCGGGATGAACGCCACGATGTCCTCGAGCGCGACGCCCGCGCGTTCGCACGCAGCCAGCGCGATCGGGCCCATCTCTCCAGTGGCCCAGCGATAGACCGTCTGCCCCTCCTGACGGAAGAACTTGGTCTGCTCGTCGACTGCGACCGTGTCGTACAACTCACCGTCGCTGCCCCACACGACGGGCCCGAGGCCCGGCGCGTCGGCCGGCCCGATCACGGCGGCGCCGGCGGCGTCGCCGAGGATGATGCACGTCGAGCGGTCGTTCATGTCCAGCCAGCCGGAGAACCGTTCGCTGGCGACCACCAGTGCGTTGCGAGCCTGGCCGGTCTGTATCGCGGCGGACGCGGCGTTGATCGCGTAGACGAAGCCCGAGCAACCGGAGCTGATGTCGTAGGCACCCGGCGCGTGCATGCCGAGGCGGGTCGCGAGGTTCGGTGCGGCGGCCGGGATCGGTGTCGGCATCGTGCAGGTGGCGACGAGCACGAGGTCGACGTCCTCGGTCGAGACGCCGCTGGCCGCGAGCGCCTTGCTCGCCGCCTGCTCGGCCATGTCGACGACGCTCTCGTCCGGATCGGCCCAGTGCCGCTCGGCGATGCCGACCCTGGTCTTGATCCACTCGTCGCTGGTGTCGACGCCGCGCGCGATGAGGTCGTGGTTGCTGATCACGTTGCCGGGGCGGTAGTGGCCCAGGCCGAGGATGCGGGTCGCGGGCACGCCGGAAGCCGTTGCGAGGCTCGCCATATCAGTAGTCCGTGCCGTCGGAGAAGCGCGCGACCGGCAGGCCGGCGGCGACGATGTCGCCGTCGTGACGCAGCCACTCGGTGAGAACTCCGGCTTCCGCCACGACGATCGAGTGCTCGTCCCGGTTCGTTCGGATGGTGCCGATCTTGGCGCCGCGCGCCACCTGCTGACCTTCCGCGACCTCCGCGACGCGCGTGAACACGCCCTTGGCCGGTGTGACCACGACCCGGAAGTCCGGGATGTACTCGCCCTGGCCGTGCTGCGGGCGGCTCGCGACGAGCTCGCGGGCGCGGTCCAGATCGGCGGGGGACTTGATCGCGACCAGCTCGACGTCGGGCAGCTCGCGCTTCGCAATGCCGGCCAGCACGCCGCCCGGCGCGAGCTCCACAGCGCCGGTGACGCCGAGGTCCGCGCAGGAGCGCAGGCAGAGATCCCACCGCACCGGCAGCGTGACCTGCTGCACGAGGCGAGCAAGGAGGTCGGCGCCGGTGACGACGGCGGCGCCATCGGCATTCGAGAGCAGGATCGGCCGCGGGTCGGCGACATCCAGCCCGGTCGCGTAGGCACCCAGCGCGTCCGCGGCCGGGGACATGTAGTGCGTGTGGAATGCGCCGGCGACCGCGAGCGGGCGTACCCGAGCACCGTCCGGCGGTTCGGCAGCCAGCTTCTCCAGCGCGTCCATCGCACCGGCGGCGACGATCTGGCCGGCACCGTTGCGGTTCGCCGCTGTCAGGCCGGCGGCCTCGATCCGCGTCACGACCCCGTCCGGGTCGCCGCCCAGTACGGCAGACATGCCTGTCGGCGTGACGGCGCAGGCGGCGGCCATCTCGGCGCCGCGGCGCGCGGCGAACGCGACGGCCTCCAGCGGGGAGAGCGCGCCGGAAACGGCGGCGGCGGTGAGCTCGCCGATGCTGTGCCCGGCGACCACCCGTTCATTGCCGTCGTCCAAGCCGAGCTGACGCGCGGCGAGCACGCCGACGGTCACGAGCAGCGGCTGCGTGACGGCGGTGTCCTTGATCTCGTCGGCATCGGCGGTGGTGCCGAGTCGCCTCAGGTCGAGACCGGTCGCCTCGGAGAACTCTGCGACCTGCTCGTCCACTCCGGGCAGTTCAAGCCACGGGGCGAGCATGCCGGGGGTTTGGGCGCCTTGTCCGGGGGCGAATACGGCGATCACACAATTCACAATGGCGGGTCGGCACGACCTCGCGCGACTGTGACACGGACAGTGTTGATGCGGCGCGGTTGTAGGAAACCTCCACCCGACCCGCAGTATTGCGGCTGTGTTGCGACCACAGCTTGTCGGGTTAACTCAACATTTCAAGTCGGCCCAGCACGAGCGCGACGCGCAGCGTCAATGCGCCGCGTGCTTCGGTGGGGGTTTCGCCACACACCTCGCCGACCCGGCGCAGCCGGTACCGCACCGTGTTCGCGTGGACGAACAGCGCCCGCGCCGTCGCCTCCAGTGCGCCGCCGGCGTCCAGAAAGGCAGCCACGGTCTCCATCAGAACGTCACCCGCCTCCAGCAGCGGGCGGTACACGGTCTCGACCAACTGGGAACGGGCGTCGGGGTCGCCGGCCAGGGCACGCTCGGGCAGTAGCGCGTCCGCCGCCACCGGCCGCGGCGCGGCGGGCCAGGCAGGCACCGCGCGCAGCCCGCTCAGCGCGGCCTGCGTGACGGCCGCGGCCGAACTGATGTCCTTCGCCGGCGGGCCGGCGACGACCGGTCCGTCCCCGAACACCGGCAGCAGCCGGGTGGCGAGCTCGACCGGGTCGTCGACGCCGCTGACGACGATCACGAGCCGGTCGCCGTGAACGCCCGCCATCGCGTCCACCGCTAGGCGGCGGGTGCGGGCGTGCACGTCGGCAAACACCGCCTCCGGCGGCGCGGGCGGCGCGCTGCCGACGATCGCCGCGATCGGGCCCACGTCGTGCCAGCCGAGCGCGGCGAGCTGGCTGGGCAGCGGGTCGCCGACGACCGAGCCGCTGACGAGGCTGTCGATGACGAGTGCTTCGAGGCGCCGATCCCAGGAGCCGCGATTCTCGGCCGCGCTCGCGTAGACGCGCGCGGCGGCGAAGGCGATCTCCCGGCTGAAGCGCAGCAGTTCCTCGCGTACGACGTCCTCGTCGTCCGGGCCGGCGAGCAGCGGCAGGTTGTCCTCGGCCACCGCGATCGCCGTCCGTACCAGTTCGACGGTCTGCTGCAGGTTCACCGATCGGGCCATGGCCTGTGGCGCGGCGGCGAATGTCTCGCCGGTCAGGCGCAGCACGTCGTCGGGCGAGCGCAGCCAGTCGACGTAGGACTGCAGGCCGGCCTGCGCGACGAGCGTGACCCACGACCGCTGGTCGGAGGGCAGCTCGCGAAACCACGGCAGCTCGTCGTCCATGCGCGCGACGCTCTGGGTGGCGAGCCGCCCGGTCGCCTGCTCGATGCGCCGGATCGTCTCGTCGTCCACCCGCGACCGACGGGCAGGCACGGGTCGTGCGCCGGGATCCACGCGCCCCAGCGTGCCACGCCGGTACCGTCTCGCGGGTGAGCGTGCAGCGTGATCCGGCGGCCGACCTGCGGCGGATCGCATTCCTGCTCGAACGGGCGTTGGAGCCGACGTACCGGGTGCGGGCGTTCCGCACGGCCGCCGGCGTCGTCGACGGGCTGTCTGCCGACGAGCTCGCCGCGCGGGCCCGAGCCGGAACCCTCGAGGAGCTCGCGGGCATCGGCAAGGTCACCTCGCTGTGCATCACGGAGTCGCTGCGCGGCGAGGAGCCGGTCTACCTGCGTCGTCTGGAGGCCACCGAGGACGTCCCCCTCGACACCGCGACTGCGGCGCTGCGGGTGGCGTTGCGCGGCGACTGCCACATGCACTCGGACTGGTCGGACGGCGGATCGCCGATCCGCGAGATGGCCGAGACGGCGCGCGCGATGGGTCACGAGTACGTCGTGCTCACCGACCACTCGCCGCGGCTGACGGTGGCGAACGGGTTGACCGCGGACCGGCTCGAGCGTCAACTCGACGTGGTCGCCGAGCTCAACCAAGAGCTGGAACCGTTCCGGATCCTCACCGGCATCGAGGTGGACATCCTCGAGGACGGGACGCTCGACCAGAAGCCGTCACTGCTGGCGCGGTTGGATCTCGTCGTCGCGAGTGTGCACTCCAAGCTGCGCATGCCGGCGAACGAGATGACGCCGCGCATGGTGGCTGCGATCTCCAACCCGCACATGGACATCCTCGGTCACTGCACCGGACGGATGCGCCGCGGCGCACGGGGCAACCGCCCCGAGTCGGAGTTCGACGCCGACGTGGTGTTCGCCGCCTGCGCGCACTTCGGGGTGGCCGTCGAGGTCAACTCCCGCCCGGAGCGTCTCGATCCGCCGAAGCGCCTGCTGCGCCTGGCCGTCGAGGCCGGCTGCCTCACCTCGATCGACACCGACGCGCACGCGCCGGGTCAGCTCGATTGGCTGCGCAACGGCTGCGAACGGGCGGCGCGCTGCGCGGTGCCGGCCGAGACCGTCGTCAACTCGTGGCCGGCCGAGCAACTGCTGGCCTGGACCGGCGATCACTCCTCGCGTCCGTGATCGACATTCGGCGCGCCGCCTCCCGGTACCGCACCGAGCAGCCGGGCATCACGACCTGGCATGCCTTCTCTTCCGGTGCGTACTACGACCCGGACAACGTCGCGTTCGGCCAGCTGATCGCGTGCGACGAGCACCTGCTCGGGCCCGGCGCCGGCTTCGACCCGCACCCGCACGCGGGCGTCGAGCTGGTGAGCTGGGTGCTCGACGGCACGCTCGAGCATCGCGACGCCGCCGGTCGCAACCAGCTCATCCGGCCCGGCCAGGCGCAGTACCAGGTCGCGGCGTCCGGGATCCGGCACGCGGAGGGCAACGCCTCGTCGCTCGAACCGCTGCGCTTCGTGCAGCTCTGGCTCATGACTGACGCCGAGCTGCCGGCCTACGACGTCGCCGCGCCGCCGCTTGCGCTCAGCGTCGGCGCGTTCGACGTGCTGCGCCGGTGCCGCGGATCGCGCGTCGACGCGCCACTCGTCCATCTGTTGGTCGGCAGCGGCAACTTCCACGTCGCCGGTGCGGACCTCGCAGCCGGCGACTCGGTGCGTGCTGCCGGCCCAGTCGAGGTCGACGGCGACGGCGAACTGCTCGTCGTCAGGCTGACCGATGCTCCGTCCGAAAGCCGCCAGTAACGAGAGTCCGCGACGCCGAGAATGGTCTGCATGACGACCACACTGACCGTCCTCGCCATCGAGCCGAGCCGACTCGAGGCGATGCGCGCAGCGGGCGCGGACGAGCACGGAAACCCGTTCGTCGGCTACTCGGCCAACGGCTGGGAACCGCTGCGCTGCTGCCTGCGGGTCGCGCGTCCCGATGAGCAGATCGCGTTGATCGGCTACCGCCCGTTCCGCACCGTCTCGCCGTGGGCCGAGGTCGGCCCGGTGTATGTGCACGCCGCCGCCTGCGAGGGCTACCCGCCGGATGCAGGGCTGCCGCCCGAACTGCGCACCGGGCGCATGCTGCGCGGCTATCACGCCGACGGCAGCCTCGCCTACGACCACATCACGCGGGTACCCGAGGGCGTCGACATCGAGGCGTCGCTGCGTGCGTTGCTGGCCGCGCCCGAGGTTGCCGAGGTGCACGTGCGGGCCGTCGAAACGCAGTGCTTCGCCTACGCGGTGCGCGGCTAATGTGACTGCATGACGCTTCCAACAGCCACCCTGGGTGGACTGACCGTCTCCGCGCAGGGGCTCGGCTGCATGGGCATGAGCCAGAGCTACGGCCCGTCGGATTGGGACGAGTCGATCGCGACGATCCACCGGGCGATCGAACTCGGCGTCACGTTGCTGGACACGGCGAACGTGTACGGCGCCGGCCACAACGAGGTGCTGGTCGGCCGGGCGATTGCGGACCGGCGTGATCAGGTGCAGCTGGCGACGAAGTTCGGCATCGACCGCGACGTCGCGTCGGACCTGCGGCAGGTGCACGGCAAGCGCACCTACGTACACGCCGCCTGCGACGACTCGCTGCTCCGGCTCGGCGTCGAGCACATCGACTTGTACTACCTGCACCGGCCGCCGCAGGACGCCGAGATCGAGGAGACGGTCGGCGCGATGGGCGAGCTCGTGCAGGCGGGCAAGGTGCGCCACCTCGGGCTGTCGGAGGTGGACGACGAGCTGCTGCGCCGCGCCTATGCGGTGCATCCGATCGCCGCGGTGCAGAGCGAGTACTCGCTGTGGACGCGCGATCCCGAGACGACGGTGCTCGGCGCACTGCGCGAGCTGGGCGTGGGCCTTGTGCCGTTCTCGCCGCTCGGCCGCGGTTTCCTCACCGGCACGCTCGATCGCGCGGCGATCGGCACGAACGACTTCCGGGCGCAGCTCCCGCGATTCGTGGGCGAGGCGGGCGACACCAACCAGCAGATCGCCGCGGCGGTCGCCGCCGTCGCCGCGCGCAAGGACGTCGCCCCCGCGCAGGTGGCGCTCGCGTGGGTGCACGGGCGCGCGGCGCGGCTCGGCATTCCGGTCGTGCCGATCCCGGGCACGAAGCGCATCAAGTGGCTCGAGCAGAACGTCGCGGCGCTGGACGTCGAGCTCGCCGACGCCGACGTCGCGGAGCTGGACCGGCTCGATCAGCTGGTCGTCGGCGGGCGCTACTGAGCGCGGCGCACTAGCGTTCTCGCGTGCGGTGGTTGTTGCGCGGGTCGCTCGGTTTGAATGCGCTGCTCGGGCTGGCCTTGGCGCGCCGGCTGCGCCGCCGGGCAATGATTCGCGCCCGGCTGATCCAGGCGCCGGAACACGACTTCGCCGCACTCGCGCGGCAGACGTTCGGCAGCTCCGAACCGGGCGCGGTGATGCTCGTCGGCGATTCGCAGGTCGCTGCTGCGCCGTGGCTGGAGCTGCTCACGCCGTACCGTAACCGCGGTCTGTCCGGCGCGAAGATCGTCGACGTCGCGGCGTGGATCGACGACGTGCTGGCCGACCGGCCGGCGCAACTCGTGCTGTTCATCGGAAGCAACGACGTGTATTTCGACGTGCCGCGGGCGGAGTCGTTGGCCGCGGCGCGCAGCCTGTTCGCCCGGCTGGCCCGCGCCCGGTGTCGCGTCGCGGTCGTGTCCGTGCCGCCGCTGCCCGCCGACAAGCGGGCGGTCCGGTCGCTGAACAGCGGGCTGGCGAAGCTGGCGGCCGATCACGGCTTCAACTGGATCGACATCTGCCCGACGCTCGCCGCGCTGGACTGGACCGAAGACGGCATCCATCTCAACCCGGCCGCGTATCGCGCCGTGGCCCCGCTCATCGCCGCCGCCGCTGCCTCGTCCCGCTGACCGCTCTTCCCCTCCGGTGTGGGCAGCCGCGGGCGCCTCACGTGCCCGCACCAGAGGGGGAGTTGAAACCGGGCCTGTGGAAAACGTCGGGAGCGGCGATCTCCGTGTGCACCATCGGAACCTGTGCCTGACCTGCCGGATCCGAATTGGTACGTCGATAACGTCCTCGTCTTCGCCGAGCCTGGCCGCGCCGACGCGCTGACGGATCTTCCACTCGCACGCTGGCGTGCCTGGTGGCAGGACCAGTGGCGTCGGCTCGGCTCGGACCCCGTGGGAACTGTGGCGCGCGAGCAAGGATTCGTGATCGCGAGCCGACAGTTGCGCGAGATTGGCCTGAGTCGCGATGACGCCCGGCGAGAAGTGCGCCGCGGACGTTTGTGGATGCCGGCTCGCGGCATCGCGTCGCCCGTTGTCGTCCCTGGCGACGATTGGGAAGCTCGGCGGCGACGCCACGCGATCACCGCATGTGCGGCGGCACTGTCGCGGCCCGATCACGTTGTGGACGGGCGCAGCGCCGCGATCTTGTACGGGCTGCCGACCGTCCGGGTTCCGGTACTGCCCGAGCTGACGACAGGTGCCCCGACGAGCCTCGGCAGACGTGCCCGCGCCCATGTCTTCGGCGCCGCGCTGAAGCCCTGGGCAATGACGAGGTGGTTCGGCACCTGGGCCGCGACGCCCGTGAGGACTGTGGTCGATCTCGCAAGGCGTGACCGGTGGGACGGGTTAATGGCGGCGGATGCCGCGTTGCGAGAAGGTCTCTTCACGTTGAGCCAGGTCCTTGCAGCGACCGATGTTGCCATCGGGTGGCCAGGTGTCCGGCAAGCGCGGTCGGTACTGAGCCTGGCGTCACCGCAGGCTGAGTCGCCACTCGAGTCGATCACCCGCCTGCGCCTTCACGACGACGGATTCCCGGTTCCAGAGATGCAAGTCGAGGTCCCGGACCCGCAACTTGACCGGGTCTATCGCCTCGATCTGCTCCTTCGCGCGCAACGCCTCGCCATTGAGGCGGACGGGAAGGACAAGTACACCGACGACGAGTTGTGGCGTGAGAAAAAGCGGGAGTCACGCGTGCGGCGGCTGACGGACTACCGGACGGAACGTGTCATCTGGACCGATGTGGGCCGCGAGTGGCCGGCCACGCGAACTCGTTTGCGCCAGGCAGCCGGCCTCTGACCTCGCCTTCCCCTCCGGTGTGGGCATTTCGCCAGGCGCAATCTGCCCACACCGGAGGGGAAGACGCGGACAGATGGGACGCAGTACGGCTAGGCGTCGCCGCCGACGGTGCCGGTGCCTGCGGCGGTCACCGAATCCAGCTGGTACCGGTCGTAGGCCTCGCGCGGCGCCTCGGGCTTGATCTCGCCGCGCCGCGCCAGCTGCGCGAGCACCGCGACCACGATCGACTGCGCGTCGATGTGGAAGTAGCGCCGCGCCGCGCCGCGCGTGTCGGCGAAGCCGAAGCCGTCCGTCCCCAACGAGGTGTAGTCGCCGGGCACCCAGCGGGCGATCTGGTCGGGGACCGCGCGCATGTAATCCGACACCGCGACCACCGGGCCGGCCGTGTCGGCGAGCTGCTGCGTGACGAACGGCACCGGCGCCTCCTCGCCCGGGTGCAGCAGCGCGTACTGCTCGCAATCCACCGCGTCGCGGCGCAACTCGTTCCAGGACGTCACCGACCAGACGTCGGCGTCGACACCCCACTCCTCGCCGAGCATGCGCTGCGCGTCGAGCGCCCACGGCATCGCGACCCCGGAGGCGAGGACCTGCGCGCGCGGCCGCCCGTTCGGCTCGGACGCGGGGGAGTAGCAGTAGATGCCGCGCACCAATGCGTCGACGTCGACGTGCTCCGGCTCCTTGGGCTGGACGATCGGCTCGTTGTAGATCGTCAGGTAGTAGAAGACGTCCCGGTCGGAGACCTCCGGCGTGTCGTACGCGCCGACGCCGAACATCCGGGCCAGCCCGGCGCGCACGATGTGCGCGATCTCGAACGCCCAGGCCGGGTCGTACGCCACGCAGGCCGGGTTCGACGACGCGAGCAGCAGGGAGTGACCGTCGGCGTGCTGCAACCCCTCGCCGGTCAGCGTCGTCCGGCCGGCGGTCGCGCCCAACACGAACCCGCGGCCGAGCTGGTCGGCGAGCGCCCAGAACTGGTCGCCGGTCCGTTGGAAGCCGAACATCGAGTAGAAGATGTAAAACGGGATCATCGGCGTGGCATGCGTCGCGTACGACGTGCTCGCCGCGGTCAGCGACGCCATCGAGCCGGCCTCGGAGATGCCCTCGTGCAGGATCTGCCCGATCTTCGACTCCTTGTACGACAGCAGTAGCTCGCGGTCGACCGCGTCATATTCCTGGCCGTGCGGCGAGTAGATCTTCGCCGTGGGGAAGATCGCGTCGAGGCCGAAGGTGCGCGCTTCGTCCGGGATGATCGGGACGAACCGCGGACCGATCTCCTTGTCCTTCATCAGGTCCTTGAACAGCCGGACGGTGGCCATCGTGGTGGCGATCTGCTGCTTGCCCGAGCCGGAGCGCAGCTCCGCGTAGGCCTGCTCGCCGGGCTGCGGCAGCGGTTTGGCCCGCACGACTCGTTTCGGCGAGGCGCCGCCGAGCGCGGCCCGGCGCTCCTTCATGTACTGGATCTCGTCCGACTTCTCGCCGGGGTGGAAGTACGGCGGCAGATCGCCTTCGAGGTCCGCGTCGTCGATGTCGAGGCGCAGCCGGTCACGGAAGGCCTTCAGGTCCGCCTTCGTCAGCTTCTTCATCTGGTGCGTCGCGTTGCGGCCCTCGAATGACTCGAGCGTCCAGCCCTTGATCGTCTTGGCGAGGATCACCGTCGGCTGCCCGCTGTGGTTGCGCGCCGCCTCGAACGCCGCATACACCTTGCGGTAGTCGTGCCCGCCGCGGGAGAGCCAGCGCAGGTCGTCGTCGGTGAGGTGTTCGACCATCTTGCGCAGCCGCGGGTCGCCGCCGAAGAAATGGTCGCGGATGTACGCACCCGTCTCGACCGTGTACGTCTGGAACTGGCCGTCCGGCGTGGTGTTCATCTGGTTGACGAGGACGCCGTCGCCGTCGGCCGCGAGCAGCGGATCCCAGTCGCGACCCCAGATGACCTTGATGACGTTCCATCCGGCACCGCGGAAGTACGCCTCGAGTTCCTGGATGATCTTGCCGTTGCCGCGTACCGGCCCGTCCAGTCGCTGCAGGTTGCAGTTGATGACGAACGTGAGGTTGTCCAGCTCTTCGCGGGCCGCCACGCCGATGGCACCGAGTGACTCCACCTCGTCCATCTCGCCGTCGCCGAGGAATGCCCAGACGTGCGAGTTGGACGTGTCGGCCAGCCCGCGGGCGTGCAGGTAGCGGTTGAACCGGGCCTGGTAGATCGCGCCGATCGGGCCCAGCCCCATCGACACCGTCGGGTACTCCCAGAACTGCGGCATGAGCCGCGGGTGCGGGTAGGACGACAGGCCGAACGGCGCGTGCGACTGCTCCTGCCGGAAGCCGTCGAGGTGCTCCTCGGTGAGCCGGCCCTCGAGGAACGCCCGCGCGTAGATACCGGGGGCGGCGTGTCCCTGGAAGTAGACCTGGTCGCCCATCCCGGTCGCGAGGTCCTTGCCGCTGAAGAAGTGGTTGTAGCCGACCTCATAGAGCGACGCGGCGGACGCGTAGGTGGCGATATGGCCGCCGACGCCGACGGTCTTGTTCGCGCGCGACACCATGATCGCGGCGTTCCAGCGGATGTAGGCGCGGATCCGGCGCTCGATGTGCTCGTCGCCGGGGAACCACGGCTCCCGCTCCGGCGGGATGGTGTTGATGTAATCCGTGCTGCGCAGCCCGGGCACGCCCACCTGGCGCTCGCGCGCTCGTTCGAGCAGCTTGAGCATCAGGAAGCGGGCCCGCTGCCGGCCGTCCGTGTCGATCGCAGCGTCGAGCGACTGCAGCCATTCGCGGGTCTCGTCCCGGTCGATGTCGGGCAGCTGGCTGGGCAGCCCGTCCGTGATGATGCTGAACCGGTCGCGGGTCACGCGCCCTCCTTAGAAGTTGCGACGCTCGTGGCGTTGCCTCCATTGTCCAGTCAACACCCTTGCGAGCCACTAGGGTGCGTAGGACGTGCTGCCCTAGGGTCGGTACAGGAGTTACTGCGCGGTACGAAAACCGCGCGACGAGCGAGGAGGATGCGGCCGTGAGCCCGACCCCCCCGTCCGGGACGGGGATCGCCGAGCGCTTGGGTCTCAAGCCCGGCATGATCGTAATGGAGTCCGGTTACGACGACGACGTGGACGAGGAGCTGCGCGCGGGTGTTGCCGATCAGATCGGTGAAGAGATGGTCGAGGAGGACACCGACGAGGTCGTCGACGTCGTCCTGCTCTGGTATCGCGACGGTGACGGTGATCTGGCCGACGTCCTCGTCGACGCCATCGCGCCACTTGCCGACGACGGCTACATCTGGCTGCTGACGCCGAAGCGGGGGCGGGACAACTACGTCGAGCCGTCCGACATCGCGGAGGCCGCCTCCATCGCCGGGCTCTCGCAGACGTCGATCGCGACTGTCGGGCCCGAGTGGGCCGCGGCCCGGCTGGTCGGGCGCAAGTCCTCGGGCGGCAAACGATGATCGCCGAGCGACGCTTGCGGAGCGAAAGATGATCCGAGTCGGCGAGGACGCACCGGACTTCACGCTGCGGGATCAGAACAACGAGGAGTTCACGCTCTCCGCGTTCCGCGGCAGCAGGGCCGTGCTGATCGTGTTCTATCCGCTTGCGTTCACCGGCATCTGCACCGGCGAACTCAACCGCGTGCAGCAGGATCTCGACAGCTTCCAGAACGACAACGTCCAGGTGGTCACGGTCAGTGTCGACTCGGTGTACTCGCAGAAGATCTTCAGCGATCGCGAGGGCTTCGAGTTTCCGTTGGTGTCGGATTTCTGGCCGCATGGTGCGACAGCGCAAGCGTACGGGGTGTTCAACGAGAAGTTGGGCTTCGCCAATCGCGGCACCTTCCTCGTCGATCGGGACGGGATCGTCCGGTTCACCGAGATGAACAACCCCGGCGACGGGCGCGATCCCGCGGCCTGGATCGCCGCGATCAAGGCCCTCTGACCGCGCGCAGCAGCGCGTCGATGGCCGGCCGCTCCGTACCCTCGACCGGCCGCAGCACCTCGAGCGCCTTCTCGACGCGCAGCCCGGTTCCGGCGAGGTCGGCCGCGACGTCCGCGGCCGTGTACAGCACGCCGGGGTCCTGCGGCCCGCCCGTGCCGTCGGTGAGGTTGCGTGAGTCGTGGGCGATGACGAGCAGCGTGCCGCCCGGCGCCAGCGAGCCGGCCGCAGTGCGCACGGCGGCGCGTCGAGCCGATTCCGGCACCTGCAGGTAGCACAACAGCGCGAGGTCGACGGGCTCCGGCGGGGCGTAGGTCGTCACGTCCGCCTCGACCCAGGTGACTCGGGGGCTGTCCAAGACGCGCCGTTCGAGCTCTGCTGCCTTCGCCAGCCCGACGCCCGAGAAGTCCACGCCGTAGACCCGCCAACCTCGCTGGGCCAGCCAGACCGCGTTGCGTCCCTCCCCGCAGGCGAGGTCGACGGCGATCGCGGGCGCGAGTTCGGCGAGTTCGACGGCGACCCACCGGTTCGGCTCGGCGCCCCAGAGCGACGGGGTAGCGCCGTAACGCTCGTCCCAATGTCGGACGTCGAACCCGCCCACGCGCCGAGCGTACGGTAATCAGGTGTTCCGAGCGGTCGTGTGGACGTTGCGGCAGCGACGCTACGCAGCGCTCGTCGTGACCATGCTGATCATCGCGCTGATCTGCATCGGGGCCGGCACGTTCGAGATTCACCGCTACCACGAGAAGGTCCACGACAACGCCGTCCTGCGCGCCAACGCGCGTGCGCCGGCGGTGCCGCTCAGCCGCGCTCCGGTTGCGCTCGTCGGCCGGCGCCAGGCGGACGCGTCGACCATCCGGTATCGCACCATCTCTGCGTCGGGTCGCTTCCTGCCGCGCGCCGAGCAGTACGTGACGGGCAACGTGCAGGCGGGGCGACAGGGCTTCTACGTGCTCACCCCGTTGCGCACCGCGACCGGCGTGCTGCTCGTGGTGCGCGGCTTCGTTCCCGCCACGCCGGCCGAGACCCGCCCGGCGCGCGTCGCGCCCGCTCCGACGGGACAGGTTCAGGTGACCGGTTGGCTGCAGCCCGCGCAGCCGAGCAGCGATCAGCTGGGCCGGCTGGGCCACGGGGAGATCACCTCGATCAACGCCGCCGAGCAGCGCGCTCGGCTCGAAGCGCCGACTTACGACGCGTACCTGACCCTCAAGGCACGTCAGGCGGGATCCGCCGGGCTGCGCGTCGTGCCGCAACCCGGCCTGTCGAACCCGACAGGTGGCGCCGAGGAGTGGCAACTGATCGCGTACGTGGTGCAGTGGTACGCCTTCGCCGCGCTCGCGCTACTGGCGCCGTTCCTGTTCAGCCGTGCCGAGGTGCGCGAGGCTCGGCGGCGCTTCCTCGGCATCGAACCGGGGACGGAAGACTTCGACGCCGCGTCCCCTGCGGCGATCGGCACTGCCGACGATCGATCCGGCGCCGAGCTGGCGGTACGCGGCGTGGGCACGCTCGCCCGACGCGACGAGTCGGTAGAGTCGCGGTGGGCACGTGCGCAGCGACTCGCCGACCGGTACGGCCGTTCGCTCGGACCCGACGCCGGCCCGGAGCTCGCCCGGCAGTCCGGTGACCGAAGCCCGACGTCGGCCGCTCGCGCGCCGGTGATGGACAGCGCCGCCACGCCGCACCGCAGCGAGGACGACTACCACGGCAGCTACAACGACTACCTCTGGCAGCTCGCGCTGGCCGATGGAGCATCGCCGGCCGTCGCGGCCGCGGAGCCGCCTGTCCGAAATGACGAATTCGATGCGCCGCAGCCGCGGCCGATCGAGCGCGACCGTTCTGCGCCGCACGACCCGCGCTGACGCGTCGGTACCCTGATCCGTGCCCAGGGGCGGGCGCTTAGCTCAGCGGGAGAGCACTCGGTTTACACCCGAGCGGTCACTGGTTCGATCCCAGTAGCGCCCACTTGCTCAGAAGGTCCTGGCGAGCCGATGGTCGCCGATGCGGTAGAGCGCACCGACGCCGGCCATGAGCACCACCATGCCGAGTCCGTTGCGCACCGTGGTGGCGTATCCCAGGTGCGCGACGTTGATGAAGGGGTACGGATACCAGTCACTGACCTCGCCGTGCCAGATCGTGTACGCGACGTAGAGCACGGGCCAGATCAGTGCGCGCAAGAGAGTGTTCTCGTCGATGCGCGGGCGCGGGCCGAACGCGACCCAGCCGAGGATGGCCAGCGCGGGCGTGATGTAGTGCAGGCCGGCGTTCGTCCATGCGTTGATGCCGTCGGGGTCGTGCTGGGGCGCGAGCAGCACCGAATAGACGACGAGTGTGACCGTGATCCCGAACAGTGCATCGAGTCGCAGCACGCGGAACGGCGTCCCGTCCCGCCGAGGCCGCACTGCAAGCATCGCCGACGTGATCGCGACCAGCAAGTTCGACTGGATCGTGAAGTAGCTGAAGAACCGGATCACGCGCGTCGACGCGGGCGGGGTGTCGTCGGCGAGCAACGGGTTGTGCCCGTTCGCCACCATGACGAGTTCGGTTCCGATGCTGGCGACCGCGACGGCGATGGTGAGGACGTGCCACGCCTGCGCCGGCCGGTCGCCGGCACGCGTCCTCATGGACGCGGAGCCTAGCTCGGACCGGTTCGCGCTACCCGGATGACGGCTGGTCGCCGGGCGAGTCGTCGCGCTGCTGCGTCTCACGCGCGCGGCGCCGCTGCTCTTCCGCACGGGCACGCAGCCCGGCGAGGAAATCCTCGTCGTCGTCCGGGTTGGTCGGCCGCGACGGCGTGCGACGCGCGTCCTGCGGCGCGGCACCGAACGGCACGCGGGCCCAGTTGCGTCCGGCGATGAGCCACACGATCGAACCCACATCGATGAGCAGCACGACGACAAGCAGCCAGGCCAGCTTCGGGAGGTTCCGGCACTGGTCGGGCGGGGTCGTGATCACGTCGATGATGCAGAAGACCCAGACCGCGAACGCGATCACCGCGAGCCCGCCGTCGAAGAGCAGCATGCTCGCCAGGCTACGCCGAGGCGGTAGGTTCGCGTCGTGCTTCGGCTGGCCGAGCTGATTACCGCCATGGACGAGTGGTTCGACCCGCGCTGGGCCGAGCCGTGGGACGCGGTGGGCCTCGTCTGTGGTGATCCGGACGAGCCGGTCGAGCGCGTCCTGCTCGCGGTGGACGCCGTCCCGGCCACGATCGCCGAGGCCGTCGGGATCGGTGCGCAACTGCTCGTCACACACCATCCGCTGCTGCTCACGGCGGTGCACGGCGTGCCGGCCGACGATCCGAAGGGCGCACTCGTCCATCGCATGGTGCGCGCCGGCGTCGCGCACTTCGTCGCGCACACGAACGCGGACGTCGCCCGGCCAGGGGTATCGGACGCGCTCGCGCAGCGCCTCGGGCTGCGCGAGGTGCGGCCGCTGGAGCCGCTTCATGAGGCACTCGACAAGCTCGTCGTCTTCGTCCCGCACGATGCAGCCGAGTCGCTCGTCGACGCACTCGGGGCGGCCGGCGCGGGACGCATCGGCGGCTACGAGCGGTGCGCCTGGACGACGGAGGGCACGGGCACGTTCCGGCCGCTCGACGGGGCCGACCCCGCGATCGGGGAAATCGGCGCGATCGAGCGAGTACCTGAGACCCGGGTCGAGATGGTCGTGCCGGCACGAGCACGAGGTGCGGTGCTTGCCGCGCTGCGCACCGCGCATCCGTACGAGGAGCCCGCGTTCGACCTGCTCGCCATGGTGCCGATGCCCGGTTCGCGCGGTACCGGGCGGATCGGCGAGCTTCCAATGCCGGCGACGCTGGAGACTTTCGTCGCGCGCGCGGCCGCCGCACTGCCCGCGACGACCTGGGGACTGCGCGCGGCAGGCGACCCGGAGTTGCCGGTACGCACCGTCGCGGTATGCGGCGGTTCAGGCGGCTCGCTCGCCGAGCACGCCCGGCGCGCCGGTGTCGACGCCTACCTGACTGCGGACCTCAAGCACCACCCCGTCGTCGAGGCCGTCACCGAGCGCGGGGGGACCGGCATGGCGCTCGTCGACGCCGCCCACTGGGCCACCGAGGCGCCGTGGCTGGACGCGGTGGCGACTGCCCTCGACGACCGGTTCGGCACTACGGTTGAGACGCTGGTGTCCCGCCACGTCACCGACCCGTGGACGCTGCACGCTCCGTCTCCAGAATCGAGTCAGACCACAACGTGAACGCCGACACTGCCACCCAGCTGCGCTTGCTGGACCTGCAAGCCGCGGATACGTCGCTCGCGCAGCTTGCCCACCGCCGCAAGAACCTGCCGGAGCTGGCCGCGATCGCCGAGTGCGACAAGCGCGCCGCCGAGCTGCACAACGACGTCGTCGACGCGCAGGTGAAGGTCACCGATCTCGCCGACGAGCAGCGCCGCCTCGAGGCCGATGTCGACACGGTGCGCGCTCGCGCCGGTCGCGACGACTCGCGGTTGCAGGCGGGCGGCCTGCCGGCTCGCGAACTCGAAAGCTTGCAGCACGAGATCGCGACGCTCGCGCGCCGGCAGTCGACGCTCGAGGACGAACTGCTCGATGTCATGGAGCGCGCGGAGGAGGCCGACGCGCTGTTGCGCGCTGCGACGTCGCGGCACGATGCGATCGTGTCGGAGCAGAGCGCGCTCGAGGCAGCGCGCGACGCCGCGTTCACCGAGATCGACGAGTCGATTGCGCGCCGCACGCCGGAACGTGCCGCCATCGCCACGGAGGTGCCGGCCGAACTGCTCGCGCTGTACGAGCGGGCGCGCTCGCACGGCGGGACGGGTGCAGCGCTACTGCGTCAGCGGCGCTGCGAGGCATGCCACATCGAACTGTCCGGGACCGAGCTGTCCGCGGTGCGCACGGCGGCTCCGGACGAAGTCGTGCGCTGTGACAACTGCCGAGCGATTCTTGTGCGCACCGCCGAATCAGGACTGTGAGCGAGCACGTCGTCGTCGAGGCTGACGGCGGTGCGCGCGGCAATCCTGGACCGGCCGGCTACGGCGCGGTCGTTCTCGACGCGACGACCGGTGCGCTCCTTGCGGAGCGGTCCGACGCGCTCGGTCGCCAGACCAACAACGTCGCCGAGTACCGCGGCCTGATCGCCGGGTTGACCGCAGCCGCCGAACTCGGCGCACGTCGAGTCGCCGTCCGAATGGATTCCAAGCTCGTCGTCGAGCAGATGAACGGCAACTGGCAGGTGAAGAACGCGGCGCTGCGCGATCTCCACCGCGCCGCGGTCGAGCTGCGGCGGCAGTTCGACGAGGTGACGTTCGAATGGGTGCCGCGCGAGCGGAATCAACTCGCCGACCGACTTGCGAACGTGGCGATGGATCGCGCGGCAGGCACGCCGACCCGGTCGGCGAGCACCGAGGCAGCGGCGCCCGGCTGGGCTGGTGCGAGCGGGCGTCCCAGCCGGCTCGTGCTGGTCCGGCACGGCACCACCGAGCACTCGGTCGAGAAGCGCTTCTCCGGACGCAATGCACTGCCACTCGACGAGCTCGGCCGCAGCCAAGCCGCCGCGCTCGCTACGCGTTCCTACGGTGACGTCGCCGCGGTCGTCAGCTCGCCGCTGCCGCGCGCCGCGCAGACGGCTGAGGCGATCGCATCCCCACTCGGGTTGCCGGTCGAGGTAATCGACGACCTCGCCGAGACGGACTTCGGCGCGTGGGAAGGGATGACGTTCGCGCAGATCCGCGCGAGCGACCCGGAGGCGCTCAACGCATGGCTCGCATCGCCCGAGCAAGCACCGCCCGGCGGTGAGTCGTTCGACGCCGTGGGCCGTCGCGTCCGCCGCGCTCGCGAGAAGATCCTCGCTGCGCATCCGGAGTCGACGACGGTCGTCGTCTCACACGTGACGCCCATCAAGCTGCTCATCCGCTTCGCGCTCGACGCGCCCGCGTCCATGCTGTTCCGGCTCGAACTCGACACCGCGTCGGTCTCGATCGTCGACTACTACGCCGACGGCAACGCGTCGGTGCGGCTGGTCAACGACACCAGCCACCTCTCGACGTGACGCGTCAGAGCAGCTCGGTTCCTTCGAAGCGGCCGAGGACCTCGCGGTAGAGCTCGATGCCCATGCCGTTCGGATCGCGGAAGTAGACGCTGTCGAACGCGCCGCGATCCGGTCCGAGGTATTCGATGCCTGCGTCGTCGAGCTTCTTCTTCGCGAGCTCGAACTGCTCGGACGTCACCGAGATCGCCATGTGCTGCAGCGCCCCGATCGTCTCCTTGTACGGCTCGTGGTCGTGGCCGGGGAAGTCGAAGAAGCCGAGCAGGTTCTTGTTGCCGATGTCGAAGAAGAAGTGGCTGGACCCTTTGTAGTCGCGGTTCTCGACGAGCTCCACGAGCGGGAAGCCGAGGAAGTCCTGGTAGAAGCGGATCGTCTCCTCGACGTCCTTGCACACGAACGCAGCATGATGGACGCCGCGTGCGGTGGACGCCGACCGCTCGGCCTTGGCGGCGAGGTACTTCGCGCGTAGTTCTTCACGACGCTGGCGGATCGCGGCCAGCTCGTCTCCGGTTGGCTCAGGCATAAGCCGAGAGTAGGTCCGTCCGCGTACGATTCATACTGCGGCGGACGAGCCGACCGGGCGGCCGCGTCGCAATCGAGAGATTGTGCCGAGGAAAGTCCGGACTCCACAGGGCAAGGTGGTTGCTAACGGCAACCCGGGGCGACCCGCGGGACAGTGCCACAGAAAACAGACCGCCGGCGCGCTGGTTCAGGCCAGTCGCCGGTAAGGGTGAAACGGCGGTGTAAGAGACCACCAGCGTTCCGGGCGACCGGAGCGGCTCGGTAAACCCCACCAGGAGCAAGGTCAAGAAGAGCAGGACTGGGTTTCGACTCAGCCCGGCTCGCGCAGACGTCCGAGGGCGGCCCGTCCGAGTCTGCGGGTAGACCGCTAGAGCCTGTCGGCAACGGCGGGCCGAGATGGATGGCCGTCACTGATGCGCAAGCATCGGAACAGGATCCGGCTTACAAGTCGACTCGTCCGCCGCCTCTTCAACGACATGACTGCATCGCTCTCGCTTGTCGCGCAACGGCGTTCCATACCTTTAGGTATGGTCTCCGCGCGAAAAAAAGTTTTGAACTCGACACTTGCGAACAACAGCTACACAGGACAAAGATCACGCACGTGAAAGCGCTGCGACGTAAAGAGATTCGACGCGATCGTCACGACGACGCGCGTTGCATCTCTGCCAGAAGCGCAAATCACGCATTGAAGAGAAACGGCGCGTCGTGTTGACGACGGGCCACGGTCATCGTCAACTAGGTCGCAGCGACGAAGCAATTCGTCGCCTACAGCCGCCGAGGAGGCATACCGCATGACCGCAGCGAAGAAGGCACCGGCAAGGAAGGCCGCTGCCAAGAAGACAACGACGGCGCGAAAGGCGGCAGCCAAGAAGGCTCCTGCCAAGCGCGCCGCAGCGAAGAAGGCACCGGCCAAGCGCACTGCGGCGAAGAAGACCGCCGCGCGCAAGACGACGGCTGCGAAGAAGACCGCCGCGCGTAAGACCACTGCGGCGAAGAAGGCCGTCAAGAAGGCAGCGAAGAAGGCGCCGGCAAAGCGGACCGCAGCGAAGAAGACCGCGGCCCGGAAGACGACGGCGGCGAAGAAGACTGCTGCCAAGAAGGCGCCGGCTCGCAAGACGACCGCGAGGAAGACAGCGGCCAAGAAGTCGAGCTAGCGCTCGCACGCAAACACAACTGAATCAGCAAGCACCGAGTCGCCGGTGCACCTCTGGACGTCGCAGCGTTAGTCGAGCTGGCCGGAGGTGCCCGGCGATTTCGCTTCGCCTGGGCCGAATCTGCGATGCAATGTCAGGCGTCGAGCGTGCCGGCGAGGACGGTCGTGGCGCGACCACGCAGCAGCGCCCGGTCGCCGCGAACATCGACCCCGACTCGGCCGCCGCGCGGGGAGAGTTGCACACCCGCGAGCGAGCGCTGCCCGAGGCGTGCCGTCCAATACGGCCCGAGCGCGCAGTGCGCCGAACCGGTCACCGGATCCTCGTCGACGCCCACTCGGGGAGCGAAGAATCGCGACACGAAATCGTGATCCGCGTCGGCGTCGGCGCCCGCCGTGACGATGACACCGCGGCAGTCGACCTCACGCAGGGCGGCGATGTCAGGTGCGAGATTGCGCACCGTCGCCGCATCGGCGACCTCGACGAGCACGTCGATGCCGTTTCCGGAAATCTCCTTCGCCGGCACGCCGAGTGCGCCGAGCAGACCGGCCGGTTCCTCGACCGGATGCGTGGGCTGCGCGGGGAAGTCCATGCTGATCAGCCCGTCCTCGTCGCGCTCCGTGCGTAGCGCACCGCTGAGCGTGTGGAAGACGAACGGCCCGGCGTGCCCGGTCGTGACGAGCACGTGCGTCGTGGCGAGCGTCGCGTGACCGCACAGGCTGACCTCGACCGCGGGCGTGAACCAGCGCAGGTCGTGCGCCCCGTCATCGCGGCGCGCGACGAACGCAGTCTCCGAGTGCCGTAGCTCGGCGGCCACCTGCTGCATCCACGCATCGTCGACCGTCGCGTCGAGCAGCACGACGCCCGCAGGATTACCGCGGAAGGCGACATCGGTGAACGCGTCGACGACGAAGACCCGCATGCCGCGACGCTACTGCCGTGAGCGCGGAGAGGTCGTCAGTGGTACTCGTGCTCGGCGTCCGGGTAGGCGCCGCCGCGCACCTCGTCGGCGAAGGTGCTCGCCGCATCGCGCAGCACCGCGCCGACCTGCGCGAACTCCTTGACGAACTTCGCCGGCTTGCGGCCGCCGTTGAGCCCGGCCATGTCCTGCCACACGAGCACTTGCGCGTCGCATGACGGCCCGGCGCCGATGCCGATCGTCGGGATGTGCAGCGCGCGGGTCACCTGCGCGGCAACCTCGGAGGGCACGACCTCGAGGACGAGCGCGAACGCGCCCGCTTGCTGCATTGCCTTGGCGTCCTGAAGGAGCCGGTGCGCCGCTTCGTCACCGCGCCCCTGCACGCGGTAGCCGCCGAACGCATTCACCGACTGCGGCGTGAGCCCGATGTGCGCCATCACGGGAATGCCCGCGGCGACGAGCATCTCGACCTGCGGCACGACGCGTTGGCCACCTTCGAGCTTGACCGCTTGCGCACCGCCCTCCTTCATGAAGCGGGTCGCCGTCTCGAGCGCGTGCTGTGCCGAGCCCTGGTACGAGCCGAACGGCATGTCAGCGACCACGAGCGCGCGAGATGTGCCGCGCACGACGCCACGGACGAGCGGAAGGAGTTCGTCCACGGTCACCGGCACCGTCGTGTCGTATCCGTAGACGACGTTGGCCGCCGAGTCACCGACGAGCAGGACGGGGATGCCGGCCTCGTCGAAGATCCGAGCGGTCGAGTAGTCGTAGGCGGTCAGCATCGGCCAGCGTTCACCGCGGTCCTTTGCCGCCTGCAGGTCGCGGATCGTGATCCGCCGAGTCGTCACGCCACCGTAGAGAGTTGTCTCGGGCATGGCCCTCTCGCCTCACTTCCTCGAGGCCGGCCGAGCCGGTCCCCGGGCATGTCATGTGGACGAATTAATCCTGCTCCCTACCGGCAGGTATGTCTCCTTGGACGCGATGAGACAAGCGTCTCAACCCGTCTCGCGCCACCGGTTCGTGATGGGCAGCCGGCGATCGCGGCCGAACGCCTTGAAGCTGATCTTCGTCCCGGGCGGGTACTGCCGCCGCTTCCACTCCGCCGCGTCGACCAGCCGGGCAACGCGCTGCACGAGCGCCGGATCGAAGCCGTCCTCGATGATCTCGTCCACTGCCAGGTCGCCATCGACGTAGCGCTCCAGCACCGCATCGAGCAGTTCGTAGTCGGGCAATGAGTCGCTGTCGAGCTGGCCCGGGCTGAGTTCCGCGGACGGCGGCTTGGTTATCGAGTTCGGCGGGATCGGTGCTGTCTCGCCGCGGCGTTCCGCCTCGGCGTTGCGCCATCGCGCGAGCCGCCAGACTAGTGACTTCGGGACGTCCTTGATCGGCGCGAAGCCGCCGACCGCGTCGCCGTAGATCGTGGAATACCCGACTGCGAGCTCGCTCTTGTTGCCGGTTGCCAGCACGAGATGACCCTCGGCATTGGACAGCGACATGAGCGTGGTGCCGCGAATGCGCGCCTGCACGTTCTCCGCCGCGAGGCCGGTGAGTTGCAGCGGCGTCATGAAGGCGTCGACGATGGCGCGAATCGGAACGTCGCGGAAGTGCGCACCGAGCCGTTCGGCGAGATCTGTCGCGTCCGTGCGCGAGTGCTCGGACGAGTACGCGCTGGGCATCGAAACGCCGTAGACGCGATCGCCACCCAGCGCGTCGGCTGCGAGCGCGGCGACGACTGCCGAGTCGATGCCGCCGGACATGCCGAGCACGACCGAACGGAAGCCGTTCTTTCCGACGTAGTCGCGCAGCCCGAGGACGAGCGCTTTCCAGACCTTCTCCTCGTCCGCGAGTCGCTCGCTCACGACGGCTGGCTCGGCGGCTCGCTGCCCGGTCGGCTCCCGTCCGGTCGGCTCCCGTCCGGTCGCGACGCGCTGGACGGTCATCGCCTGTCCGGTCACCGGGCCGAGGGATTCGGCGGCGGGCGAGACTTCGACGTCGACGATGTAGATGTCCGCGACGAACTGCGGAGCACGCATGAGCGTGGACCCGTCCGGCGCCACGACCATCGAGTCGCCGTCGAAGACGAGTTCGTCCTGAGCGCCCACCGTGTTGACGTACGCGATCGGGGCGTGTGCCTCGGCTGCGCGGCGGCCGAGGAGCGCGAGCCGGACGTCGTCCTTGTTGCGCTCGTACGGCGAGGCGTTGATGTTGATCACCAGCCCGACGCCGGCCGCGCCGGCCACCGTGAACGGCCCGCCGTCCTGCCAGGCGTCCTCGCAGATCGTCAGGGCGATGTCGACGCCGAGATGCCGGACGACCGTCAGCGAGGCGCCGGAATCGAAGTAGCGGCGCTCGTCGAAGACCCCATAGTTCGGTAAGTGGTGCTTGTAGTAACGCGCCACGATCTGTCCGTCGAGGAGGAAGGCCGAAGCGTTGCGCGGTCGGCCGTCGTCGTCGATGTAGCCGACGATGACTGCCGTCTCACCGAGACCCGCGTCGGCGAGCTGGGCCGCCAGCTTCTCGAGCGCGGCCCGGGACGCGGCGCGAAAGGCCGGCCGCAACACGAGGTCCTCGACCGGGTAACCCGTGACCATGAGCTCGGGGAACGCCACGACCTGCGCGCCTTCGGCCGCGGCCTGCCTGGCGCCGGCGACGACAGCCTCGACATTCCCGGCGAGATCGCCCACGGTCGTGTTCACCTGGGCCAGCCCCAGCCGCAGCAACGTCACCCCTCCAGTGTGCCGCCGGGCTCAGAGTTCACAGCGGGCGACCATGTGAAAAGGCTGCGAATTGGGGACAATACAGTCGGGAGGTAGGGCAGACTGGCACGCTGGCGCTCACGATTGTGACGATCGCGCAACAGAGGCAACCGGGGCATTCCGCCTTACGTCTCAAGAAGTGTGAGGCGATCGTGACGCCACCCTGACCGGGTTACGCGGGCCCGTCAGGGAGACTACGGGTGGGAAGGTTCGGAGGGGCAGATGCAGTTGGTTGGTATCGGGGTGCGCCGAACGTCGGTGAGCGCCCTCCTGCTCGGCGCCGCGGCGATGATCACGCTGTCGGCCTGCACAGGCGGCTCCGACCCAGTGCTCAACTCGCCGGTGGCGCACGGCAGTTCGGTCCCCTCCCAAACCGATCCGAGCGCCTCATCGTCCGCCAGCCCCAGCGACGGGCCCGCGGTGATCACCACGAAGCCGCATGGCCGCCGCGTCAACCCGACTACACCCGTCGATGTCGGCATCACGAACGGCCGGCTCACCGCCGTGACGATGGTCAACCCGCAGGGCAAGCACGTCAGCGGCTCGATCGAGAGCGACGGCGCGTCGTGGCACAACACCGAGGTGCTCGGTTACGCGAAGACCTACAAGATCATTGCGAAGGGTGTCTCCGACAACGGCACGCCCGTGACGAAGCACTCGAAGATCACCACCCTCACGCCGAACAACATGACGATGCCCTACTTCGAGGACATCTACGGCCACTTCATCGACAACGGCGCCACGTACGGCGTGGGCATGATCTTCCGGGTCCACTTCGACGAGCCGGTCAACGAGCGCAAGGCCGAGCGGACACTGCACGTCAGCACCACCTCGGGCGTCACCGGCGGCTGGTTCTGGCAGGACAACCAGGACGTCTACTGGCGTCCCCAGCACTACTACCAGCCGGGCACCAAGGTCACGGTCGACGCGAAGGTCTACGGCAAGGACGTCGGCAGCGGGCTGTACGGCCAGGCCGACCAGAGCATCTCCTTCAAGATCGGCGAGAAGCGACTCGCGATCGCCAACGCGAAGACACACCACGTCAAGGTGTACTTCGACGGCAAGTTCGTCCGGAAGATGCCGACCTCGATGGGTCAGGGCGGCAAGGTGTCCGGTGCGAACGGCCCGATCTACCTGTGGACGATGCCCGGCGTCTACACCGTGATCAACCACGAGAACCCGGCCATCATGTCCTCGGACAGCTACGGCCTGCCGGCGAACTCGCCGCTCGGCTACGCGCCGGAGAAGGTCTACTGGTCCACCAAGATCAGTGTCGACGGCATCTACCTCCACGAACTCGACGCGACGGTGTGGGCGCAGGGCCACGAGAACGTCTCGCACGGCTGCCTGAACCTCAATCACGCGAATGCGCACTGGTACTACACCCACTCGCGCATCGGCGACCTCGTCAAGGTCGTGCACTCCGGCGGCCCGGAGATCACCTTCAACCAGGGCGGCGAGTGGAGCGTCCCCTGGGGTCAGTGGGTCAAGGGCAGCGCGCTGCACTGACGCTCGGCGCCGGTAACCTCCGCGTAACACCGGTTCTGCACACTTGAGGATCGTGGATCGACAACAGGAGTTCGTCCTCCGGACGCTGGAAGAGCGCAATATCCGCTTCGTCCGACTGTGGTTCACCGATGTGCTCGGGATGCTCAAGTCGGTAGCCATCGCGCCCGCCGAACTCGATGGCGCGTTCGAAGAGGGCATCGGCTTCGACGGTTCGTCGATCGAGGGGTTCACGCGCGCGGCAGAGAGCGACATGCTGGCCCGTCCTGATCCGGCGACGTTCCAGATCCTGCCGGAGAACGACGGGCGCGCGCCTGACTCGGCGCGGATGTTCTGCGACATCCAGATGCCGGACGGCTCGCCGTCGTGGGCCGATCCGCGCTACGTGCTCAGGCGCGCCCTGTCGCGGGCGGCCGAGCGCGGCTTCACCTTCTACACCCATCCCGAGATCGAGTTCTTCCTGCTGAAGAACCGCCCGACCGACGGCACCGAGCCCGAGCCGATCGACAACGGCGGGTACTTCGACATGACCAGCCACGACGTGGCGCACGACTTCCGGCGCGCCGCGGTCGCGTCGCTCGAGGCACTGGGCATCTCCGTCGAGTTCAGTCACCACGAGGTCGCGCCGGGCCAGCAGGAGATCGACCTGCGCTACGCCGACGCCCTCTCGATGGCCGACAACATCATGACGTTCCGGCACGTCATCAAAGAGGTCGCGATCGCGCACGGTGCGCAGGCCACCTTCATGCCCAAGCCCTTCAGGCATCAGCCGGGCAGCGGCATGCACACTCACCTGTCGCTGTTCGAGGGCGACCAGAACGCGTTCCACGATGAGTCCGACCCGTTGAACCTGTCCAAGACGGCGCGCGCGTTCATCGCCGGCCTGCTCATCCACGCGCGAGAGATCACCGCAGTCACGAACCAGTGGGTGAACTCGTACAAGCGGCTGTGGGGGTTCAGCGCGCCGGGCACGATCGTCGAGGCGCCGACCGTGATCTGCTGGGGGCACGCCAACCGCTCGGCGCTCGTGCGGGTGCCGCGCTACAAGCCGGGCAAGGCGAACTCCACGCGGGTCGAGCTGCGCTCGCCCGACTCGGCGTGCAACCCGTACCTCGCTTTCGCGGTATGGCTCGCGGCCGGCCTGAAGGGCATTGAGCAGGGTTACGACCTCCCGCCCGGTACCGAGGACGACGTCTGGACGATGTCCGAGATCGAGCGTCGCGCGCTCGGCTACGGCGAGTTGCCGCACAACCTGTCCGATGCGCTGCGCCAGATGGAGGACTCCGAGCTGATGGCCGAGACGCTCGGCGAGCACGTCTTCGACTTCTTCCTGCGGAACAAGCGCGAGGAATGGATCGACTACCGCGCCGAGGTCAGCCCGTTCGAGCTGCGTCGCTACCTGCCCACGCTCTAAACCTTCCCGACTTGTCCGCCCTTGGGCGCGTGGACGCGTCGCGTAGGGCGGACAACTCGGGGGAGAGCTCGGACTTGTCCGCCTTTCGACACGTCGGCACGTCGCGTAGGGCGGACAACTCGCGGGGTGGCTTCGTAAAGTTGACCGGGTGAGTTCGCCGCGGGTGGTTGTCGTCGTCAACGATGAGTCGGATCCGCCGGGTCGGGTGGCTGACTGGCTGACCGAGGCCGGGCTCAGCCTGCGCATCGTCACCGGTGCCGAGCTGCCCACCGACCTTTCCGGCTTCGACGGGCTCGTCGTGCTCGGCGGGTCGACGGGAGCCTGGGACGACGAGATCGCGCCCTGGCTGCCGCATGAGCGGGCATTGCTGCGCGCCGCGGTCACCGACGAGGTCCCGACGCTGGCGATCTGTCTCGGCGCACAGCTGCTCGCAGCGGCCAACGGCGGGCGGGTGGCGCGCAATCCCGAGGGCCCGGAATTCGGTGCGCAGCTGATCGCCAAGCGGGCGGCGGCGGCCAACGACCCGCTGTTCGGGCCGCTGCCGATCACGCCCGACGTGATCCAGTGGCACTTCGACGCCGTGACGCAGCTGCCGCCCGGCGCCATTCAGCTCGCGAGCTCACCGGTCTGCGAGCAGCAGGCGTTCCGGTTGGGCCGGCTCGCCTGGGGCGTGCAGTTCCACATCGAGACGACGCCCGCGGTCGTCCGGGCGTGGGCAGCGGAGGACGCCGTTCATCTGGACGGATACGACCTCGACGCGATGTTGAGCCGTTCCGACGCGGTGCACGAGGACATCGTCGAGGTGTGGCGGCCGGTGGTGCATGCGTTCGCCGAGGTCGTGCGTGATCCGACGTCCGTCGCGCCGGCCCGCGGCGTCCCGTCCGCGACGGCGGAGCCGGTGACCGACCCGGCCGCGATCCGCGCGGCGCTCGCCGCCGAGGCGCACGCCGCCCGCACCCCGCTACCGCCGCCGACGCTGCGCGATGACTGACGTCGGGAGCCGGGTTGCCGCGCGTTTGACCCGGCTCTCGTTCGTCGACGGGACTCGTGCCGGGCAGCTGCTGTCCACCGAGCCGCTGTGCTGGTGGGACCCGGACACGAACGAGCCGTCGAGCGATGCCGCGGCCGTCGTCATCGCAGCCATCGGGCGCAGCGCCGACCCGGACGCCGCACTCGCCGCGCTGGCCGACATGATCGCCGCACCGGAGGGCGCGTCGCTGCGCGCGGCGTTGGAGCACGAACCGCAGTTGCGGACGCGGCTGCTGAGCGTCCTGGGCGTGTCGCTCGAACTCGCCGCCCACTTGCGCACGCACCCCGCCGACTGGCAGGTGCTGCTCACCGACCTCGATCCGGACGGCGCACCGCAGCGGCTCGCGGCCGCGGTGGGCGCCGATGCGCGCGACCCGGTGAGCGGCACCGGCGGCGCGCGGGCGACGCTCACCGGTCCCGACGCCGTGCTCGCGCTGCGCACGGCGTATCGGCGCGAACTGCTCGCGGTCGCCGGCCGCGACCTGGGCGACGATCTCGATCTGCGGCTCGTCACCGAACTGCTGGCCGACCTCGCCGGGCACACGCTGCAAGCCGCGCTCGCAGTCGCCGCGGCCGCCTTGCCCGAGAACGCCGCGCCGTGCCGAATCGCGATCATTGCGCTGGGCAAGACGGGCGCGCGCGAACTCAACTACATCTCCGACGTGGACGTGGTGTTCGTCGGGGAGCCGGCCGAGCCGGACGGCGACGTCGATGCGGCGTTGGCCACCGCGACCCGGCTCGCCGGCGAGACGATGCGGCTGTGCCGCGCGGCGACGTGGGAGGTCGACGCGAACCTGCGTCCGGAGGGCAAGGACGGCGCGCTCGTGCGCACGCTCGCCAGCCACCAGGCGTACTACCGGCGGTGGGCGAGCACGTGGGAGTTCCAGGCGTTGCTCAAGGCGCGACCGGTGGCCGGCGACCTCGCCCTGGGCTCCGCCTATCGGGACGCGATCACGCCGTTGGTGTGGACGGCCGCGGAGCGGCCGGGCTTCGTCGGCGACGTCCGCGCGATGCGCTTGCGGGTCGTGCAGAACATCCCGGCCACCGTCGGCGACCGGGACATCAAGCTCGGCCGTGGCGGGTTGCGCGATGTCGAGTTCGCGGTGCAGTTGCTGCAGCTCGTGCACGGTCGCGGCGACGAGTCGCTGCGCGTGCCTGAAACGCTCCCTGCGCTCGCGGCGCTGCGCGACGGGGGGTACGTCGGGCGCGACGACGCGGTGAGCCTGATCGACGCGTACCGGTTCCTGCGTGCGGTGGAGCATCGCCTGCAGCTACGTCGGCTGCACCGGACGCGGGTGCTGCCCGCGGAACCCATGCTGCTGCACTGGCTGGCCCGCGCGATGGGTTACCGCGCCGACCGTCGCGGCGACGCCCGTGCGGTGTTCGAAGCGGAGTGGAACCTGCACGTCCGCGAGGTGCGCCGGCTGCACGAGAAGCTGTTCTACCGTCCGCTGCTCGAGGCCGTCGC
This sequence comes from Jatrophihabitans sp., assembly GCA_035642535.1. Classification (GTDB taxonomy): domain Bacteria; phylum Actinomycetota; class Actinomycetes; order Mycobacteriales; family Jatrophihabitantaceae; genus Jatrophihabitans. Next base: position 34,441 of record DASQSE010000019.1, on the reverse strand, counting down.
ACGAGTGCCGTCCGAAGGGCTGCGACTGACGACGGCCGAGGCCGGCCGCAGGCTCGCCGCGCTCGGTTTCGGCGACCCGGTCGCCGCGCTGCGACACATCGAGTCGCTGACCGCGGGGCTGAGCCGGCGCGCGGCACTGCAGCGAACGCTGCTGCCCGTGCTGCTCGCCGACTTCGCCGACGCGCCCGAGCCGGACGCCGGACTGCTCGCGTACCGGCGGCTCTCGGAGGAACTCGGCAGCACGCCCTGGTACCTGCGGCTGTTGCGCGACGGCGACGCGGTCGCGTCCCATCTGGCGCGGGTCCTCGGCGCGAGTCGGTACGTGGCGCGGATGCTCGGCCGTTCGCCGGATTCGCTGCAGCTGCTCGGCGACGTGGACCAGCTGCAGCCTCGCGAGCGGTCCGAGGTGCGGGCCACGATGCTCGACTCGGCAACCCGGCAGGACGATCCGGAGGCGGCGATCGCCGCGGCGCGGGCAGTGCGCCGCCAGGAGCTGCTGCGCACCGCGTTCGCGGATCTGCTGCACATGTCGGACGTCACGCAGGTCTGCGCGTCGCTCAGCGCGACGACGGAGGCGACGCTGGAGACCGCGCTGCAGATCGCGATGCGGGCCGTCGCGGCGAGCCATGGCGCCGACGCGCTGCCGATCCGGTTCGCGATCATCGCCATGGGACGGCTCGGGGGCGCCGAGGTCGGGTACGGCTCGGACGCCGACGTGATGTTCGTCCACGAGGACGTGGGCGACGACGAGGAAACCGCGAGTCGCCTTGCGAACGAGATCGCCGCGAAGCTGCGCATGCTGCTGCGCGCGCCGTCCTCGACCGATCCGCCGTTCACCGTCGATGCCGACCTGCGTCCCGAGGGGCGCGACGGCCCGCTCTCGCGCTCGCTCGCAGCGTTCGGCAGCTACTACGCGCGGTGGTCCTCCCCGTGGGAGGCACAGGCGTTGCTGCGCGCTCGTCCGGTGTCCGGTGACGCCGACCTCGGCCGGCGCTTCACAGCCCTCATCGATCCGGTGCGTTACCCGAAGGGCGGTGTCGCACCCGCGAACCTCGTCGAGATCCGCCGCCTCAAGGGACGTATCGACAGCGAGCGGCTGCCGCGCGGCGCCGACCCGGCGACGCACACCAAGCTGGGCCGCGGCGGGCTGACCGACATCGAGTGGACCATCCAACTGCTGCAGCTCGAGCACGGGCACGACGTCCCCGAACTGCGCACCACGCAGACGTTGGCGGCGCTTTCGGCGGCCTCCGCGGCCGGCCTGCTGACGCCCGAGCAGCGCGACACGTTGGCGACCGCGTGGCGGCTCGCGACGCGCGTCCGCAACGCGTTGATGCTCGTGCGCGACAAGCCCGCCGACCAGCTGCCGAAGCTCGGTACCGAGCTGAGCGCGATCGCGCGTGTCCTGGGCTACCCGCCTGGCTCGGACCCTGGTCAGCTCGTGGACGACTACCGGCGCGCCGCCCGCCGGGCCCGCCGCGTCGTGGAGGCCATGTTCTACGGCTGAGGCGGACGCTGTGCCGTTGACTCCACGCGGAGGTCTGGGTCGAAGTCGGTGGCAATTCTTCGGATCCGGGAACAGGGCGCTCGGTAATCGACTTGACCGATACAGAAGCATCGTTACTGTATCGGTAAAGAACCTCAATCGGGAGGAGTGAACGAGATGGATTCGCTGGCAATCATGACGATCGCGTCGAACGGAGCGGTGACGTCGGACGCGCTCAGTGCGCTCCCCAACGCGCCGGTTGTCGAGATCGACGAGCGTGACCGAGTGACCATCCGCGCCCGCGCCGCCGCCGCAGTGGGACTGCGCCGACTCGCCGATGCGGTCGCGCCCCCGCCGTGGGCGACGGTGTGCGCGAGCGGTCAATAAGGTTGGCGCGTGGGACGCGTGACGCTGCAGACGATTGCGGATCACGTCGGCGTGAGCCGCATGACGGTTTCGAACGCGTTCTCCCGGCCGAACCAGCTGTCTGCCCAGCTGCGTGACCGCATCCTCGCGGTTGCCGACGAACTCGGCTACGTCGGGCCGGACCCGACGGGGCGAGCTCTGGCGAGCGGGACAGCTGGTTCGGTCGGGCTCGTCATGTCTGACACGCTCCGGTATGCGCTCACTGACGAGTTCGCGGTCGCCTTTCTGGCCGCCATCGCCGAGGAGCTGACCCCGACCGGGTTGGCACTGACCCTGCTCACCACCGCCGAGAAGGACGGCTTCATTCCGGCGCGTGACGTGGCCCTCGACGGCGCGCTGCTCTACTCCTGCGAGCTGAAGTCGCCGGCGCTCGACTGGCTGACGCGCCGCCGGCTCCCGCTGGTCTTCGTCGACCAGGCGCCGGCGTCGGGCATCGCGAGCGTCAATGTCGCCGATCGCGCCGGCGCCGCTGCGGCCGCCCGTCACATACTCGAACTCGGGCACCGGAAAATCGCCATCGTCACCTGTGGCGTCGCCGGCGACTACGGCGTGTTCGCCGACCCCCCGGGGCGCAACGTCGCACACACCGAACGCGAGCGACTGCTCGGCTGGCTGGAGCCGATGAAAGAGGCCCGCGTGACACCGGCTGTGGCTCGGCTCGGCCATGAGGATCCGTACGAGATGGGACTCGAGGCGGCGGCGACATTGCTCGCGCAGACGCCCCGGCCGACCGCCATCCTCTGCTTCTCCGACGCGATTGCCCGCGGGGTGCTCGCCGGGATCGAGCAGGCCGGGCTCTCCGTGCCGAAGGACGTCTCCATCGTCGGCTTCGACGACAGCCCACTGGCGGCACGCAGCCGGCCGGCGCTGACGACCGTCCATCAGGACGTCAACGCGAAGGGACGCGCGGCCGCGAGCGCGCTATTGGCCGCGATCGAGCGTGCCAAGACCGGCAACGGCGGCCGGGTACGTCATCTGGTGCTGCCGACGGAGCTGATCGTGCGCGCCAGCACAGCAGCACCGCGCGACCACTAGTGCGAACGGTGCAGCGTCGGTAGCTCCGGGTTCGGCAACCCGAAGTCCGGCGCATCGATCGGCCCCACGAAGGCGCCGTGGCCCGACAGCAGCCACTGGAACCCGAACGCGAGCAGGAGGATGGCTGCGCCGCCGACCGCGTCGAGGATGAAGTGATTCGCCGTCCCGACGATGACGACGAGGGTGGCGAGCGGGTGGGCGAGGCCGAGCAGCCGCACCCACAACTGCCGGGCACACAAGAAGATCGCGATGCCGCTCCAGAGCGCCCAGCCGATGTGCAGGCTGGGCATCGCCGCGTACTGGTTCGAGTGCTGTGCGATGTCCGGGTCGGCGAGCGATCCCCAGGTGTGGAACTTGACCACCGTGTCGATGTAGTCGTACTGCCCGAGTAGGCGCGGCGGGGCAGTGGGGTAGAGGACGAAGCCGAGCAGCGCCAGCAGCGTCGTCGCCACGAGCACCGTCCGGGCGCCGCGATAGACGTGCGAGCGGCGGACGAACAGCCACACCATGACGCTGATTGTCACGATGAAGTGCATCGTGGAGTAGTAGTAGTCCATTGTCTGGGCCAGCCACTCCGTGCCGGCCACGAAGTGGTTGAACGACATTTCCCAATTCAGGTGCAGCAGGTCCTGCAGGTGCTGGATGCTGCGGCCGTGCCGCCGGGCGATGGTCTCCTGGTCCGGGATCGCGTTGCGGCCGAGCGTGTATATCCAGTACCCGAACGCGATGATCGCGATCTCCTGCCACCACACCGGACGCCGCCAGCGCAGCATCCGATGGGGGAGGACTCCGGCGAATCCCGTTCGAGATCTGGGCGCAGACGTCCGCTCCAGGGTCTGCGACATGCAGGGGATCATCTCATCTCTTGCGACGAACTCCGCGTTGGGGCACGGGTTGTTCTTATTGCGGATTTTTGCCGCTCATCGCAGCCCGCCGCTCGGCGTCAGGAGTGACCCGTTGGCCGCCGCGGGCGTGCGCGGCACCGAGATCGAGGGCGATGGCGAGGATCAGGGTGGCCGCCCATGCGTTGACCGGATTGAACAGCAGCGGCTCATGGCCGCCCACGTTGTTGGCGATCAGCCAGACGATGAACCAGACGAGCGTCATGACTTCCTCCGATCGCTGTCCGCATGGTTCTGCACCTCCACGTCACTACGCTCACCGCGCGATTGCCAGAGGTCAAACGTCTCGATGTGGGCTATAGGTTGCGACCGTGCCTCGTCTGCTCGCCGCGCCCGACAAGTTCCGCGGAACCGCGCCCGCGCCTGCAGTGGCCGAAGCGATGTCTGAGGCGGCACGCGCCGGTGGATGGGAGGCGACTGCGCTGCCGATCTCGGACGGCGGCGAGGGGTTGCTCGACTGCTTCGGCGGTGCCAATCGCACGAGCACCGTCGACGGGCCGCTGGGCGCACCGGTCGCGGCACCATGGCGGCTGGACGACGCGCGCGCCGTCATCGAGATGGCGGCGGCTTCCGGGCTCGCCCTGGTGCACGGGCCCAATGACCCGATGGCCGCGAGCACGCGCGGTACCGGGCAGCTCGTGCGCGCCGCCATCGAATCGGGCGCACGCACCGTGATCGTCGGCGCCGGCGGCTCGGCGAGCACCGATGGTGGCCGGGGGGCGGTGGAGGTGCTGCGCGACCACGCGCCGCTCGACGGCAGGAGCGGCGTGCGCGTCGTCGTCGCCACTGATGTCCGCACCCGATTCGTCGCTGCAGCCACCGTCTACGGACCGCAGAAGGGCGCGGATGTCGCCCAGGTACGCGAGCTCGCCGATCGTCTGGAACGCCTCGCCGATCGGTACGCGAAGGAGTACGGCGTGTCGGTCCGTGACCTCGACGGCACCGGAGCAGCGGGTGGCATGGCGGGCGGCCTGGTCGCCCTCGGTGCCACGATCCGGCCCGGCTTCGAGCTCGTCGCAGAGCAGCTCGGGCTCGCCCCGGCGGTCGCGGCTGCCGATCTGGTCCTCACCGGCGAAGGGCGGCTCGACCCGACGAGCCTGCGCGGCAAGGCGACCGGTTCGCTCGTTCAGCTTTGCACGCGTCACGGCGTCCGGTCCGCGGTTATCGCCGGCCAGATCGCTGCCGGGTTCACTCCTCCGTTTCGTGCGATCGACCTCACGGCGACCTACGGTCCGGCCCGCGCACGCCGCAAGACGTTGGACTGCGTGCGCGCCGCGACGACGTCGCTCCTCGCCGAGTTCGGCTGACTTTCGACGTGCCTTGCCGACCCGAAAAGTAATGACGGTCGTCAGTAAATATGCTGATTCGATGGCGTTGGACGCGACTCGCACGCGGGCGAAGCTCATCGCAGCCGGAGAGCGGTTGTTCGCGATGCAGGGCATCCACGGCGCGCAGATGCGCGACATCGTGCGCGCGGCGGGTCAGGCCAACGATTCCGCAGTCCACTACCACTTCGGCTCGCGCGCCGGCCTGCTCGGTGCGATCTGCCAGAAGCACATCGACGCGATGCAGCCCGAGCGCGAGGCCCGGCTCGCCGACCAGGATCCGGCGCCCAGCCTGGAGACCGTGATCGCCGATCTGGTCCGCCCGACGGCCGCGCGGCTGCGGACCCAGGACGGCCGTTACTTCCTGCAGATCACCGCGCAGTTGGCCGGCCACGCCGGCGTGCGCAGCGGATCGCAGCCGCCTCCGTTGGTCGGGCGGGGGCTGCGGAAACAGCTGGCCCAGGTGCAGGAACTGTGCGCCGAGCAGATCCCGGTCGACCTCGCGGGCGAACGAGTCGCGTTCATGATCGGTGCGTTGACCGCGGCGCTCGCCGAGCGGGCGAGCGCCGTCGAGGCCGGGGCGTCGTTCGTCCTCGACGAGGAGCAGTTCGTCGCGAACGTGGAGGCCATGATCGTTGCGGCGCTGCGCGCGCCGATACCCGCAGCGGCCCGGGTCAGCGCCGCTTCCGGCGTTGCCGGATCAGGAGTCCGAGCCCGGCGGCTGCAGCACCGGCGGCAAGCAGCCCCGGCCCGGCCTTGAGCCTTCGGTAGTCGGCGCTGACGGTCGGCCACAGGGTGTCCTCGAGCAGCTCGGTTGCTGCGTCGGGCGTGGCTTCGCGGCCGGCGACCTCGATCGGCTCGCCGAAGGAGATCTGGACGGATCTCGGGAGGTGGAAGCGGCGCCGCTCGGTGCCGGTCATGGCAGTGGGGATCAGCGGGGCGCCGGTCTCGAGCGCGAGCCGGGCCGCGCCGCGCCTTGGCGTGCCCAGCACGTTCGGGTCGCGAACCCGGGTCCCTTCCGGGAACAGCGCGAGCACGTTGCCCTGCTCGAGGATCGTCCGTGCCGTTTCGATCGCCTCGGCGTCCGACGCGCCGCGCCGGACCGGGAAGGCGCCGAGCGCGATGAACAGTCGCCCGCGGCGTCCCTCGAACAGTTCGGCCTTGCCCATGAACCGCACCGGTCGGCGCAACACCGTGGCGATGAAGAACGCGTCCCAGAAGCTCTTGTGATTCGGCGCGATGATCACTGGCCCGGTGCGCGGCACATGTTCCTTGCCGCTTACTCGCATGCCGAAGGCGAGCCGGAAGAACGGGACCAGGACGAGCCGCACGAAGCGCAGCAGCAGCTTGTTGACGCCCTTGTCGCGTGCCCGCGCGTGCGCCTGCTCGTAGCTGAGCCTGCGGGACATGTCACCTCCGGCGACGGCATCCGGGCCGTGCCGAAGGTAGCGGACCTACTCGATGGCGAGCACCTCGGCCTGTAGCGACTGCCCCGGGCGAGCCGCGTATGTCAGGGTGGCGCCGACCGACGCGCCCTGAAGCACCTTGCCCAGTGGGCTGGACGGTGTGATCACGTCCACACCGGCCGCGGCTTCCTCGACCGTGCCGAGCAGATAGGTTTCGGGCCCGTCGCCGAGATCGACCGTCACGACGTCGCCGATCGACACCGACCCGTCCGCCTCCTGCTTGCGCTCGGCGGGCCGTGCGGCAAGTTCGTTCTCGAGCGCGACGATGCGCTGCTCGAGCATGGCCAGCTGCACGTGCCCGTCCACGTTCGTGGCGCGGTCGGCTTCGTCGCCGGAGCCCACTGGCGCGACCTCGGCCAATAGTTGCTTGCGCTCGATGTACAGCTCCGCGAGCCGGTGGGACAGTGCGTCGGTGCGGGACTCTGCAGTCAACGTCGCGGTCATCGCGGGTGCTCCCTCGTAGCTAATCGTGTCGTTCGGCGGTGCCGTTCTGCTGGCGTACAACCCCGTGTCCAAGCAACATATGCCCGCTCTGTCAGTGAATTTCTGTGGACGAGATAGCCGTTTGCTGAGCGTGCCCGCCCGACGCTCCGGTTGATCAGGCAGATCCCACGGTGCTGATCCAGGCTAGGTATTGAGGCCAAACTGGTACAGACAAATTTGGTAGCTGGTCTAGATGACTCGATTGCTTCGCGGTAGCGTCTGGAACCGGGAAGTCGGTGTTTGGGTCGCTTTACATCGATCCGTCACGAGGACGTCGACACGTCGAGCAGGAAGAGGTCCGGACATGAAACGACGCCTGGTTGCGGCCGTGGCGCTTTCCGCCGTGGCGGCGCTTGCGCTCAGTGCGTGCAGCAGCTCGGGCGGTGGTGGCGGCGGCGGCTCGGCGCCTCCTGGGCAGGCCGTCACGCTGAAGCTGGTGGCTGCCGACTACGGGACGGGCCCGAGCAACTCGAGCCAGAAGTACTGGGAGGGCATCGCCAAGGACTTCCACGCGAAGTATCCGACGCTCTCCGTGGATGTGCAGACCATCAACTGGAACGACTTCGACAACCAAGTCCAGACGAAGGTGCAGAACAAGGACTATCCCGACGTCCTCGAAGGTGACTACTTCCCCGACTACGCGCAGGCCGGACTCCTCTACCCGGCCAAGGACGTGATGTCGTCCAGCACGTACAGCAACCTGATCTCCGTGTTCGCCAAGCTGGACACCTACAACGGCACCCAGTACGGCATGCCGTTCACGACGAGCGCGCGCACCCTCTTCTACAACAAGCAGCTTTTCCAGCAGGCCGGCATCAGCGCGCCGCCGCAGACGTGGGACGACATCAAGACCGATGCCGGCAAGATCAAGGCGCAGGGCAAGATCGGATTCGGGCTGCCGCTCGGCCCGGAGGAGGCGCAGGCCGAGGCACTGCTGTGGTTCCTCGGCGACGGCGGCGGCTACGAGGACGCAAGCGGGAACTGGACGATCAACAGCCAGCAGAACGTCGCGGCACTGCAGTTCATGGCCGGCCTGGTCAGCGCGGGACTCACCGAGCCGAACCCCGCCACCAAGAACCGCACCGATCTGTGGAAGCAGTTCGCCCAGGGTGATATTGGCATGATCAACGGCTCGCCTGCGCTCATCCCGATCATCAAGGACGGCGGCAAGCTCAGCGACAGCGACTGGGCGTCCGTGGCGATCGCCGGGCAGAGCGGTCCGCTGGACTCGACGCTCGGGGTCTGCGACAACGTCTCGGCCTTCAAGACCGATACGAGCAAGCAGGACGCGATCCGGAAGTTCCTGGACTTCACCTATCAGGACAAGTACCAACTCCAGTTCGACAAGGAGTACTACCTGCTGCCCGCCACCAACTCGGCCGTCCAATCGATGTCCTCCGACCCGGTCTTCAGCCCGTTCCTCAAGGCGCTGCCGAAGTCGGTGCAGTACTCGGGCGATCCGGTCTGGTCGACGGTGAAGACGCAGATTCAGCAGACCATCGGCAAGGCGATGACGGAGGACCCGAAGGGCGTCCTGGACCCGATCCAGGCCACGGCGGAGAAGGGCGCCTGACCTGTCTCAGTCACGGATCGTCGGCCGGAGGCTGATGCGGTGGTTCGCACCGCTGCTGTGGGTCGGGCCTGCGGTCGCGCTGATCGCCGTCGTCGTGCTGTGGCCGGTCTACGTGATGGTGCGCACGTCGTTCCAGCACTTCTCGCCGGCCGGCATCAAGCTCGGTTCGGCGGGCTGGGGCAACTTCACTGATCTGTTCGACGAACCGGATCTGCATGCGGTGCTGTTCCGCACCCTGATCTGGGTGGCCGTGGTCGTCGGGGTGACGATGTCGCTCTCGCTCGGGCTGGCGCAGTTGTTCAATGCGCGCTTCCCCGGCCGGCGGGTGGCGCGGTGGGCGCTGATCGCGCCGTGGGCTGCGTCGGTTCTGATGACCGCGTTCATCTTCCGCTGGGCGCTGGACGCGAACAGCGGCGTCATCAACGTGTTCCTGCACGACGTCGGCCTGCTGGACAAGTTCGGCACCAACCAGGCCGACTGGCTGGGTCGCCCCTTCGCGGCGTTCGTCTGGATGATGGTCGTCGCGATCTTCGTGTCGCTGCCGTTCTCGACGTATGCGCTGCTCGCCGGCCTGCAAACCATCCCGGCGGAGCTTTACGAGGCGGCCCGGGTGGACGGCGCGTCGAATTGGCGCGCCTACGTGTCGATCACGCTGCCGCTGCTGCGCCCGGCCTTCCTCGTCGCGCTGCTGATCAACGTCATCAACGTGTTCAACTCGTTCCCGATCATCTGGGCGATGACGCGTGGCGGGCCGGCCTACGACACGGCGACGACGACGGTCTTCATGTTCCAGCTGAAGCAGGCGTACATCGGCGAGTCGGCCGCGATGTCGGTGATCAATTTCGGCCTGGTGATCGTCGTCGTCCTGCTCTTCCTCAAGGCCACCCGATGGACGGAGCAGAGCACATGACCGCGCACGCCGAGGCCGGCGCGGCGGTCAAGGTCCCGGACACGGCGACGCGAGCTCCTCGTCGGCGCGGCTTCCCCACACGCAAGCTGATCCTCAGCCTGGCCGCCTACCTGATCGCGATCATCTTCCTGCTGCCGTACGCGGAGATGGTGATCACCGCGCTGCGCCCGCCCAAGGAACTGCTCGATCGCGGCTACGTCCCGAAGCACTGGGACTGGTCGAACTTCACGAGCATCTGGAAGACCGGCTTCGGCACCAACCTGCGGGTGAGCCTGGAGATCGCCGGCGGGGCGACGCTGCTCGTGCTGCTCGTCGCGCTGCCCGCCGCGTACTACACGGCCCGGAGGAAGTTCCGCGGCCGGACGCTGTTCCTGCTGCTCGTCCTGGCCACCCAGATGTTCCAGCCGGCGGCGTTGCTGGTCGGCATCCAGCAGCAGTACCTCAACTTCGACATCAACAACCCGGACGGTTGGCTGATCGTGGTCAACGCGGGCTTCAACCTGGCGTTCGCGGTGTGGATCCTCAACGCCTACTTCTCCTCGATCCCGAGCGAGCTCGAGGAAGCGGCGATGGTCGACGGGACGAGTCGGATCGGCGCGTTGGCCCGGATCACGCTGCCCCTTGCGCTGCCCGGCATCGTCACCGTGCTGATCTTCACGTTCATCGCGGCATGGAACGAGTTCCTCATCGCGCTGACGCTCGCGACCGAGCAACAGCAGCGTCCGCTGACGGTGGCGATCAACAACTACATCGGCCAGTACCAGGTGGATTGGGGTCATCTCTTCGCCGGATCGGTGATCGCCACGCTTCCGGTTATCGCGCTGTTCGCGGTGATCGAAGGTCGGGTTGTGGGCGGCCTGACGGCCGGGTCAATCAAGTAGTTCGAAGAGGAGCCTGACGCATGTCGTTCGTTGCGGACGAGATCGAATCTCAGCCGCAGAGCTGGGCGCGCGCCGCCGAACTCGCCGCCCGGTTCGGCGGCGCGCTGCCCGACCCCGACGCCCGGGTGGCGGTCGTGGGCTGCGGTACCTCCTGGTACATGGCGCAGTGCTGCGCGGCACTGCGCGAGGCGGCCGGACGGGGTGAGACGGACGCGTTCCCGGCGTCCGAGTTCCCGCCGGCGCGCGGGTACGACCACGTCGTCGCACTGACCCGGTCGGGCACCACGACGGAGATACTGCGGCTGCTCGACGCACTGCCGGAGGGCGGGCGTTCGACAGTGATCACGACCGATCCGTCCCTGCCGGCGGCCCAGCGGGCAGGTGCGGTAATCGCGCTGGACTTCGCCGACGAGCGGTCTGTCGTGCAGACGCGGTTCGCGACCAGCGTGCTCGCGCTGTGGCGTGCGCACCTCGGCGCCGACCTCGACGCGGCGATCGAGGACGCGCGTGCCGAGATCGCGCGCGAGGTGCCCGCCGAGCTCATCGGTCGAGAGCATTTCGTCTACCTCGGGACGGGGTGGACCGTCGGGCTGGCGAACGAGGCCGCGCTGAAGGTGCGGGAGGCGTCCGGTTCGTGGGCCGAGTCATACCCGGCGATGGAGTTCCGGCACGGCCCGATCAGCGCCGTGGGCGAGCGCTCCGTGGCGTGGTTCTTCGGTGCCCCGCCGGTCGGTCTCGTTGCCGAGACCGAGGCGGCCGGTGCTGTGGTGGTGCACGCCGCAAGTGATCCGATGGCGCAACTGATCGGTGCGCAGCGCCTGGCAGTCGCCGTCGCGGCGCGCAAGGGCCTCGACCCCGACTCGCCGCGCAATCTCACCCGGTCGATCGTGCTGGCCTAGGAGGTCACGCCACACGCGACTCGTGGCGCCGGCCGCCCGCCATCACCGAGGTGACACGCAACTTGTCGTCGAGCACGACGAGGTCGGCGTCGAGGCCGACGGCGATCGCGCCGCACCTGTCGTCGATGCCCAGCAGGCGCGCGGGATTGCCGGACGCCGCGGCCGAGGCCACTTCGATCGGCAGGCCGCAGTCGCGGACGGCGCGGCGCAGCGCCGCGTCCATCGTGAGGGTGCTGCCCGCCAGCGACCCGGTTGCCGCCAGGCGCGCCACGCCGTGGTGCACCCGGACCGGCTGCCCGCCGAGGACGAACTCACCGTCGCCGACGCCCGCCGCGTCGATCGCGTCGGTGATGAGCACCAGTCGCTCGGGATGCTCCGCGATCAGCGACGTGATCACCGGGTGCACGTGGATCCCGTCGTTGATCACCTCACAGCACAAGCCGGAGGCGAGTGCGGCCCCGACGACGCCCGGCTCGCGGTGATGCAGCGGCCGCATGCCGTTGAACAGGTGCGTCGCCACCATCGCCCCGGCGTCGATCGCGGCCATCGCCTGCGCGTAGGTCGCGTCCGTGTGGCCGAGCGCGATCAGCACGTCGCCTGCGCGCAGCGCACGGATCAGGCGCAGCGCACCGGGCAGTTCCGGCGCGATCGTGACGCTGCGCAGCGTGCCGCCCGCCGCCGCGACGAGCCGCTCCAAGATCGCTGCATCGGGCTCGATCAGGTGCGCGGGATTCTGTGCGCCGCAGTGTGCACGAGACAGGAACGGTCCCTCCAAGTGCGCGCCCACGACGTGGCCGTTCGGTGTCGGCCCGGCCTGCGCCGCGTCCGCGATCCAGCCGAGTTGTTCGACGAGCGCTGCCACGGGTGCGGTGACCAGCGAGACGAGTGTGCGCGTCGTGCCGTGCATGCGGTGGAACGCGACGGCCGCGGCCAGATCGTCGGGCGACGCGGCGGAATCGTGACCGCCGCCGCCGTGCACGTGCATGTCGATGAAGCCCGGCAGCAGCCACGCGCCGGCGAGGTCCTCCGCGGCAGCCCGGGGCCGGCCGCCTTCGACGGCTGTTATCCGGCCGTCCTCGACAGCTACCCAGCCGCGGTCGAGGACGCCGCGGGGCGTGACCACCCGGGCGTTCGCCAGCACCGTCGGGTGCGCGCTCGTCACTGGCGTCACTTCCGCGGCAGCAACTCGGCGACGAACGTGACTCGGTCGCCGCGATACCAGCTCGTGACCCATTCGATCGGCTCGTCGTCGGCGTCGAAGGTGTGCCGGCCGAGCACGAGCATCGGCGCGCCGGTATCGGTCTTCAGCAGGTCGGCCTCGCGTGGCGATGCCGGCGCGGTCGAGATCGACTCCTCGGCGCTGGCGGCGACGACCCGGTACACGTCTTTGAGCACCGCATAGAGCGACGTCGCGCGCTGCATGTGCGAGACGAGTCGCGGGAAGCGACGTGCGGGCAGGTGCGACGTCTCGACCGCCATCGGCCGCTCGTCGGCCAGCCGCAACCGCTCGACCCGGAACACCGGGTCGCCGACCCGGATCCGCAGCCGTGCGGCCACGCCTTCGACAGCGCGGATCCGCTCCGCGGCGAGCAGCTGGGTCGACGGCGTGAAGCCACCTTCGACCGCCTGCTCGGTGAAGCCGGCGAGCTGCAGCGGCCACGTCAGCTTCGGTTCGGCGACGTAGGTGCCCGATCCCTGGCGGCGGACGAGCCGGCCTTCCGCGACCAGGTCCTGCACCGCCTGCCGCACGGTCGCGCGCGACGTGCCGAACTGCGCGGAGAGGACGCGCTCGGTGGGCACGGCAGTCCCCGGGTCGAGGGACTGGATGGCCGCGACGAGGTGCCGCTTGACGAGGTAGTACTTGGGTTCGCGGGGCGGTTGCGGGTCTGCGCCGCTCACGTAAGACCGCCTCGAGGTCGGCTCCGTCGACACGAACCAGTCAAGCATGATCGCCCGCAGTGGTCTAGTCCAGTCGCGGGCAGCGGGCGCCGGAATGCCGGGCGCGCGGCTCGGAAAGAACGGAAAAATGCGGACAACATTGACATCCGGTCGGCTTAGCGGCTGTACTGGTGCAATCCACATGGTACAGACCAATATGGGGATTGGTCCTGATGACTTACCAGCATAGTTTCGGTCGCCGCGTTGCCGCCGCTGTCGGCGCGTTCGTCCTCGCCTGGGGGGTCGCCGCCGCGGCGCCGGTGCCGGCCACCGCAGCAGGCAGCGACCCGGCCCAGGCGGCACTCGCCGGCATGAGCCTCGACCAGAAGATCGGGCAACTGTTCGAGACGTACGTCTACGGCGACACCGCGACGACGACCGATCCGGCGTACACGGCGCAGAACCAGGCGCTCTACGGCGTCGACAACGGCGCCGAACTCATGGCCAAGTACCACCTCGGCGGGGTCATCTACTTCACCTGGAGCGGCAACCTCGCCAACCCGACGCAGATCGCGAACCTCTCCAACGGTTTGCAGCAGGCGGCCGCGGCCGACGGCGGCGCGCCGCTGCTCGTCAGCACCGATCAGGAGGGCGGCAACGTCGTCCGGATCGGCGCGCCGCTGGCCGTGTCGCCGGGCAACATGGCGATCGGCGCGACCTTCTCGGCACCCACCTCGTTCGCGATGTCGCACGTCACGGGCGCGGAACTCGCCGCGCTCGGCATCAACGTCGACGACGCGCCGGTGGTCGACGTCAACACCAATCCGGCCAACAGCGCCGACGGGCCGCGCTCGTTCGGCGACCGCGCTGCTCCCGTAGCCGCGATGAGCGCCGCGTCGGTCGCCGGCTACCAGAGTGCCGGCGTTGCGGCCACCGCCAAGCACTTCCCCGGGCTGGGCAGCACGAGTGTCAACACCGACAACGGCGTGGCCGTCACCGACGAGACCAGGCAGCAGTTCGAGCACAACGACCTGCCGCCGTTCCGCGCCGCGATCGGCGCGGGTGTGGATTCGATCATGGCCGCGCACATCATCGCGCCGGCGCTCGACCCGTCGGGGATGCCGGCGAGCATGTCGAAGCCGATCGTCACCGGGCTGTTGCGCGGCACGCTCGACTACAACGGCGTCGTAGTCACCGACGCCCTCTCGGCAGCGGCACTGCAGGACATCCCGGCCGACCAGCGCGCCGTGCAGGGGCTGGACGCCGGCGACGACCTGCTGCTCATGCCGTCCGACCTCGGCGGATCCATCGACGCAGTGCGCGCGGCGGTGCAGTCCGGCGAGATCAGCCAGGCACGGCTCGACGAGTCGGTGCTGCGCATCCTGCGGCTGAAGGAGAAGCTCGGCCTGTTCGACAACGCGCTCGTCGACGCGGGCGCCGCGGCATCGAAGGTCGGCACCCCGGCGCAGCACGCCGTCGCGGCCCGCACTGCGCAGAACTCGATCACGCTCGTCCGCAACAACGACGGCGTGCTGCCGTTCGCCGCCGGCACCGGCAACAAGGTGCTCGTCACCGGTTGGGGACTCGGCACGACGCAGACGCTCGCCACCTCGATCGCGACCCACGGTGTGAGCACCCAGCGCGTCTACACCGGCTCGAATCCGAGCCAGGCCACCATTGCGGCCGCGGTGACCGCGGCGCAGAGTTCGGACGCGGTCGTGGTCACGACGAACGGCGCGTGGGGCGACGCCGGCCAGCAGCACCTCGTGCAGGCACTGCTCGGCACCGGCAAGCCGGTCGTCGTCGTCGCGTTGGCCGCCCCTTACGACCTCGCCTATTTCCCGTCCGCACCGACGTTCGTGGCCGCATACGGCTACCAGTCGGACACTCTCAATGCGCTCGTGGCCGACCTGTTCGGCGCCCAACCGATGGGCCATCTGCCGGCAACCATTCGCAGCGCCGACGGGTCAACCGTCATCGCGTCCTTCGGGACGGGCCTGCACTACTGATCTCCCGTGACCCGAGGGGGCCATCATGACCAGACTCACCGCACTCCCGAGGAAGGCCCTCTCGCTCGTGGCCATTGCAGTCACCGGGCTCGGGCTCGCCGTCAGCGCCGCGCCGTCCGCAGGTGCGGACCCGGCCGACCCGGCGCCGCAAGTGATCCCGCAACCGGCGCAGATGACGGTCGACTCCGGGCACTTCACGCTCGGCGCCGACGCACGCGTCGTCGCCGCGGGAGCCGGGGCGGCGGCGGTTGCGAACGACCTGGCCGCCGCCCTGCGGCCTGCCACGGGTTACCGGCTGCCGGTCGGCACCGGTCAACCCCGCGGCGGGGACATCTCGCTGGCGATCGGATCAGCGCCGGGCCCGGAGGGCTACCGGCTCCAGGTGAGCGGCGCCGGCGTATCACTCGTCGCAGCCACTCCGCACGGGCTGTTCAACGGCGTGCAGACGATCCGCCAACTGCTTCCACCATGGATCGACAGCCCGACGGTGCGACACGTCGCGTGGACCATGCCGGCCATGCACATCACCGACTCGCCGCGCTACCAGTACCGCGGCGTGATGCTCGACATCGCGCGGCACTTCGAGCCGCCGTCCGCGGTC
Organism: Jatrophihabitans sp.; assembly: GCA_035642535.1. GTDB lineage: Bacteria > Actinomycetota > Actinomycetes > Mycobacteriales > Jatrophihabitantaceae > Jatrophihabitans. Next base: position 18,567 of record DASQSE010000019.1, on the reverse strand, counting down.
ATGCGGCTCATCGACCAGGCCTCCGCATACAAGATCAACGTGCTGCACCTGCACGTGAGCGACGACCAGGGCTTCCGCATCGTCATCAACGGCTTCCCGAACCTGACCAACATCGGCGGGCAGGGCTCGGTCGGCACCGGCGGACGCACCATGGATCCGGGCGGCTTCTGGACGCAGGCGGAGTACAAGGAGGTCGTCGCCTACGCGGCCGCGCACTTCATGACGGTCGTGCCCGAGGTGGATACGCCGGGGCACAACAACGCGATCATCATGTCGGAGTACAACGACACGTCCAACCCGCTGCTCAACGGGCATCCGCAGGACATCAACTGCAGCACGAACGATCCGCCGGTCTGGAACTTCACCGGCGACGTCGGCTACAGCGCGCTGTGCCCGGAGAGCGACAACACCTGGACGATCCTCTCCGCGATCATCGCGCAACTCTCGGCGATGTCCCCGGGGCCGTACTACAACATCGGCGGCGACGAGGTGCCCAGCACAGTGCTCACCCACGATCGGTACGCGGCGCTCGTCAACCGCGAGGGCGGCGTCGTCAACAGCCACGGCAAGACCGTGATGGGCTGGGCGGAGATCTCCGGTGCCGGCACGCAACTCGCGCCGGGATCGGTCGCCGAGTACTGGAACCCCGCGTCGGGATCCGACGCCGGCACGGAGACGGCGACCAATGCGGTGCAGAAGGGCATGAAGATCGTCATGGCGCCGGCGACGCACGCGTATCTCGACCAGAAGTACGCGCCCGGCATACCGTCCTCGCTCGGCCTGAGCTGGGCGTGCAACTCCGGCTGCGACGTCGACCAGTTCTACAACTGGGATCCGGGCTCTTACGTCGACGGCGTCACCGACGACGACGTGATCGGCGTAGAGGGCGCGATGTGGGCCGAGACGGTAGTCAACCCCAGCAACATCGACTATATGGTGTTCCCGCGGCTGCCCGCGCTCGCCGAACTCGGCTGGTCGCCGCAGGCCGACCGCACCGGTAAGTCGAGTCCGGCGTACCAGGACTTCGTGGTGCGGCTCGCGGCACAGGGCGCCCGCTGGCTCGCCGCCGGGACGAACTTCTACCCGACCCCGGAAGTGCCGTGGCGGCTCGACGCCGCAGCCGGCACGCCGACCGTGGACCGGAGCGGCACCGTCAGCGGCGCACTCGCCGCGGTGTCCGCGCCCGGGTTCGCTACCGGCGCGCTGAGCGCGACCGTCGACTGGGGTGACGGCACGACGAGTCAGGCGGTGCTGTCCGGGACGCCGAGCACGAGCACGACCGTCAACGGCCTGTACTCGGTGGCCGCCACGCACACCTACTCGGCGCACGGGGCGTTCGACGTCCAGGTGACGATCACGGCGGCCGGCACGTTCCCGGCAGTCGTGAATCTGACGCTGCGCAGTCGCTAGCGCACGACGCTGCGATGAGTTCGGCCTGCGGTGGCCGTCCTACCTTAGGTAGGCAACCCACCGGAGGGAGATGGACGTGACGGTGCTCGCACGCAGCGACGTCGCCGCTCGGCTGCCCGCGCAGGATCTCGAGCGGGCCCGGGCGTGGTACGCGGACAAGCTCGGCCTGGAGCCGGCCGAGGAGCGGCCGGGCGGGCTGAAATACCGATGCGGGAGCACGATCTTCGCGCTCTTCGCAACGAGCGGCCGACCATCCGGTGAACACACCCAGCTGGGCTGGCGCGTCGACGACATCGAAGCAGCCGTCGCCGAACTGCGCGAGCGCGGTGTCGTGTTCGAGGACGTCCGCGTTCCGGGTCTGACGACCGTGAACGGCATTGCCGACGTTGCGGGGAACTATCCGTCGGACGGCGGCGTCGGCGAGCGGGCCGCGTGGTTCCGCGACAGCGAGGGGAACATGCTCGGGCTCGGCCAACGGATGGACTGACGCCTCTCTCACCGAGTTGTCCGCCCGTCAGTACGTGCACACGCCACGAAGGGCGGACAACTCGAACCGTCAGTAGCGGAGGTCGGCTTGCAGCGCGTAGTGGTCCGAAGGGTAGATGTCGTCAACGGGGTCGGTGCCGAGTAGCGCCGTACGCACCGCATGACCTGCGCCGCCGGGCCGCGGCGCGGCGGAGAAGATGTAGTCGATCCGGCGGTTCGGCCACAGGAGCGCGGTGGCCCAGGGGTTGTCGTTCGCCCAGGTATGGCCCGGAGTCGGTGCGCCGGCCATCTCCCACGCGTCACAGAACGACAGGCCCGGGACGGGCGCAGTAGTGCGGCCGGTGAGCATCCGGATCTCGTCGCTCGCCGGGTCGGCGTTGAAATCGCCGCACACGATCAGCGCGGCCCGCTCGTCCTGAGCCTGGCCGAGGTGGGCGAGCAGCCCACGCACCGCGTGTTGACGGGCTTGGCTCTCGTCGAGCCACCAGGCGTCCATCGCCACGCCGTAGACCTGGATCGGGCCCCGCGGACCGGACAGTTCGGCGAACTGCGCGCGAGCGGCACTGCCGAAGGCGAGGTTTGCCTCGCGCCGCACCGGCCAGCGAGACAACACGGCGACCCCGGACAGGGCCGCCTCGTCCTCTTGCGCCGGCAGCCCGGTAAAGCAGTGATGCGGCAGGCCGAGCGGATCGGCCAGGCGGGCGCACTGGCTGTCCTCGCCCTTGGCCCACGACTCGGTGAGCACGACGATGTCGGGACGCGCGTCTCGCAAGGTCGCGATGATCGCCGCCTCGCGCTGCTGCCACGGACCGTACCGGCCCCAGACGTTCCAGGTGACGATTCGCATAGTCGTCTCGATCAGCTGGCCGTACGACCGAGGCGGCATGTCGTCCATGACTGCGCGGCCCACTCCCGATCGGCAACCTACGACCCGTTGATCAGCCTACGAGCTCGTCGAAGCACCACCTCATGCGGCGCGGAAGCGGAACATGTCGCGGGCTCGTTTCGGCGAGGTGCCGAACGTCGTGACGATGCGCAGGTGCACCCGGCCGGCCGCGTGCCGGGGGCTGGTCACCAGCAGTTTGCGCCCCGACTCGACCTGGAGCTTGGTGCCGGCCGAGCGCCCGAACACGACGCGCCGGACGCCGCGGAAGTCGTGCCCGGTGATCGTGACTCGGGTTCCGCCGGCGGCCGGCCCTGCGGCGGGCGAGATGTGCCGGATGACCGGGTGGCCGGTGCGGCCGTAGAGGTCGACGAACCGGTAACCGTGCGACTTGTAGTACTTGATGATCGTCGGCAGGGCGTCGACGGTGGCCGGGTTACCGCCGATCTGGTTGTGCATGAGGATCACCGGGTGCCGCATCGTGCCGCCTGCCTCGGCGCGCGCGACGATGCGCTTGATCCAGGACGCGTCGTCCGAGCCGCTCGCCTTCCAGTCCTCGGTGTCCACGGACCAGTACCAGACGCGCATGCCGCGGCGCTGTGCGAGACGCAGGGTCGCCGAGTTGTAGTTGCCGTACGGCGGACGCAGCATGCACGGATAGGCGCCGGTGATCGACGCCTGCTTGCGTCGCTCCCGATCGATCTCGCGGGCCTGCTGCTTGCGCGACATCAGCGTCAGGTCCGGGTGATCCCAGGTGTGGTCACCGAGGGCGAATCCGGTGTGGTCCTCGGTGCGTACCTTCTTCGGGCTCTGCGCCTCATACAGGCCTAGGTTGAAGAACGTCGCCTCGACGTGCTCTCGGGCGAGCTCCCGCAGAATCGGCGTCGTGCTGCGACCCGGTCCGTCGTCGAAGGTTAGTGCGACGGTCTTGCCGGCGCCGGGCGCGTAGTAGCGAACGCCGTACGCGGCGTGCGGGCAAGCGATCACCGTCGTCGCCGCGAGTGCCGGTACGGGCGAGGTTCCGACCGCGGGCAGAAGAACGCTGCAGGCTGCGGCGACCACGCCGCAAACATTCCGAACGCGCCGCCTCATGATGACCCCCCGTGGGTCTAGCTTCTGCTCGTGCCACCCGATACGACAGGGCGCAGCTGCTCGGCGTTGCGGGACCTTCGGCCTGACTTGATTCGACGCGCGCTCTCGACGGGTAGGCCGTCCGGAGAGAACCTGGAAGGAGGGGATGCGTTGCGTGCCGTGACCTATCGCAGGACGGGCGGTCCGGACGTCCTCGAACTCGACGACCGCCCGCTGACCGATCCGGGCCCGGGCGAGGTACGGGTACGTATCCATCGCTCCGGCGTGAACCCGACCGATTGGAAGGCGCGCGGCGGCAGCGCGCCGGGCAGCCCGGTCGACCCGCCGCAGGTGCCGAACCAGGACGGTGCCGGCGTGGTGGATGCAGTGGGCGAGGGCGTAGAGCAGGCGTTGCTCGGGCTGCGCGTGTGGGTGTGGGAGGCCGCGCACGGCCGACCGGAGGGCACTGCACAGGAGTACGCGTTGCTGCCGCGTCGGCAGGTCGTTCCGCTGCCGGACGCCGCGTCGTTCGACCTCGGCGCCAACCTCGGCGTGCCGTACCTGACCGCGCACCGCTGCCTGACGATCGCCGCGCGCGGCCCGTCCCGGCTCGGCCCCGGCGCGCTTGTCGGCCACGTCGTCCTGGTGTCCGGCGGCGCGGGTGCGGTCGGACACGCGGCGATCCAGCTGGCGCACTGGTCGGACGCCGTCGTGATCGCGACGGTCAGCAGCGCGCAGAAGGCCCAACTGGCCGCGGCCGCCGGTGCCGACCAGGTTATCGACTACAAGCGGCAGGACGTCGCCGACGAGGTCCGGCGAGTTGCGCCGGGCGGCGTCGACGTCGTCGTGGAGGTGGCCGCCGCGCAGAACGCCGCACTCGACGCGCAGCTACTCCGCGCGGACGGTGCCGTCGCCGTCTACGCCGGCACGCCCGACGATCAACTGGTCGTGCCGATCCGGCCGATGATGCAGGTCAACGCCCGCTGGCAGTTCGTGCTGCTCTACACCGTCCCGACCGCCGCGAAGGCGCACGCGGTCGAGGACGTCACCGCGGCCGTGACCGAGGGCGCCGTCCGCGTCGGCGAAGAGGTCGGGCTGCCGCTGCACCACTTCCCGCTCGAACGGGCCGCCGACGCGCATGCCGCGGTCGAGTCCGGCGCCGTCGGCAAGGTGCTGATCGACATCGCATGAGGTACCCGGATGGCGCGTAACACGGTTCCCGCCCCGGTGCCGGGTTGCGGTGGTCACCGGCGGCGTGCAGCACGGGTGGCGGCTGGGTAAGCACGGAAAGTGAGTAAGTCACGTCAGGCGATCGTGATCGGGGCCGGACACAACGGATTGGTCTCGGCAAACCTGCTCGCCGACGCCGGTTGGGATGTCCTCGTCCTCGAACGCACTGATCGGCTCGGCGGCGCGGTCTTCTCCGACCGCTCGCTGCATCCGGATTTCGTCACCGACCGGTACAGCGCGTTCTATCCGCTCGGGGCGGCCTCGCCGGTGCTCTCCGCTCTCGACCTACCGGCGCACGGTCTGCGCTGGTCGCACGCCCCGGCGGTGCTCGCGCACGTGTTGCCCGACGACCGCGCCGCGCTGTTGTCGCGCGATCTCGATACAACGGCCGCGTCGCTGGACGAATTCGCCGCAGGCGACGGAAAGGCCTGGGCGCAACTGCTGGAGCAATTCCGCAACATCGAGCAGCCGCTGCTGCGTGCGCTGTTCACTCCCTTCCCGCCGCTGCGATCCGGCGTAGCGCTCGCGCGCCGCTTCGGCACTGCCGACCTGCTGCGCTTCGTGCGCTTCGCGATGCAGCCGGTGCGGCGCGCCGGCGACGAGTTGTTCGGCGGCGAGGGCGCGCGATTGCTGCTTGCCGGCAACGCGCTGCACACGGACCTGCCACCCGAGACCGCCGGGAGCGCGATCTACGGATGGCTGCTCGCCATGCTCGGTCAGACGGTCGGCTTCCCGGTACCGGCCGGCGGTTCGAGTGCGCTCATCGACGCGCTCGTCCACCGTCTCGAGAAGGCCGGAGGTTCGGTACGCACGAGTGCATCGGTGCGGCGCATCCACGTGTCCGGCGGCGCGGTGGTCGCGGTGGAACTCGACAGTGGTGAGCGCATCCCGACGCATACCGTCCTGGCCGACGTCTCTGCGCCTGCCCTGTACGGCGACATGCTCGACCCCGCCGTGCTCCCGAATCGCCTGCACGAGGACCTGCAACGCTTCCAATGGGACAGCTCGACGATGAAGATTGACTGGGTGTTGTCCGGCCCGATTCCGTGGACGAATGCCCACGCCCGCCGAGCCGGCACGGTGCACCTCGGCGTCGACATGAACGGCCTGACGCATTACTCGGCGGCGCTCGCCACGCGGGAACTGCCGCGCCGGCCGTTCATCGTGCTCGGTCAGATGACGACTTCGGACCCGAGTCGCTCGCCCGCGGGCACCGAGTCGGCGTGGGCGTACACGCACGTGCCGATCGGTTCCGTCCGGACCCCGGACGAGATCCACGAACACGCCGAGCTCGTCGAGGACACCATCGAGCAGCACGCGCCGGGATTCCGTCGTGCGGTGATCGAGCGACGGCTGCTGTCTCCGGCCGACCTGGAGGCCTCGGAGGTGAACCTCGTCGGCGGTGCCGTCAACTGCGGGACGGCGAACATCCACCAGCAGTTGATCTTCCGACCGACTCCGGGTCTCGGGCGGTCCGAGACACCGATCGACGGCCTCTATCTCGCCGGTGCGGCCGCCCATCCCGGCGGAGGTGTGCACGGCGCGCCGGGCGCGAACGCCGCGCGTGCGGCGATCCGCCGGGCCGGCCCGACAGGACTGGCCGGGCGACGGCTGATCGACTTCGCCTTCGCGCGCATCTACCGCTGAGGCATAGCCGGAACGGGCCGCCGGTTCTCCGCCACCGCCGCGAGGCGCGCCAACGACTCGCGGTTGCGTGCCGCGAGCAGTTTGCGTTGCAGCGGGTTGTCGAGAATCCGCGCCGTCCCGTACGTCGGCGCCTCGCCCATCCGCACCAGCGAGCCGGCACCGTCCGGCTGGACGGTGAGCTCGATGCGCACCTCGCCGATCGGCCAGGCGCGGCCCTGGAGCACGAGGACCGACGGCTCCTCGTACCGGACCACTGCCGTGCTGTCCGAGATCGACAACGGCCAAGCCCCGACTTGATGGTGGATCCGCGAGTGCGGGGCGGGCCATTCGGCGTCGACGTTTCGAATGTGCGTTGCGCCGACGACCCACACCGGAATCAGCCACGGGTCCGCCAGCGTGCCGAACACTTGCTCGACCGGTGCTTCGATCCGCCGCTCGACCGTTGTCAGTTGCCGCTCCTTGCCCCGACCCGGCAGCGGTTCCTTCGTCATTTCCGGACGCCCGCTCCGCGCCCGCCGATGCGGCGCAGCATCGCGGCCGTCACCACGCCGTAAGCGAGGTGCGGCAGCGCGTCGGCCAGCCAGTCGGAGGCCGACCACTTCTGTGGATCCGTGAGACCGAGTTTGCTCATCGGCACATCAGTCATCGCCATCGCGGACCCGCCGATCAGCAGGCTGGCCAACGGCACCGGCAAGCGTCGGGTGATCGGCCCGAAGGCCGCCGCCGCGACTCCGATGAGGAGGCCGGTACCCAGCCCGCCGAGCGCGCCGAATGCCTCGACGCGATGGTCTCGCGTCTCCCCGGCACCGGGAATGTTGACCCCGAACTGCCCGGCCAGGTGCTCGATCGACTGCTGCGGCAACTCGCTCGGCCCGCGTCCGCGCAGTGCCATGTCCGCATAGGTCACGGCGTTGAGCGCAGTCGTACCGGCCGCGCCGGCGCCGAGGCCTTTGGCCAGGGTCCGTCCCATCAATCCCATGATCAGATCGCGCCTTCCACGGTTTCCGGGTCCCCGATGAACCCCGCTATCCAGGTCCTACCCATCTGGCGCGTTCAGCTGGGCGACGGAGCCCGCACCGAGCGGTCGCGCTGCGGGACGACGGCTGCTTGGAACACCGCCACGGCAAGTACATCGGGAGCACGCGATGCTGCTTACCCGAGGATCATCTCCGCCGGTACGGCCTTATGCGCGGGTTCTGCACCACGACGCTACGCGCGTGCGAGCGCAACCGCTGCGCGGCCTGTGTGGTCGTTCGCGCACGGGCGAGCGCGTCGCTGCGACGCTCCTCTCGCGTGCGGGCGAGCTCTTCGACGTCCAGCTCGGCGAGCACGCGCTCCACGGCGGCGAGCAAGGAACCGTGCACCTGCCACAGCGCAGTCGTCTCGCGCAGATCGATGAGCAGCAGTTCGGCCAGGTGCGCGTGCGCTTCGCGCGCGGCGGCGAGGGTCTGGGCGAGGTCTTCGCCGCCCGCGTCGCCGAACCGGATCACCGCGCCGAATGCCACGATGCACCGGCCGAGTCGGGCCAACAGATCGGCGATCGCGCGGCGCACCTCGACCTCCGCGTCAGACATCCCTGCGCCGTCCGCGCCACCGGCAATGACGCCGCGCATGCCTTCTGCGATGGATCGGATCACGGTGCGCAGTGCCACGCCGGAGTGCTCGAGCGCGTCGAGTCCGCTGCGCAGGTCAGGCACCGGGTCCATCAACCCGACGGCGCGCGGGTTGAATCTTCGGCTCTGCTGCGCCTCCGCGAGGACGCGGTCGACCTGTGCCGTATCACCGGTGATCTCGCGCAGTTCACGCAGCCAGTCGAACGCCTGCTCGGGCGGCAGCGGCGCTTCGGTCAGCGCGCGACTGATGCGCTCCAGGAAGTCGGCGAGTCGGGCCGCGAACGCCTCGACGGCCTCGCCCGCCGTCTTCGTCCGCGTGCTCGGCGGCACCGCCAGGTTGAGCAGGGCGGCCACGGCGGCGCCGATCAAGGTCTCGATGACGCGGTCCGTCGCGGCGGATCCGGCGCCACCGGCCGCGAGGATCAGCATCGCGCTGATCGGTACCTCGAGCAGGTGCGTGCCCAGCCGCAGCAGTTGACCGACCAGGATGGCGGTCACGACGAGGGCGCCGAGGCTCCACCACGTGAAGCCGGCAGACGCCGAGACGCCGATCGCGATGCCGACACCGGCGAGCACGCTCAGCACGCGCCGGAGCGTGTCCGAGAGCGTGCCGGCGAGTGTCACCTGCACGATCAGCAGGGCGGTGAGCGCAGCCGTGACCGGTCGCTGGTCGGCGACAATCAGCAGCGCCACGCCGTATGCCGCGACGGCGGCCACGCTGAGCCGGAGTGCCCGCCCGATCGTCGCCGGCCCGCGCTGCCGCGCCATTGCGGCCCACTGACGGAACCGCGCGTTCAACTCCGGCACGCCAAACATCTACCCAGCAGACGGTCACAACCACCGGCGCGGGCCGCAGTGGTCATCTTCGGCCGAGGCGAAAGCCGCCGAATACGAGCGTCGCGATGAACAGGATCGCGGCAATGATGAGCAGCCAGATCAGGCCGTGGACAACTGCGCCGATGATGCCCAGGACTATCCACAGGATGATCAGGAACAGGATGAACGCGAGCACGGGACCTCCTCCAAAGCATTCCAAGTAGTCGCTACCCGTCGCTGCGCGCCGGCTCCCGTTCCAACGCAGCGGGCGTCGCCCCGGTCACCTCCCTCTGTGCATCTCTCCTACTCGTGATCAACAGGCGCGAACCGTCGCCTGACGACGGTTCGGCCGTGTTGATCACGGACGAGGCACGAGCGTTTCTGGAAAAGGTGCACGAGCGCCGATTGAGGGGGAAACTGAGCATATGAGCCGAACCGAGCCGCTTGTCCCGGATCGCTGGGCGCACGAGGTCGGTCGCGGGATGTTGCTCGCCGCGTTCGTCATCACGTTGCTCGCGCTGCCGGACGGATCGCGGACCTTCTCGCCGGTGGCGGTGTTCTACGCGCTCGTCGCTGGGCTGCTGATCATCGGCGGCGTGCGACTGCTGCGGCGCGAGCGCTGGTGAGGCTGAGTCAGTCGGCTTCGCGGATCGCGACTGCCGCCGACGCGGGCAAGAAACACGAAACCCCCCGGAAACTCCGGGGGGTTTCGCGCCAGGACTGCTCAGACGTCGTAGTACAGCTCGAACTCGTGCGGGTGCGGGCGTAGCCGGATCGGGTCGATCTCGTTCGAGCGCTTGTAGTCGAGCCACGCTTCGATGAGTTCGTCGGTGAACACGCCGCCTTCGGTGAGGTACTCGTGGTCGGCCTCGAGGTTGTCGAGCACCTCGGAGAGCGAACCCGGCACCTGGGCGATCGCCGCGGCCTCGTCCGGCGGTAGTTCGTAGAGGTCCTTGTCGACCGGTGCCGGCGGCTCGATCTTGTTCTTGATGCCGTCCACCCCGGCCATCAGCATCGCCGCGAATGCCAGGTACGGGTTGCAGGACGGGTCGGGGATGCGGAACTCGATGCGCTTGGCCTTCGGGTTCGTCCCGGTGATCGGCACCCGGATGCACGCCGACCGGTTGCCCTGGCTGTAGACCAGGTTGACCGGCGCTTCGAACCCGGGCACCAGCCGGTGGTACGAGTTGACGGTCGGGTTGGTGAACGACAGCAGTGACGGCGCGTGGTGCAGCAACCCGCCGATGTAGTAGCGGGCGACGTCGGAAAGACCGGCGTAACCCAGCTCGTCGTAGAACAGCGGCGCGCCGTCCTTCCACAGCGACTGGTGGCAGTGCATGCCGGATCCGTTGTCGCCGAACAATGGCTTGGGCATGAAGGTGACGGTCTTGCCGTTCGCCCACGCGACGTTCTTGATGATGTATTTGTACTTGAGCAGGTCGTCGGCCGCGTGGGTCAGCGTGTTGAAGTTGTAGTTGATCTCGGCCTGCCCGGCCGTCCCCACCTCGTGGTGCGACTTCTCGACGCCTAGGCCGGCGTCGAGCAGCGTCGTCACCATCCGGTCGCGCAGGTCCGCGTAGTGGTCGGTCGGCGGGACGGGGAAGTACCCGCTCTTGTAGCGCGTCTTGTAGCCGCGGTTGCCGCCGGCCTCTTCGCGGCCGGTGTTCCACTGACCTTCGATCGAGTCGATGTAGTAGAAGCCGGCGTTCTGCCTGGTCTCGAAGCGCACGTCGTCGAACGCGTAGAACTCCGCCTCCGGACCGACGTACATCGTGTCGGCGATCCCGGTGGTCCGCAGATGCGCCTCGGCCTTCTGCGCGACCTGCCGCGGGTCGCGTTCGTACGGCTCGCCGGTGCGCGGATCCACGATCGAAAAGTTGATGTTGACCGTCTTCGCGGACCGGAACGGATCGACGTACGCGGTAGCCGGGTCCGGGATCAAGGTCATGTCCGACTTGTGGATCTGCGCGAAGCCGCGGATGGAGGAGCCGTCGAACTGGATGCCGTCAGTAAAGAACTTCTCGTCGACAAACCGCGCCGGCGTGTTCAGATGCTGTTGGGTGCCTGGGAGATCGGTGAATCGAATGTCGATGAACTCGACCTTCTCATCCCTGATGAAACGCAAGACCTCATCGGCGCTAGTGAACATCCGTCCTCCGTGAACTGTCGTGAAGCCGCGAACCTATGCCCGGCATGTTTCCGGGACGTTTCACCTGCGTGCCCAGCCTAAGCACTCGTCTCAGGCCCGCACGACGGCGGTGTCGGTGAGCCGGTCGTGCAGCCCGCGGCCGTCTCGATCGAAGATCAACGCGGGGACGAGCAGGCAGAGCAGGGCCGTTCGCGCGACGATCCGCAGCGGGTCGACCGACACGTCGCGGCTGACCCGGATGACGCGCAGCCCGGTGAGGTACATGCCGATGGTGCGGCCCGCGACGAGCACTCCGACGATGTAATCGAGGGCGAACGGGATGAGGCTCCAGCTCCCCGGCAACCGGTCGGCGAAGGTGCTCCCGCCATGGTGGACGAACAGCGCCGCGACCAGCGTCGAGGCGATCGCGTCGACCACGAACGCCAAGAGGCGCGGGCCGGTCTGGGCCAGCGCGCCGCGGCCGGTTTGCGGAAGGCCGATCTTCTCGCCGCGGTAGGTCTGCTGGGTCGTCATCGCCGCGTTGTTAGCTCCGTCGCCGGACGGTGCGTTGCATGTTGCGCATCTTCGCGCCCTGCGGCATCGGCCCCTTGGGCAGGCCGATCGCCCGGCTGCCGCCTAGCGCCGCGAGCCGCTTCTCCAAGGCGCCGACCTCGGTCTTCGACAGGTTGGCCGGCAGCTTGAGGAGGTATCGGTTCAGCTTGGCGAGCCGGATGTCGCCATCGCCGGTGCCGATGGTGATGTCGTAGATCGGCGTGTCGCCCACGACCCGTGCGGTGCGCTTCTTCTCCTGCGCGAGGAGGCCGCGGACGCGGTGCGCCGCACCTTCGCCGACCAGCACGACGCCCGGCCGCCCGACGAGCCGATGAACGGCATCGAGCTGCGTGGTGCCGGCAACGGCCTCCGTGAGGCGCCAGTCGCCGCGCAGTTGCTGCTTGAGCATCCAGCCGGCCGCCCCGGCCTGCCCCTCGGCCTGGGCGAACATCGAGCGCTGCGCGCGCCGCGAGAAGACGAACATCCCGACGAGAACGCCGAAGATCAATGCGATCGGGATCGGGAGGTAGAACGAGCCGGTGATGAAGAAGACGGCGACGAAGACGGCCGCCGCAGCAAGCACCGCCCACATGACCATCACGGGGATGAAGCGCGGGTCGGCCTGCCGCGTCAGCGTGAAGGCCTGTTTCAGGTTTCGCCAGGTATCGCGCCGCTGCTGCCGCTTGGCAGTCCGCAGGGCTTTCTTGTCCTCGCGACTCAATTTGGGCTTCGCAGACCCCGCGGATTTCGCCATGGCGTCAAGGATAGTGCGGGAGTTGAGCGCCTCCGGCCGCGCGAGGTTCCCGTCCGGACTCAACTTGATCCGGCATCGACCGATGTTAACAAAATGTTATCTGCGAGGTTCGCTGCCATAGGGAGGGCCCTGCTGGCCGGCGTTGTCGGCTGCGCTTCGTTCGGCCTAATCGGCCTGATCGGCCTAGTCGGCCTAGTCGGCCTAGTCGGCCTAGTCGGCCTGGTCGGCCCGGTCGTCACATCGGCGGACGGTGCGCCCGCGCCGCCTGCGGGACATGTGAGCATGGCGGTCCAGAACACCTTCACGCACCGGCTGCACATCACGGGATGGGCGTACGACCCGGCCCGGCCCAGGAAGTCGGTCAGCGTCCGGCTCTACGTGGACCGCGAATACGTCGGCCGAGTGCACGCCGACAAGCCGTCCGCGCAGGCGGATCAGAAGTTCCACCTCGTCGGCGCGCACCGCTACTCCTTGACGGTGCAGCGGACGGCGCGCGCCGGTCGCGTGATCGCGAAGACGAGGGGCGTGCACGTACCCGCGCCGTTGACGACGGTCGGCAAGCGCGCGGTGCGGCACCACTACCCATCGCCCGGCGCGCGCATCGTGTACGTGGCGCGCAAGTACGTCGGCGCGCGATACGTCGCCGGCGGCGATTCGCCCTCCGGGTTCGACTGCTCCGGGTACACCAAGTACGCGTACCAACAGGCGCGGGTGCGCAAGCTCGTCCACAATGCCGACGGGCAGCGGCGCGGCATGCGACGAATCGCGCACAGCCGGGCCCGTCCCGGTGATCTGGTCTTCTACATGAGCGGTGGCTCCGCCTACCACGTCGCGGTCTATGCGGGACACGGCTGGCAGTACGCGGCAGCGACTCCAAAGGACGGCGTCCGCTACCAGCCCGTGTGGTCGAACAACGTGCGGTACGGCACCGACTGGCACTGACTCAGCGGGCCGCAGCCGCCTGCTGGTAGAGGCGCCCGGCGCGATAGGACGAGCGGACGAGAGGGCCGCTCATGACGCCGGCGAAGCCGAGCTGCTCGGCCTCCTCGCGCAACTCGACGAACTCCTCCGGCTTCACCCAGCGCTCGACCGGGTGGTGCTTGGCCGACGGGCGCAGGTACTGGGTGATCGTGACGAGCTCGCAGTCGGCATCGCGCAGATCGCGCAGCGCCTGACTGATCTCGTCGCGCCGCTCGCCCATGCCGAGGATGAGGTTCGACTTCGTGACCAGACCGTCTGCGCGGGCCGCGCGCAGCACGTCCAGTGACCGCTCGTAGCGGAACGCCGGCCGGATGCGCTTGAAGATGCGCGGCACCGTCTCGATGTTGTGTGCGAAGACCTCGGGCCGGCTCGCGAACACCTCGGCGAGCAGTTCGGGCACCGCGTTGAAGTCCGGGGCGAGCAGCTCCACCCCGGTATCGGGATTCAAGGCGTGGATCTGCCGCACCGTCTCGGCGTACAGCCACGCGCCGCCGTCGTCGAGATCGTCGCGGGCTACGCCGGTGACGGTCGCGTAGCGCAGGCCCATCGCCTGGACGCTGGTGGCCACCCGGCGCGGTTCGTCGCGGTCGAGGGGCTGCGGCCGGCCGGTGTCGATCTGGCAGAAGTCGCAGCGCCGCGTGCACTGGTCGCCGCCGATGAGGAAGGTCGCCTCGCGGTCTTCCCAGCACTCGTAGATGTTCGGGCAGCCCGCTTCCTGGCAGACCGTGTGCAGGCCCTCGCGGGCCACCAGTGCCTTCAGCTCGGAGTATTCGGGGCCCATCTTGGCCCGCACCTTGATCCACTCGGGCTTGTGCTCGATCGGGGTGCGGGCATTGCGCTCCTCGATGCGCAGCATCCGGCGGCCGTCGGGACGAACTGCAGTCACCTCACCCACGTTACGCGGTGGCCATGAGGCTATGGGCCGCGACGAAGCAGCACACGAGCGCGGCGAATGCGAGGCTGCCGATGATCAATACACCGCGTGCCGGGCGGTTGAGTGTCGTGAGCGTGACCGCGGTGACGACCGCGATCACGGCGGCGACGAGCAGCCAGCCGACGACCGACCCGGACGTGTGACAGGCGAAGGCGTCGTCGCCGCTGCTGCAGCCAGAGCGTGCGACGCCGGCGAGGAAGGCGAAGAATCCGGCCCCGAGGCCGGCGAGCCACACGACGCCGACGGTCGCGAGCCGGACGACTTGGAGTCGGTCGTCGCCGAACCTCGCGCGTCTGGACACGAGGGCTACACGGCGGCGACAGCCTCGGCGAACAGCCTGGGGAGATGCCGCTCGACGACGGGCAACACCGCGCTGACCGGCACCTCGCGTCCTAGTTCCTTGCTGAGTGACGTGACCCCGGCATCGCTTATCCCGCACGGGACGATGCGCGCGAACCAGGACATGTCCGGGTTGCAGTTGAGCGCGAACCCGTGCAGCGTCACCCCGCGCGCCACGCGGATGCCGATCGCTGCAATCTTGCGCTCCGGGCCCTTGTCGTCAGCCGGCAGCCACACGCCGCTGCGTCCTTCGACCTGCGCGGCGGCGACCCCGACCTCGGCGCACACGTCGATGAGGACCCGCTCCATCCGGCGCACATAGGCGACGACGTCGACGGGATCGGGAAGCCGCACGATCGGATAGCCGACCAACTGCCCCGGCCCGTGCCAGGTGATCCGTCCGCCGCGGTCGACGTCGATCACGGGCGTCCCGTCGACGGGGCGTTCCCACGGCTCGGTCCGCTTGCCTGCCGTGTAGACGGGCTGATGCTCGAGCAAGAGCACTGTGTCGGGCGCGGTGCCGGCGACGACCGCGTCGTGAATCTCGCGCTGGCGGGCCCAGGCCGGCTCGTACGGCATCAGGCCGACCCGCATCATCCGCAGTTCACCCACGGGTCAACCGTACCGGGGGTCGCCGCGCGTCTCCTGACGAATGTAACGGCCGAATAGGGCTGAAACCCTGTCGAATCGGGCGTCCGTGGCGGATACCGTGCAGATAACCATGAGGGGGGCAGGCAGATGACGGCGGTCGACCAGGCTCCGAGCGAGACGGCCGCGAAGCCGCGCCGGCCACGAATCGTCTGGGTCTTCGCCGCGCTAGCGGTGCTGTTCTTCCTGATCGGCGGCTCCGGCTCGTCTTACCAGGGCAAGCTCCAGGACGTCCAGAAGAACGACAACTCCTCGTTCCTGCCGGGTTCTGCCGACTCGACGAAGGTCGCGAACGAGCAGGAGAAGTTCACCGCGATCCAGTCGATCCCGGGGTTCGTCGTCTACCAGCGCGAGGGTGGGCTGACCGCCGCCGACAAGGCGTGGATCAGGGGCAACGTCGCGAAGTTCAAGGCGGTCAAGGGCGTCTCGGTCGACGAGGTCGGGTTCCCGGAGTTCAAGGACGACGTGGCCGCCACGTCGGTGCCACTCATCGGCAAGGAGAACGGCAAGTCGGTCACGGGCCCGGATCTCGTCGACACCGAGAAGGCCGTGTTGAAGGCCGCCCGTGACGGCGCACCGCACGGTCTCGCCGTGCACAGCGCCGGAGCCGGTGGCGTGATCGTCGCGTTCATCGACGCGTTCAGCGGGCTGGACAGCACGCTGCTCATCGCCGCGGGTGCGGTGGTCGTCGGGATCCTGCTCGTCGTCTACCGCAGCCCGATCCTGTGGGCCTATCCGCTCATCTGCGCGGTGATCGCGCTCGGGGCCGCGTCGATCGCGATCTACAACCTCGCCAAGCACGACGTCATCACCCTCAACGGGCAGAGCCAGGGGATCGTGTCGGTGCTCGTGATCGGTGCCGGCACCGACTACGCGCTGCTGCTGGTGAGCCGCTACCGAGAAGAGCTGCACGACTACCAGAGCCGGGTGGACGCGATGCTCGCGGCATGGAAGGGGGCCGCGCCGCCGATTCTTGCCTCGGCGGTGACCGTCATCCTCGGCCTGATCTGCCTGACCTTCGCTGCACTCAACTCCACCGCCGGACTCGGGCCGGTGTGCGCCATCGGCATCGGATGCACCGTGCTCGTGATGCTGACCGTGCTGCCGGCGCTGCTCGTCATCTCCGGACGCTGGATCTTCTGGCCGCGCCGGCCGCGGCTCGACCACCAGACCGACATCCTGGTCGTGCACGGGATGTGGGGCCGGTTCTCGAAGGCGCTGGCGACGCATCAGCGGCGCGGCTGGGTGGCTGCCGTGGTCGCGCTCATCATCTGCGTCATCGGCGTCTTCACGTTGAAGACCGACGGGCTGCCGACGGAGAAGGGCTTCACGAACACGCCCGACGCGATCACCGGGCAGCAGATCTACGACGCCAACTTCGCCAAGGGCGCCGGTGCGCCCGCGGTGATCCTCGCCAATGTCGACGAGGCGCCGCAGGTGATCGAGCGCGTTCGGCAGGTGCCGGGCGTTGCGAGTACACCGGACGCCGTCTGCGTGCGCCTCGACTACCAGAAGGCGGCCGCCTACGTGCAGGCGCACCCGGGCGCGGCGGCGCTGGCAAACACCAGCCACGGCTGCCCACCCCCGTTCCTGCAGGTCCACCCCGTCAACGGCGAGACGCTCGTCGATGCCACGCTCACCTCGACGTACGACTCGCAGGCGGCCTACGACACCGTCAAACGGATCCGCGCCGCGGTCGAAGCCATCCCCGGTGCGGACGCGCTCGTTGGCGGGCAGTCGGCGGTGAACCTCGACGTGCAGGACGCGTCGCGGCACGACAACAAGCTGATCATCCCGCTGGTGCTCGTGGTCATCATGGTGGTGCTGGGGATCGTGCTGCGGGCGCTGATCGCACCGATCATCCTGATCGCCACCGTCGTGCTGTCCTTCGCCGCGGCCTTGGGAGTCAGCGCGATCTTCTTCAACCACGTCTTCCACTTCGCGAACGCCGACCCGGCTTTCCCGCTCTTCGCGTTCATCTTCTTGGTCGCGCTGGGCATCGACTACAACATCTTCCTGATGACCAGGGTCCGGGAGGAGACGCTGGGGCACGGGACGCGGCAGGGGATCGTGCGTGGCCTCGCGGTCACCGGTGGCGTCATCACGTCAGCGGGCGCGGTGCTGGCGGCGACGTTCGTCGTGCTCGGCGTGCTGCCGATCGTGTTCCTCGCCGAGGTCGGATTCACAGTGGCCTTCGGCGTGCTGCTCGACACGATCGTGGTGCGCTCGATCCTGGTGCCCGCGCTCAGCCACGAGATCGGCAAGAAGATCTGGTGGCCGTCGCGACTGGCGACGGCGGACGCGGCTGACTGATCGCGCGATCTCGGGCTGTGGATAACCCCGAGGCGCGGGCGCGCCGGCCCTACGGTCGGGATCATGACGCCGCTTCGGGTCCGCGGGTACGCGGTCGAGCGATTCCTGGGCAGTGGCGCTTCCGGCGCGGTCTGGCAGGCGCGGGTGCTCGCCTCGGGCACCTCCGTTGCGCTGAAACGGATCACGGTTCGCGACGAGGAGCAGCGCCGCCGCGCGCACGCCGAGGCAGCGCTGCTCGCGGCGCTCGATCACCCCAACCTCGTGCGGCTGCACAGCCTCCTGGTCACCGACGAGGACGTCGTGCTCGTCCTGGATCTCGCCGACGGCGGATCACTGGCCAGGCTGCTCCGGGCCCGCGAGCGGCTCGCGCCGGGCGAGGTGATCACCGCGATCGCACCGGCCGCGGCAGCACTCGCTTACCTGCACGACCAGGGCGTCGTGCACGGCGACGTGAGCGCGGCGAACATCCTGTTCACCTCGTCCGGTGCCCCGCTGCTCTCCGACGTCGGGGTGGCCCGGCTGACCGGTGACGACGCCGACGCTGAGGCGACGCCCGCCTACGTCGACCCGGCCGTGGCGGCGGGCTGCGTGCCCGGCCCGCCGAGTGACGTCTTCATGCTCGCCGGGGTGGCGCTGCATGCGCTGACCGGCGCACCGCCGTGGCCGGACGCGACGGCCGAGGTCGCGCTGGCGCGCGCTGCCCGCGGCGTGCTGGCGGACCTGCCTGCCCGGCTCGCGGACGCCGGCACCCCGCCGGCGATG